>JAOPTT010000003.1:0-301118 GCA_051531975.1 Spirochaetaceae bacterium
CACCCCTAACTTTTGGTCTTTTACCTAGCCATCTAGATCTACCAGCTTTACCTAACTTGATGTTCATGTGATCCTGATTTCCTACTTCACCTAATGTAGCAATACATTTATGAAAAATAAGTCTCATTTCACCGGACGGAAGTTTTACTGTTACATAATCTCCATCTTTAGCAGCAAGTTGTGCTCCAGCACCTGCAGATCTTACTAATTGAGCCCCTTTACCAAGCTGTAGTTCAATATTATGTACTGTTCTACCTACTGGTATAAGCTCTAATGGTAGTGCGTTACCTACAGCAATTGGTGCATCAGTTCCACTTACAATTGTAGCGCCTACTTCTAAGCCTCTTGGTGCGATAATATATCGTTTTTCACCATCAGCATAATAAATTAAAGCAAGATTTGCACTTCTGTTTGGATCATACTCAATAGCTTTTACAGTACCAGGTACACCAAACTTGTTTCGTTTAAAGTCAATTGCTCTTAATTTCTTTTTATGTCCACCACCACGTCTTCTAACACTGATTCTTCCACCTGCACCTCTACCGGCTTTGCTGGAAGCACCTTTAGAAAGAGCTTTTAAAGGTCTTTCTTTTGAAAGTCCCTCAGTTGTTAAACTCTGTCTGTATCTTTGCGACGGGGTTCTAGGATTATAAGTTTTTATTCCCACAGAATTCCTCCTAAACCTTTGCTCTATGCGCCTTCAAACATGTCGATTTTCTCACCAACAGCGAGAGTAACTATTGCTTTTTTCCAAGCAGCAGTATAACCATGACCACGTTTGTAGCTAGCTTTAGAAACAGGAAGGTTTGCCTTCTGTTTTCTCTTCACATTTAATATATTACAATCAGTAGCAGTTACTGAAAATAACTTACTTACAGCTCTTTTGACCTGTAATTTGTTAGCCTTCACATTCACTTTAAAAGTGTACTGTTTTTTAGCGTTCTCACGTAAGTTAATAGATTTCTCAGTAATTACCGGTTCTAAAAGTATTTGATCAATTGTCATAATTTAAATCCTTTTATTTCCCGTAGAATTCGTTCAGTTTTTCAACTGCGCCTTCTAGAACAACTATCTTCTTTCCGTAGAAAAGGTCATGTGCTCTTAATCTGTTATAGCTTAAAAACTTAACGTTAGGAACGTTTCTTCCAGCTCTTCTCACCATTGCATCATCATCTTTTAGAATCACAACAGTTCTTTCATTCTCTACAAAGTTACTAATTACTTTAACAAAATCTTTAGTTTTTCCAGACTCAATTGTGAAGTCCTCAATAACCGTAATAAGATCTGTCTTAGCTTTTAAACTTAAAATAGATTTCATAGCTAATCTCTTAGCTTTTCTTGGCATTGTATAACTATAATCTCTTGGTTTAGGACCAAAAGCAGTTCCACCACCAACCCATACTGGAGACTTCTTGTCACCGGCTCTAGCTCGACCAGTTCCTTTCTGTTTCCAAGGTTTAGCAGTACTACCTTTTACGTCTTTACGACCTTTTGTACATGCAGTTCCAACTCTTTTGTTAGCAAGCTCATTATTTATAGCAAGATAAATAGAACCTTCGCTTACTTCACGAGCGAATACAGCATCATCAAGAGTAACACTTCTAAGTTCTTTACCCTCTATTGAATATACCTTTTTGTCCATAATATCCCCTACTTCTTCTTCGCGTTTCTAACAACAACGAGTCCGCCTCGTCTACCAGGAACAGCACCTTTAATTAAAGCAATTTGCATTTCTGCATCAACTTTAACTAATTCAAGATTTTGTACAGTTTTTTTATCGTTACCCATTCTACCAGCCATTTTTGTGTTTTTAATAACACGACCGGGATAAGTAGCCATACCTGTACCACCAGCTTCTCTATGAAACTTAGATCCGTGAGTAGCTCTACCACCACCGAACCCATGACGCTTCATAACACCCTGGAAACCTTTACCTTTAGAAGTACCTGTAACATCTACAAAAGATATTCCATCTAGTAATTCTACACCAAAAGAGTCACCAATAGTACACTCTTTATCAAATCCTCTAAACTCCATAACGTGTTTTTGAGGAGAAACTTCTTTGAACTGACCAGCAACAGGCTTAGAAACTTTTGATTCTTTAGTTTCTACCGTACCAATAACTACTGCATCGTAACCATCTTTTGCTGTCGATCTTTGACCTACAACAATATTTGATTCGAATTTCACAACCGTTACAGGTACCAATTCACCATATTCGTTAAATACCTGTGTCATTCCAACTTTTTTGCCGATAAGACTTATCATTTAATATCTATCCTTTTATCTGCACTTACTGTTTAATATCTACGTCAACTCCAGCAGGAAGTTCCAGCTTCATTAACGCGTCCATAACAGCAGAGGTTGGTTCTAATATATCAATAAGACGCTTATGCGTTCTCATTTCAAACTGTTCTCTTGATTTTTTATTAACAAAAGGAGAACGAAGCACTGTGTACTTGTTAATTCTAGTAGGTAAAGGAACAGGACCAGCTACTTTAGCTCCCTGTTTCTGTACTGACTGTACAATTGCTTTAGCAGATTGATCCAGTAACTGTACATCAAATCCTCTTAATCTAACTCGAATTTTTCCTTCTTTTCCCATTATTCCCCCATAAGATCGAACCGGGATGGTCCGACCTATTTCGAATTACTACTCGACTATTTCAGAAACCTGACCAGAAGCTACAGTTCTTCCACCCTCACGGATAGAAAATCTTAAACCTTGCGTCAAGGCAACTGGGTGAATTAACTCAACAGAAATTGTTACGTTATCACCTGGCATAACCATTTGTTTATCTTCAGGAAGAGTTACTGTACCAGTAATATCTGTTGTTCTGAAGTAAAACTGTGGTCTATAACCACTAAAGAAAGGATTGTGTCGTCCACCCTCGTCTTTAGTTAACACATATAAAGCTGCAGAGAACTTAGTATGTGGCTTAATTGAACCTGGCTTACAAAGTACTTGACCACGCTGAACAGCTTCTTTGTCGATTCCTCTTAAAAGAGCACCAACATTGTCACCAGCTAAACCTTGATCTAATAATTTATTAAACATCTCAACACCAGTACATGTAGTTGTTTGAGTATCCTTAATACCAACGATCTCAACTGTATCACCTACATTAAGAATACCAGTTTCTATTCTACCAGTTACAACAGTACCACGACCTGAAATTGAAAATACATCTTCAATTGGTAACAAAAAGTCTTTATCAACTTCTCTCTCAGGAATTGGAAAATAAGTATCCATAGTATTTAAAAGTTCTTCGATACAAGCAGTCTTTTCAGTGTCATCAATCGCAGACATAGCCTGGAAAGCTGAACCTTTAATAATAGGAGTATCATCACCCGGGAAACCATATTCATTTAAAAGTTCCATAATTTCCATTTCAACTAACTCAACTAACTCAGGGTCAGCTAAATCCATCTTATTCATGAAAACTACTAACTTAGGAACTCCAACCTGTCTTGCAAGTAAGATGTGCTCTCTTGTTTGCGGTTCTGGCCCAGAATCTGCAGCAACTAATAATACAGCACCATCCATCTGAGCAGCACCAGTAATCATGTTTTTAACATAATCGGCATGCCCTGGACAATCTACGTGCGCATAATGTCTTGCTTCTGTTGAATACTCAATGTGTCTAGAGTTGATAGTGATACCACGCTCTTTTTCTTCTGGAGCGTTATCAATATCTTCATAACTCATGATTTTACCATCTCCAGCTTTAAATGAACAATATGCACTTATAGCAGCTGTAAGAGTTGTTTTACCATGATCTACATGTCCGATAGTACCAACATTTATATGTGGTTTCGATCGATCGAATTTTTCCTTAGCCATTCCGTCCTCCTGGATAATATTGCTAATAAATATAATATAAATACCATTTCTGGGTATATTTACTTTAGAGGATTGTATTAGGGATTACTTTTGAAACATAAAAAATAAGCTTGAGCATAAAATCTATCACCTTCTAGTAAACTAGCGGTTTGACATGTTGATTTATATTTTCAAACCTGGTTCAAAAGCGGATTACCTAATGCAATCATTCTGCCAGTAAAGCACCATTGATTTATCAATTGTGCTAAAAACACTTACTTGTATTAACAAGTCTGTGTCAACAAGACATCGCTTTGCATTTGCAAAACTATGCCCATTGTATGAAAGCCTTAAACGAACATACAAAAACACTCAGTTAAGAGCGTTTAAATAAAATAACCTAAGTCTGATATTTTATCAATAGCAGAATTAGGTTTATTTAAAAAAAAGTTATTATTTGTAATGTGAGAAAGCTTTATTAGCTTCAGCCATTCTATGAACATCTTCTTTCTTCTTAAAAGCTGTACCAGTTGAATTAAAAGCATCTAATAATTCTGCACCTAATTTAGAAGACATAGTTTTACCATTTCTTTTTCTAGCTGCTGAAATTATCCATCTCATTGATAATGCTTCTTTTCTACTATCTCTAACCTCTATAGGTATTTGATATGTAGAACCACCAACTCTTCGAGACTTAACCTCTACTGCTGGTTTAACATTTTCAATAGCTTTTAAAAATACTTCTAAAGCTTCTTTCTCAGTTTTAGTTGCTAAGAAATCCATAGCTCCATAAATACACTTTCGACTTACGGATCTTTTTCCATCAACCATCATTCTTGAAATAAACTTTGCAACAACTGCACTAGAATATTTTGAATCTGGAGTTACAGGTCTTTTTTCTGCTGCTCTTCGTCTTGACATCTCTTACCCCTTAAGCCTTAGGTCTCTTAGTACCATATTTACTTCTAGCTTGTCTTCTTGACTCAACACCTAAAGTATCTTTAGTACCTCGAATAATATGATATCTAACACCAGGTAAATCTTTAATAGCTCCACCTCTTAGACAAACAACACTATGTTCCTGTAAGTTATGACCAATTCCTGGAATATAAGCAGTAACTTCAATACCATTTGTAAGTCTAACTCTTGCAACTTTTCTAAGTGCAGAATTTGGCTTTTTTGGAGTTACAGTCATTACTCTTGTACATACACCTCTTTTTTGAGGACAGCCCTGCAGTGCAGGTGCTTTAGTTTTCTTTTTAGTAGACTTTCGTCCTTTTCTAACTAATTGATTAACAGTTGGCATTCGCCTCTCCTAATGTTTAATTAAATATCCAATGAACCTGTACAATTGATACAAAGTAGGAAAATCCATGGTATTCGTTTTCAGCATGTTCGTGAAAAATAACATACTGAGAAATTAAATTCAAGGGTTCAGCATAAACCCTTGAATGAATTTTAAATTTCTTCGTCTGGGGACGCTAGAGCAGCTTTTGCTCTTTCGTTCATAATCTCTTGGACATGTTGATCTAAATCTTCAACATCTTCATTATACAACTTTGGTCCGGCATAACGTTTCATACCAGTACCAGCTGGAATTAAGTGACCGATAACTACGTTTTCTTTAAGACCACGTAACTCATCAATGTCTCCAGCAATAGCTGCATTAGTTAATACTCTAGTAGTTTCCTGGAAGGAAGCTGCAGATATCCAAGAATCAATCTGTAATGATGCTCTTGTAATACCTAATAATAGAGGTTTTGCAACTGATGGTTGTCCACCTTCAGATACAACTTTATCATTCTCTGATCTAAAAGAATATTTATCGATCTGCTGACCGTAGATAAAGTGAGTATCACCAACTTCAGTAATCTCAATTTTTCTCATCATCTGACGTACAATTACACCGATATGTTTATCGTTAATTTGTACACCCTGCATTCGATATACTTCTTGAACTTCATCAACAAGGAATCTCTGAAGAGCATTTTCACCTAAGATATCAAGGACATCATGTGGATCAATATTACCTTCACAAAGTTTTTCACCAGCTTTAACAGTATCTCCATCTCTAACAACAAGGTGTTTACCCATTAATATCTGATGTTTAAATTCTCTACCATAAGGATCTTCAACTACAACGAGTCTCTTACCTTTAGCAATACCTTTAAATCTAACAAGTCCACCAATTTTAGCTAAAATTGCTTCAGTTCTAGGTCTTCTAGCTTCAAAAAGCTCTCCAACTCTAGGTAAACCACCAGTAATATCTTGTGTCTTAGCACTCTCTTTAAGAAGCTTAGCCAAAGTAGTACCAGCAATTATAGTCTCGTTATCATCAATACTTAAATAAGCATTATTTGGTAAGAAGTATGAAGCTAACTCTTTTCCTTTTTTATCTACAATTAAAATTCTAGGCTGTAATGTTTCAGCAGCATTGTCA
Organism: Spirochaetaceae bacterium; assembly: GCA_051531975.1. GTDB lineage: Bacteria > Spirochaetota > Spirochaetia > DSM-2461 > DSM-2461 > Thiospirochaeta. The sequence continues at coordinate 6,264 of JAOPTT010000003.1, forward strand.
GAGATTTTTTTCTCAACATTACCAGTATCTTCATTTACCTCCTCTTTTAAAGTAGAACCTGGGATAATATCTTCATATTTTGTAATACCATCTACCTCAGCAATAATTGGATCACTAAATGGGTCAAAGAATGCAATTGATTCTTCAGCAGGTATTATCTGATTAGGTTGAACAATAACTGTTGAACCATTTCTAATAACAACAATTTGGTCCTGTGCAACTAGAAGTAAGACATCACCGTGTAGAATAACAAAAGCTATATCATCAGCATCAACTGGATTAGTTTTTCTATCAATTATTCTTTCACCCTTAATTACTTTTTGTCCATCTTCAACAAGGATCTTATCACCTTTTTCTATTTTATAAGAATCAAGTATTTTGGCTACTGTCATCTCACCTTTCCTTGTGAAAAGGATCTTACCATCTTCTAATGGTACAGATTGACCTACCATATTTTTAATTAAAACAGGGTAGTTTAAAGAAACCTTATTATCTTCTGTAATTGCAGAAGCGGCTCCACCAACATGGAATGTTCTCATTGTTAACTGTGTACCAGGCTGACCAATAGATTGAGCAGCAACAATACCAACAGCTTCACCAATATTAACATTTTTATTTCTTGAAAGGTCTCTACCATAACATTTTCTACAAACACCTTGTTTTGCTTCACATGTTAATACAGTTCTAACCTTTACAGTCTCGACACCAACTTCTTCAATATCTCTAGCGATTTTATCAGAAATTTCTTCGTTTACATCGATAATGATCTCCGCTGTAATTGGATGCTGTACTCTCTCTAAAGTAAATCGACCCTGAATTCTATCAGATAATGCTTCAACAACATCTTCACCATCTTTAAGAGCAGTCATCTCAATACCGTTAATAGTTCCACAATCTTCTTCGTTAATAACTACATCTTGAGCAATATCAACAAGTCTTCTTGTAAGATAACCGGCATCGGCTGTTTTAAGAGCTGTATCGGCTAAACCTTTTCGGGCACCATTTGTAGAGATAAAGAACTCTATTACCGATAGACCCTCTTTAAAGTTAGATCTAATTGGAAGTTCAATAATATCACCAGAAGGCTTAGCCATAAGACCACGCATACCAGACAATTGTCTGATCTGGTTTTTAGAACCACGGGCTCCAGAGTTTGCCATCATGTAAATATTGTTAAAACCATCTTGGTCTTTTTCAATATTTTTATATAGTTCATTTGTTAACTTATCATTAGTAGTAGACCAAACCTCAACTACACGGTTATATCTCTCATCAGAAGTGATGTGACCCTGCATATATTGGTTAATAATCTTGCTCTCTTCAGCATTTGCAGCGTCAATCATCTCTTTTTTAGCGTCTGGTATTAAAATATCATCAACACCGATTGATGCACCAAAAACAGTTGCATACTTATACCCAGTATCTTTAATAATATCTAACATCTGAACAGTAACATATGATCCATGCTCTTCGTATGTATGAGAAATTAGATCTCTAATCTGATCATCACCTAATCTATAATTTACATATGCAACTTCATCTGGAAGAACATCATTAAAAATTAGTCTACCAGCAGTAGTTTTAATCCACTCATCTTCAACCAAAACGTTGATTAATGCTTGGTACTCAACTGCATCAGCTTGAACTGCTAATAAAACTTCATCAGATGAAGAGAAATATTTACCAGTTCCATGAGCTTTAGGTTTCTCACTAGTTAAGTGATAGATACCAAGTACCATATCCTGTGATGGATATACAACTGGTTGACCATTTGCAGGTGACATTAAGTTTGTATCAGACAACATTAAAGTCCAACACTCAATTTGTGCTGCTCTTGTTAAAGGTACGTGAACAGCCATCTGGTCACCATCGAAGTCAGCATTAAATGCATGACAAACTAATGGGTGAAGACGGATAGCTTTACCCTCAACTAATACAGGTTCAAATGCTTGAACACCTAATCTATGCAGAGTTGGCGCTCTATTTAAAAGAACTGGATGTTCTTTAACAACTTCGTCTAGTACTGCCCAAACTTCTGGAGTTTCGTGCTCAACTAAACTTTTAGCTTTCTTAATATTATATACAATGTCTCTTTCAACAAGTTTTTTCATAATAAACGGCTTAAATAGCTCTAATGCCATTTTTGCAGGTAAACCACATTGGTGAAGTTTTAAATTCGGACCAACAACAATTACCGATCGACCAGAATAGTCAACACGTTTACCAAGTAAGTTCTGTCTAAATCGACCTTGCTTACCTTTTAACATATCAGATAAAGATTTAAGAGGTCTGTTTGATGCACCTTTAACAACTTTTTTCTTTTTAGAGTTATCAAATAAAGCATCTACAGCTTCTTGTAACATTCTCTTTTCGTTTCTGATTATAATATCAGGAGCGTGTAGAGCCATCAATCTTTTAAGTCTGTTATTTCTGTTAATTACTCTTCTATATAAATCGTTTAAGTCAGATGTAGCAAATCTACCACCATCTAACTGAACCATAGGTCTTAACTCTGGAGGAATAACTGGAATAACATCTAATATCATCCACTCACATCTATTACCAGAATCTCTAAAGTTCTCAACTATCTCAATTCTTTTAAGAAGTCTTTTATCAGATTTAGCACCTTTATCAGCCATTTTAGCTCTTAACTCAGCAGACAAAGTATCTAAATCTAAGTTTTCAAGTATAGAACTAACAGCTTCACCACCCATACCTGCAGTAAAAGTAACACCATATCTATCTCTAGCTTCAGCATACTCTTCTTCAGTTAATAATTGATGTTTCTTAAGATCTGTATCCGCTGGTTCAATTACTATATATTTCTCATAATATAAAACACTTCTAAGTGCAGCAATTGAGAGATCTAAAAGTAGACCCATTCTTGAAGGAACAGATCGGTAGTACCAAATATGAGATACAGGACATGCTAATTCAATATGTCCCATTCTTTCACGTCTTACTTTAAAGTGAGTTACCTCAACTCCACATCTATCACATACAACACCTTTGTATCTAATAGATTTGAATTTACCACAGTAACATTCCCACTCTTTAGTAGTTCCGAAGATTCTCTCACAAAATAGACCCTCTTTTTCTGGTCTAAGTGTTCTATAGTTAATAGTTTCTGGTTTTTTAACCTCACCATAAGACCATGCTCTGATCTGTTCTGGTGAAGCAAGCTTTAACATTATATGGTCAAAATCTTGTTGTTCATTCATTACCTATATCTCCTTAGAACCGGCTGCCCTGTTTATCAATAATCTCAGCATCTCTTTCTGTTAAAGGAACTTCTCTTCCTTTTTCATCAAAAATTGTTAAGTTTAAGGCTAGTCCTCTTAACTCTTGTACAAGTACTCTAAATGATTCAGGGACACCTGCAAATGTTGCAACGTCACCTTTTACAATACTTTCATAGATTTTAGCTCTACCAACCATATCATCTGATTTAATTGTTAGAAGCTCTTGTAGTGTATGGGCTGCACCATAAGCTTGGAATGCCCAAACCTCCATCTCTCCAAGTCTCTGTCCACCGAACTGAGCTTTACCACCAAGTGGTTGCTGAGTAACTAATGAATAAGGACCAGTTGATCTGGCATGCATTTTATCATCAACTAAGTGATGAAGTTTTAAGTAGTACATATAACCAACAAAAACGTCGTTTTTGAAAGCCTCTCCTGTGTAACCATCGTAAAGTGTTACTTTAGAACTTCTTGGTAATCCAGCTTCTTCTAAAATATCTTCAATCTTCTCTGTAGATGCAGATTGGAAAACTGGAGTTTCAAAGAACTTACCTAAAGTTCCAGCAGCCCAACCAAGCTCAGTCTCTAAGATCTGACCAATATTCATACGTGACGGTACACCTAATGGGTTTAGACAGATATCTAATGATGTTCCATCCTTCATAAAAGGCATATCTTCAACTGGTAATATTCGTGCAATAACACCTTTATTACCATGTCTACCAGCCATCTTATCACCCTCTTTTAGCTTTCGCTTAGTAGCAATAAGAACTTTAACAACTTCTTCTACACCAGGAGATAATTCATCACCTTCTGATCTTTTTAGTCGCTGAATATCTAATACTGTACCTTCAACACCATGTGGTATTTTTAATGAAGAGTCTCTAACTTCTTTAGCTTTTTCACCAAAGATAGAGTTAAGTAGCTTAAATTCTGGAGTAGTTTCAGTTTCGTTTTTAGGCGTAACCTTACCTACTAATATAGCACCAGACTTAACTTTTGCTCCAACACGAACGATCCCTTCAGCATCTAACTGCTCTAAAGCTCTCTCTCCTGTATTAGGAACATCTCTAGTTAACTTTTCTGGACCAAGTTTAGTCTCTCGAATTTCTGTAACAAACTCTTTTATATGTATTGAAGTATAATAATCATCTTTTACAATTCTTTCAGAAATAAGGATCGCATCCTCATAGTTGTAACCATTCCAAGGAACAAATCCAACTAATAAGTTTTTACCAAGTGCTAGTTCTCCATTTGCAACAGAAGGTCCGTCTGATAAAATATCACCAGGCTTAACAATTTCACCTTTACTAACAATCGGTCTCTGATTAAAACAAGTATCCTGGTTAGTTCTTTGGAACTTTGTAAGAGGATAAGTAACAGGCTCTGAACCATCTGTAGGGTTAATGATAACTCTATCAGTTGCTACATAAGTTACTTCACCTTCAATTGTAGATTTTACTAAAACACCTGAATCGTACGCACATTTAGCTTCCATTCCTGTTCCAACTAGTGGAGCTTCTGGAAATAAAAGAGGAACAGCTTGACGTTGCATGTTACAACCCATCAGGGCTCTGTTTGCATCATCGTGCTCTAAAAATGGAATCAAAGATGCTGAAGCTGAAATAATCTGCTTTGGACTTACATCCATGTATTTAATATCTGAAGGAACTTTTGTAGAATAGTCACCACTTTTTCTAACAGCAACTCTCTCTTCTAATAACTTTCCTTCTTTACTTAATACAGCACTTGCTTGGGCAATATAATGCTTTTCTTCATCCATTGCTGATAGATACTCAACTTCTCGAGTAACCATTCCATCTACAACTTTTCTATAAGGAGTTTCTAAGAAACCAAAATCATTTACTTTTGTATAGTTTGCCAATGAAACGATAAGACCAATATTTGGTCCCTCGGGAGTTTCAATAGGACACATTCTTCCATAATGAGAATAATGAACATCACGAACTTCAAATCCTGCTCTATCTCGAGAAAGACCACCTGGACCTAATGCATTTAGTCTTCTTTTATGTGTTAACTCAGAAAGTGGATTAACTTGATCCATAAATTGAGATAACTGAGAAGAACCAAAAAATTCTTTTATTGCAGCCACAATTGGTTTGATGGAAATAAGATCTTGAGGTTTTAAAGCTTCATTATCTTTAAGAGACATTCTCTCTTTTGAAATTCTTTCCATTCTTGAAAATGCAGCTTTTAAAGAGTTAGTTAAAAGTTCACCAACACTTCTAATTCTTCTGTTTCCTAAATGATCAATATCATCTATAGATGCGTCACCTTCATATACTTTAATTAGTTGAGACATAGTATTAACAATATCTCTCATCTCAAGTACTAAAGAGTTATTATCATCTTCATAGTCGAATTTTTTGTTTAATTTATATCTACCAACCGAACCTAACTCATATCTTCTTAAAGAAAAGAACATTGATTTAAGGTCTTTTTCTGCACTTTCAACAGTAATTGGCTCACCTGGTTGAAGAATTGCATAAACTTGAGCAATTGCCTCTTCTCTTGATGGTTCATCTTTTTCAAGATCATCTTTACTAAATTTTGACTCTTCTCTTTCGAAACAGTTTAAAATAACACGAGAATCTAAAGATCCTTCTGCATCAAAATCAATTATGTCAATTTTTTTAACACCGGAAGATAACATCTCATCAATATCATGTGGATGAATTTTCTCACCAGCTCTATATAGTTTTTTATCTTCTCCGTCTTTTTGACCAAAAACAGCTTTAGCGAAGTATCTATTAATCAGATCTTCTTTGCTCTTTTTAGTCACCTTAACAGATTCAGTTACAAAAAAATGCTCGATTATTTGCTCTCTATTTTTAAAACCTAATGCTCTTAAAAACAGTGAACCTAAAACTTTTTTCTTTCTATCTATTTTTGCGTAAATCAGTTCTCTTTTTTGATCAATTTCAAACTCTAACCAAGAACCTCTATACGGAATTATTCGTGATGAATAGACATCTTTGTCTCGTGAAAAAATAACACCTGGTGATCTATGAATCTGACTAACAACAACACGCTCAGCACCATTTATAATAAATGTACCTCGACCTGTCATTAATGGAACATCACCCATATAAAGAACTTTTTGTCTAATTTCTCCAGTATTATTAAATACAAGATTTATATTTGCTTTAACAGGTAAAGAATAACTTAAACCTTTCTTCTTACAAACTGATTCGGTTATTAACTCTTTTTTTGTATCCAATATATAATTATTGAATTCAAGGGTTAGTTCTCCATTTGAGCTCTCAATAGGGAATATAGATCTAAATACACTTTCTAAACCTTGATCTTGAAGAGCTCCGCCCTTCTCTAAAGTTTCTTTTTGTAAAAACTTCTCATATGATGACAATTGAATGTCTATAAGATTTGGTAATTCCATTACCTCATCATATTCTTTCCCAATATAACTTCGGGCTACTGACTTATCTCGAACAAACACTTAAAACTACCCCCAGACAACAATACCACCTTCAGAGTCGCCTCTGAGGTGGTTAGTTGAGAAAAAATTATTTTATTAAAAAAGTATAATTATTACTTAACTTCAACTACAGCACCAGCTGCTTCTAATTTTTCCTTTAATGCAGCTGCATCTTCTTTAGATACACCCTCTTTAATTACAGAATCAGAACTTTCAACGATCTCTTTTGCTTCTTTAAGACCAAGTCCTGTAGCTTCTCTAACAGCTTTGATTGCAGGAATCTTTTTACCATCAGCAAAACCTTTGAATACTACGTCAAACTCAGTTTGCTCTTCTTCAGCAGCTCCAGCAGCAGCTCCAGCAGCAGCAACAGGTGCAGCAGCAGATACGCCAAACTTCTCTTCCATTGCTTTTACAAGCTCTGAAACTTCTAATACTGTCATTGATGCAATTGCATCTAAAATCTCTTCAGTTGTCATATTATCTTCTCCTAATTATAGTCACAGCGATAGCAAACAACTACGAAGACTAACGCTGTTAATTTTTTTTATTTTTAAGCTTCTGCTTTTTGATCAGCAATTGCTTGAATTGTTCTAACAAGTTTAGATGTAACACCATTCATAGCGTACATTAACATCTGAATAGCTTCGCCTCTAGTAGGAAGAGTACTGAATAATTCTGCTTCTGCTGGATCCATAAGATCACCAGTAACATATCCACCCTTAACAACTAAAGAAGTCTCTTTTGCAGCAGCAAACAGTGCCTTAGCAACTGGACCAGCTTCACCTTTAACAAGTGCTACAGCTGTTGGTCCTACAAGATACTCTTCTAAACCCTTAACATCAATAAGCTCAAATGCCTTTTTTGCAAAATTGTTTTTTACAACATGAATTTCTGCATCTAACGCTCTAAGCTTGCCTCTAATTTCTGTAATCTGCTCTACAGAAAGACCTCTATAATCAGTTAAGAAGTAACTTCCTACTTGACTGAATTGTCTTTCTAGCTGACCTACAGCATCTACTTTATATTGTTGTATTTTCTTTTCTGCCATCGAATATCTCCTTCAGTAACCGATTATTTAAAATCGACCTTAACACCAGGGCCCATTGTAGACGCAAGAGATAAAGATTTAACAAAGTCACCTTTTAAATCAACTGGTCTTTTTCTTTTAAGCTCTGTAGTAAAAGCATCTAAGTTTTCTTGAATTTGCTCTGCACTCATAGAAACCTTACCAATAGCAATAGCTACAACTCCAGTCTTATCAGCTCTAAACTCTGTTCGACCTTTCTTTAGTTCTGCTATAGCACCTTTAACATCCATAGTTACAGTTCTAGTTTTAGGGTTAGGCATTAAACCTCTTCGACCTAAAACAGGACCTAACTTACCAACTTCTCTCATCATATCAGGAGTAGCTACACAAACATCGAAGTCTAACCAACCATCTTTAACTTTAGCAACAAGCTCTTCAGCACCAACATAAGTTGCTCCTGCAGCTTCAGCTTCAACAGCCTTATCGCCTTTAGCGAATACTAAAATTTTCTTATCTCCAGAGAACTGGTGTGGAAGAACTACAGTATCTCTAACTGTATGACTCTTCTTAAGATGTAACTTAACAGATACATCAACTGTTTCATCAAATTTAGCAAAAGAAGCTTCTTTCACAAGATTTAATGCATCAACAGTAGAATATAAAACTGTAGAATCTACTTTTAAAGCAGCTTCTTTATATTTCTTTCCATGCTTCATCTATTACCCCTCAACCACGATACCCATTGAACGGGCAGTACCAGAAATGATTTTTATTGCACCAGCAACATCATTTGCATTTAAATCTGGCATTTTTAATTCAGCGATCTCTTGAACTTGCTTAACAGTTAAAGTAGCAACTTTAACCTTATGCGGCTCTGCAGATCCACTTTTCAATTTAGCTGCTCTCTTTAAAAGAACTGCAGCTGGAGGAGTTTTTGTGATAAAAGAGAAACTTCTATCAGAATAAACTTCAATTACTACTGGTATTAAAATACCCTTCTCGTGCTTACTTGTTCTTTCGTTAAACTGCTGAACAAATTGTGGCGCACTAACTCCATGAGGACCTAAAGCTGGTCCAACTGGAGGTGCAGGAGTTGCGCTTCCTGCAGGAACTTGCAATTTAACAACTGCTGTTACCTTTTTCTTTGCCATTATATCTCCTTTATGGTACTAACACCTAAGTTAATCTTAGGCTCCCATAATAATTACTAATTAAACTCGCTCTACTTGCTGATATTCAACTTCAACTGGAGTAGACCGTCCAAATATTCCAACTACAACTTGTAGTTTACCTTTTTCAGGCATAACTTTTTCTATAACACCAGAAAATGATTCAAAAGGCCCCTCAGTAACACGAACTTTTTCACCAGGAACAAAGTCTTGTCCAACAAGAAGACCTTTATCTGCCTTAATAGCTCCAGCTTTCTGCAGTACCGACTTTGCCTCTTCAGAACTTATAGGTTGCGGTTTAGAATCACCACTTGTTCCAAGAAACCCTAAAACACTCTGAATTTTACGTATGGCAACACAAGGTTTTTTCCAACCTCTTTCTGGTAGATCCATCTCAAGCATTACATAACCAGGTAAAATTTTCTTTTTGACAACACGAGTTTTGCCGTTAACTTTTTCAGATATCTCTTCCGCAGGTACTTTAACGTCTGTTAATACATCGCCAAAAACACCCTCTTCTCGGTACATCTGAATATACTTCTCAACCTTGTTTTCATGCCCTGAAAAGACATGAAGAATATACCAACCTTTAGCCATAAATCTACCTTCTTCTTACATACAAAAAATCACAGACTTCAAGCCTGTGATTCCTATTAAAAACAAAACATAGCAAATAATTCTTGTTAGAACATTACGTAAAGACCTTTTAATAATAAAAAGTCTACAAGTCCAAACAGCACAGCAAACAGCACTGTAGAAACAAGAACTACCTTCATTGAAGATAGAGCAGAAGACCAACTAGGCCATACAACTTTCTTCATTTCTACTACAGTTTCGCTTAAAAATGCTTTTATTTTACCCATTTCATTTCTCCCGATTAACTATAAAAAAACACAGGCCAAGTTGGATTCGAACCAACAACATTCGGTTTTGGAGACCGACGCTCTGCCAATTGGAGCTATTGGCCTGTATGCAATCTACTTAATTTTTGTCTCTTTGTGTAATATGTGAGACTTACACCATTTACAATACTTCTTTAGCTCAAGCTTTGCTTGTACGTTTCTTCTATTCTTCTGAGTAGTGTAATTTCTTCTTTTACATTCTGTACACTGTAGTGCTATTAACTCAACAGCGCCTTTTTTTCCTTTAGCCATTAACCAATTCTCCTGATTTAAATATACATTATGCGTAATCAACAATTATGTCAACGATATTTGCGTCCCAGCTTGCACAAGAGCCCTTGACCGGAGTTGAACCGGTGACCCCATCCTTACCATGGACGTACTCTACCACTGAGCTACAAGGGCTAACGCTCGTGCAATCTACCAATCATAGCCAATATTGTCAATACTACGACATTATTTATTTATCTTTTTTCTTACTTTGATTCAACATACGCTGAATCATCTTACTATTATCTAATATTGGACTCATAGATCTGTTATGATGTATCCTAGATATACTTCGTGCAAATAAGTTAGAAACACTAGCACTTACATACCACTCCCTTGAAAGTAGTTCTTCACTTTTAGTTACAGCATTTGTACCTATAATTCGATAAAACTTTCCTTCAGCATATGCTTTATCAAAATACTCCATAGCTTTACCAGTAAATAGAGGAAGAGATACTGCACAAACAATTTTTTTTGCTCCGTTTTCTCTTAACAATTCCATGGCTTTAATCATGGTACCACCAGTACCTAACATATCATCAGCCATAAAAACATTTTTACCTGAAACATCTCCAAGTAACCTAGCACTAGTAATATTTGAGTCGTTAGCACTCTTTGTTACTTTAGAATAATCCCTCTCTTTATATAATAATGCCAGAGGTTTTTGCAGAGAACTTGCAAAAAATTTATTTCTATCAATCGCACCCGTATCTGGAGAAACAACAACCATATCCTCTTCATGAAGATCCATAACATTACTTAACTTACGTAATACTTGATATGATGCATGTAAGTTAATAAGGTTTAATTTTTTGAAAGTATGTTCAATCTCTTTAGAGTGAATATCCAATGTTAAAATTCTATCAACACATGCTTCTTCAAGAATTCGACCTAAAGACGATGCGGTTAGACCTTCTCGGCCTTTCTTTTTATGTTGTCTTGAATATGGATAAACAGGAACAACCACCGTTATACTTCTAGCACCAGACTGCTTTACTGCATCGATCGTAACTAATAAGTTAAATATATGATCGTTAATAGAACAGAATACAGGCTCCCCAGTACTATACTGAATAGGTTCAGCATTCTCTACATCCTGAACGATATAAATATCCATACCTTTTATAGAGTATTTTATCTCAGCCTTTAGTTCTCCATTGGCAAACATTGTAAAGATACCTGGAACTTTAAAGGATGGAACCCTATATTTTTCAGGATCACCATAAATTTTCACTTGTTGTGAACTTAGATCATTATCATAATTTAGGTGTTTAATAGCATCAGGCTCACTAACACCATAAACTTTTGAAAGATTCCTAATTTTTTTCTCGAAACGTCTATAATATATAGACTTTAAGTTGGTAATAATTTCGTCTGCAAACTTTTGACCACCTGGACATGCTACTATCCCCAATTTAGTGGGTTGTGAGAAACTCATTAAGGCCCCTTTCATTTATTTATTATTGTGGTAAAAGAATACCACAGTAGGCATTTAGGGGTCAATAAACCTACCATCTAAACTTAAACATAATTTCTAAAGAATAATAATAATTTAAGTCAATTATCCTTTATGAATACATTTAGACCCTAAGAAGATATAGGCTTAAGAATAAATTAAGTCAATTATTCTTTATTGTTAGGATTGTGTTAGAAATCATTAAATAGATTGAATTTTATTTTATTAAATTCAACAATCGGAAATATATTCTATTTTAAGGAGAATTTTAATGGGAATCATTTCTAACTTTTTTAAATATCTAATTGTAATTTTAGAGATTGCAGGTTGTTTAGGTATATTTTTGTACGGAATGAAGATAATGAGTGATGGAATACAAAAAGCTGCAGGTGATAAAATGCAGAGTATTTTAAACTTAATGACTTCTAACAGATTTGCAGCTGTTTTAACAGGTGTATTTATTACAGCAATTATTCAATCATCTTCTGCAACGACTGTTATGGTTGTAAGTTTTGTAAATGCTAGTTTATTAACATTAACTCAATCTATCGGTGTTATTATGGGAGCAAACATAGGTACAACAGTTACAAGTTGGATTATTGCACTTATTGGAAAAGTTAGTATGTCTGCTATTGCAATTCCCTGTATTGGTATTGGTATGCCACTTTTTCTTTTTAGTAAATCAAGTGGTAAAAAAAGTTGGGGAGAATTTTTTATAGGATTTGGTTTACTTTTTTTAGGATTGCATCTTTTAAAAGAGTTACTTCCAGGAAAAGAAGAAGCTGCTTCTTATATGACAAGCTTAGAACAGCTAACTGATTTAGGTTTTCTTTCTATTATTCTTTTTGTTGCAATTGGTGCCATAATGACTGTTATTATTCACTCTTCTAGTGCAACAATGGGTGTTATTCTTATATTAGTTGGAACCGATGGCGCAGGTATAGGATTTCCATTAGAAATAGCTGCAGCTATGGCTTTAGGAAGTAATATAGGAACAACAATCGATGCATTTTTAGCTTCTATTGCAGCAAATACTGCTGCTAAAAGAGCAGCAATGGTACATATTCTTTTTAATATTCTAGGAACAATGTTAGCCCTTATATTCTTCTATCCATTTTTAAACTTCGTAAACAAAGTAGTTCCTGGAGACGATCCTAGATTCACTTTAGCAATGTTTCATACAATTTTTAATATTTCAGCTACTCTGCTATTTGTTTGGTTTGTACCACAATTTAGTAAAGTTGTTACAATTCTTGTAAAAGATTCTGCAATCGAAGTTGAAGATGCTCCATACAAGTTAGATTATATGAGTACAGGTTTCCAAGATATTCCTGAAATATACCTTTTAAAGGCTAGAGAAGAAGTTCTATTTATGTCAGAAATTGTTAGTAAAATGTTTAATAGATTCAGGAATGTTCTTAATGGTGAAAAAGCTGATTACGAACACGAACTTGCTAAAATGAAGAAACAAGAAGATTACACAGATCAGATGCAGGAAGAAATTTCCCAATTCCTACTTGCTTGTACAAGAGAAAACTTAAATGATGAAGGTTTTACAAATGCTGCATCATTAATGAGGATTGTTAACGAATTAGAAAGTATTGGTGATAGTTGTTACAAGTTAATGATTATCTCTTCTAAGCAGAATGAAAAAGGGCTTGTTTTTCATACGACTGCAATGGATGATCTTCTTCCATACGAAGCTCTTGTAGGTGAGTTCTTAGATAATGTGGTACACAACTTGTCTGCAGAAAAATCTGACTATAAAGTCGCTGATGCTAAAACTACTGAAGCTAAAATAAATAGTTACAGAACAGCACTAAAGAAGTCAGCTAGACGACAAATACAGGGTGGTAGTGATGTTAAAGCTGAGCTAATATATATTGATATTGTACGACAGATTGAACATATTGGAGACTTTTGTATGAATATTATGCAAGAGGTTGAACACATCAAATAAACGAATATTATAAGTCATAATAAAATTATATTATGGCTATAATAAACGGGTTGATCATAAGTGCTACAATGATAACAGGGGAAATCAAGTGTTTATAAGATCCTAAACTGGTCTTCAGTTAAGCATTTTGCATATACAATCCCCGTTATCATTGAAGATAAACACTCCTTATTCTTAGGATTGTTCTAAAAAAAAATCGATATATTAGAATTTATATTTTTAATTTCCACAATCTGATTTATATTCTATATTAAGGAGTATATTAAATGGAAATTATTTCTACCATATTCAAATATTTAGTTGTAGTTCTAGAAATTGCTGGTTGTTTAGGTATTTTCTTATACGGAATGAAAATAATGAGTGATGGGATACAAAAAGCTGCAGGTGATAAAATGCAGAGTATTTTAAACTTTATGACTTCAAATAGATTTACCGCAGTATTAACAGGTGTTTTCATTACTGCAATAATTCAGTCATCTTCCGCAACTACAGTTATGGTTGTAAGTTTTGTAAATGCTAGTTTATTAACTTTAACACAATCAATCGGTGTTATTATGGGTGCAAATATTGGAACAACTGTAACAAGTTGGATTATAGCCCTTATTGGAAAAATTAGTATGTCAGCTATAGCAATTCCTTGTATAGGTATTGGTATGCCACTTTTTCTTTTTAGTAAAAAGAGCAGTCAGAAGAATTGGGGTGAGTTTTTTATAGGTTTTGGACTTCTATTTTTAGGTCTTCACCTACTAAAAGAACTACTCCCTGGAAAAGAAGAAGCTGCTACCTATATGGCAAGCTTGGAACAATTAACTGACTTAGGCTTTTTATCTATTATTCTTTTTGTTGCAATTGGTACAATAATGACAGTCATTATTCACTCTTCTAGTGCGACAATGGGTGTTATCTTAATACTTGTAGGAACAGATGGTGCAGGAATTGGACTTCCTCTAGAAATTGCAGCAGCAATGGCAATTGGTTCTACTATTGGTACAACTATTGATGCATTTTTAGCTTCTGTTACCGCTAATACTAATGCTAAAAGAGCTGCCATGGTTCATATTCTTTTCAATGTTCTTGGTGCGACTATTATATTGATATTCTTCTATCCATTTTTAAACCTTGTTAAAATTATAGTTCCTGGGGATGACCCAAGATTTACTATGGCTATGTTCCATACAATTAAAAGTGTATCTGTGACTTTAATTTTTATCTGGTTTGTACCTCAGTTTGAGATGATGGTAACTAAAATTGTAAAACAGCCTAAAAATGAAGTTGAAGATGCACCTTACAAATTAGATTATATGAGTACTGGTTTCCAAGATATTCCTGAAATATATCTTTTAAAAGCCAGAGAAGAAGTTCTATTTATGTCTAAAATTGTTAATAAAATGTTTAACAAATTTAGGGATGTACTTAAAGGTGAGAAAGCCGATTACGAAAAAGAACTTGCCAAAATGAAAAAGCAAGAAGATTATACAGACCAAATGCAGGAAGAAATTTCCAAATTCCTACTTGCTTGTACCAGAGAAAACTTAAATGATGAAGGTTTTACAATAGCTGCATCACTAATGAGAATTGTTAACGAATTAGAGAGTATTGGTGATAGTTGTTACAAATTGATGATCATCTCAACTAAGCAGAATGAACAAGGTCTTGTTTTCCATAAATCTGCCATGGATGATTTGCTTCCATATGAAACTCTTGTTGGTGAGTTCTTAGAAAATGTGGTACACAACTTATCTGCAGAAAAATCTGATTATAAAGTCGCTGATGCTAAAACTACTGAAGCTAAAATAAATAGTTACAGAACAGCACTAAAGAAGTCAGCTAGACGACAAATACAAGGTGGTAGTGATGTTAAAGCTGAGCTAACATATATTGATATTGTAAGACAGATTGAACATATTGGAGACTTTTGTATGAATATTATGCAAGAGGCTGAAAATATAAAATAATCTAATATTATAAAAAATGAACCCCACAGATTTGTGGGGTTCTTTTTTTATAAGTATAACTTCAAAAGTATACCTACAAATTCATAGATTTTATTATTTTCTTAATCTCTTCTCTAGCGATATTCAGACCTAAATTACCTGTTGATCCTGTATGAGTCCTACTTTTAATAGATTCCACCGCATCTCTTTGTCCAAGTTTGTCTACATTTAAACCAACCTCAACATATGCATCTCTAAAAGATGCACCACCTGCAACTAATTCTAATGCAGCGTCGGTAGCATATATTTCTGGAGTAAAACCTGCGAGACATTTATCTACGTTAACTTTTAGGTTTTTAATAGAAAGCTCCATTACTCTTATTGATAATAAAGCAGTTTTACAACCTCTTAAAAATGGTTCTTTTGTATCTTGAAAATCTCTGTTATATCCACTTGGTAGAGATCGAATAATACTCTTAACCTGGAATGCACAAGAGGATACTATAGCAGATTTACTTCTTAGAAGTTCAAATCCATCTGGGTTCTTCTTTTGTGGCATTATACTCGAACCACTACATAACTCTTTTGGTAGGGAGAAATAATCAAACTCTGGTAATGAGAATAGTATTAAATCCTGTGCCATTTTACTTAATGTCAGAGTTATCTGATCTAGAGCATCAAGAATCATTGATTCAAATTTACCCCTGGAGTTATTAACATAAAGGACGTTGTTTTGTACTTTTTTAAAACCTAAAATCTCCCCAGTTAACTCTCTATTTAATGGAAGAGGAACTCCATAACTAGCGGCAGAGCCTAGCGGATTTTGGTTTATTATATTATATACAGACTCTAAAAGCTTAATACAATCAATGAGTTCTTCGGCATATGCTCCTGTCCAAAGTCCAATTGAAGATGGCATTGCTGTTTGCATGTGTGTTCGACCAACCATTGGTACATTAGCATTCTTTTCAGCCATATCTAACATAGAGGATACTAGCTTAACAGCACTACTAATACTCTTTTCAATAAATGATTTAGAGTATAAACGTGTAGCAGTAATAACTTGGTCATTTCTACTTCGTCCAGTATGTATCTTTTTACCAACTTCACCTAATCGATCTGTTAAACGCGCTTCTATAGCGGTATGACAGTCCTCATCGGATCTATTTATAACAAAATTATTACTTCTAACATCTATTATGATATTATCTAGTTCTTCAGCTAATTTTGTATATTCATCTGCTGTTAAAATACCAATAGTAGAGAGCATTTTCCCATGTGCTTTACTAGCTATGCAATCAAATTCAATTAAATCTAAATCTAGTATGTAGTCATTACCAACTGTAAACTCCTCTATTAGAGAGTCTAATTCATAATCTTTTGCCCATATCTTGCTCATATTTACCTCTTATTATTAAAATACTATATTAAATTTTTAGAATATCTTATAGCCCCTATAAATAAAAACTTTTTTTAGATTACAAAAAGCTTGAACATAGTTTTTCATAGGTTTACTATGAACTATGGAATCAGAAATTGATTACGAGAAGTACTTACTTGCGGTCGAAAAACAATCTAGAGTATTTTTTGTATTATTAGGGCATATAACAGATAAAGGTGCTGAGGCCGAATACTCTCAGTTATTTCTTGCAAGATTAAACGTTGAAGCTGGACATTTAGAAGATTTCCTAGATTATTATGGATGTCTACATAATAAACAGTGGTTTCCCGTTAGAGAGGCCGTTGCAGTTGTAAAATCCTTCTCAGGTAGTTGTTTCAAATGTACAAGATTAATAGAGCAACTTCCTAAAAATAAAATTCTTGATTCCGAAATTGATTTCAAAAATGATATAAAACAAGCATATAACCTACTAAGAAAAACCTTACATAACTGCAGTTTAAATGCCATTGCACAATTTAAGAAAGTAGGAATAAGCCTGAAAGTTTGCCCAATTGATTGTTCATTTTATAACGATTATCCAGATTTAGGTGTCATTGAAAGAAATAGAAAAAAGAGGTCTATAAAAGCTGCTGAACATGCGGCGGTGTCATTAGCCACAGACTTTTTAAATATAGCGGAAGATTTTGGACAGCTTAAAAAAATAGTAAAAACAAAAAAATCTGATTATCTAGGTATGATTCCTGAAGTTTTTGATGAATCCAAATTAATGGATTTTGAAAATAGATTCCATAGCCTACAATCCCTATTTGATACTTATTTATCAGAGTCTTTAAAACTAAATTCAGATCGTACACTACCTGGTTTAAAAAGTTATATTTCAGTTATTTACCACTTATTAGATATTGGAACAAAATGTTCCCATTATATTGAGCGACATGCTTGTTTTTTTAAACCTTCACTTTTTAACAATACAATTCAGCCAATATCTGAACTTAAGTTAGTTACATTAATAATAGATACTTTTATTGCCAATGCTTTAAGCTTATCTGCAAAGGCAAAAAGGTTGTGTAAAGAGACTCTTCTTAATTACGAAAAAAGAGGTAAAATTAAAGTTAACATTCCTAACTATAGAGGTTTCCATGTAAGACCATCTACTCTCATATCTAAAATTGTTATGCACTATGGGACCCAGATTAAAATGATTATGGATGATAAAACATATAATGCGGCCATACCTTTAGAGCTTTTTAGAGCTAACGAAGTTATTAACGCACAGAAACGTTTTATGATTAATAGAGTTGTTAATGAGATGGCATTTATCAGGAAGAAAAACGAAATTCAATTAGACTCTGTTAAATTAAAAGCTGCCCTAAGAGCAGTTTACATTGATCTTATGGAGAATGAAGATATAACTCTTTACAATAAATCCTTCAGTTTTGAGGATCTACCACCAATACATGCAGAAAAGATATCATCCTATGCAAAAAGAGCTATAACACATCACCTAGCTACAGGTACTTTAGATATCAAGTCTGACCAATTTGTCTGCTTTGAAGGTGATGTTAGAGTATTAGAAGATATTAAAATCCTTGCAGAGAATGGCTATGGAGAGGATAAGTTTGGAAACAACATTGTACTGCCTAAAGACCTATCTTACCTAAGACGATGAAGCCAGCGTTTTTAACAATCTGCCTAAACCCTGTAATCCAAAAAACTCTTCAATTATCATCATTTAATAGTGGAGAAGTAAATAGAACCAATACATATAGAACAGACGCGTCTGGTAAGGGTGTTAATGTAACTAGGGTACTAGCTCAATTAGGAGCAGATGTAAACCATTTAACTCATATAGGTGGCAGTGATAAAAGTAAATTTATCAATCTAATAGCTCAAGATAATATGAATATAACAACAGTAGATTCTAAAAGTGAAATAAGAATGTGTTATACCATTTTAAATAGAGAAAATAGTACTACCACAGAGATTGTAGAAGAGGCAAAAACTGTTGATTCAAAATGCGAAGCTAAACTCCTGCGCCAATTTCGACGTATTTTAGCAATATATGATTATGTAATTATATCCGGAACTAAAGCAGATGGGTACAGTTCGAAGGTAATACCTTCCATCGTACAAGAGGCAAAAGCAGCTAATAAAAAGGTTATTTTAGATATTAAAGGCGAAGATTTAATTAACAGTCTAGAATACAAACCAGATATAATAAAACCTAACCTAGAAGAGTTTATTAGTACATTTGGACAGACAGATGTTAATGATAAGATTCGTGATCTTGCAAAACAGGGAATAACAACCATAATTACGGATGGTATAAATCCTATTAAATTCTGGAATGGAAAAGATGTTACAGATAAAAATATAACTTTGGAAAAAAATCCATTAAATACTACTGGCTGTGGGGACTCTTTTACTGCAGGTCTAGTTTATGCACTATCTAAAGGATCAGACATGACAGATTCGATTACAGAAGCCCAGATGTGTGGTAGACTAAATGCTATAAACCTTGCACCAGGAGTAATCAAATAGTGGCGACAATCCAAAAAGAGATTACAATAAGTGCAAAAAAAAGAGGCTTCCATTTAGTAACCGAAGAAGTATTACAACAACTACCTGAATTATTAGAATTAAAAGCTGGTATATTAGTACTAAATTTACTTCATACCTCTGCATCCATTAGTTTGAATGAGTGTGCTGATCCAGAAGTGAGAATAGATATGGAGAGGTTTTTTAATAAAAATGTCCCAGATGATACCACGTATTTTATTCATACCTACGAAGGTGACGATGACATGCCTGCCCATATAAAATCTATGATAATTGGAACCAGCTTAACAATAGCAGTAACAGATGGCAAATTAGTTATGGGGACATGGCAGGGAATCTATTTTGGTGAACACAGGAACCTCGGAGGACGAAGACGATTAATTGCTACAATAATGGGCTAATTATTGGTAAATTTATGCCACTTCATACAGGGCACTTAAATCTGATATCCTATGGACTACAACACTGCAAAAAAATCACAATTTTATTAGTTGTTACAAAAAACGACCCGATAGAACCGGAATTAAGATACTCATGGTTATATGAGAATTATAAAAACACACCTGAAATATCCATAGAGGTTACTGATAGGAAAAGTATAGATGCACTACCTAGCGAACAGAGAACTGAAGCATGGTGTAAATTTATAAAATCAGATTTTCCAGCTATAGACTGCATAATATCCTCAGAAACCTATGGAGACATCCTGGCAGACTATTTAAATATTACACATCTAAAATTTGACCATAAAAGAGAAATAACACCTATAAGTGCCTCAGAAATCAGAGAGAATTATGAAAAACATATTCACTATTTACCTGAACATGTTAAAACTTTTTTTAACAGCTAAATTAACACGTTATGAATGTCACAAGCCCTGCTGGAATATCTATTTTTTTAACCTTTAGATTAACATTATCATTAAGTTCCAACTCCTTAGGAACTTGAACAAGACATTCTAAGGCTAGATCTTGAATAATAAACATTCCGTTGTTTTTATCCTTCTTCTCAACATAAGTTCCTTGGAATACAACATCTTTATTACGGTCTAAATATACAAGTTTCCAGTGTAAATTTGATGCTCTTTCACATAAAGAAAGTTTCCTAGAGGACTCAACTGCAGGTGCAACCCTTAATAATAGGTCTTCTTCTTCTAATGTATCTTCTCCTAATAAAAATGCCCGGATCTGCTGGTTAACAACTAGGTCAGAATAACGTCTAAGTGGACTTGTAGCCCTTGTATAAAGTTCAAACCCTAAACCAGAATGAGGACTTGGACTAAACTTAGTCTCCCCTCTTTTAAACTTTCTTCGCCATGTGAACATAGATGCCAAGTCTGGTTCTGGAAAACCTTTAGCATCTGGAGCTTGCTGACTGGCATAAGGTATAGAGATATTATTCTCTGAACAAAAAATTGCAGCTGTTTCGCCAGCTAACAACATAAATTCACTGACAACATTTCGACTATTAACACCATGTATAGGTTTTATTGAAATTTCTCCAGACTTATCAACTCTGATTTTTACCTCAGGTAATTCTATTGAGATAGCCCCAGCAGCCTCTCTTCTCTTCTTAAGTTTTTCTGATATTTTGTAAAATGGCTCAAATTTAGAACTATCTTTAGAATCTTCAACTTCCTGATATGTTAATCTTGTTACTTTAACACGGGTTAACAGAACATCTCTCTCTACAATATTAAAGTCTGAATCAAATTGTACCATAAAAGATAGAGTATTATTTCCATCGTTTAAACCTAATGCCTGAATATCTGTAACTTCAGGAGGTAACATATGAACTGTCTGACTTGGAAGGTATAAATTAGAACCTTTAGCCGATGCATCAGCATCCCCATTAGAATGTGGTTTAACTAGGGATGCAACATCTGTGATATGAATCCATAACTTGTCACCGTCTAGAGATATAGCATCGTCTGGGTCCCTACTTCCTTGGTCATCTATTGCATATGATTCTAGATGGGTTAAATCTACAGGGTTAGTAGATTCTAAATAATCATCGTTTTTGACTGTTGATTTAAGGGATACTGCCATTCGACCTGGATGTGGATTTTTATCTAAACTCCAATAATTTAGTCTTAAAAGAAACCTATGTGCATCTATTGGTGTCTCTTTAACTTTTAAGGTTTTAAGTATTTTACTATTTGTCCTCTGCTCTAGGGCCAAAGACTCAATTTCCCTTAAAGCTGCTTCATCTTCTGGTATCCAATTACCTTTTGACAATCTAGATATAGACTCATCGAATTCTAAGGCTTTAGATAATTTAAGCTTCTGCTTTAGAAGTTCAGCATCTATAACATCCTGTGTATTACAAGTTATAGAGTCTATTTCACCAATAAAATATCGTTGTTCTTGTAGGATTTTGTAAGCATTATATGTCGCTTCTACAGAATCCTCTTCGAATAGATACTCCGATAATTCTGAAAGAGTAATTTCTTCACCTTCCAAAAGAGTCCAAATTTCTTGGATATCACACTTAAGATCTGAAAAATTAAGAGATTTTGTTGGCCCAGAATGAATAACTAAAATATCCTTATCTCGAACCTTTTTACTCTCTCCAGAGGTAAGTTTTATATCAATTTTTTTTCCTGTTTCTGTTACAATTACAGGCTGGCCTTTATAGATGGCAAGACAATCTTTTTTAGGGTTTTCCACTTTAACTATCCAATAATCCTATTTTTGTTGCAAATCTAAAAAGCCCAACAGAGTTATGAACCTCTAGTTTTCCCATTATTTTACTTTTATGATTATCAACTGTTTTAGAGCTAATATAAAGCTCTTTACCAATCTGCTTAGATGTAAGCCCATTTACGAGCAGTCTAAATATCTGCTGCTCCCTATCGGTTAAAGAGTCGTACCTATGATTTTCTTCTACTGATGATGATGTTGAAGTTTTATCTGATAACATTCTATTAACTAATATTTCTGACATTTTAGAACCAAGATATACTCCACCTTTGGCAACAACGGAGATACCCGATAAAACCACATCTGTTTCTGAACCCTTAACAACAAAACCGTTAGCTCCTGCAACAAATGCCTTCCGGAGATATTCATAATCTTCGTACATGCTCAGAACTAATATACCAACATCTTCCTTTATATCTCTAAAGGGTTGTATAAGGTCCAATCCTGATTCAGCACCTAAGTTTATATCAAGAACCACAACATCAGGTCTATACTGGTTAAATTCACTAAGAGATTCACTTATGTCACTGGCCTCAGCTACTACAGAAAAATTATTGTTAACTTTAATAACTTCTCGTAAACCAGCCCTTAAGAATGGGTGATCGTCGACCAACATTACATTACACTTTTTCATTTGCTTCAACAGGAACTTTAATAAGTATTTTAGTCCCTTCTCCTTTGTCAGTATTTATTATAAGTTCTCCACCTAAAAGAGATACACGCTCCTTTATACCAGGAAGCCCTAACTTATTTCGACCTTTAGCCTTCATCTCAGATTTTACGTATTTAAAACCAACACCATCATCTTCAATTTTTAAAAGTAGGTATGGGTATGTGTAGATAAGTTTAACATCTATATGCTCAGCATGGGCATGTTTTGCAGTATTATTTAAAGTCTCTTGTAAAATCCGGTAGAGGTTGATACTAACAGTTTCATCAATATTTTTATTATTTAATCCCATAGCTTTAAATGCTATTGGAGTATCTATCTTTATTGAAAAGTTATCTATATAACTCTGGATAGCACTGTCTATACCAATAGCTTGCAAAGCTGGAGGTCTTAAGGAGTAAGAGAGATCTCTAACCTCTTTAATAGAAGCATCTAACAAAGTGACTGATTTATCGAAGGATGATGTAAGACCTTCATCGTTAGTGGCACCTGCTATTTCGTTAATAATCATTCGACATGCAAACATATCCTGTGCAACTTTATCGTGGAGCTCTAAAGATATTCTTAAACGCTCCTGTTCCTGGCCTTGAATCAGAGCATTTCTAACACTCATAATTCCAGAACCTCCACTTTCTTTGTTATTGATTAAGAAAAATACTGCAATAAGAAGAGATACTGAGACAAAGAGATGAATACTTAAAATAATAATATAAAATGTCCTCCAACTATTTTCTAAAGAGTGAAGGTTAGCACTAATAACATCAGCTTTAATAATAACTTTATAAAAAGCATCTCTGGCTTCTTTTGCAGTTACAGCTTTATCCATAAGAAAGAAGTCTGTAAACAATCCCCACTGCTCTTCTAATATGTTTATGGAGATATCGTACTCTTTGTTTATTTGACGATAAAAAGATAAGATTGTTGAGTCTTTAGAAATATAAAAACTAATATCTAATTCATTTACCAGTTTATTTACATCTTTGGATCTATATTCTTTTGAATCAAATATTGAAGAAGTAATAAGGAACTGATTATTTTTTAGTTGGCTTTGGAATAGCTGAAAACCAATATAGTCCTCATCTAGAGAATCTTTTACTGTTGTACTAATAGCTAATAGAGAAAATAAAATAACTCCAAATACTAAAATGATGATTCTAATTTTTTTTAAATTTTTGCTCATTAAAGCTCCATTATTATTGCATCTTTTACTATACGGATGTATAGTAAAAATATGATTCCATTACTGAATACCCCTATAAACGCAGGATTTCCATCACCAGCAAATGACTACATTGAGTCTGAGTTAGATTTTAATACCTATCTTATAAAAAATAGATCAGCGACCTACGCTCTTAAAGTACAAGGAGACTCTATGATAAACGCAGGAATATTCCCAGGGGATATTCTAATCGTCGATAGATCTATGACCCCTAAATCTAATGATATTATTATAGCATCAATAGATAAAGAATTTACAGTAAAAAGGTTTATAAAAAATAGTAAAGGCTTTTTTTTATACCCTGAAAACCAAGATTACCCAATCATAGAACTAAACAGAGAGGAAGATTTTACCATGTGGGGGGTGGTCACTTATACAATCCATAACTTTTTTCGTCAGGGAGGAAGTTATGATAGCACTAATAGATTGTAATAGTTTTTACGCTTCCTGCGAAAGAGTATTTAGACCAGACCTAAAAGGGCGTCCAATTGTAGTACTTTCTAATAACGACGGCTGTATTGTTGCAATGAGTTCCGAGGCTAAAAAATTAGAAATCCCTAGAGGAACCCCTCTTTTTAAGTTAAAAGAACTCTTTAGAAAAAAGAAGGTTAAGGTATTTTCTTCAAACTATACTCTGTACGGGGATTTGTCAAAAAGAATAATGAATATAATTATGGATTCCAGTGACTCTGTAGAGGTCTACTCTATTGATGAAGCATTTGCAGATTGGGACTTTTCTGATCCTATTGAACAAGCGGTAGACCTTAGAAAAAGAATATTAAAATGGGTTGGTATGCCTGTATCTATAGGATTAGCCCAGACAAAAACCCTAGCAAAAGTAGCAAACCACATTGGTAAAAAAAACAGTAGTGGAATATTTTGGTTAAGGGAAGAAATAAGAGAGTCTGTATTAAAAGATACCCCTATAGAAGATATCTGGGGAATAGGTAGACAAAAAGCACTACTTTTGAGAAGTAGAAATGTATATACCGCATACGATTTTATACAACTAGAAGATTGGTGGATTAAAAAACATATGAGTATTGTAGGCCTTAGAACTAAGTGGGAATTAGAAGGGATAAATTTCATAAATATGGAGGAGGAGGTTAAAGAGAATAGAGCTATTATTAGCTCTAAAAGCTTTGGAACTCCAGCCACAGAACTTGAGGACCTAATAGAGGCTACAAAAAATTATGTACAAGATGCTTTTCACAAGATGATAAGGCAGAAACTTAAAGCAAAAAAAATTACGTTTTATTTAACAACAAACTATTTTAGAACAAATGATAAACAGTATAGAAACTCTATTGATATGGATCTAGAAAATTACTCAGATTATCTGCCTGACTTTATTAAAGCCGCCGAGAAGGGGATTAGGCAGATATTTAGGCCAGGTTTCAAATATAAAAAAACAAGTGTTTTACTAACGGACTTAAAACTAAACAGAGAAATTACACCTGACTTATTCACTATAGAAGACCCGAGAAAAAGTAAAATTCAGAACAGTGTAAATGAGATAAATCTTCGATACGGGAAAGGTACAATTACCTGTACTCTAAACAGAACCAAAAAACCTAAATGGAGGATGAAAAGAGAGTTATTGTCCCCAGAATATACAACAAATTGGGATGAGCTACCTTTAGTAAAATAATCTACTTGGTAAAATAATTCTAATATAGTATTTTATAGCTATGATAAAATTGCAAAACGTAAATAAGAGCTATGATTCAATAAATGCTGTCAAAAATGTTTCATTCTCAACAGAAAAAGGCCAAATATTTGGTTTATTAGGCCCTAATGGCGCCGGGAAATCCACAACTATCAAAATGATTATGAATATATTAGATCCTGATAGTGGTACTATCTTATTTGATGGGAAACAACTTAAAAGTTCTGATAAAGACAAAATAGGTTACCTACCAGAAGAGAGAGGGATCTATAAAAAGCAGAATGTAACGGAGTTTATTACTTATTTTGGTATGTTAAAGGGGAAAACACCAGCTCAGCTGAATCTACAAATTCAGAAATGGTTAACTTTCTTTGATCTAAATGACTGGAAATATAAAAAAACAGAAGAACTATCAAAAGGTATGAGCCAGAAAGTTCAATTTATTACTGCGATAGTACATGATCCAGACTTTATAATACTTGATGAACCTTTTAGTGGTTTAGATCCACTGAGTATGGATAAATTAAGAGAAGCAATACTGCTTTTAAAAGATGAGGGAAAAACTATTTTATTCTCAACACATGTTATGGAACAAGCGGAAAAACTATGCTCCCATATTATGATTATCAATAAAGGAGAAGCGGTTATAAATGGTGAAATATCCGATATAAAAAAATCCTTTGGTAACAGATCAGTTGCGTTAGAATTTGACGGTAATGGTGGATTTATCTCGGATTTAGAAGAAGTAGAATCAATTATAGAGTATCCAAGATATGTGGAAGTAGAGCTTAAAGATGAATCTTTAAGTGATAGTTTCCTGAAAAATATTGTAGGAAAAATATCTATTAAAAGATTTGAAAAGATTGTTCCTTCGTTACATAAAATTTTCATTAAAACCGTGGGAGGAGATATCGAAAATGAATAAACTTCTAATAATTTTCAAACACGAATTCAGACAAATAACCAAGGGTAAACTATTTATATTAATGACTCTTCTAGCTCCTCTATTTTTTATTGGATTAATTGTCATTATTGGATTTGTATCAAACAGTTCACAAAAAACAGAGGAAAATGCCTCTATAGCTATTTATTGCCAAAATGAAGAAATTATAAGTAGTCTTAAATCTACTTTAATAGAAGAGGGTCTAAATATCATCGTTGTGGAAAACGAAAAAAAAGGTAAAGAATTAGTTATACAAGAAGAGTGTAAAGGCTTCACTTATATTCCTGATGACATTATGTCTATATCATCTATTAAATACTATTCTTCTACAGGAACTGATTTTCAGTACTCAAAAATAGTACTAAACGCAGTAAGGGATTTTGTCTTTAATCAAAAAAAATTACAGCTTGGATTATCTCTAAAAGAGAGTAACTGGTTATCTGAAAAGATAGATATGAAAAGTCTAAAACTTTCTGATGATGGATCAACTGATGATTCAAATTTTCAGGGTATATTAATTGTTGTTATGGCTATTTCTTTTCTGATCATGATAACGGTTGTAGTTTACGGTATTAGTGCAGCTAGATCTGTATTAACAGATAAGGCATCTAAAACTATAGAGATGTTATTAAGTTCTGTGGACCCATATAAAATACTTCTTGGTAAAGTATTAGGTAGTGGTCTTGCAGGGCTGTTACAGTTCTCTATTTGGATGACAATGGCTGCTCTTGCTATTAAATTAATACTTCCGTTAATAAAGTTAGAGATTCCTTTGGGGTTTTTAACTACAGGAAATATAATTTCAATCTTTATTTTATTTATACTTGGATTTTTCTTCTATCTTTTTATATATGGAGCTATGGGTGCAAATGTAGAGAATGAACAAAACTTAGGCCAGTTACAGATACCTTTACAGATGGTTTTAATGATACCTTGGATGTTAAATACTTCAATAATATCAAACCCAAATAGTACCATGGCTAAAGTCCTAAGTTATATACCATTTACATCTCCAACAGTTATGACAACAAGAGTATTAATTGATTCACCAGGAATCCCGATGGTCATTTTATCTATGAGTATATTATTGGGATCACTGATTTTAGTTCTATTTGCATCAGCAAAACTATTTAAAATTGGTCTTTTAACAAAAGGTAAAAAGATTAACTTTATACAATTTATAGGCTATCTGTTTAAGAAATAAGTTTTAATAAATTAACCTTAAGGCGTTTTCCTCTTAAGGTTACTCCATCTAATTTTTGGAATTTATTTTTGTTTAAATTTCCTGGAGAAAGACTTTGATGCACACTCTCTCCAATAAGTAGATCAGTTTCGAATTTTTTAGTTAAACTTTCTATTCTAGAAGCTACATTTACAGTATCTCCAATTACTGTATATTCCAATTTATTAGAGTTTCCTACATTCCCTGCAATAACATCTCCTGTATGTATACCAATCCCTATTTTAACAGTGAAAATACCATTTTTAACCCTTTCATTATTAAAGTCCTCTAATCTTTTTTGTATAGTAAAAGCAGCTTCTACAGCTCGATCAGCATGATCCTTTGAAGCTATTGGGACACCAAAAAGTACTAATATACCATCTCCCATAAACTTATCAATTATTCCACCGTACTGATGAACAACACCTATTAATACATTATAATATTCATTTAAAAAACTAATTGTTTCGTGGGGAGTTATAGTTTCGGATAAAGCAGTAAATCCACGGATATCAGCAAATAAAATTGTAGCTTTATACATAGACCCATTAAGATCAACATTCCCATTTAAGATCTCTTCTGAAATTTCAGCAGAAAGATACTGTCCAAATAGAGACTTAATTCTTTCCCTCTCTTTAAGACCGTCTAGCATTTGATTAAAACCATTGGATAACTGACCAGTCTCTTCTCTAGATCGCACAACAGTATATGAATCCAAATTACCTTTAGAAACACTCTTCATAGAACGAAGTAGTTCCTTGATAGGTTTTAATATTGATACATTACTCCATTGGATCATTTTTAAAACATAAATAATTGTAAAAAATAGACCTGTTGCGATACCAAAGAGTAACTGAATAGAGCTTAGGCCATCCATATATGGAAGGTTTTCTTGTTTATAGACTTCACTAATTGCAAGTTCTCCATTTCCATCTGGAATAGCTCTTAATATATTAAAAAGGTCTCCAAAAAGAATTTCTACTTTAACTGGATCTAAACTATTTAAATCTTCTATTAATGTAAAACTTGAAACAACATAAAACAGAGTAATAACTAGGGGGACAAATGTTAAAAACACAGTAGTCATAAAAAAACGACCTTTTAGCCCTGGAAAGTTAAAACCACGAGGCAACCTTTGCAGTCGTTCACTTGAATATACATGGTGAATATATTTAGTCTGAACCCTAAATTTTTGACCAAAGTAGACTAATAAAAGCCCCAATGTAGATGTAAATATAGATATGATTAGTATATTTCTAATTATAGAAAACATTTCGTCGGTACTATCTAGGGATCTTAACATAAAAAACAAGGATCTCTGTATATTTAGAAGACCTAATAGAACTATGCCTCCAATAATTTCAGGGGAATAATTTATTAGAGCTTTAGTATATTTATTGGAAAATGTTCCAATTTTTTTACCAGCTCTTTTACGCCTAAAGAAATTCTTTATAGGTAAGTTAAAAAGAAAAATAAAAAGACCTACAAAAAAGAACGTTGTACTATTATCACGTATAAAAAGAAGCTTCATCTTCTCATTAAACGCGTTTTCTTCTGGGGTCATTAGTTGTTCAAACTCATTTGATTCAAAAAATTCAGGGTTCTCTGAAATTGCACTTTCAATAGCTGGAAGTTTTGTAAGAACTGATGTTCCTAATTCCATTAACTCATCGACAAAAAGAGAACCTACTAATGAGAGGTTTAGTCCTGCATATATGATCAGAGGGAATAATAAAAACAAAAATCCATTGTATTTAGGGACTGATCTATCCTTTTTATATTTAATTCTCTTCATATACATTTAACCCGGGAACGTCCCATTCTGAAGGAATTGCAACCATTTTACCACTGTTATTAACTGAAGCCCATGTAACTTCAGCATCGCAAATAAGATCGTCTCCACGTTTTATCTGCTGATAAAATACCCCACTTACTCTTTTTCGCTTAATTGGCTTTGTAATTATTGATAAAGTATCGTTAGGTAGAGCAGAAAGTTTATAGTTAATTGTAACTTTAGCAATATATATTCCATAACCAGCTTCGACAAAACCTTTATAATCGAGATTAATCTCTTTTAAATACTCGGATCTTGCGTGCTCTAAGTAGTTAAGGTAAACCGCGTTATTAACATGCCCGTAAGCATCACATTCATAATGTCTAACTAATATCTCTGTTTTATATTCCATACTTTATATTACACGTTTTTTATTTTAGAATAAAGCATGATAAAAATTTATGAAGTAATGTCCATAGAAAATGGGCTACCGCTTTTTTTTATAGAACATATCGAAAGGTTAAAACTATCCATCTCTAGTATTAATGATTATTCAATTGATGAATTAATAAAAATTGCAGTAAAAAACATAAAACCCTTCTTAACTACTGAACCAGGATATAATGTTAAATTAACTTATTCTGAAGGAATATTTTCTGCTAATAGACTGTTTGCAATAAAACCTGATAAAGAAAGATATATATTTGGAGATAAAGTAGGAATCTACGATGCTGAAAGGCATAACCCATTGATCAAGCAGGAAAACTTAACCTTTAGACAACAAACAGAAATTTACTCTACTAGACACGATTTATACGATGTACTGTTAAAAAATAAGTTAGGCCATATTACTGAAGGATCAAAATCTAACTTCTTACTTATAGATAAAAAAAATAGAGTTATTACTTCTACAATTGGTGAATCCTTAAATGGTATAACAAGAGACAAAATATTTAACATTTGTAAAAAATTAAACATAACTATTATTGAACAAAACATTACAAAAAAAACACTTTCAGAAGTGAAGTGTCTTTTTATTACAGGAACTTCTCCAGAAATTTTACCTATAAAGAGTTGTGATAATATAAACTTTACAATTAAAAATAAAACACTAGATATACTAAGATCAGAGTATCTTAAATTAAAAGATAGTAATAAAATAACCACGAAGGGGTATTTTAATCTTGATTAAAAGGCACGGGAATAGGCAGATTGATTATACGAACTGTCCCATCTTATAAAGATCTAAATAGAGATTTGGAGAAATTAAGAATTAAATATAAAAAAATGCCAAGAATATATTATACACTATAAAAAAAGAGTAAATATAGAAAAATGATACATGCCTAATGGTGAGGAGCTTCTTCAGGTTACTAGAGATAGAGAGTATCATTTTAATGTAATAGTTAGAATATTCACTTTTAGGGTGTTTGAGGTGATCAATACGGACATTACTCCGTATTGATTCATCTTTTAGGTGTGAAATTCTAAATAATTTATAAGTAATTTCCAAATATCCATAATAGTAGAAACTAACATTTTTTCATCTGGACAATGTGGACTTTTAATAGTTGGCCCTATGGAAATCATCTGCATTTCTGGATATTTTGCTCCAATAACGCCACACTCTAATCCTGCATGTATAACTTCTATTACTGGGTCTTTTGAAAATACATCTTTATAACTCGCTGTGAACTTCTTTAAAACTGCTGAGTGAAAGTCTGGTTGCCATGAGGGATAACCTCCACCAAACCGGGCTGAGCCATTAGCTAATGAAACAACAGAATCTATTTTATCACATAACTCATCTAACCTCGACATAACAGAACTTCTTTGACTCATGAGTATTTTAAAGTCCTTTTCAGAAGTAGATAAAACTGCAAGATTACAGGACGTTTCAACTATTCCCTCCATCTCTTTTGAATAATTTGCTACTCCGTGGGGAAGTGCCAAAATAAGATCAATTATACTTCTATCACTAAAACTTGAAACATTATCACTTGGAGTTAATTCTAATGTAATTCCTGTGTCTGATGAAAAAAACTCATTTTTAATAACATCTATTAAGGTTAGCAATGTATCTTGTGCTTTTTTCATGTCAGTTGATTTTAAACATATAGTAGCTGAACTATCTCTAGCTATTGCATTATGAGCACTCCCACCACTTATGTTGTTTATACCAAAATCAATATCTACCTTTGTAAGACTATTTAATAGCCTGGCTAATATTATATTTGCATTAGCTTTCTCTAGATGTATTTCAACACCAGAATGACCACCTTTTAGTCCTCCTATAATTAAAGTTAAACTTTGATCAAAATCTTTATTTAAGTATGGTTTTCTCTTAGTTGTAATTTTTGCATCTCGACCACCAGCACAGCCTATTGTAAAAACACCTTCGTCTTCTGAATCGATATTAATTAGGGTCTTACCAGTTAACCAGTTTGTAGGTAAGTTAACAGCTCCTGTTAATCCAGTCTCTTCATCTACCGTAAATATTAGTTCTAGTGGAGGATGTTTTACATCTGGATCTATTGATAAAGCCATTGCTATTGCTAAAGCTATTCCATTATCTGCACCTAATGAAGTTTCAGTTGCTTTTAACCAGCCATCTTCTTGATACATTTTTATTGGATCTGTAGCAAAATTATGTTTTGAACCTACAATTTTTTCACATACCATATCCATATGACCTTGAAAAATAATAGTTTCTCTGTCTTCATATCCCGCTGATCCTGGAACTTTTATTAAAACATCTAAATATGTATCCCGTTCTACTTCAAAATGGTTTTTTGTAGCCCAATCAACTAGCCAGTCTGATATTGCTTCTTCGTTTTTAGACTTTCTAGGGATGTTATTTATTTCTGTAAATATGTCTAATATGTTCTCTAATTTTAAATTCATAATAGTCCTCATTTGCATTTTTGGTTAGTTTGATGCATCAAATTAACTTGACACAGCCTTTAATTATAGCATAAGATTATAAATAGAGGAATAAAATTATGGGATATATATGTTTAAAGAACGCTAGAATATTTACAGGTTATACATCAATAGATAATGGTGCAGTTATTATTAAAGATGATCAGATTTTTGATGTTGTTGGTACTGAGAGATTAAATAAGCTTACTTTAGAAAGAGATACCCAGATTATTGACCTTAATGGAGCCATATTAACAGCTGGTTTTATAGATACTCATATTCATGGATTACATGGCTATGGAACAGAAGATGGTTCAGTAGAATCAATATTAGGAATGAGTGAAGCTCTTATTAACTATGGAGTTACTAGTTTTTGTCCAACAATCTACCCTCAACCAGATTTTGATTTTATGAAGAGTTTACACGCTTGTAGAGATGCAATTGGACAAGAAAAAGGTGCAAAAATTCGTGGTCTTCATTTAGAGGGTCCTTTTATTTCTAAGGAAAAAAGAGGTGCTCAAAAAGAAGAATGCATAAAAGATGTTGATATTGAACTAATGAAGTCTTTTGTTAGAGAGACAAATGAAAATATATCGTTAATGACTGTGGCACCAGAATTAAAAAACATGAGAGATTTAGCATTGTACTGTACTAAAAAAGGTATTGTATTATCTGCAGGTCATACAAGTGCTACATATGAGCAGATGGTAGAAGGGATGCAGACAGGTATATTACACTCTACCCACTTCTTTAATGCCATGAGAAAGTTACACCATAGAGATCCAGGTTGTGTGGGTGCTATTATGATTCACCCAGAAATTTCATGTGAATTAATTGCAGATGGCATACATGTACACCCATCCTTAGTTAAACTATTATTAAAAGAGAAACCAATAGATAAAGTTGTTTTGATTACAGATGCATTAAAACCTACAGGGCAAACTTGTGGTTGTTTATTAGCGAATAAAAGAGAAGTTTATCTAACTGACGAAAATATCTTTAGACATAAAGATGATGATGTAATTGCAGGTTCTTCCTCTACAATGATTGGTGGAATTACTAACTTAACAAAATGGGGTGTAAGTTTAGACCACGCACTTAGAATGGCTTCATCTAACCCTGCAACTGTATTACGAATGGATAAAGCCGGTGCATTAATTCCTGGAATGTTTGCAGATATTACTGTAATAGATGATGATTTTAATATAAAAATGACTATGGTATCTGGTAAGATTTTACTAAATAGACTTTAAAAAATCTTCTTTTTGATTAACATAGTTTACTGATTCAGATATCTTATCTCTTTTAATACAGCCATTAATTATGATATCGAATTTTTTATTTATTGATTCCACTGCTAATAGTCTATTTTTAGTAGTTAGGTAATTGCCAATGATAAGCTTCTTTAATACATGGATTTTAAAGGGCTCAATAAAACCATATTTAAATGATAGTTGGTCTTTGTGTCCTGCATATTTTATTATAAGTTCTTTGTCTAAATAATCTACTTTAGTATCATTACAAATTCTAAGCCAGAGATCATAATCTTCACCTACTTCTATAGTCTCATCAAAACCATTAAACCTATTATATAGATCCTTGTTTAGTAGCACAGTAGACGGACCTAATATGCAACCCTGTAAGGATTCTAAAAAGACATCTCCAGATTTTTTATGTTTTCTCTTTTTTTGGGAAACTACTTTATCTCCCATAATCCATCTCTCTTTAGTATGAAGAAGTTGGCATTCAGGGTTATTTTTAAAATATTGTCTTTGCTCTTCTAACTTATTTGGAAGCCAAACATCATCCGAGTCTAAAAATGCTAAAAACTGGCCTTTTGATAGTTCTACACCTCTGTTTCTTACTTTACCAGGATATCCACAATGTTCTATCTTAAAATAAGTTACATTTTCCATTGGGAAAAGAGTGGATGTTTCATCTGTCGATCCATCGTCAACTACTATAATTTCAGTCGCTTTAGATGTCTGTCCTAAAACTGAACCTATAGCTCTTTTTAACATTATAGCTCTATTATATGTTGGTATTATTACTGAGATATTCACCTATTTAACTATCAGTACTTTTCTAGATTCATTGATATCTGGAGCTATAACTTTAATAAAATAGATTCCTCTAGCTACTGCTTTTCCTGAGTTATTTTTACCATCCCATTGATATCTGTAAGTTCCTGCAGAAAGTCTACCTTTTTGTAAGTTTGTAATAACAGTTCCATCTAATGAAAATACTGAAATTGTGGACATACCTGGTTTATCTTGCTCTACATAAATCTCAGTTTTTTGATCATCTAGAGGATTAATAACATTATTAACAATAGTTACCCCACCTCTTTGGGTTTTTAATGAATCTAGATCAAACTCCCAAGGAACTAGATCTGTAAGATATGACCCACCTTCTGGTAGAGCTACACAGTAAAGATCTTCTGCTGCTGCTAACTTATAGAT
This sequence comes from Spirochaetaceae bacterium, assembly GCA_051531975.1. Lineage (GTDB taxonomy): Bacteria > Spirochaetota > Spirochaetia > DSM-2461 > DSM-2461 > Thiospirochaeta. The sequence goes on from JAOPTT010000003.1 coordinate 41,228, forward strand.
AAATTGGAAAGTACCTCCAACTTCAAGTTCATTATCCAAATTGTCTACAGAGAAAAGTTTATAATCACCATCTGAACCTGAAGTAGATAACTCTCTGAGATTTAATGTAGTATAGATATAAGTACCAACCATATTATCTGGTAACCACAATCCAGGATTATATACTGAATCTGTGGTGTCGTAATCTATTGCTGCTGAGAGATCTGTATCGATATCATATAACAATGTCAAACCTAAGCTTTGATTGTTAGATCCATTTATCTCTGTTCCAATAACTATATCTTCTGGTATTAATCGGCCTGTACCATCAAAATCTTTTAAACTTCCATCTTCGTTTCTTAATCTGCCATCATAATGCAAGGAGTCATTTCCATAAGCTGGAGTAACAAGGCCTAGCCCTAAATCTGTTAATCTTCTTTCATCAGGACCTGTTTCGGTTCCATATTTATCAAATATAGTTAATGTATTTGTAACTAATCTAGCAGTAACCATATCGTTTGCAGTTATAGGATTTGCAAAAGTTAATAAGAATTCACTTTTACCAACAGTATCTGTTGCAGTACCTTTTATTGCTAACACATTTTCGATACTATTTCCCTCACTATATGCTAAAGAGTAACTATCTTTTGTAATTCCGGTTCTAATAGGAATTGTAGGGCTATTTGTATAAATGTCCTTTGTATACTGGAGATAAACTGTTCTATCATCCACAATACTTAGGCTTAACAGTATCTCTGGTGGAATCCATTGGAATGCATCTAAACTGTTATTTGAACTTGGCATTAAGTTACCAGCATAATCTGTAGCTCGACCTACAGAGGAATCATAAGTAAGATTCATTAAACTTTTTAATAACCAGTTTTGGCTTTCGTCTATTTGAAGTGAAAAATAGTTATCATCTGGAGAATTAATCAAAGTTGATACTGGAGCAGGTGTTTTAAGCATATATGTATCTACTGCTGTATTCATTCCAAGAATAGGTGTACTAATTCTAGAAGCATCTCCAATAACACCCATTGCATAAGCTCCGGAGTTACCCATAAATGTATTTTCTCTAAGACCACCTATTGGGTCTGGTCTTGTAGCTGTAGTAGGTGTTCCTTTATCCCAACCAGTCCAAGATATCCAGAAAGGTTGCATTATATGATCATCAAGAACATGAAAATTTATTTCATCTACAATTCTGTTTCCTACAATTAAATTATAGTCTAAGTAATAAATCTCATATACTTCGGTAATGTCACCATTTTCTAGTACCTGTTTAGAGAAATATGGAGGAAAAACATCCCAACCTGTTCCCCCAATAAACCCTGGGGTTTTATAATAAGCATCATAATTAGGAGTAGAGGATTCTAAAGAGTTACCGGCACTATCTGTAATATCAGCATTCCCAGGAACTGTAATAACTCTGGTAGAACCATCTGTTAACTGAGTAATTAACTCTGCATCAGTCTGTTCTGCTAATAAATCTACTTGCTCTAAGTTAAAGTTATTTCTATGGAATAGAGCACTCGGACTTGTTATTTTATTATATGTATCTATATTGGTTGCTATGCTACCTAAATAACCGGGCCAAATTCCAGTATTTTGATACGCAACTACATTAATTCTAAGTTGATTTGCAGCAGTACTATAAATAGTGTTTGAATTAGCTGTTCCATCAAATGATCCTGAAGAATAGTTCCCTGGATATGAGAATAGACCTACAACATCAACATTGGCACCATTTTCCTCAATATATCCTAAATCTCCACCATAAGTACCAAAGGCATATCCACTGCTTCGACTATTAACAACAGGGAAAGTACTAAAAGGTCCACCTGAAACATCGTAGGATACATCTTCTGAAAATGTTATGTCGAAATAATTATGACCATCGAAGGTATCGGCTGTTCCTGTGGCATGTGTACTAGCTAAGATTTGAGTTATTGCTGGTTTAGCACCATCAAGTATACCTGTGATCTTACTACCTATAGGATAGTGTTTAACTCTATTTTTATTTGTATCAATTAAGGTATAAAAAACAGTCAAAGAATTACTTGATGCTACTAAATTTGGAATTGTTGTTCTAGTTACAGCAGCAACACCTGATCGACCACGATCCGTTCCTGTTCCTGCAGAGAGACCTGTTGCATCAGTATTCCATCGGTAAGTTGGGGAATTTTCAACTCTCAAATAAAAGAGAGCGATATCCCCTGCCCCATCTGTTGTTATGGTACATTCTGGATCAGTATATGAAGCTAGATCTCCAGTATTAATTGCATTATCAAAAACTCCAATTAACCCAGTCGCAAGGGCTGCAGAAATCTCATTATTACTGTTTTCAAATGCCCCACTAACTAGGTTTATCAAAATAACATCATCATACATAGTTTTAAGGCCAGTAGCAGTTAAATCAAAATCTGGTTCTGTAATTTCCCAATTAGAAGAATTCACATCTGGAATCACAGATATTAACGACGCTATATTAAAGTTTGCTGTACCCCACTGAACATTCATATTGTAAGCCTCTGCAAAGGCAGTTGTTGCATTATCATTATTAGGGATATTTAAGTTCCAGTTTGCTGTAGCAGACATATCGGTTCCATTATTGTAGAAGTTATTAGTAACAGAAATAACTGAGGAATCTAAATTAGTGTAAGCACCTGAATATGCTCCAGGAAAAACAAACCCAGGGTTATATCCACTTATAAAGTCTGTTAATAGTCCGGTATTTATAGTTGCTACTCTATCTGCATGATTATATGCAAAAGCTCCAACTACACCAGTGGTGCCATCATCTATATTGTACCCAGCTCCAAGTAGAACCATATCCATATTAACAGTTAAATTATTACCATTTAGATCAATTATTCCACCATATAGAACTAGATTATCTAACGTTATATCGTTGTTTATACTAATTGTATCACCATCTAAAAATAGGTGTACATCATTAAAAGTTAAGGCACTATTAGTAAATGTTAAGTTTTCTATACCATAAATATATGTGGTACCAACTGTGGTCATATTCCCAGTTGTAAATGTTTTTGCCAAAGTTGAATTATCAATAAATAGTCCACCAGTTGTGGTTTGATCACCAGCATCTAAAGTTACAATACCAGTCACATTATACAAAGCACCTTCTAATAATATAATACCGTTTGCAACAGGTGTATTAATATCAAAGTTACCAGTTATTCCAGTAACACCAGATAAATCGGCCCGTGAAGAATCAACAGTTACTGATGTTAGAGCTGTAGTACCACCAATTATCCCATTAAAATCTACATAACCAGTACCAGCATTAACAACAAAGGCAAAGCCACCATTTATTGTAGAACCAAATGTTAAATCTCTATTTGATCCAGAAGTATCTATGGATACTGCAGAGCTAGAAAGAGTTATATCTTCAGTAAAAGTTAAATCAGAACCAGATGTTATAGTTATTCCTTGTATATCTACAGCTCCAGTAATTGTTGCTAAGGCTGTTGTAGTTTCGATACCTACATTAGCTTGGAATATAATATTATCAGCATCAATAGAGAGTGGAACTGAAGCTGCGGAATTAATTCCTATATTTGTTAAAACTCCCGCAAATGTAACCGTTTTACCAACACCACTAGCAGTTACATCTAGATCATCAGTATCTACTGAGCCATTAAATGTAATATCACCAGTTGTAGATAATAGAGTTAAATCCTGACTTACTATGTTCCCAGAAAACAATATATCTCCACTAACCGTTGGTACTGTTAAATTATTGATATTTAAATTATTAGTAAATGTAATATTTCCAGCTGAACTACTAACACTTAGGTTAGATGCACCTGTTACTGTTCCAGAGAAAGTAATATTTCCAGCAGTAGATGTAGTAAAATTATTTGATAAAACTACATTCCCAGTAAAAAATAGGTCTGCTGTTGTAGCATTATTAAAATCAATAAATGATGATGTTAACGGTGTTTGATGAACATTGATATTTCCTGTTGTCCCCGTAACAGTTCCTGTTAATAAGTTATTACCATATAATTCTAAATTATCAGCATCAAGAGCCAGAATGTTATTTATTGAAAGATTACCCTGAACAGTTAGGTTTTCGTCTACTGTTAAGGTTGTTCCACCAGTTGAACTTAAATTGTAAAACTCAAAATCAGCCCCTGTTGTTATAGTCTGAGTTGAATTAAAAATAACTGTAGAAGTATCATGAGTAAAGTTCTGGATTGTCCAAGAACCACCTAGGTTTATTGTATTATTAGCTGCAATTAAAATACCAGTTCCAGTAAGATCTGTATTTACAGTTATATTGTCACCTAACGTTGTGGTTCCAGTTACATTTAAAGTTCCAAATGTTGCAGTTCCTGTTCCAGTAATATCAGCAGTAGCACTTGTTAAATTAACTGTTACAGCACCAGGAGTCAGTATTCCATCGATAACTATATCTTCACCAATTGTTAAATCAGCATTTTGATTAATTGTTCCAGTTCCATTTATAGTTACATTATTAATTACATCTATAGTAGCATTCTGAGTGAGAGTTCCATCTACTGTAAGATCATTTGCAATAATTGTAGCTGTTCCTAAAGTCTTTGTACCACTTAAAACTTCTAAGTTATAATAGTCTGTTCCTCCACCATAATCCTCAATAGCTCCAGCACCTGTAATATACCTAACAATTCCTGAATTAATGTCGGTTTTAGTTATACTTTCACCGCCAGCACCAGTACGAATAAAAGTACCAAGATTATCTAAAGTGTTATTAATAGTTAATACATTACCAGCAATTGTTAAAGCGGAATTTACATTATTAAGGGTAAGATTATTTACAAAGGCATCTGTAGTCAATACAGGGTCTGTCGTCACATCACCAATTACAACATTATTACTAAATGTAGGTACACTTTGAGGAGTCCAGTTGCTAGCATCCTCCCAATTTGAATCAGTGCTACCATCCCAAGTAATTGTAGTGACAGTAAATATCCAGTAACCGGCAGCTCCTGTAATATCATTATTTCCACTATTTAAACTATTATTACCAGCATTAATATTTACTGTTCCAGTAATATCACTATCACTAACCGATATAAACGTAACACTATTAGTTCCTGTATTATCAATATTCCATTTAGTACCTGGTATTGAACTCTCCAAAGTTATTAAATTACCTGCAGAACCATTTATAGTTAAAGTTGCAACAGTCTGTGTAGATCCTGCCTCAAAGGTTATTGTTTTACTTCCTGTAGTAGATGTTAATGCATTAAAAGTATTACTACCTGTAATATTAGCCGTGGTAGTTGAATTTAAGAAAACAGTCCCTGTAGATGCTGTAAATGTTCCTGTATTATTCCAATTTCTTGCGACTGTAATATCCTGGGTACCATCGGTTAAATTACCACTTATGTTTATATCGTTTAATATAATTATAGCTGCACTTAAAGTAATGGCACCAGAAATATTTAGGGTATTAAATGTTTGAGTTCCAGCACTATTAATAGCCGAAGTTCCAGTTAAGTCTATTATCCCATTTGTTGCAGTTCCGTGGGGTGTATGAGTTGCAATTCCCCAATCCCCTGCGACTGTAACAGTATTTATTCCAGAAGTTAACGTTCCAGTTCCCGTTAAATCTCCAGCTATACTTATATCAACATTAACAGTATCTAATTCTGCTGTTGTTAATGCTGTTCCAATTGTCACATTATTTACAACAATACCTGTAGATGGCTGAAGTGTTAAAGTTACACCATCATCTACATCAATATCAAACAATGTATGCCCAGTTGCAGATGTTAAGGTACCTGAAATGGTTGTATATGTCATTGTTCCTGAAGTTGTGGGTGCTATCCATGCTCCTGAAAATCCAGAGTCGTCCCAGCTATTACTTATATCAAAGCTAATATCATCAATATCTATTGTACCAAAAGCCCCAGTAAAATCAATGTTTGCAGCTGAGATTGTAGAAGCTACAGTAGAAGACAATATAGAAGCCGCTCCAGAAGTATTTGATATAAATAGATCAGCACAAGTTAAACTACCACCTGATAGTATTAAACGGCCTAAAGTAGAAATAGTAAGGTCATTTACACCACTATTTATGCTACCAGTAGTTGGTAATGTTATTATTCCACCTGTTAGAGTATTTGAAACTCCACCAAGAGTTAAAGCAAAAACTCCAGTAGTTAATGAGCCCCCTGTTAAACTAAAACTACCTGTAGTTGTTGAATCACCAGTCATAGTAATCGCACCAGTAACTAATAGATTAAAAAGCTCGATACTTTTTAAATTACCTCCAGTTAAAGTTATTGTTTGATTTGTACCAATAAACTGAGCATTGGCTTCCACAGGTACCTCAAAACCAGCTGCTGTTATATTTGCATTGTTTGTATCAGCATTAAATACACCCTGGGTTAAGGTTATTGCACCAGATGTTAGATCCCCGGTCAGTGTTAATATATCTGCTGTAGTATCTTTATTTATATTTATGACACCATATATATGAGCATTTGTTGTAAAAGTAATATCTACTGCTCCGTCAAATGTTAGAGTTCCACCAGTACTTGTATAATTTGTAACATTTAAGTCTCCTGCAACAGTAAAACCATCGATAGCTACACCTGTATTTGGGCTTGTAAAGTCATTTACAGTTACATTTCCGTCTATATTAAGTTTATTGACCCCTGTTATAGCAGAAGAATTAAATACACCGGTACCAGTTAAGTTTCCACCTATAGTGAGTAAATTATCACCAGTAATTAAAGTTGCTGTTGCTGTAGGTCCTACTGTTACATTATTTACAGTAATACCAGTTGAAGCCAACATTGTTAAAGTTACACCATCATCTACAATAATATTATATAAATCATGAAGTGCTTTAGAAGTTAAGGTTCCTGGATCTGTTGTAAATGTAATATCCCCAGATGTTGTTGGTGCTGTCCATGTTCCTGAAAATGCAGAATCATCCCAGCTACTACTAATATCAAAGCTAATATCATCAATATCTATAGTTCCAAAAGCCCCAGTATAATCTATGTTTGCTGCTGATATTGTAGAAGCTGCAGTTGAAGACAGTATAGAAGCTGTACCAGATGTATTTGATATAAATAGATCAGCACCAGTTAAGCTACCACCAGATAAAATCAGACTACCTAGTGTAGAAACTGTAAAATCATTAACTCCACTATCTATAGTTCCAGTTGTTGGAATTGTTATAGTTCCACCTGTTAAAGTATTAGATGCCCCACCTAATATCAGATTAAAAACTCCAGTAGTTAAAGTTCCACCTGTTTGACTAAAACTTCCAGCAGTAGTTGAATCACCAGTAATAGTTACAGCACCAGTAACTAAAAGATTAAATAGCTCAATACTTTTTAGGTTACCGCCAGTTAAAGTTATTGTTTGATTTGTACCAATAAACTGAGCATTGGCTTCGCTAGGAACTTCAAAACCAGCGGCAGTTATATCTGCATTATTTGTATCAGCATTTAGAACACCCTGGGTTAAAGTTATAGCCCCGGATGTTAGAACTCCGGTCAGTGTTAATATATCTGCGGTTGTATCTTTATTTATATTTATGACACCATAGGTATGGGCATTTGTTGTAAAAATAGTATCTGCCGCTCCATCAAATGTTAAAGTTCCACCAGTACTAGTATAGGTTGTAACATTAAAGTCCCCAGCTACTGTAAAACCAGTAATAGAAACTCCAGTATTTGGACTTGTAAAATTGGTAACAGTAACATTACCATCAATATTTAAGATATTAGCTCCGGTAATACCAGAGGAATCAAAGATACCAGCTCCTGTTAAATTACCAGTAATTGCTGTAGAGAAGTTATCAGTTATAAAAGTTCCTACAGGAATTGTTAGATTCCCAACATTTACTAATGGATCTAAAAGTGTGACAGTATCAACATTTAAATCTTTAGATATCTGAATATTACCTAAACCCTGACCATTAGACATTATAGTTGTATTTGCAGCACCATCAAACTCTAAAGTTCCACCTGTACTAGTATAATTTGCAACGTCCCAGTTACCTGCAACAGTAAAACCATCGGCTGTTACACCTGTATTTGTACTAACAAAATTATCTACTGTAACATTTCCATCAATATTTAACTGTTGACCTGTAGTCATTGCCGAGGAGTTAAAAATACCTGCTCCACTAAGTATTCCTGTTATAGCTGTTGAAAAATCACCAGTGATGAATGTTCCTTGGACAATAGTTACATTTCCAGCACTAACTAGTGTATCTAAGAGTGTTACAGTATCCCCAATTAAATCTTTAGCTATCTGAATATTAGCTAAAGCCTGTCCATTTGAAGTAATAGTAGTATCTGTGCCACCATCAAACTCTAAGGTTCCACCAGTACTAGTATAATTTGCAACATCCCAGTTACCTGCTACAGTAAAACCATCGACTGCTACACCTGTATTTGTACTAACAAAATTATCAATAGTGACATAACTATCAATATTTAACTTATTGGCTCCAGTAATAGATGAGGAATCAAATATACCTGCCCCGGTTAAATAACCTGATATTGCAGTAGAGTTATCTCCCGTATTTAAATTTCCTGCAGTAATCGTTACATTCCCTGCATTCACTATTGGATCTAAAATATTAACGATATCAGTATTTGCAGATTTAGATATTAAAATATTACCTAGGGACTGCCCATTTGAAGTTATAGAAGTAGGAGTTGTTGTACCATCTAATGTTAATGTTTCACCTGTATATGTATAATTTGTTACATTCCAGTCCCCTGCAACAGTAAAACCACCAGCACTAAAAGCTGGATTAATTAATGATGATAAAGAGATATCCCCATCTATATTCAGACTCTTAGTCCCAGTAACCATAGCTACTGTATCTAATGTTCCAGTTCCGGTTAAATCCCCAGTTATAGAAATTGAAAAATCTAATGACTCTAACTCTGCAGTTGTAATTACCATATCCCCAGTAATAGCTAGGTCTGCACCTAACCTAAAGGTATCATCTCCAGTAAAAGTTAAATTTGTATATGCATTTCCTAAGTTAAGACCTGTAAGTATATTAACACCAACTGTGCCATAATATGTTGTAGTTCCAGAAAGTGTAGATGTTGTTACGGTATAGGTCTCAGACCCTTCTAACATAATTCCACCATTGGCACTTTGTATAACTGTAGGAGATGTTAAGTTAAAGCCCTTTAAGTCCAAAACACCACTTGTTATTGTTAATGTACCACCAGCATTTAAAACTAAATTATTACCCAGCTCCCAGATATCATTAAAACCTGTAGTATCTTGGAATTCAAGATCATAATATGTATATCCTAAAGGTAAACTTGTAGCTATTGTAACTCCAGCATTTGCAAACCCATAATATACAACAGAACCAGCTAATGTAGTTGTTGTAGCGGTGTATGTCTCGTCACCATTTAGTCTTATCTCACCACCAGCATTTAGATTCAATGTTGTTAATGCTAAATCTGCACCATTAAAATCTAAGATTGCACCTGTTTCAATTGTTAATTCATCCAATGTTAAACCACTTGCTAATAATTCAGGCCAGTTTGTAGCATTCCCAGCAGGAGTAGTTGGTATAAGTACATCATATGTCGCGTTATTTGGAACAACTCCTGTATCCCAGTTAGCAATATCACTCCATAAACCAGCGGCACCACCACCAGTCCAGGTAAATGTTGATACAAAAACCCATAGAGGGTTAGTTCCAGTAGTTTTATTATTACTTATATCATTACAATCGGTATCGCTAACAGTTATGTCATTTCCACCTAATAAGAAACTATCCTGTAAGTTCATATTATTAATAGATGCTGATGTAACAGACATATTCCAACTGCTACCTGGAATTGTACTAAAAAGATCAATTTTATTTGTACTTCCAGTAATTGTTAATGTAGTAATGGTTTGGGTAGCACCAGCAGTAAACCTTATAGTTTTATCGTCAGTTACAGAACTTAATACATTAAAAGTATTTGATCCTGTTATTACAGTAGTTTTTGAAATATCATCTATTGAGACCTCACCAGTTTGTGCTGTAAAAGTTCCACCATTGTTATTAAATGAACCTGAAAGAGTTAAGATTCCACTCCCAGCAGAAAGAGATCCACTATTTAAGTTTAGATCGTTTTTAATACTATTACTTGTAGTTCCAAAATCTAAAATTCCTTGATTTAAAAACAGGTCATTATCTATAACTATATCTGAACTTAAATTAACTTGATCAATACTTGTATCTTTATTTATATCTAAATCATAAAAAGTAAAAGCTCCAGTAATAGTCGAATCAAGGCCACCAGAAAAAGATATAGTTTTAGAACCATGTGTAAATATACCTGCAGTTAAAGTTAAATCTCCTGCTATATCTAAATTATCTGCTGCTGTTACAGTTACACCATTAATAACAAGATTAAAATAATCCACACCTGAATAATCTTGAATTGTAGTAGTTCCACCATATTCTACTGTTCCAGAATCTATATCTGTTTTCGAAATATTTTGAGAAGCAACTCCAGATCGAACTAATGTACCTGTTGCCTGAATATCTAAGGAGCCATCTATTTCAAGATCAAATGTTGATGTATCTAGTGTAGCTCCTGCTAAAATTGTTAAGTTATTTGTAATTGAATTTGAGGTTAATACAGGAGGAGTACCTGCAGTTGTAATTATTACAGTATCAATAATAGTTGGAACTTGATTATTATCCCAGTTTGCAGCAACATCCCAGTTTGTAGAATCACCACCGTCATCCCCTTCCCATGTAAGTATTACAGGAGTAACATCTATCCAATGAACTGATCCAATTGGTGTACCAGACAGGGTTTCATCAGTATTGGCATCAAAAATACTATCTGAAGCATTTATATCACTTCCTAAATCATCAACCTGCCCATAAAAAATCGAGACATATGAAACCTGAGCTACTGATCCCTTAAGGTTTTTAAAATTCCAGTCTGCATTTGCTGTTCCTCTTAATACTATTCTGGTTCCAATAGCGTCACCATCAATATCTAAGTCGTAAAAACTTTGTGTAGTTCCTGTAGTAAATTCTAATATTTTATCTGGTGTATTAGCTGTATCAATGCTTCTTAAAATATTAAATACAGTATTACCAGAAATTACCGAGATCTCAGCATCATCTAAAAACTCAACTATTCCAGTATCTCTATTAAAAGTCCCAGATGTATTATTCCAGTCTTTCTTTACAGCAAGGGTAGATGTACCTCCGTTAACAGTACCCAATAAATCTATAGAATAAACTATAATATCCCCAGCTAAGGATAATGTAGCACCATTGGAGACCTCTATATTATAAAAAGTTACATCGTTTTGAATAGTAGAATTACCCTGAAAATAAACCTTGTTTGTTCCTGTTGTAAAACTAGCACCAGACCCCTGAGACCAATCTCCATAGATATTAATATCGTTACCATTACTATCTAATATACCGTCAGATATATTTATCTCACCAGCAACCGTTAAACCACTTAGAATAGTTTTTGTCCCTGACCCGCTCAATTTAAGGTTAAAATAATCTGTAGTTCCAAAATCACGAATATCCATATCTGAAGAATCACTATATTCAACTGTTCCAGAGTCAATATCATTAACAATAGTTAAAGCACTATCAGATATTTTAAGTGTACCTTCATTATTAAAGTTATCCGGATTTAATACAGTAGTACCTGATATTTCGACTGTTGCACCAGAAGAGATATTAAGGTTCTTAACTTCTATATTTCCACTTGTTATATTAGGATAGTTTGTTAAACCACCAGGAATCATAACCCAGTCACTCGATGTTGGTGGAACTGTAGGATTTAACCTATCTGATGTCATCTCCCAGTTAGTTAATAGATTCCAATTAGTATTAGTTCCACCAGTCCATTCATAGATATCTCTATGAAATGTCCACTTAGGAGGGCCTACTAATTCGTTCCCACCACCATTTACAGAGTGATATCCAGCGTCAATATCCTGGGAGATCGTGGAATTACTAACACTTATATAATCAACGACTGAAGTAGTACTATCTAAAATAAATTTATCAAATGATGATGGGCTTAGTGTGATAAACCCTGACTCACTACCATTTAAAGTTAAAGTCCCAATTGTTTGGGTCTTTGCGGATTCAAATATAAGAGATTTCCCAGGAGTTATACAAGTTAAGAAGTCAAATGAGTTATCTCCATAAATAGTTGAAGATTTAGTCCCATCAATAAATTCAACATAGTTAGCTCCAGGAGTAAACACTGAAGTAGGCGATGTTATCCAATCTCCACCAACTTCTATACCTGTAGAAAGTATTAATGTTGAACCAGCAGAAATCTCTAGGTCGTCAAATGCTGTGACGTTTACTGATATATCAGTAGTACCGTTCAAGGTTACTTTATTACCGTTAGACTCAAAATCCGATGAGTTTACAAAATTACCAGAAATTGAGATTGGGCTATTTAACGTTAGAACTCCGGTAAGAATATTGATATTCTGAAATTCCATATTATCCTGAATTGTTAAATCTGCATTAAATTGGATTTCACTATTAGTAGTAGTAGTAATCGCTGTAGGACTATATGATGAAATATCACCAGCTATTTTTAAATTAAAAGTATCTGGGATATCAAAGGAACCACTTTGTATATCAAGACTTCCACGTATATCAAGGTTGTTAACATGGGAAGAAAGAACCCCAGAACCTGACATTATAATATTATAGAACTTATTATTACCCCACATTAGAGTTGATATAGCTCCTACTCCATAAAATTCAACAGTACCAGCCCTTTCATCAATCATGTTTATTGTCGAACCTAGTGATAATCTTATAGTTCCCTGGTTTATAAGGGTACCTGCGGCTTCAATAGCTAGATCATTACCTGCAAGATCTAAAATTGCACCCTCATTTATAAATACTGAGTATGCCGCCTCATTTCCTGTAAGAATAGGGTAATTAACTAATCCAGATGGGATTCGAACTTTGTCGTTAACAGATGCACCTGCAATAGGGACTACATTTGTGCTCCAGTTACCCACTGTAGACCATTCTGAATCCACAGCTCCAGTCCAGTTATTCATAGTGGTAAAACCTGTCCAATTTATATTATTTCCACCATCTACACTTTGGCTACCTCCAACAGTATCTGCACTTAAAGCAATAGTTGAAGTACTATCGGTGATAAAAAGGTTTCTTGTAGTAACAGTAGAAGCTCCAGTATCTAAACCCCAGGAATTCCCTGCTAAGCTACTTTTTAAAGTTATCTGTTTTGTACCGTTATTTGATTGTAGTTGTAGGTTACTAAAAATAGTTTGAGTTTTTCCAGCTTCAAATATAATAGTCTTATCTTGTTGTACACATATTAAAGAGAAAAATGTTGACTCTCCACTTATATTTGTAATTATTCTATCATTATCTATTGTTACAACTTGAGATCCATGAATAAATGTTCCACTTTGATTCCAGTCTGCCTCTAATGTAATTGGAGATGCTAGTGTAAGAGAACCCAGAATTAGTACATCATCAAATACAGGAGTCGACGTACTTGTTAGAGTTGTTGTTCCTGTAAAACTAACTTCGTACCCATTATTGGTAAAAGCTTCAAATGTAAAATCTCCAGCAATTGATACATCCCCAGAGAGACTAAGTATAGGAGAAGCAACATCTATTAATCCATATGATCCTGCTATATTAACGTTGCCAGATGTAGAGATAGTAAGATCACCTCCACTAGAATTTATTAAATCTATACTATTAATTGTACCAACATTAAAATTAGCAATCCCAATATCTAAATTACTGCCAGTAGAACCATTCAAAGTTGTAATAATAGAAGATGACCCATTACCAGTAATATCAATATCCGAACCGTTATTTAGATTAACTTCAAAGATAGAACCAACAGTACTGTTTATTGACAGAAGTGCATTATCAGCATTAACTGTTGAATCACCACCTGTTAAGGTTAAAGAACCGGTAATTAAAAATTCCTTTGCAGGTTGAACATTAAGAGTAACAGTATCAAATTCGGCACTGCCCACAGTTAAATTCTGTGTTGGACTTAATGATATATTTGAAAACACTAGATTATCAACAGTAGAGTCAAACCCAAGGAAAAGGTTCCCACCACTAATATCTAATATCCCTAGAGAGTCTAGTTCGTATAATGTTAGGTTTCCACCGCTAGAGACTATGGAACCACCACCTGAAACCTTACCAGTTCCTGAAGTAGTATAAACAACATTTAAGCTATTACCAGCAGTATCTAAAATTGCACCTGTTCTAATTTCTAAACTTTTTAAGTTTGGAGTATCGGTTGCTAAAATAGGATTATTTGTAGTACTAGGGATGATTATATTTTGAGCCGCTACTGGAACAGATCCTAAACTCCAGTTACCTATAGTATCCCAATCAGTATCCACGGAACCGTACCAAATGTTTGTACTAGGATCTACAATCGTTATTACTTTATCATCTAAAAGTGAATAAGTGGTACCTCCATCAACAGAAACAAGAAGTTTCCCTGATGCTTCAACTGTACTTGAAATAAGCTCAATACCATCTATAGTTAATAACCTTCCGTCATCAAAATCTGCTGTGATAACATCGATAAGCAATACATTATATGTACCAGCCCCACCTTCATAACTTATTGTAGAGACCGCTCCTTGTGTTCCATTAATTACAGCTGTTCCAACTGTTGCTCCTGAATTAAAATATGTTCCAATTAATTCAGTAGGAATTTTAATACGAATGTCATTTCCAGTTGTAATATTTCCAGCTTCATTTTCTAAAATAGTAACGTCTGAAATACCAGTAGTTGTTGATATATCAAGAGTACTATTTGTAATTGAGCTAATTGTAGGAGCTGTAAAAGCAGAGAAAACAATAGTATCAGATTCATTTGGAAGAAAATTTACTAGGTTTGTAGATCCAGAAGTACCATCGGTAGTTAATACTATTGTAGCAATTTCAGCTTCAGCATCTGTAATCATAAAAGTAGCCATACCATCAGAATCTGTAGTTATGAGTGTTGCACTACCCATATCCTGATCATATGTTCCCGGTGTTACTGAATCTGTGTATATAGTAGGTACATCATCAGGCCCTCCAATAAGGTCCGAACCTGTAAGAGAAACATATACATTCCGAATATATGTCGCAGGATCACCTGCAGAATCAACTAACTGTAATGAGACCATTTCACCAATAGCACCAATTTTTGATAAACCATCCTCTAGCGTAATGATGACATGATCAGGAGGTGTTGGTTCATATGGAGAAGCATATATTCTTTGAAACTCTGTAGTACTTCCATCTAGGGTTACATAAACCTGACTTGTGTTTATACCATCTGCAGGTCCACCAACAGTTTCTTGTATATTTAAATTCCAAGTTCCATTTGTTTCAGCCCCAATAGAAAATGTGTGTAAAGATGGATATGCATTACCTGTAAAACCAGGATTTGTTGTAGCATTTGTAGTTGTTGCAGTTCCACCAGAAATGTCATATAAACTACAGGATTCAGCATTGTCAAAGTCGTGTAATTTTATTTCAATATCCCCAGTTGCTCCATCGGGAACAAAAGGATATAAATCCCATGGGGTACCGGCTCTTTCTAATAAAGATAGAGTCCAAGCATATGCAAAACTCTTAATACTTGTAACACCTGTAGGTGTCCCAATATTATTATAGGAAGCATCTAGTCTAAATGCATTTTTATCCGTACTAGCGTAATACGCTGTAACTTTAAAATAGTACTTATTACCAATTTTTTCACCTTGGGTTACATTAACAGGATTAAAATATACCCAAGACTCGTCATATGTTGCCCCTGTATCAACTTGTAAACCTGTAGTTTCAGAATCTAGAAATGCATTTCCACCAGCATTTCCATCAATTAAAGAGAGTTCACTTCCTGTATACGCACTAGTTGCATCAACTATATCTAATTTTGCATTTGCACCTGTTATAGCTCCTGTACCACCAATTAAAGAGTAACTCCAATATCCAGCGGTTCCTGTTTCAGGGTCAGCATCAGTTTGACTATTATCAACACCAGGATCCTTTACAGCAAAATATATGTCCCCGGTTACAGTTTCAGGGACCTCAAAAAACACAACCATATAGGGGTCATTATCACCATTACCAGGACCATTTGTTGTTGCCAAAAAATTACCACTTTCCGCAGGCAGAGCACTTTGAGAAAAAGCACAAACAGAGATCGTAAACAGCAGAGTTAAAATTAAGAGTTTAATATTTTTCATATTACCTATAACTATTATCGTTGGTTTTCCCAATATCATCAACTTAACTTTTATATTAAAACTATTAAAACGTTGAAACCATAAACAAAAACAGATATTATATTTTCAAACTAGGCTGGTCGTAATAGAAAATTACTGCTCGCCTATGCAACCAAGGCTGGTCGTAATAGAAAATTACTGCTCGCCTATGCAACCAAGGCTGGTCGTAATAGAAAATTACTGCTCGCCAATGCAACCAAGGCTGGTCGTAATAGAAAATTACTGCTCGCCAATGCAACCATGGGAGAGATAAATTATGAAAGTTGAAGTTTCTAAGGGAAAGTTAGCAGGGGAAATAAGAATTCCAGCATCTAAATCCCATACAATAAGAGCACTACTAATTGCTACATTAGCAGAAGGTGAAAGTATTATATCCTATCCATTAATCTCTTCTGATACTAAAGCTTGTAAAGATGCATGTAAAGCCATGGGTGCACATATAAAAGAGACAGAGACATCATGGATAATTACTGGAACTGCTGGAAAATTAACTAAACCTTCAGGTCCTATTAATGTAGGAAACTCAGGAACTACACTATACTTAGCAGCAGCAGTTGCAGCATTAGCAGACTTCCCAATTACATTTACAGGAGACTACCAAATTCAGCGTAGATCAGCAGCTAACTTATTAGATAGTTTACAAGATTTAGGTGTAAAAATAGAGTCAAACAAAGGTTGTGCACCATTTACAATTACTGGACCAATAAAAGGTGGAACTACTACTATAAAGTGTCCCACTAGTCAATATTTATCAGCTTTATTACTTGCAGCTCCTTTAGCAAAAGGTAAAACAGAAATTAATATACCCTTACTTCATGAAAAACCATATGCTGAAATGACTGTTCGATGGATGGAAGAACAAGGAATTACAATAGATGACTCAGATTATAGCCACTTTGAAATTGAGGGTGGAAAAAAATATAACAATTTTAATAGACCAATTCCTGCAGACTTCTCATCATCTGCATTCTTTTTTACAGCAGCAGCAGTTACAGGTTGTACTTTAACTCTACAAGGCCTAGATATGTCTGACTCCCAAGGAGATAAGGCAATAGTTGAATACATGGAAAAATTAGGATGTGAGATTAATATTGATGGAGAGAATATGACTATAATAGGGAAACCTATGACAGGATGTGATCTTGATATTAATGCAACACCAGACGCACTTCCAGCCCTAGCAGCTGTGGCATGTTATGCAAAAGGCACAACAAGACTATTAAATGTTCCCCAAGCTAGAATGAAAGAGACAGATAGAATCGATGTAATGACTAAAGAACTCAGAAAAATGGGCGCTATAATAGTTGAGCAGGAAGATGGAATGGAAATTACAGGGACACCATTAACAGGAGCTGTTGTAAGTGGCCACGACGACCACCGAATTGTTATGGCACTAGCTATTGCAGCACTTGGTTGTACAGGTGTAAACAATATTGATACTGCAGAAGCAGTTGATATTACATTCCCTGGATTTTTTGAACACCTTACACGATTAACAATATAAATAAAAAAGAAGGATATAAAAATGAGAATCTACGACCTAAGAAGCGATACTATAACTAAACCATCAGAAGAAATGAGAAAAGCAATGTATATCGCCGAAGTTGGAGATGATGTATATGGAGAAGACCCATCTATTAATAGATTACAAGAAATCTCCAATAAACTAACAGGTAAAAAAGCATCTCTATTTGTTTCAAGTGGTTCTATGGCTAACCTTATTGCACTTTATATCAATGGTGGTCGTGGAAAAGATGTTTTAATGCATAAAGATGCCCACTCTCTTAACCATGAATTAGGCGCTCCATCTGCAATTGCTGGGATAAACCCAATAGGTGTTCCAGGAGAGAGAGGAATATTACGCTCTGATATATTAGAAGATTATGTAAACCCAAAAAATGGAGATTATCACGATGCAAAAACATCGATGATTATTATAGAAAATAGCCATAACTTTGCTGGTGGAACTTGTTATTATAAAGAAAATCTAAAAGATGTTCATGGATTTGTCCGAAAATATGGTCTTAAAATGCATATAGATGGTGCTAGAATATTTAATGCAGCAATTGCTACAGATATGAGTGTAAAAGAGATTTGCTCATATGCCGATACGGTATCATTTTGTCTGGCTAAAGGTCTTGGAGCCCCAGTTGGTGCAATATTATCTGGTAGCAAAGATTTTATAGAAGAAGCTAAGATGGTTAGAAAGATGTTAGGTGGTGGAACTAGACAAGCTGGTATTGTTGCCGCAGGTGGAATATACGCCCTAGAGAATAACGTTGATAGAATTATTCAAGATCATATTAATGCTAAAACTTTAGCTACAACACTAAGTAAAAAGAGTTGGGCAAAAGTTGACCCATCTAAAATTGAGACAAACATTATATTCTTCGAAACCATAGGGATATCAGCTCGGAGATTAGAAGGTAAATTTTCTAGACGTGGGATAAAATGTTTTGCAACAGCAACAAATACAGTACGGTTTGTAACAAGTATGGAACAGAATAAACAAGATATTAACTCTATATGTGGAATTATAAACGCCTTAAAAATATAGATTAAATGATTCTAGACTCTTTTATATGGTCTAGAAAATCCTGCCTTGTTACAATTCCTACAATTTTTTTATTTGTAACAACAGGAATATGCCCTATGTTTTTGCTAAAAAATGTCTTCTCAATCTCTCGAACAGAAGAATCTACTTCAAAAATTTCTAACTTTCTAGCCATATAACTTTTTACAGGAGAGTGCATTAAGTTTGACATCCGCCCTTTACTAATATCTCTTAAAGTTATTACCCCAACAAGTTCATCATCACTATTAACAACAGGGCACCCAGTATGTTGTATCTGCTCTAAATAAATTGAGGCATCCATTAAAGAAGTATCCTGATTAATAGTATATACATCGGTGGTCATTAAAACCCCAGCTGATATAGAAGGAATTAGGGAGCATCTTAAATGCCAGATGAACTCATCAACAAAAGTTACGTCTTTTACCTCTTTTATCTTTGCAGATGCAGCCATAACATGGCCACCTCCACCATAAGGTTTTAGAAGTTGGCTTATATTGATTCTCTCTTTTTGACTGCGCCCAATAATTAATGTCTGACTACCCTTTGCAATGGAAACAATTAAGAAAAATGCATCAGGATTTTCTACATCCATTATCTTTTCTACAACGGATCCAATGCCTGGAAGTTGAGATGGGATCTCTATAAAAGAGAGTAAAATGTAATGACCAAGTATTTTTTTTACTTCTAGTTTGTTCATTACACTATGGAATATATCTATTTGTGCATCCTCTTTCATGGATTGTAAGAATTTACGTACTATTTTAATTTCTGCACCCTGGGTAATTAACCAACTAGCAGCGTTAAAATCATCAGGGGTTACATTTTCGAAGTTAAAAGATCCAGTATCTCCATAAATTCCTGCTAAAGCAATAGTTGCATCTTCAGGGGTTATAGAGATATCCTGTTCTATTAAATATTTAACCATTATAGAGACATTAGCCCCTAAGGGCTCAGTATTTAAAACTGCATCTTTTATATCGCAACAATCTGCTTCGTGATGATCGTAAATTACAACCTCATCAACATCGTTAATTGTATAGTCTGCAAATTCAAAATACTCTTTAATACGGTTAGTAGTTCTTGTATCTACAACAACTACCTTTTCGATATTTTCACCTCTAAGAGTTTTAGCTGAGTTAAAGTTTAGATGTTTATTATATAAATGAAGAACATTCTTAGCGACAGGGTGAACTAGCCTACTACGAATTATGGTATAATCAGGATATAAATAACCAGCAAGTACCATGGAACCGATACAATCAAGATCCATATTTGAATGTCCAATAATTATGTTCATTTCAACCTCTACAACTAATATAAGTGCTTAATCTATCTTTGTCTAAGTTTTTTTATTTTCTGGTGATCTTATAACCTTTATCCCTTAAAATTGAGATAAGACTATCAGCTCCAACAAGGTGCCCAGCTCCTACAACCATAAAGTAGTTTTCACCAGAATCGATAAAACCATCTACTTGTTCTGCCCAGTTTAAATTTCTGTCCACAAGCAGGGTATTATACATTTCTAGACTTTCTGGATCTTGAAACTCGTCTAAAAACAGATCGCTGAAAGTCTTTAAATCTCCTAATTTCCATGCAGTAAATAGTTCATTAATACTATCTAATATCATATCAATCTCATCAACAACCTTTTTAAGTTCATATACCTGTTTCTCAATTGATGCAGAACTTATCATATCAATTTGTCCTTCTGCACTTTCTAAGAAGTACTGTTTTAAACCTTCACTTTTGGCAATGGACATAAAGTGCTGATCAACGCCATTTTCAGGATCCATACCATCTGCCTGTAAAGTTAATACAGTTAACATAGTAGATAAAAACCAAGGCTTTAGAACCTCTACACCACTATATGGAATACCAAATTTTGACAATGCATCATGTATTAACTTATCTCTAAAATCATCATCAATATAATTAGAGAGAGAATCGCCACCTGAAAACATAGCACGTTCCATAGTGTAGGCAAGAATAGAATCTTGATTCCCCTCACCAATATCCGCCTCCATAACAAAGTTATCTGAGTTTTCGATAGCGGTATAATACTCTTTATTTAGGGGGTATAGATCTGGGGATGCGACATGAACAGAACCGGCAATATATATTGTGGAAGCTTCAGTTTTAAGCTCCCACAAGAACATTGTTCCATTATCGATAGATTCTTTATTCTCTGCAGTTTTACAGGAGAATACTAATAATAATAACAAACTAACTAATACAATTTTTCCTTTTATCATAAAAAGAGAGTAGCATTAATTTATTTAACATTACACTTACTTTTTAATTGTCATCTCTTCTTTTGCAAGTAGAGCAGCACCAATAACTCCAGCTTTATTACCAGCTGTAGCATAATTAAGTTTTGCAGATGGGAAACCTTCAACAAACAGATTATCAGTTACTTTTTTTGTAAGAATATTCATTAGAAAGTCACCACTAGCAGCAACTCCTCCACCAAAAGTAATAACTTCAGGGTCTAATACATTTATTACGTTTACAACACCTTCAGCTAAGTAAGTAGTATATCTATCTACTGCTCTAACTGGCATATCTTCACCTTTTGCAGCACGTTCAAAAATCTCTCTAGCAGTTACTTCATAATCAACCGTAGTTTTTTCATCAATGATCATTTTTTCAAAATGTTTAACAATTGCTGTAGCAGATGCAAAAGTTTCAAAACACCCATTTTTACCACAAGAACAGTTATAAAAGTTATCACCTATAACCATATGCCCAACTTCTAAACCTAGACCATTTCCACCTCGGTATGGTTTCCCGTTAATAATAACTCCACAACCAACTCCAGTTCCTAAAGTTAATAAAACACCTGAATCTACATCTTTTAGAGCACCGATATAGTGTTCAGCCAGTGCAGCTAAGTTAGCATCGTTATCTAAATAAACAGAAAATGATGTTTTCTTTTCTAAGAGCTCTCTTAAAGGTATATCAAACCAACCTAGATTTGTACATTTAAATACATGATCAAGGCCCTTATTTACAACACCAGGGACACCAATTCCAACACCTAAAACTTCAGTACTATAATCAGCTTTTGCTTTCTTCTCTAAACCATTAATAATATCAGCAAGATTATCTACTATCTCATCTAAAGTAGTTCCTGTTGGTCTGGATTGATCAAAAATTAGGTTGTTATCCATATCAAGTAAACCAGACTTAATATTTGTTCCACCTACATCTATACCTATTATCAATTTATTGTCTCCTATATACATTGTATTTATTTAAAAATATATCTATTATTATAAAGTAAAAGATATTAGTTTTCAATGTCAACTAAAACAAGGATGAAACATTGCACCCATCAATTAAAAATTCAATAAATAAAACTCGAGTACTACAAGAAATCAGAAAAGACGAAGGTATTAGCAGAATACAAATAGCCAAAATACTGAACTTAGATAAATCAACAATTTCTAAAATTACATCGGATCTTTTAGAGCAAGGACTTATTTTTGATAAAAAAACAGATGAAGAGTTAAATCATGCTGGACGTAGACGTATAAAGTTATCTATAAATGATCAGTTTGGTGTAATAGTTGGTCTAGAAGTACAAACTGAATTTTATAATGTTGTCATAATAACACTTAATGGAGAGATATTACAAAACTACAAAGAGGTTCTTCCTGTTGGCTTTTTTTTAGAATCGTTAGATGTAATTTTAGAAAGTGTTATTAAAAAAACTGAATCTGAATTTAACAAAATACTTGGTATTGGTATTGGTATACCAGGTCATATAAATACTGAAGAAGGTATAATTTGTAGATCTAATCCTCTAAATATAGAAAAACCTATATCAATATACGAACATTTTGGTTCCAAATATAGTTATCCAATATTTATTGGTAATGATGCAAATTGTTGTTGTTGGGGAGAGTTAACATTTACCAAAGGTAAGAGAGAGAATAACTTTTTAGTGGCTCTAGGGGAAGCGAGATCTGTAAATATTAGTGACAAAGGTTCTAAAGGTTTAGCTACCGGTCTTGGAATGGTTATTGATGGGAAAGTACTATTAGGTGATAATTTCTCTGCAGGGGAATTTAAAAGTTTTTTATGGAAAGGATCACAATTTTCACAATACTCAATATCAGATGACGATGCTTTTGGTTTATTAGAAAATAGAGAGAATACACTAATTGTAATAGAAGAACTGGTAAAACAATTAGCCCTATATGTAAATAGTTTTAACTTTACAAAAGTTATTTTTGCAGGAATATTTAACGACTATAAAATGGATATTAAAAGAATACTAACAACAGAGATTAAAACCAATTGGGGATATTCAAATACTCCAGAGGTACAAATAGAATTTACAACTTTTGGTGATTACGACGTATCCTATGGGGCCGCAGGTATGGTAGTAGAAAGATTTTTTACTACACCAGATATTACTACAGCAGAGGATAAAAAAAGCCTAAAAGGAATAGATCTATTTAGTTCAATGAATTTCGCCGCTCATGAATAGAGTGTCTAGTTATAATTTTACGTCCATTATCCGGTCTATTATGGCTAATATTACCAATAATCTGGGAAATACAGTCATATAAATCCAGCTGAACTATGGGCTTAATTAAATAAGCACTAAAACCAGCATTCTCTAATCGAAGGGCATCTCCCCTACTATTAACTGATGTCAAAAGTACTAATGACAAACCACTTAATGCAACGTTTTCTTTTATCTTTTTACATATTTCAAGTTCAATATTACTTTGAACTTTTTTATCAATAAGTATAATATTATATGGTACTGATTCTTTATAAGAGTCCAATATAACGTTAACAATATCTTCAGAAAAAGTTGAAAAGTTATGCCTTACATCCCATTTAGATAGTATTGCACCAATAACATTACCACTTGAGATACTATCCCCTATACATAAAATATTTGCATCGGATAGATCTCCAACATTAAATGACGAGCGCCTTCGATCACTCTTTTTAAGTGGGATTTTAAATATAAATGCGGTACCTCCCCCTTCAAGATCAGTTACAGCCATTTGCCCATCCATAAGTTCCACTAACTGTTTTGAAATTGGCAGACCAAGGCCTATACCACTAAGTTCACGACGAATACTACTTTCATCATGAGAAAAACTATCAAAAATATCAATTTTATCATTAGGGATACCAACACCTGTATCTGAAACAGAAAATATAAAATTAGATGATTTATCTGAATCTTCTTCCATAAGACAAGAGATTGTAATCCCACCCTTTTCTGTAAATTTTATTGCATTATCTGTTAAGTTTGACAAAATCTGTCTTATTCGACCTGGATCTCCAATAAGAAATTCAGGGATATCAGAATCAACAATACAATTTAGATCTAACCCTTTATCATGGGCTCTATAAGAGAAGGATGAGACAAAATCATCTAACATAAATTGCAAGTTAAATTTTATATCTTCTAACTCTAATTTGCCATCTTCAATTTTTGAGTAGTCAAACATATCTTCTATTATAGATAGTAAAGTTCCACTACTATTTTTTAAAATTCTAATGTACTCCATCTGTTTATCATCTAAATCTGTCTCTGCTAAAAGTTCAGTCATTCCAACTATGCCATTCATAGGAGTTCTGATCTCATGGGATATATTTGATAAAAAGTCACTTTTAATTCGGGTTGAATTTTCAGCTTTTCTTGCCATTAAATCGGTTAATTCAATATTGCTTTCAAGTTCTATGGCATTATTCTCTTGGATTAGAAGTTGTTTTTTAATTATTCGAAGTGTAGGAATAAAAGTTAAATAAATTGACAAAAAAACTATTACTAACAAAAGCATATTCATTATTAAAGAGAACTGAACAGCACCTATATGTTTAGATAAAATTCTTGAGACTACATTAACAACAATGATGCTTAAAAATATTATAACACCACCAATTATTGCTCTACTTTTTAATTCATTATATATATTATCTTTTTTAAATATCACACTTATAATATTAGTTTATCGGTCACAACAATGCAATTTTTTTATGTTAAAATTAATTAATAAATGGACCTGCAAAAGCAAGTCCATTTAATTCTATTTGATATCTACTGCAGTTATTGCACGAACATTCATAGTTCGTCCATCTTCTGATGTTGGTATCATTAAAGAACCATCTTTTGCTTTAGCCACAACTGCTTCAATTAGAGGATTATCAAAATCAAAACCAATAATTTCCCAGTTATTATCTACATCAGGTGTTACAACACCATTTTTCTCTTCTTGTACATATTGAACAATTAAACTTCTTATTCGTCCAGCGTCCTGTATTGCAGCATATGAGTCATAATATTTATCATCTAATGTTACAAGATCAAGTCCAATTAGTGTTCCAAACCGGTAGTTATTAACAGCCAATTTGTATACTTTAGCATCATCAATATCAGAACCGTTCATTGTTACATCTACAACTCGCTCACCAGCAGGGTTTCTAATATCAACATTGTAAGAAACACCAGAGAACATATCGTAGTTATAACCTCTTACATCAGGGTTAAAACTTACAGTTAAGTCACCCTCAGTCGTAGTATTATAATAAGATGCTGACCATTCCATATATTTCTTTAAGTTAGCACCAGTAATATTTACACCAACTAAAGTATTTGGATATTTATAGATATAAGCTACATCCTTTTTCATGAATGCACCTTCTTTTAAAGTAGAACCAAAGTTAAATAGTGCTGCAGAAGATACATCTGCCCCAGTATAAAACATCTGAACTTCGTTAATAAAGTCTATTACTGCAGTATCTTCGATCTGAGCTCTAGGCATAGTTGTAACTTTGTCTTCTCCAGTTAAGTAGTCAACACCGTTTACAAAATCACCTTCGATTTGACCAACAACCATGTTTGCATCTGCAACTGAGTCATCGTGAACAAATTTAAACTTCTCTAACATCGAAGCTTCTTCGTCTAATGGTTTAGTTTCAACATTTTTAGCTTCAACACCTAAAACAACCCATTTATCACCATCTTTTTTAACTTTAATGTCAGCTCTAGCTAAAGCCCAACCATATTTTCCAGGCTCAAGAATTGTAACATCTCCAACCATATCAACATATTTAGCATGCTCATGACCACCAAAAATAACATCAAATTCTTGCATATTTTCAGCAATCTCAATTATAGCTTCAGCACCTCTGTCACTTGTTCTTCCCATGTGAAAAGCACCAACTAAAACATCGTATTGACCTTCCATCTGAGCTACAGCAGCTTGTACAGATTCTAAAGTACCTTTAAATTCTAAACCTTTAAAGTGAGATGGAGAAGAAGCTTCCCATTCAGGAACGTGGGGAGGTAGAACACCTACAACACCAACTTTACATCCGTTTACATCAAATATTTTGTAAGGCTGAACATAATCACTTCCATCGGCTTCTTCTTTTATATTAGAAGATAAAACTGCACCGTTAAATGCTAATACATTTCTATCTAAAAATGATTTTTCAAAGTTAAACTCATGGTTACCTAAAACCCATACATCAAAGTCCATATAGTTTAAAGCTTGAATCATTGGATGAGTATCTAAGTCGTTAAATAGATCTGCACTATTATCTTGAACAGTATCACCAACATCCATTAATATCATGTCTGGATTTGCTGCTCTCTCTGCCATTATCGCAGAATAAACTTTTGCTAACCCTGCATCGGAATCTGGAGCGTCAATTGCATAATCATATGCATAAATTCTTCCATGTACATCTGCAGTGGCACCAATTGCAATTGTCTGTTCTGTTAGATCTTTGTCACCTTTAATAGTAACATCCCCAGTTTGGGAATCGTACATGCTAATTACCGATTGCTTAGAATCAGGTTTAGCAACTTTGTTGTTCATACAGCCTGTTAAAACCAATGAAACGGCTAGGATTGATAGAATCCCAGGATTAAATAGTCTTCTTTTCATTTTTGTTTCTCCTCTTTTGTAACAATAATAAAAATTATATTTGTAAGGGGTACAGTTAAAATGATACCTATACTCCCTGCAAGTGCCTGTATTATCTCTATTGATATTAGAGGTATATTGATAAACTGGGTAAATGACATGGATAATCCAGCAATCATTAAAATAAGTGTAAAAGAACTGCCCGTAAATGCAAGTATTAAAGTATTTATCATGGTTCCTATAAGATCTCGCCCTATAGACATACCAGATTTAAACAGTTCTTTTGTTGTTATTAAAGGTTTATGTTTTTGTATTTCGTCTAATGCAGAAGTTAAACTCATAGCAACATCCATTACTGCTCCAGAAGATGCAATTAAAATAGCTATAAATAGAAAACCATTAATTCGGATTCCAAAATCCTTGGCAATATATAAAATTTGCTCACCTTTTTCCATATTAACCCCGGATAGATGGGCAATCTTTGAAGTTATATAACTGATTAAACCAGCAACAACTATTCCACCAATAGTTCCTAAAATAGCTATAAGGCTTTTTTTAGAAAACCCAGTCAATAAAATAAAACTAACTACTGTAATAACTGATAAAATTAATATGGACAGTCCCATAGGATCAAATCCATTTAATATTAATGGGACTAATACAAAAAGTAACATGACACCTGTAAAAGATAGGGCAACCAAGGAACGAAAACCTTGCCTACCAGCTATAAAAATAACTAGAAATAGAAACAAAAGTAGCAGGCCAGCAAGAAGTGGAATCCTATTATAGCTATATAACCAGACAACTAGTTTCCCATCGGGTTCAGTTCTTATAGAAAAAATATAAGTTTTCCCCTCTTCACCTAATACATTATGACCTTTACTTAGAGTATTAGAAATATTATAGGTTTCAGCTCTTTGGGTACCTGTTAAAATTTCTATAACAAGATCCTGTATACCTAATTGTCTACCTGAAACATAAGGGTCAAGATCTAATGTTTCAGATTTTACAGACATCACTTTTCCAAAAACAAATGTTTGAGAAAAGTATTTTTGAGGTTGAAAAAATTCTAAGGAAAGAAAAACTATTATAAAATTAATTAGTATAATACCAACTAAAAAAAATCGTCCATGTAATATTACTGTAATATTTTGTAATTTTTTCATTGTTTTAAGATAACACATATAATCGTATAGTCAAGTGTATTTTTTTCACCCACATTCAATAGATACGTAATTCGAATATTGCACGATAAATACGGCGATTATCGTAGAAGAAGGACTGTTGCATTAAGAGGGAACCAAAGAGTATTATTATTGTATACAAAAGAGGTAACGATATGAATAAGATTATTAAATGGGGAATTTTAGGTTGTGGAAATATTGCAAACAAATTTGCAGAGAGTACAATACTATTAGATAGTGTAAAAATAGTTGCTGCTGCATCTAATACACCAGGAAAAGCAGAGACATTCGCCAACAAACATTCTATTAAAAGTTACTACTCAAACTACCAGGAATTATTAGAAGATCCTGAGGTTGATGCTGTTTATGTTGCAACGACTCATAACTTTCATTATAAAAATGTAAAACAAGTTCTAGAATATAACAAACATGTACTTTGCGAAAAACCAATGACAGTTAATGGAAAAGAGATGAAGTCTTTAATAGAATTAGCTACAGAGAAACAGCTGTTTATGATGGAAGCTATGTGGACTAGATTTTTACCAGCAATAACCCAATTAAGAGAGTGGCTTAGTACCGAATTAATTGGTGAAATTAAACAGATTAGAGCAACTTTTGGTTTCCACTTTCCATTTGACCCTACCCATCGACTTTACAATTTAGATCTGGCGGGGGGAGCTCTACTAGATGCCGGGATATACCCTTTATCATTTGCTAATATGATTATGGGAGATAAACCTATAGAGATAAAATCTATTGCAGATATCGGTTCTACAGGAGTAGATGAGCAATCAACCTATATTTTTAAATATCAGTCTGGAACTTTAGCATTTTTAAACTCTACTATTACAGGAAGTGTGGTATCTAGGGCAGAAATTGTAGGAACCAAAGGTAGGATAACAATCCCCCAGGGCTTTTTAGCTGCCAAAGAGATCTGGTTGGAGATAAATAATCAAAACACTGTAAAAAAGAATCTTAACTTCGATGATGAAACAGGGTTTTCATTTGAGATTGAAGCCGCCTCAAACTCTATCAGAAAAGGTTTGTTGGAAAATGATATAATGCCACTTTCCGATACACTTCAGCTAATGGAAACTATTGATATAATTAAAGATCAGCTTGGATTGGTATATGCAAACGACCGGAATTCTTAACTAATTTTTTTGCATATTTCTCAGTAGCAACATACATTTCAAAGAACTCATCCATTTGTGCCATAGTCATATTATCTATGTCACAACTTGGATCTACATGCTCTTTGTAACACATTAATTCTATTTTTAACTGGGCTTCTGTCATTATCTTCTCCGTGACAACATACTATATCCATATTAAATAAAAGGATATTAAAAAAACTTTTAAGGTTATTAAAGGTAATGAATTAGCAAGGTTGGGTGTATAATTATAATATGAAAAAGGTATTATTAATATCTATCTTTATTATATTTTTCTCAAACAATATTAACGGGAATTCCCTTTATATTGAGATTAATCAGATGTTAGGATATAACGTTGGTTACGAAATGAAAAACTCAACTGGTTTAGGCTTTAGATTTGGTTTAGGTCTTTCAGTGTTTAATATAAAATCAGTGAGCTATAGTAGTGTTCTGTTTTACGAATTGCCAATTAATTCCGATAATGTGTCTCTATCAATAAACATAGGACTTCCTCTAGCATATTTTGATCTGTGGGAAGAAAAATATTTAGACTGGGATCCTATTATAGATACTCCATACGCTGGCTGGCTAATAGGCTCGACCATTAAATGCACAATTAAAAAACACTTTAGCATAAACTTAGGAGCTGCATACTGGATAGAGTGGCAGGAATATGGTGACGATAAAGATGGGTTTATGCCACTAGTCTTCTTAGGTTATTATTTCTAATTGAATAGAGAATATAATTATACTATTATGTCCTTAATTAAAAGGATATTAAAAATGGAAAAATGTAATAACAGCCATAAACAAGAATTATTAGAGACAATTAGACATAAAGCAGGAGAGAACTGTTTTTTATACGGAGACATTGAAAACTTCAGCTTAGATTCAGACTTTATGGATGTCTGGAGAATAAAAAAATCTGGAATAACAACTTCAATACTACTTAGATATTATAAATTTTATGTAGTTTATTGTTCCGACGACGATGACATAGAAGAGGTGTCCCAAATAATAAAAAAAGATAACAATGCTAGTGGCGTTTCAGGACTAACCACAACAGTAAATAAATTAGGGAAATATATAGATTTTGATAAACTAAAAGAGATGTTTTTAGCTGAGTTAACATCTGCTACCTACAAACCATTTAAAGAGGTTGCAACACCACAAAAAGCTGTTGAATCCGACTTAGATGATCTATTTAATTTTGAGTGCACAGTAGAAGAGTTTGAAGTAACAGAAGAGAATAGAGAATCCTTTGGTCAAGAAGTTATTACAGGTACTGGTAGAATTTATTTTATTAAGGAAAATGAAAAAATAATATCAACTGCAGCATTATCTGCTGAAAATAGTAAAAATGGTATGATTATAGGTGTAGCAACAAATCCAGATTATAGGAGAAAAGGTTTTGCTAAATCATGTGTAGGATTATTATGTAAAGAGATGGTAGAAGAGAGTAAATCTGTACTACTTTTTTATGATAACCCTACAGCAGGAATATTATACAAGGATCTTGGTTTTGTAGATATTAATAACTGGGGTATGGGAGTTTTAAAACACTCGTAAAAATATCTCTACATCTGATAAATAGCGGAGTGATGTTGAATACCAAGAGAAACAGAATTATATCCATTATTGAAATAGTTCTGTTCCTCTTAGAATATATAATTATGCTCTAGATTTTTTATCTTTATTCATAGAATCGATTCCTACAACTACAAGGATAATTAATCCTTTTACTAAGTACTGAATGTAAACTTGAACACCTAGTAGGTTAAACATATTCCCAATAATCGAAAGAATTAAAACACCAACAAGAGTACCAACAACACTACCCTCTCCACCGGAGACACTAGTTCCACCAATAACAGTTGCTGCTATTGCATCAAGTTCATATCCCTGGCCTGCTAATGGAGTTGCAGAGTTTAGTCTGGAGGCATAAACAATACCTGCCATTGCAGCCATCCCTCCTCCTATTACAAATGTCATTATCTGGTAATAATCAACAGACACCCCAGATAATCTAGTGGCTTCTTTGTTTCCACCAACTGCACATGAATAACGTCCTAAAGGTGTCTTGTTTAGAGTAAATTGCCACACTACAACCATAAATACAAGAAGTATTATAGGAAATGGAATTGGACCTATATAACCTGAACCGATAAATCTAAAACTATCTGAATATCCAGTTATAGGGTATCCTCCAGTATAAAGATAGGTTAATCCACGGACGATTGTCATTGTTCCTAATGTAGCAATTATTGATACTATTTTAATTTTAGCAGCCAATATACCATTTGCAAGACCAACAAAAGAACCAACAGCCAAAGCTATAACAACTGCAAATCCCCATGGCATTACCCCTTGTAGACCTAATACAACAGCAGCAGATAGAGCAAGTGTTGATCCAACTGAGATATCAAATCCTCCACCAATTATTACATAGGTAGTACCGATTGCCATAATCCCAATAATAGAACTCTGTCTTAATATATTTAAAATATTTCTTGACGTTAAAAAGTTAGGAGTTATTATGGAAATAACCAAACAAATAACACTAAATATTATCATTATGCCGTATTTCTTAAAAATATCCCGTATTTTAGTGTTTACAATATTAGTCATTAATTTCTCCTTCTAATAATTTATTATAGATCTCTTTTTCTGAAACCCCTCGGTTACATATTTCATGGATATGACCTTTTTTCATTATCATTATTCTGTCTGAAATACCAACAATCTCAGGTACTTCTGTAGAGATAAATATTATGGTCTTCCCTTTATCAGAAAGGTCCTGTACGATTTTATATATTGCATCCTTTGCTCCAACATCAACACCTCTAGTTGGCTCATCCATAATAATTATATCAGGGGCAGCTTCCAACCATTTCCCAATTATCACTTTCTGCTGGTTCCCACCACTAAGGGTTTTAACATCCTGATAAATTGAATTAATCTTAACATTCATTTTATTTATTATTGATTTGGTTGATAGTTTCTCAGATTCAAAGGAGATCAAACCTTTAGTAACATGTTTTTCTAACGAGGCAAGTGTACAATTTGTTACGACAGAATGTTCCTGTATTAGTCCTACTTTTTTCCGATCTTCAGGAAGCAGACCAATACCTAGCTTTTTACCTTTTTTAGGACTGGAGATTATAACTTTTTTATTGTTTATATAAATGTTTCCAGAGGTTGCTCTATCCCCACCAAACAGAACCATAGCTAGTTCAGTTTTTCCAGCACCGATAACCCCGGTAATACCTAAGACCTCACCCTTATAAACAGAGAAAGAGACGTTTTTTACTTTATTAAAAAAAGATAAGTTCTCAACTCTCAGAATCTCAGAATCAAAGCTTTTATTACTTTTTTTCACACAACTACTCTGAAAGTCCTCTCCTACCATCATTTTTATTATTTTTTGCTCTGTAACGTCTTGAATATCTACTGTACCAACAAACTTCCCATCTTTTAAAACAGTAGCTCGATCTGCTATCTCAAATACCTCTGATAAATAGTGAGTAATATATATTATTGTGACATTTTTTTTTCTAAGTTCAGCAATTATAGAGAAAAGGTATTCAGTCTCTTTGTCTGTTAATGCATCTGTAGGTTCATCCATTATAATCAGGTTTGAATTCCTGGATATACACTTTAAGATCTCAACTAGTTTCTTTTCTGCTGCGGTTAAGTTATATACTATGATTTCAGGATCGAAGTAAAACCCCATTTTTTCACATAATATATCATATCTTTCTCGGTTTTTTTTATTATTAAAAATTCCAAATTTTGATTTCTCTTCAACACCAAGGAATACATTATCTATTATTGATAGCTCTTCTATTAGACTTGTTTCTTGAAATATAACTCCAATACCATTGTTGTAGGCTTGTGCTGGTGTCTGGTAACTACTCTTTTTTCCATTTAATAAAATAGTTCCATTGTCTCTATGGTATACCCCAGTTATTATCTTTATAAGTGTCGACTTTCCTGCACCGTTCTCACCTAACAAAGCATGGATTTCTCCACTATTTATATCGAAGGATATATCATCTAAAACTTTTACTCCAAAAAAGGACTTATTAATGTTCTTAATCTGTAAAACTTTCTCGGTCATATTAATTTCCTGCCTAATACCTTAAAGTGGTTATCAGGAATATGAATAATGTTCCATGAAGCGACAACTCCTAAAACTTCTTCTTGTAAAGAGTCTATATAACCATCTAACATACCTTCCGATATTTTAGTAGAGAAGTAGGGACAATTTACAATTTCTAATCCACTATAAATAGGTACAGAATTATTAACCTGTTTTTGTGCTATCTTAAGATCTACTAATGCATTTTTTGGATCAACACCATTTTTTTCAATTTCAATTAAATTGTTTGGTAATTCAAAACCAAAATGTCTTTGCAAAAATCTAAGAAAGGCACTTTCTGAAACCTTAGGTGCAAGATTTCTAAAACCATTAGTTAAACATATAATTTCCAGTGGGAATGCTGCTGGACCCATGGCGTAACAGTAAGACATGGTTTTAATCCAATCACATTGTGTAGAAAGTAGTGAATAATCCTGTCCTGTAAAAAATGATAAACCTGGTGATAAAAGATCCAAACCAACTATTTTATCATTATTAAATCCATATTTATTATAAAGACTAACAGCCTTATATATCTGATTTCTCTTATATTGAAAAAAGGAACTAAAATCCTCAAATATTTTTTCAAAATTATTAAAACTATTTAATTTTTTATCATCTAATGTTGAAATCTTTTTATAGAAATTTGAAACCTTACTCATTTCAGATTTTAAGTCCATATTTTGTTCTAGACAGTAAGATGAATAGGATGTAAAAAAAGTAGAAAAAATTGACTCAAAACCATTAGCTGGAGAGGTATATCTAACTCTATCCAGGAAAACACCGTCATATTCATACTCTTCCATAGAAGATTTAAATTGGTTGAAATTATTATCATTTATTAGATTATCAGTAGGATCTACAAATAAAAAACCTTCCTCACCCTTCCCAATTTTGTCCCATATACCTGATAGGTCTAAATCCTTGTGATAGGGTACTTGTGCCATGTTCTTTGTAGTTATATCTATATGGTTCATATCTGCAAAAACAGGATGCCAAAGATATGTTTCAATTTTGTTTTCTTTACAGAAATTTATAATTTCTTTTGTGTCATCTGAAGGATTTACATCCCAGATCATCAGCTTTTTCAGATCAAGATAGCCTTTTGTCCGGGCGATCTTATCTTTAATGTCAGCCAAAGAGAAGGATTCCTTCTCTTCGACTCCAAGATAAAGCTGAGTACTATAATTAATACTCATTCTAAATTCCTTTTCCTTAATTTAAAGTTCTGCTACTACACTATCAACGTTTTCTATACTTACAATTTCTGGAATAATTGAAATAATTTTATCCACTTTGTCTCCATTTAAGACTTTAGAAGCTGTTTGAACTGCAATGTAACCCATACTTGAAATTGATGCATTTGAAGTCATGTCAACTTTTCCTTCTTTGATATAAGGAATTAGCTCTTTAGAAAATTCTAAGCCCGTAATATTAACTTTGTAATCCAATCCGGCTTCTTCAACTGCTTCTGCTGCTGCAGATGCTGCGGAATACCACTGACAACTGATTAAGTCGATCTTTTCACCTTTTTGTAAACTTGCCTCAACTGCACCTAGTGCGCCCTCTTTTGTCCAACCTGGAATACTTTGGCTATAAATAATGTTCCAGTTACTATGTTTTGCAACAACTTCTTTAAAAGCTTTTGATCTCAATCTTTGTGGAGCTGTTCCAGCTGTTCCTTCAATTAATACAATATTAGAAGGTTCATTTCCTAATAGAGATTCAGCCATTTCACCCATTAAAAATCCTAGATATTCATCGTTAATTCCAATGAAACTTTCAACACCTTCAACATCTCCAGTTGGGTCTTCACCTAGTATGTTTGTAAATGTAATAAGAGGAATTCCAGCGTCCTGACAAAGCTCTATTGATGGTAACAGTGCTATATTGTCAGCTGAGCATAAAAGAATAACATCAACACCTCTGGCAACAAAGTTCTCCATCTGAGTTAACTGCTTACCAGCATCCCATTCCGCATCAGAATATATAAGATCTAATCCGAACTCTTTAGCTGCTTCATCCATTCCTTTACGTTGGATCATAAAGAACTCAACACTTCCAGGAAACAATACCGCGACTTGTGGGTTCCCACTTTTACTTTCATTTGTTCCACTTGCAAAAACGGTTGAAACTAATGTTACTAACAACAACAATGCTAAAATTTTCTTAGTCATAAAAACTCCTATAGTATTTTTACAATTACATACGCAATACCCGTGCCAATTTTTTAAGTCACTATTTAATTAGTTTTAGTAGATTCAATTCTAATAAATGGGTAATAAATTGCACATTTATTACACCTCGTGCACGTTTTACACATCCAAAGCTTCAGGAATAGAGACATAAAAAATAGTTTTATCTTCTATCTCTTTAAATCCAATCTCTCCTCTATGGTCTTCAACAATCTGTTTTGATATAGCTAGACCTAGTCCTGTATTTTTTTTTGTAACCTTAGTAGTAAAAAATGGATCAAATATTTTGGATTTTTTATCTAGGTTAACTCCAGATCCATTATCTTCAACGCTCAAAATTACACTGTTATTCTTTTTTTTAATCTCTACATCTATTATGCCTTCGTCTAAAACTGCTTCGATGCTGTTAATTACAAGATTTATAATTACCTGTTTTAATTTACTAGAATTTCCATTTACAAGATATTCTTGGTTATCATCGATGTTTAGGTTCAAAGATATATCCTTCGTTTTAATTTTATATTCCAGCAGAACCAGGGTTTCTAATAATATCTCTTTTAGGTCTATAGTAGTCTTACCACTTTGCATCTTTGAAAATGATAATAAACTGCCTGTAATTTCTTCAATCCTCGATAACTCTTTTTCTATCTTCTGAATTTTTTCCTGACTATTAATATCAGTAATTTTCATTTTTAGAAGTTCTGTATAATTTGATATAATTGCCAAAGGATTATTTATTTCGTGGACAACTCCTGCTGCAAGTTCAGCTAAAGAGAAAACTTTGTCTGCACCAATTTTATACTCCTGCATATGACATTTTTCTGTTACATCTTCTAACATAATTATAGAATCATCTGCTTCATTATCATTTGCTAGTGGAAATATAACGATGTCCATAAATTTACCATTTATGAGTTCCACCGAGGATAAACTAAGATGAAAATTCTTTGTAAGTGATGAAAGAATAAGTTCTTTGGAATTTTTATCTATAACAAATCCTTCCTGTAATCGTTCTAGAAAGTTTTCTCCACTGTTATCCATATCTAGAATATCTATTGCACTTCGGTTTATTACTGAAACTCTTTTTTGGTTATTAAAAACAATTATTCCCTCTTTTAGCTCATCAATTATAGATTTAGAATATCTTTTTTCTAAAAATGAGTCCCAATCATTTCCTGCTGTTAATAATTTTGCATAGGAGAGTTCAACAAGTTTACTTTTGTCTACATTTTTTATATCCTCGGTTCCTTGCCTTCTTCCATCTTTTAAAATTGTAATTCTGTCTGCAAAATCAAAATCTTCATTAATGTTAGAAAAAATGTAGATTATACTTTTCCCCTTATTTTTAAGTTTTCCTAACAGCGTGTGTAATATTTTTAACTCTTCTGTTTTGAATCTTGATGACACCTCATCTAATATAAGAACATCAGGATTATGAATCAGTGCTTTAGCAATCTCAATAAAATTTCTATTAAAAGGAGAGAGTTTTTTTACTGGAATGTTTAGATTAAAGTCTACATTAAATTCAGACATTAACTGCTTCAGGTTTTTTAACATTTCTGCTCTTTTTAAAGTTTTAAAAATATTAGTTATAAATCTGCCAGAATATACGTTTTCATAAGAATTAAAATCGAGGATTAGATTGCTATATTGGTAAATTACTGAAATATTCTGATTTAGAGAATCTTTGGGTCTTAAGAACTCAACAACATTTCCATCTAATAAAATTTTTCCTTTATATTTTTTACACGCTCCTGTTAATATATTAACAACTGAGGATTTCCCACAAAAATGTTCTCCGTATAAGGCGTGAATCTCTCCCTCTTTCAGATCAAAGGAGAAATTCTGTAGGGCAAATACATTCTCTTCTCTATAAACAGAGATATTTTTTAGAACTAATTTATTTGCTCCCTTCACATCATGTCCAGTTTCTTCATTTTGTTATATAAAGTTTTTCTATGTATTTTTAATATATCAGCCGCTTTTTGTTTTGAACCATCAGCCTCTTTTAATGCGTTAATAATTATCACTTTACTTAAGGTATTTAGTAAAATTTCTGGGCTATTTTCTGTTACTTTTTCGATCATTGAATACTGAGAGGATAAATTACCCATATTAATATTTTCTGTTTTACAAAAAATTACTGCTCGTTCCATACAATTTTTTAATTCTCTAATATTCCCAGGCCAAGAGTGTTTAATGAGTTGATCTATTACGTTCTGTTCTACCCCGTGGATTACTTTCCCATACTGAGTACAGAATTTGATTCTAAAAAAATCTATTAAATCTACAATATCTTCTTTTCTCTCTCTAAGAGGAGGAAGTTCTAATGTTATTACGGATAATCGATAATAGAGGTCTTCTCTAAAAAGTCCACTTTCTATTAACTTCTGGAAGTTTTTATTAGTTGCTACAACAAAACGGATATCAGTTTTTATAACCTTTGTACCACCAAGCCGTGTAAACTCCTGTTCCTGTAGCACTCTTAAAATTTTTGCTTGAGTAGTTAGAGACATGTCTGCTATTTCATCTAAAAAGAGTGTTCCTGTATGGGCAAGTTCAAACTTTCCTTGGTACTGTCTATCAGCACCTGTAAATGCTCCTTTTTCGTGTCCAAATAGTTCACTTTCTAATAGAGACTCAGATAAGGCAGCACTATTAACTTTTATAAACGGCTTATCTTTTCTTGAACTTTCACTATGGATTAAACCTGCAATAAGTTCTTTACCTGTTCCACTCTCCCCAGTAATAATTACAGATGCATTACTTTTAGCTGCAATTTCCAGTGTCTCATAGACAGCTATCATTCTTCTGTTTCGACTATGTCTTTCAGGTTTAAATGTACTGCTTGTTGATACTAAGTTCCCATATTTTTCTATATTACTTAATAATTTTGGAAGTTTTATTGGTTTGGATAAAAAATCAATGGCTCCATATTTCATGGCATCTACTGCTTTATCTACTGTAGGATATCCTGTCATAACAATTACATGGATCTCCGGGTTAGCTGTCTTAATCTCTTTTAAAAGATTTAACCCACCTTTCCCAGGCATTTGAATATCCGTAATAACAAATTGTGGAGGATTTTTGAGTATCTGCTCTAAGGCCAGAATAGGATCGGTATTGTATTTCACGTGAAAATTCATCTCAATTAAAATTTCAGATAGTGATAGACACATCTCCTGTTCATCATCAACAATAAATATAGTATTCATTTATCCCCCTTAGACAATAAAAAATGCCCCTGTGTTTATACATTCATGGACTAGTTTACACAATAATGTCTTATACATAGGAATGCAGTCAAGGACAAATTACTATATTATTTAGGAATAGTTACACATAAAGAAACATTACAAATAGTTACTTTAAGAAACAATAATAGGATACGAGCTTTGAGATATATAAACGAGATTGTAATGAATTTTAAATGCTTACCACTTAAACTTACAATAGCGACAAGAATTGTTATATGTTTTTTTTAAATTAAACAATTTATGAATAATATTAGAA
Organism: Spirochaetaceae bacterium; assembly: GCA_051531975.1. Taxonomy (GTDB): domain Bacteria; phylum Spirochaetota; class Spirochaetia; order DSM-2461; family DSM-2461; genus Thiospirochaeta. The sequence continues at coordinate 80,181 of JAOPTT010000003.1, forward strand.
CCAGATTTATAGTTAGATGAACCACACATTGGACAACCATTTTTATGTTTAACAAAATTAGCTGTTTCAAGAAGAACCCTGGCGATTGCATCTTCCTTATCACTTACAAATAATTTAATATCAATTTTTCCATCACAACTTTTATTAGATATAAAACAATCAATATTTAAGTCATCAAAATATTCTCTAACTCTAAATGCAGGAAACTTTGATTCATTATCTATGATACAGACTTTATGCATTTTACGATCCCCTTCCTAATTTGATTAATAGTAATCAATATTAAAAAGAAGTTATAGATATAGAAAGTTATATAAAAGTTACATTTTAAATGAATATATAAAAAATACGGCATTCCAAATATTTAGTATTTTTATGTGATTTTTATAAAAGGTTCATTTCAACTAATTCTTCAATTTCATAATTTCCAGGTTGTAAATTTTCAAAACATGATACAATTTTCGCCAAGCCTTTTGAATAACTTATTGCACCTTCTATTTTTGTCTCTATTTCTATTGATGAATCTAAATCACCTATTCTGATTTTATGATATGCATGATGGTTTAGGTTTTTTATATTAAGTTTTTCTTGTTCATTCTTGTTTCTGATACTAATGATATCATCTTCATTAAGACCTAAATATTGTGCAAATTTAATAGCTGTTCCTGGTTTAGATTTTTTTCCAGTTTGATGACTTTCGAAAATAGATATCTGTTCATTTTTAAATAAATCTTTGCCAAGTTTCAACCAATATATAAGTTTAATAATATTTATATCTAAATTAGGAGCATGTATATATTTAATAGAAATATTTTGAGGAGGCTCTAACTTATATTTATTTTCAGTTGAAGATTGGATATATGAAGAATCATACTGAATAGCCAACTTAAGTGATTCTTCAAATTCTCTTCCTGACCCTATATGAACAAAGATTGAATTATTATCAAATACTCCAGAATTATTATATCGTTCTATATTTATATCTGTATAATCAGAAATATTGTTTGCTATAGAATCTGCTAATTTGCCATTTCCAACTATTACTAGCTTTTTCATATTTAGTCCTCAGCTTTTTGGTGATTTAGATATGTTAATACATACAATATAAAAGAAATGACTACTTTACAATATAAATAAAACATCTAAATATTGGTCTAAATAAATTATTATTAAAGTTGAAACAATGAGTTAAGTCAATTAATATATAGTTAAGTACTATTTCAGTAATTATACATTTATATTTTTTTAATTTTTAATAGAGAAGAACAATATGACGAGGAGATTTAATGTTAGATATGGAAATCATTACAGAAGAGTTTAAAATGATTAATGGGGTAAATCTATATTTTAAAACTATTGGTAAAGGAATTCCTATTATTGTTGTTCATGGAGGTCCAGGTTTAGCTCATAATTATCTATTTACATATTTTTCCCAATTATGTGATCAATATCAGATAATTTTCTACGATCAACGAGCATGTGGACTTTCGACCGGGGATGAAACTGAAAAAGATATAACAATGGAAAATTTTATTGAAGATATAGAGGGTATTCGAAAAGCTTTTGGTATCGATAAGGTTAATTTAATAGGACAATCTTATGGTGGATTAATAACTCTTTCTTATGCAGTAAAATATCCACAAAATATGGGAAGCCTACTTATTTTAGAGTCTGCTGCTGCAAATCCAGAATCTGATATACAATTTGAGTTAATTATAGATAAAAGAAAGTCACAATTTGATAAAACTCAATTATCAAAATTTGAAAATGAATTAGAGTTTTCTAATGCAAAATCTGAAATCATGAAGAAGTATTTCATGATATTATTTAAATACTACTTTTTTGATGAAAGTTTTTTATCGGAATTATCCTTAGATTATTTAACTGATAAAATGGTAGATAAATTATTCCTAAGTGGACGTTGTATTAAATCAGATCCAAATCTATTAAAGTTACTGCCAATAATAAAATGTCCTACATTAATAATTCATGGTGATTATGATCCTATTCCTGTAGAAGATATTAGACTTATACATAATGCAATTGTTCAATCCCAATTTATTATAATTAAAGATTGTGGACATTTTGCTCATATTGAAAAGCAATCTCAATATTTTAACGAAATAAGAAAATTTTATAATAAATACATAAATTAATTTTTAAAAGATGTTTTATAGATTAGATATTACAGCCACTTTGATTAGGAAGTTGATACCATCTCCAGCGTTCTACAGATCCACGGCTTGTCCCTTGGACTAAGTGGAGGGATTGCCGTGATTCTTGTTCTATCGTAGTAAATCGATTGGTATTCACACTATTGATCCTACGAATTGTTCGCGACAATACTATTTTTTAGGTGACAAAACCTTAGAAACCCATAATTTATCCACTACAACGATTAAAGCAATACCAATAACAACAATTCCAAAACCTATTGCTGGGGTCCGATTAATTCCAAAAAATAAAGACAAACAAGTAGCTAGTAGAACAAGTAAACGAGGCCACATAAACTTGTTCGTAATCCTCCAAACCGTCGCCGCTGTTGAACCTACAAACAATCCAATACCAATAGACATTGTTAGAGCTGCTGAAATAGAAAGTGGAGTTGCGGAGTGTGGTAATATCATCCCAAAAGCCACTGACAAACTGATAACTCCACAAATAAGAGGAAAGTGAAAATAGCTATAACCAGAAGTTGCTAATTTTGATTGAATTTCAGAAGGGCACTTCTTAAGATGATCTTCTAAGAATTCTCTAACCCATCCAAAATATGTCCACCATAATAGGCAGGTCACAATGACTGCTGCCCCTGCAGCTACAAGTAAGTACAGAGTTCTCTCATCTTCTGCTACTGAATTACCAGCAACAATCAAAGACTCACCTAATGCAATGATCACAATAAGTGCATGACGTTCAATAAAATGCCCAACACGTAATTCACTTATAGGTTTTTTCCCCTTACCGCTACCGGCAATAATACCTGAAGCCAAGTCTGCCATGACAGCTCCTAACCATAACCACTGACGAAGTTCGGGTTTTACAAAAGCTCCCACCAAAATTGCAACCAAGCTCGACATCGCTGTAATGAATGTAGGAATCATATTAGAATCTTTCAGATGCTCTTTGTTAGATCCAATGGCAATCAATACCAACCCTATCATGCGAATCAGTAGATATGGCACAACAAACCAGAAAACACCGTCACTAAACGCCATATCTACAGAAGCAGCCATGATAAAAGCAACTCCGGTTGTTATTAGAGTAACTACTCGTGTGGCAACCTTTTTAGTATCAGCAATATTCAAAGTACAGGTGAATTGAGTCCAAGCCCACCATACAAGAGCAAACATCAACAACGTCTGACTCACATTATGGAAATCTAAATGGTGAGCTACTAAGTGAGTTGTTCGAGTTATTGCAAAAACAAAAACCAAATCAAAAAAAAGTTCGACAAAATCAACAGACTGGTCGTTCGTCGCACTACCAAAAGGACTAGGACGATCCTTTTTTCGGATAGATTGTTCACCGGATAGCGGTATTGTATCTATTACCCTAAGCTTTTTTTTTATATTCATTCAAGTTCTCCTATTTTTCCATAATATTTGTTATTATCACTTCAACTTATCTGGTTCTGTATCAAAAGTTTTATACATATTACTAACTCCAAGATCTTTTTGCTTCAAATTTATTATTAGCTTTAAGGTTGAAACACCAAATGGTAGTTGTGCAACTCCAGTATCTGTTCCAGTGGTGGTAACAACAAAAACAGGCTGCTTCTTATATGAATTATTCTTTTTACCTTTTACAACATTAATTAGATTCTTTGCTAACATCCCACCCTGAACAGTCGCTACATAACCATTTTTATTAGAATTATCAAGATTAGAGCAGTCTCCCAAAGCGAAAATATTATCGAACCCCTCAACCTTCATGTAGCTATCAACCTTAACTAAACCCTTTTCATCAAGAATATTTGGCATTTCAGCCCGTATAAACTCTGTATTAGGAACCATTCCAATACAAACATATACTATGTCTGCATTGATCGTCTCGTTACTGTTTTTACATCGATAAATGTCACCATCTTTCTCGAACCTACGGTTAAATTTTACATTTACCCCTCTATTTGTTAGTTGTTCTAATGCAGTTTGTTGCATCTTTGGCTTAAAGTTATCTAGTAGATTATCAGTTCCATGGGCTAATGTGATCTTCTTCTCAGGGAAAGCAGACGCTATTTCTCCTGCGAACTCAACACCAACAACTCCACCTCCAATAATAAGAACCGAATCAGCAGATTTTAAAGACTTGTGTTCTTTTAATATCTCTTTATTTCGCTCTTCGTAGTCGAATTTAGAATTAGACTTTGTCAATGGCAGTGTAGGATAACGACTTCCTGTAGAAATAACTGCACTTTTAAAACTAATAGTATTTCCATTAGACAATTTTACTTCTTTATCGTTCATAGACTCTACATTGCCTTGAATGAATACCCCATTTATAAAATCATTATACATTTTACGTGGTGTATTACCGACTTTTTGAGGATTGGTTATATTACGTAACATTGCAAAAGTCACTTCAAAATAGTTTTTTTTATCAATTAGTATAGTATCGATACCACTCTTTGCTAGTTTCTGGGCTATTGTTACTCCAGCGAAACCGCCACCAATAATTAGTACATCTGTTTGTTTGTTCATGTTTAATACTCCTATAAATATTATTAATTTTATATTACTTAACTTAATTTGATAATTGAATACATAATGTTACCTATTTCTTGCACAATCCTCTCAGATAGAGAGAAAAGGGTATATTATTGGTTATTGATAATATAATATTAAAATATGAAAATAGATGTTAATAAATTAGATAAATTAAAGAGATTGATTTCTGATCACACAACTATAGAAGAAGGTGTTACACAAACTCCATTAAATAATTTTATGTTGTTTAGATCTAGCAATGGACAACCACGTAAACATGAAGTTTATCAGGCATACCTTCTAATTTTAGCTCAGGGAGAAAAGCAGTTACATATCGGAGGGGAGAAATACAACTTTAAGGCTGGTGATTTTTTAGCAGTATTTATGCCTATGTTGTTGGAAGCAGAAAGGGTTGATGTTCCAAAAGATGAACCATATCTTATGTGTTGTATCGAAATAGATCTTATTAAAATTGCCAATATCCTACTGAAGCTAGATGCTCATAATCCTTCTAGTATATCTAACGAGTTAGCAGAAGCATCATCTTACTATTTAGGACCGATGGGTTATAACTTGTTAGATCCAGTTATACGTTTACTCGAAACACTTAAAAACCCTAGAGATACTGCGATATTAGGAGAATCCATTATAGATGAGATATATTATAGGCTCCTTACTGATGACAAAGTTGGGTTAGGCTCTTTGCGCCGGCACTTAGAACAACATGGACAAATTCAAGAAATTGCCCGTTCTGTAAATCATATTCAAGGGAATTTAAAAGAAAATGTCTCAGTGGAACAATTAGCAAAGCTATCTAATATGAGTGTTTCTGGGTTTCATAGAACATTTAAAACAGTGATGCATACAACACCTATACAGTACGCTAAAACACTTAAGCTACACAGATCCAAAGCATTAATAAAAGAAGGTCAAACAGCGAATGAAGCTAGTATGTCCGTAGGGTATAATAGTGCAGCACAATTTAGTAGAGAATATAAACGTTTTTTTGGTACTACACCATTGGAAACAAAGCTTTCTGTAAATGTATAAGAAAATTTACAGATATTATTGAACTTAATTTATTACATCCATAGCTTTCTCTATCTCTGTTTTAAGCGTATTTATTTGTTTTACTTTTATATCAGGAATGACACCGACACCTTCCCAATTAGGGTATATTCGAAATACATTTCCTGGTTAAAACAAATACTGGGACTTTTGGACGTCTTTTCCCTTTGATACTGTATTTGAACTTATTAATTATGCATATTTTGTAATCCACAACCATTTGGGGGTATAGCGTCCTATAAGGTGCGAACTTGCCACGAAGTGTTACTGTAGTTTCTGCATTTTTCTTGCAGAAACTATAACAAAAGTCTGCCACTTACAATAGTTTGTTAAACCGCCAAACCCATATTATTTACTGTCCAAAGATTCCATCAATTGTAAAAAGTACTTTGAATCTTTTAAACTATATAAATTATACCAGGCTTCTAGCGTCTCTTTATTCATGACATCTAATTTCTTTAAGATTTCATATGTGAATTCTAATGGTGCAAGCCATGAAGCAGTTATTAAATTATTGTTAACAACAACACTATTAGTTGAATAAAAAGCACTACCAGTATAATCGGTACAAATCATTTCTAAATAATTTAGATCATTACTTGTATGTTTTTGATTATTTAAAATTCCTAACTGTGCAAGAAAAATGGTAGCTCCACAAATGGCTGCAACATTTATTTTTTTATTAATAAAATCCTTAAGTCTACTAATTAAACAGTTATCATCAATCTTTTGCCAATTATCTGAACCAGGTAATATTAATAAATCCCCTTCCTTAAAATTAATTTTAGAAATTTCAATATCAGGCTCTATTATAGTTCCACCCATTGTTTTTATGGGATTTAAAGTTTTACTAATAAATTTAAAATTCAAATTATTATTTTCAGAAAGAAACCTCTTACTTTTTAGTTCTGCAGTTAAATATCCAATTTCCCAATCAGCAAGACCATCTAGAATGTACATATAGCAATTTTTATCTTTATCTATCATAATTTATTACTCCAACGTTTTAACTTTGGTAATAATAATTCTAAATTTTTTCTTGCTTCAGTATCAGTAATCCCCTCTTTCACCATAAAGGGGATGCAGCTAATTATCATTTCTTCTAATGTTTCATCAGGTTTGTTAAAATTACCATTAACATAACAAAATTTACAATATTCTTCACTTTTAATTCCATTCGATTCAAGACCAAACAAGCTTTCATCACTAAGTGGCATTCCACAACTTTGACATAATTCTTGGCTCATGTTTTTCTCCTTTAATATGTGAGAAGTCTACAATAGCAATTACGACAACAGTGTGTCATAGATTATAAATTTTAATACTTTTTTTTAATCTATTAACGATGACCTTTCTTAAAGATTCAGGTTCAATTATTTCAACTTCATGACTTAAGCTCAATAACACTGAATAAAGCCATTCATCTATTGGAAAAGAGCATTTTAGTATTACATTACCATCTTTATCTAAAGTTTCATCAATAGGATCAAGATAATCGGGGATCCTTCCATACATTGAAGGAATAAATTTTAAGATTATATCGGTTGAACTTCTTGTCATATCAATTTGATCAGGTTCAATTGGCTTTATATCTGCTCGTTCAGTAAAAGTATTTTCTAATTCAATATCAAACATTCTTTTAGTATTAAATATTCTATAATCATTTCTTAATGTGCAGTAAGCATAAAGATACCAAGAATTACCTTTCATTATTATAGTATATGGCTCAACTTTTCTTTTTGTTCTTTTTTTATGTAAATCAGTATAGTTAAATATTAAAATTCTATTCTTTTCAGTTGCTAAATATATATCATCAAGTTTTTCATTTTGTCTTTTATTATTTCCCCAGGGTTTAGTATCGATTAATAATTTTCTGCTTGAACTATTATTCTCATTCATACTAGAAAACTTGTTTAATAAATCACGGACAGAACCTTTAAATAATGTATCTTTAAAACTACCCAGTATCTCTACTAAAGTATTTATTTCTTTCTGAGATATATAATTTTTATCCAGTTTATAATTTTCAATAATATGGTAACCACCATTCTTCCCTACTTCACCATAAATTGGGACTCCAGCATTGCAAAGGTTATCTATATCTCTTTGGATTGTTCTTATTGATACATCAAATGTTTTTGATAATTCCTCTGCTGTTACTTTCTTTTTTTCAATGATAATTAAAAGAATTGAAACTAATCTATCTATTTTCATATTTAACCCTAAATTTTTGATTTATATTATTTTAATAAATATATGCAGTTTTTGATACAATAATTAATGAATAAAACATTAGACTTCTTCTTGGTATAAATGTAACATTATTTGGGGTATTAATAGGAATGGTATTATATGGAAGTAAGAGAAATTTTACATGAAGATCTAGAATCTATTTATAACTTATCTAAGCAATTAGGATACACATATTCAAAAAATAAGATGGATAAACGTATTGTAGAATTAATCAAATCAACAAATGATAAGATTTTTGTGGCTTTTGATCCTAGAACTAATTCAGTTACTGGTTATATACATCTTCAAGTATATAAAACACTGTATTTTGATTCACTACTAAATATTTTAGGTATTGTTGTAGATAAAGATATTCGAAATAAAGGAATCGGATCTCTTTTAATAAACAAAGCAGAGGAATATGCTAAAAATGAAAGCTGCGTAGGGATAAGGGCTAACTCAGGTTCATCTAGAATTTCTGCCCATAGTTTTTATAGAAAAAGTGGTTTTATGGATGAAAGTGATCAAAAAAAGTTTATCAAAATATTTTCAGAAACCTGACATCATTTGTTACAATACAACACCCTTTTGTATAAAAGATATACAAAAGGGATATAAAATTTAGGTTATGTTTATATCTAAACCTTCAACATCTAAAATGTCTTTTTTAATAATCTCTCTAAGTTCACTCTTAATAGTAATTAAATCGATGTTATTAATTAAGTTCTCTTTTTCAAAGGGATCATTTTCTAGGTCGTAAAGAAAAATCTCTTTATAATTCACTCCCCCGCTGGTATTCCATCCTGTGTCCTTCTCTGTATCAGGAATGGAGATTTCATACTTCCACTTTTTTGTCCGTATAGCCCGGCCAATGTGGTTTTCACTTATCTCAAGATATACATGTTCTCGCCAATTGTCATTTACACCATCAATTAGAGACTGAAGAGGTGCTCCTCTCATATATGATGGAACAGGAATATCAGCTGCGGCAAGAAAAGTAGCGGGTAGATCTATGAGACTTACAAGATCATCGTTAACCAACCCTCCCCTGAATCCAGGGCCACATATAACCAATGGAATATGGATACTAGAATCATGACAGGAGCGCTTATATTCCAAGTTTCTTGTTCGAAAGTGTGACCCATGATCTGAGGAAAAAATTATAAGAGTATTTTCATCCAGTCCAATATCTTTTAACTTCTCCCTTATACGGCCAAGATTTTGATCTAGACTATTACAACATCCAAGATAGTCTGGATACTCCTCTCTCCATGATCCTTTGGTTCCTTTTAAATCCCCTGGTACTGTAAAATCTGCAAACTTTTCTTTTGAATCCTTAGGACCGATGCTAACATTCATATCATTCTGGTGGTGTGGTTCAATATATGAAAGAAATAGGAAAAAGGGATTATCATCATTTTGTCTATCAAGGAAATCTAGAGCCCAATCTGTCTGTGCATCCGGCCTAAACTGGTCTTTAAACTCTTTTTTATTCCCATTAATATCAAACATATGCCCTTCGAAGGGATGGGATGTAAATTCTAATACATCGGAAGCAATCCACTCGTCTTTCCAGCCACCACGGTAGGCTTTATCAATAGCTTTGATACTATAGTCAGGATATATTTTAGCAGTTTCTGACTTAGGATCACTTTTAGTTGTTGCTAGGTGCCATTTCCCGATATACCCTGTTTTATAGAAATTCTCATTAAAGTAGTGTGCAATTGTTTTTTCATCCTGGGGCAGGTGTATTGAATTCCTGAAACAACCTGTTTCTGTGGCATATTTCCCTGTTTGAAGACTGGATCTTGCAGGGCCACAAACTGGCTGACAGGTAAATGCTTTTGAGAAACGCACTCCCTCCCTGGCCATTTTATCCAGTTCCGGAGTAACATTTAAATCCTGTCCGTAACATCCACATGTATCAGCTCTCTGCTGATCTGTAAAAAAAAATACTATATTTGGCTTTTTCATATTTAAATTATGACTGATTATTTTATATTTAACATTGAAGAATACTACAATTTATTACACTATAATACAGTATGGATGATTTTGATAAGGTTTATGAGAAGTTAAAAAACTGTTTTAATAAAAATGGAGCTGATAATGTAATTTATGCATCACCTGTAAAATCTCCACCACCACCAAAGAGCTATTACAGCCATAACCATAGGCTTGCAATACCAATTAGTGGGATTCATTCAATGGTCATTTCTAGTACAGATTTAGGACATAACAACATATATCCAAAACCCGGCGATGTAACATTTATGCCCATGGGATCCTGGAACCAACCTGACTGGTTAAAACCTGTCGAGGTTATTACATTTATTTTTGAACCGGATAAAATAATAGTAAGCTATGTAAATAATATGATAGAGACTGAAGGTAAAGTTCTAAACAGATTCTCCCTTCCAAAAGTTCCCAGAAATATAACGACCCTACTGAATCTCATAGAACTAAAAGAGCCATCTGATATAGAGAAGCTTTCAAATTTGAAAAACAGACTATTAATAAACGTTTTAATAATAGAACTAATTGAAGATCTAAAAAAAAGAGAGAAGTTAGGAAAGCATAACAAAGTATCAGGATGTCATGGTATATGTTTGCATTTAGATGAGTTCTACTCCGACAACTGTTCCAGGGATACAATTGCCAACATTTTCTCCCTGACCCCTAACTATATTTCCAATTTATTTAGAAAGGAAACTGGATACAGTTATTCAGAATATGTTAATAATTTAAGAGTAAAACATAGTTGCCGTTTATTAAAAGATACAAATGCCACTCTTGATGAAATCTCAGCTTCCTGCGGTTTCTCCAGTACAACTTATTTCTGCCGTGTATTTCGAAAGATAACAGGTAAAAGGCCAGGAGAGATTAGAAAAGAGTGATTATTTTACTTGTCCTCAACATTAAAACTTCATTACATATTTAGAATATATATGGAGTTACTTACTGTTTTTATGGTAAAAGAACTCATGAGATTAAAAATATTAATATTACTTCTTTTGATACTGTCATTTAATAAAGTCTTTGCTCACCCACATATTTATATAAACTACAAAATAGAAATTATTGATGATAACTTTGCAATGATACGCTGGACATTTGACCCACTAACATCAGAAAGGAATATTTATACTTTCGATAATAACTCTGATGGAATCTTTGACCGGAGTGAGTCTGAATTATTATATGATGAAGGGTTTAAAAGTGTTGCAGATTATGGATACTTTATTAGGTTAAGTGTTGGAGATGTAAGCTTTAAAGTAGCTTCTATCTCAAGTTTTTCAGTTAATATTAATAGTGACAGAACCTTAACTTACTCTTTTAAAATAGCTCTTCCAAAATTTGTTGATAGTGATCTCTTAACAATTACACATTTTGATACATCATACTTTATCGCTTTTAAAGAACCGACAGAAGAGAACATTAGTTTTAATAGTCCGCTATATTTTAAAATAGCAAAAAATATAACAAGGCCTTACTACTATGACCCAGCAGCTCCTGCAGATATAAATCTTGATACTTCAAAACCACAACCAGGATGGCTAAAAGCCTACCCAACAGAAGTAATTATTAGTAAGGAACCAATATCAAAATCCGTAGGGGATAACAGAGTAACACTTAAGGAAAAACTAATAGAGATTCAGAGGGATGTATACCTAAAGTTATCTAACTATTTAGTCCAAATCAAAAACAAAACATCTATTACTATAATTGCTTTAATCCTTCTACTATCGTTTATATACGGCATCGTTCATGCACTAGGGCCTGGGCATAGAAAGGTCGTAATCTCGTCCTACCTGTTAGCTACAAAAAAAACTACTATTAAAGAGGGTGTTTTCATAAGTATGTTATCGGCTTTAATACACTCAGGGTCAGGGGTTTTACTTATAATTATTTTAACTAAACTATTCTCTAAAGTTCAACCAAACCTTATTAATAGTTTTACTTTATCCCTTCAAGCTATTAGCTACATCCTACTTCTTATTTTAAGTATCGTATTATTAATGATGAAGATTATTAGACTAAAGTCATCAAACAAGGTTCAGGAATCTAAAAGTAGCCTCTGGTTAATATTTATCACAAGCTTCTTCCCCTGCCCTGGAGCAATAACTATTATGCTTTTTTCCATAACTATAAATATGATTGGGATAGGTATACTTACAGTTCTTGGTATGTCTTTAGGTATAGGAATTACCCTATCTATTATTTCTATAATAACCGTTAAGAGTAAAGAAATTTTGACACTTGGGAAAAATAAAGCTTTTATATTTCTAAATAAATATACCCAGTGGTTTGGTTTAATTATACTTCTAATATTCTCGGTTTTTATGGTTTGGTCTGGAAGCTACTTCGAAGTAAACTCCCTATAATTATTAGTTTTAATGCAATCTTTTATGAGCTATAATTGATATTAAGAACATACCTACGAATTATGATTTACCAGTATATGAGTATTTTGTAGGAGCTCTTTTGATCTTCTTATTTTTGCATCTTTTATATACACAGATAATTTTATTCCAGTTAATAATTTATATCTTCTAGATAGATATGGGGAGTTAAAATAAAACTCATCAGCTATTTTTGTTACAGATAGATCACTAGCTATGTTTTCAGAAATATATTTATTAATTCTAAATATGAGGTTCCTGTTTTCATTTGCTTTATCTAGTCTTAATCCATAACTTATTTTTCTATTAAGTTTAGGGTAAAATAGTTCTGTTTTATCTTTATTCATAACTCCCCATACATCTTATTATTTTCATTTATCTTTATTCATATCTATTAACAACTTTAGGGATATTGCCATTTCTAATGGATTCTGTTGCCATAACACCAGCTGCAACTGCATTTCTAGCAGCAATAGGAGATGTATTTGGTTCTTTATTAAAACGGATGTAATCAATAAATCGATTTACAATTTCCACATCAGCAACTTCATGTCCCGCTTCATTACCATTAAGGTTATAAATAATATCTGGCTGACCAAAGACATCTGTTCTTTTAGTATAAACTTCTACAGTACTATTCCCTGAATCTCCTCTGTTTTCTATCCGACCTTTAGTTCCTATAAAAGTATAACTTCTCCAGGCATCAGGAGCGTAATGACACTGTGTATAAGAGGCCTGAACACCATTATCAAGCTGCATTAAAATCATATTATGATCTTCCACGTCTATAACTAGGGAGAGGTTATCCTGTTTTTCTGCAGGCCATATATCCGGTCTAAAGCTAGCAACACCCCGCTCATCGGCATTTCTTCTTTTACACTTATCATAAACACTAAGTTTTCCCATTCCTACTACAGATTCAGTATAACCACCTGCAAGCCAATGTATAACATCAATATCATGTGCTCCTTTCTGTAAAAGTAGACCTGTTGTATTTTTTTGTTCTGAGTGCCAATCTTTAAAATAAGCATCCCCTCCATATGATATAAAGTGCCTGCACCATACAGCTTGAATTTCTCCTATTGTTCCTTCATCAATTATTTTTTTCATTGTTAAAATAGAGTCCATATGCCTCATATTGTGCCCAAGGTATAGTTTTTGTCCTGTTTTTTTTACAGTATCAAGAATACGATCACAACCCTCTATTGTTATTGCCATTGGTTTCTCTAGAAATACATCCTTACCTGCTTCTAAAGATGCAATTGCATGTTCCTCATGTAAATTGTCCGGACTACATATCATGACCGCATCTATATCTTTTGATTTTAGAAGAATTCTATAATCTTCATACAGATCTGCATCTGGATATTTTTCAGAAAAGTTATCCCGGGCATCCTTATAAGGATCAGCTCCTGCAGTAACAAAAACATTTAATTCAGGATTATGAGCGTGTTTTGAGATATCACTTCTTAATCCGATACCGATTATTCCAATTTTAATTTCTTTCATTTTGTTCTCCGATATAATTAAAATTACTACAGTATTTCCAATATACAAATGACATATAGTGTATAAATTTTAACAATAAGTGTATTTATAATTTAGAGATAATCATTTGGGAATATTAAAATATAGGAACAATACTAAATTTATTTTATTTTAAAAAGTTCAATTCTCATTTCTCTAGGACTTTTACCTGTTTCAATTTTAAATTGCCTTGAAAATTGGTAAATATCAGACCACCCTACTAAATCCCCAATTTCTCCAATTGATAACCGGCTGTTATAAAGATGATACAGAGCAGCTTCTATCCGTATGGATCTGAGTTGGGACATAATTGTTTCACCAAACTCTTTTTTGAACAAGGAACAGAGGTAAGGAGCTGATAAGTTAGCAATTTGTGCAAGAGATTCTAATGTTATTTTCTCATTATAATGTTCTTGTAGATATCTACGAATATCTAACATTGGGTTATTTTCCAACAAATTATTTTCTATATTAGTATTTCTATTTGTTATTTTAACAATTGATTTTATTAAACTCTCTATTATTGATTTATCAGTAAAATTATTTACCATTTCTTTATATAAAAGCTCTAACCAAGGAATTATTTCAAACATTGAACAGGATTGTGGGATACCTGGTGTTATTTTTAGATTTTGAAAAATACACTCAGCTATATTACCACTTAGATGTATCCAGCTGTGTATCCATGTATCGTATTCAGAGTGATAATAGTGCCCCATATCTGGTTTCCAGTATATAACAGATGATTCTGCAATATAATACTTATCTGAAGGAACCCCTGAAGACATGGACTGATGAAAAAACATTATAAGTATATCACCAGTTCCCACAGGTCTATCAATAGTAGAATAGTTCATTTCCTCTTTGATTCCGATACCATTAATTTGTAAATCATTATTAGATTCTTCTTTAGAGAACCACTTCTTCAAATTCTTCATAATATTAATATATAACAAAAATTAGTAACAAAAGCCATTTAATTTATCACTTTGTAGCAATATTATATAAAAAAGATTAAGGAGATTATTATGTTTAAACCACTTCAACACTCTCTAAGTACATTATCCCTTTTAACCGATGCACAAAGTAGATCTATTTGTGGAGAAAATAGAACTGGGGAAATCGCTGGAGGTGCTCGAGAACACTGCCCTCAAGACGATAATGGGAACCCAATAGGAGATGCCAGAGAATTAGGTCAGGGCTGGAAAGTACATCCAAGTGACATTATCCCTCCTGGGGAAGTTTTTGAATTAGCAAATATTGAGGGCCCTGGTTGTATTAACCACATATGGATGGTTCCTACAGGGAGATATCGATCATCTATTCTTAGAGTATATTATGATGGTAATGATTTCCCATCAATTGAAGTACCTGTCGGTGACTTTTTCGCCAGTGCATATACAAGTGTTGAGGATTTTGCACAAGTTAACTCACTACCAGTATGTGTTAATCCAGGCAGTGCATTTAATTGTTACTGGCCAATACCTTTTAAGAAAAATCTTAGAATGACTTTAGAAAATAGAGATTACGAAGATGTAGTTCTTTATTACCAAATAGATTATACACTCCAGACGCTTCCAGAGAATACAGCATACTTTCATGCCCAGTTTAGAAGGATTAATCCTCTACCTTATGGTGATGTTTATACAATACTAGATGGTGTTGAAGGCCAAGGACATTATGTAGGGACCTACATGGCATGGCAAGTTAATAACAATATTTGGTGGGGAGAAGGTGAAATAAAGTTCTATATAGATGGCGATGCGAATCCAGAAATATCCGGTGGAAAGATAGTGGCAGGGTCAACAGGTTTCCCAACTATTTGTGGAACAGGAACAGAAGATTATTTCTGTGGATCATATAACTATGAAAATCAGCGAGAAAATAAATATCAGGAATACTCTACCCCTTATGCTGGGGTACCACACATAGTTAGACCTGATGGATTATATAAAGCTAATCAAAGATTTTCTATGTATAGGTGGCACCTTCCAGACCCTATACATTTTAAGAAGAACTTAAAAATTACAATCCAAGCTCTTGGTTGGAGAAAAAATAGAAAACATCTCCAACTTCAAGACGATATATCTAGTGTTGCATTTTGGTATCAGACACTACCATCAAGACAATTTCCTAAACTACCAAACGATGATTATTTGGAGATAATTTAATTTATAAATCAAATATAGGGCCATTTAGTGACACCTATATTTGATTTTTATCACAATATTATTAGTCATCAAATAATTTTAAGTCAATACAAGTTCTCATAGCTTGCATTCGATCACGAATATCCATTTTCTCATATATTGTTGAAACATAATTCTTTACAGTCTGAGGGGATAAATGGACTTTTACAGAAATTTCATTATTGTTATATCCATGTGCTAAGTATTTAAGAACCTCGAGTTCTTTTCTGTTTAATTCGTCATACCATGAGGGTAACTTTTTATCTGATGCCATCATCAATGTCTTATGAATCAACGATGGGGATATGGATATCATCCCCTTAACTACATTTTTTATTGTATATATGAGGTCTGATGGAAGCATGTCTTTAAGAAGATATCCCTTTGCTCCTTTACGCAGAGCTTTTTTAACATATTCATCTTCATCAAAGGTGGTTAGCATTACAATCTTAAGCTTTTGGTCTATGGAAAGTATACGCTCTACAGCTTCGACACCGTCCATAATAGGCATCTTAACATCCATTAGAATTACATCTGGCTTCCTACTTTTACAAAAATCTACAGCCTCAGAACCGTTGTAACATACACCAATAACCTCAATGTTTTTATCATTCAATTCTAGAACACTCTTTAAGCTATTAATAAAGAGAATCTGATCGTCTACGAGTAACAATTTAATCTTTTCCATATACCAACACCTTTTCTATAGGGAGTTCAATACTAACCTTCGCCCCAATCTTTGAGTTTGAGAGAGTCATTGTCCCGTTGAACTTCTTAATCCGTTCCCTCATCCCAGAGATTCCGAGTCCAGGATCTTTTTTATTAAACCCTTTACCGTTATCATTTATAGTTATCATTAGTTTACCACTTCCAACAAAAAGAAATATGTCAATTTCAGAGGCAATACCATGTCTAAGAGCATTTACCATCCCCTCTTGTATAATCCGGAAAATTATATGAGAAGCTTCTTCCCCAAAATTATCTGGTGTATTTCCCCATTCTAGTCTGATTTTTAAATTTGAGGCCTTCTCAAAAGCTTTAATCATCCTTCTCAATTCCATAAAATGAGATAAATGTTCTTCTTTCTTTATTTTCAGAATCCTTAATACAATTCTCATATCCTTTAAACCATCACGGGCACCAGAGTGGATCTCTTCAAGATTCTCACTTATAATTCCGAGTTTCCCTTTGTTCATATCAAGGATTGATCGGGAAATCATCATTATAGTAGTAAGGGTGTAACCTATCGAGTCATGGATTTCCCTTATAATTCTGTTTCTCTCATCTTCAGTGGACTTCTCTTCTACAACTTTTACATAGTGCTGGTATCCATAATTAGTATCTGTCAGATTGGCAATTGTCTGATTTAACTGTCTGACTTTACTTTTTTCAATTTCCATTCTACTAAAAATATAGCGGAAGATTATGAATATGCCTGTCATAATAAGTACTAAGACAGAAGAAAATATAGTGTTGTGTATAGTTATAGAATTCCATTTACCAAGATTAATAAGACTCATAACATTTATAAGCAGTAAAAAAAATAGAGAGCCCATAGAAGAAGATATGGAATAACGTATGGGAATAAAGAAATTTAGATCTAACAGAAAGGCTAAAAGAAATAGCAATTTTAAACCAAGGTATATTTCACTAGGAAAGTGAATTATTATTATCATTATGTATCTGATTATTAATAAATATAAAATCCTGTTTTTTTTAGGGGAAAGATAAATAAGAACTGTGATAATCATAGATAGCAAAACCATAATACTATATTGTTTTGCCCAGTTAATTACATAAATCTCACTAGGCACCATACTGTACTGAAAAATTGATAATCCTTGAAAAAGCAATGATGTGATTAGTGTAAAGAGGAAGATATGTTTTTTATCTATCATCAAATTAGTATAATCCAAATCAATGGTAAATCCAATCTTTATCTTCCTCATTTATCAACCTTTAAAAGCTCCAGCGGTAAGTCCAGAAATGAAATGTTTCTGAAGCCAAATATAGAAAACCGTTATTGGTGTTATGGCTAGAAATAATACGGCAAATACATCGTCCCATTTTTGCTGATACTGACCAATGGCTCTGTAGATCCCAGTTGTTATTGTATAATATTTTCCACTTCCAAAAATGACATATGGAAGAACAAAATCATTCCATGTCCAAAGTGTGACAAATATAATTACAGTTACTACTGCAGGTTTCATAAGAGGGAATATAATAAACACAAAAGTCTGTAAAGGAGAAGCTCCCTCGACCTGTGCTGATTCATCAAATTGTGGAGAAATTGTTCCAATATACCCTGTAAAAATGAAACATACAAAAGGCATATAAACCGCAACAAAAACTAGAATAAGTCCTGGAAAGCTAAACATAAGTCCAAAAGTTCTAAGTATCTGAATAATGGGAATTATGATTACCTGAACTGGAATAAAAAGTCCTGCTAAAAGTGATAAATAAGCGACTTTATAGAATCCTGTTCTATTACGACTTAGGATATAAGCTGTCATTGATGCCGTTATCAGGACACAAGTTAGTGTTATTATCAAAATAAATCCTGTAAATCCATAAGCCTTGAGAGCACTAAACTGATTGGAATTAAAATTCCTGGCCACATTTGTCACAGTCATTTCAGCGAAAGGTAGTCCCATAGGATTTTGGAAGATCTGTGCTTCAGTTTTAAAAGCATTAACTATTGTTATATAGAATGGTATCAGGTATATCAATGACAGGACTGTCATAAGAGTTCCCCGAATCTTCCCACTTTTATTAATTATCATAGTAGGTTCTCCTCTCTAATTCTAAGTCTATTGGTTAAAGTTACAGTGATCACTGTCAGGATTATTAAGAAATAGACAGCCACGGCGGATGCATACGAAATTTTATAGCGGTTGAATCCTACATCTATGATAAATATGGCTATACTCTTTGTCGTATTTACAGGCCCCCCTCCAGTTAGGACAAAAATTATGTCAAATATTTTCATATACCCAGTAAAGAGGAAGACTGTTACAGTTGTGAAGCTCGGAGCCAACCATGGGAAAGTTATGTTCCAGAATGCTTGGTACGAATTTGCGCCGTCAATTTCTGCTGCTTCGTATTGCATCGCAGGTATAGCCTGAAGTCCTGATAGGTAAAGAATCGTGGAGAAACCTGTTGCCTGCCAAATACTTATTCCTAAAACAGACCATTTTGCTAATGAAGGATCTCCTAGAAAATCGATAGCCGTCCAGCCAAATCTCTCAAAAAGGCTATTAACAACACCATAATAGCTGAATAAAGCTTTAAAAATAAAACCTACAGCAACAAGACTTATTAGCTGCGGGAAAAAGAATGCGGCTCGGTGAAAATTTGTGAGCAAACTTTTTCGGTTAATTTGTACCGCCAAAAATAGAGAAATTATGTTAACCGAAACCCCTCCGAGTAGTGCAAAAAAGAATGTATTTCCTATAGATGTTAAGAATTCAGGCTCTTTTAGAGCTTTTATATAGTTCGTGAACCCAATAAAATTCATACTAGTCTTCAGTCCATCCCAATCAAAGAATGAATAGTAGAAAGTAAGAAATATAGATACTAGGATTATTGTAGCAAAGATGGTATATCCCGGCAGGAACATTAATAATTTCTGCTTCCAGTGATTGTCTTTCATATTTATTCCTACAAACCCTGCAAGCACATAGAATGCAGGGTTTTATTATTAAAAATTTCTAATTATTATTTGTAAAATCGTCAATACCAACCATTAGGGCTTCAAGAGACTCGTACTTTTGTGAATAAATGGCTTCTAATAGTGGGCCAAGATGTGCACCCTCTAATCCAGCTGGTGATGGTGCACCAAGATAATAACTGATGACTGTAGTTGAAAAATCGGCAGATTGCATATGCTCAGCCATTGTCTGTTGTAATGGTGAGTAGTCATAGTCAATAGAAGGTTTATGATTTGAGAATAATCCATCAGCCTTAAGTAGAACCTTATTTATTGTAGGATCTGTATAGAACCATTTGTAGAATTCCCAAGCTTCTTCTTTAACCTCTGAACCTGCATAAATTCGGTTACCTAAAAGCCCTTTGTAGGCGATAGCGTTCGTTTTACCGTCAGATGTTGGAAGTTCAAAATAACCAGTATCCCAATCTTTATCAGAAGCAGCATCAGCAGCACTATACCACGATCCCATAGGATACATTACACCCTGCCCACCAAGGAAAAGTTGTTCACCCTGGCTATATCCAACACTCAGGTTTCCTTTTATGATATAGTCGTTTTTAACAAGATTATCCCAGAAAGTGATAAGAGCCATACCCTCTTTTCCCGCAAAAGAGAAACTACCTTCTCTCGCTTCTTTCCATAACTCAGGATGATTATCTACAAGTTCAGCACTTAGACTCCATCCTAATACAGCACCAGGAACCCATTCTCCACCACTGATTACAGGTGTAAGTCCGGCGGCTTTTATTTTTTCACATACTATTTCAAACTCACTATATGTTTTTGGAATATCAGCATCGGTAAGACCTGCCTGCTTCCATAGTGTTTTGTTATAAAAGATTGCTCCAGCAAGCTGTGTATTATAATGAAGATGATAGACATTACCATCTTTGTAAGGTACTTGATAATTAAATTTTTCAAAAATTGGATCATCAGTTGGAAGAGCCCAAACATGACCAGCATCAATGAATTCTGTATCACCAACATTAGACCATACATCAGGAACATCTCCTCCTGCAATCCGATTTCTCATAAAGTCAGCAGCAGTTCCCGATCCAGAAGCGTTACTTTCAACAATTTCAAGAATAATATCAGGATTAGCTAATTCATATGTTTGCTTAATTCCCTCGTAGAGTTCCATTGTAAGATTTGGTGTAACCCAGACCTGCCATTTAATGGTGGTCTTACTTGATTCTTTCTGCCCATTTGCCCAAAGGCCTTGACCAACAACCATCGTAAAAGTGATGAGTAAACAAAATAATTTTCTTTTATTCATTTCAATTCTCCTTTTGTATTTACTCTATATTAGACACTGAGTAACTGAGTTGTAAAGTTACCCAAGTAACAACTTCTAGTACCCCAGTACTATTTACTAAACAGAATATGCTCTATTGATATTGTATTAATTTAAGAAGCCTTCTAATAAGTCTAAACTTTTTGAGATTGTAATAACATAGAGAAGAAATAAATTTTATTAAGTCCGGTTAACAGGATTATTAACCGGTAATTTTGATTAGATTATTTTATATTAAGGTTCGTCCAGATATCGGATAGATCAATAATAGATCCCTGTAACATAGCTTCATTAATTGTAATACCAACAACAGCACTTCTTAATCCTTCATCTCCACCACAGACAGGTTTTATTCCTTTTACCATGGACTCATGTAATTCTTTCATAATATGAAGATCTCCATCACCATGGCCTCCACCAACTAGATTCATCATTTTTATAGATTCATCACCAATGGCTTTGTATTGTAAAGTACCGGAATACAGTTCAACAATGAGTGTTCCACCAGTACAATGAAAATACATTCTTCTCTCGGGGATTGTATTACACATTGT
This sequence comes from Spirochaetaceae bacterium, assembly GCA_051531975.1. Taxonomy (GTDB): domain Bacteria; phylum Spirochaetota; class Spirochaetia; order DSM-2461; family DSM-2461; genus Thiospirochaeta. The sequence goes on from JAOPTT010000003.1 coordinate 101,863, forward strand.
TGCCTGAAACTGAACCCTGATTCCATTTTTATATTCCATAATGGAAACAACATTATCTTCAATCGTATTATCTGATAAAAAAGGATTTTCTGTAGACTGCTCAAATTTATCAGTAATTTGATCCCAGCCCTCACAATCAAATAGTTTGCTATCTTTATTATAGATTTCACTATTTTGAGGTGTAAACATATCGTTTCCACCAAAAGCAGCTATTTTTAGAGGTACTGACTCTGTAAACCAGTTTAATAGATCCAGATCATGTACACATTTTTCAAGAATATGTGATCCGGCGATCTCTTTCTTACGTCTCCAGTTTTTCATTATATATGCACCATGATCAGGTAGTATATTTTCAGAAGCGTTTATGGAAATAATTTTACCAATTTTCCCACTAGATAAAATCTCTTTTGTTTTTCTATAAATAGAGGCATACCGTAGAGTAAAGCCAGTAGCAAATAATTTGCCACTAGAGTTATGAACCCTATTAATCTCTATACAATCCTCTATTGTTGTAGCTAGAGGTTTCTCTGAGAATACATTTTTCCCATTTTTAAATGCAGCAATTATATGCTCTTTATGGAAGATATTTGGTGATCCTATTACAATCCAATCTAATTCTGGGTCAGTAACTATCTCTTGGTAGGAAGAGTAGATTTTCCCCTTGCCATAATTTCTTTTATCCAACATTAACTGAGTATTATTTTCAGATGGATCCCATGCACCAACTAACTCAAGATCCTCTTTATCTTTTAACTGGTCTATTAATGAACTAATCCGCCCACCACAACCTATCACTGCGTATTTTATTGTTTTCATTTTAAGTCTCCTTATTACAATTTAACTAATGTTACGACAGGATTATTGTTATAGAAATGGCTCAAACTTGAATCTATTTACCATTTTCTGTATTTTTAAATCGACTTGGAGGAAATCCGGTTACTTGTTTAAATGATCTTGAAAAGCTGTAGACAGAATCAAAACCACAAAGAGAAGCAGTCTCAGTTATGTTTCTTTTCCCAGATTCTAAAATAGAACAGGCGTAATTTATTTTAACCTCTCTTAAATATCTTCCAGGACTGATTCCTATGAACTTTTTAAAATGTTTATGAAGACTACTTTCTGATATACCAATCTCCTGTGCTATTATTGAAGTTGTTAAAATACGGCTTAAATCGAAATATACAAGTTTCTGAACTTTTGTAATAATAGTATCTTCATCCCTGTTAATGTGTTGTATTGTCCCACCTTTATTACTGTTTTCCAGATTAAGATGAATTATTGTAGATAAAATACTACTTTTAAGATCATTAGACCCAGTAATCATTCTTTCAAGTGATTCTAGGACATAGGGTTCAATTTTAACAGGATTATATAATAGAGGTTCAAGACCTTTTCTTTCTCTCATTTCAAAACCTATAAAAAGCCATAAAAGATCTTTGTCTTCTGATGATACATAATGATGATTCTGGTATGGGAAAACAAGGAGAGATTCCCCTTCATTTAATGTTATGATGTGTTTATCTATATGAATCTGAATAGAACCTTTAAGATTGAATAAGAGATTAAACCTATAATGAATAATTGGCTGATCATTTACAAATTCTGAGCACCTTAACCTAGAAAAGAAATTTATTTTCTCAGGATTATATACCAGGTCAGCAGAAATGCCATCAAGATATTTTTGAGGTTCCTTTAGGTTTGTAATATAGTGTTCAAGCCTTTTCATATTCTGTCCTTTAATACTTTGATTTTACTTATATAAATCATCTGGGGCTCTAAAATACTTCCTCTTTAATATACTAAGATATTAGATTATTAACAACAAATAAAGTTACCAGAGTACTTTAAGTTGTTACCAGAGTAACTTACCGAGGAGATATTTTAGCTCTATAGTATTATATATTATTATTTTTTTTGGTAATGATTAGTACTTTTTTACATAAGAAAAAATTGGTAAATACATATATTAATCGGGGGTATTATATGACTATTAGATGGAAACTTTACACTATGGTGTTTGGTATTATTAGTGCATTTACCATTGTGGTTCTTTTTGCTGTTTTTACATATATTCCATTAACCAGAATTTCAAAAGAAGCAGCTCATTTAAGGAATTTGACTGAAAGTATTCTAAATCTTAGAGGTGATATAAACTCACTTAGTGGAGAGTATATAGAATCTCAGAATAAAAGAATTAAAAAAACAAAATTAGATCTGGATAAAAAGTTTGTAATTTTGCATGAGTTGAAATATTTACCTAAACTTAATAATGATATTTCTGAAGCACTAAAAATAATTAAAAATCTTCAGATTCTTTTTGACACTGTTTGGAAAGATCTAGAAAAGAATACTGAACTAATAATGATTTACTCTGAAGAAGTTCTTTTTAGTTCGGACGTAAAAATCAGTGGACTCTGGAGTTCTCCATTAGCAGATAAAGAGACTGTTTTCGTACAAGTAAATGATTTTACTACTGCTATCTTAGCCACAGATGAAAATCTTGACCGTGCATATAAAGTAATATCTAAACAATTTGTATCAATAGAAAATGAAATTAGTCGGAGAGAATCATTCATAGCATTTACTATTTTTATATCCATTGTAGTTGTTTTTTTCATTACCCTCATTTTATCGTTTCTTATTGCCAAAACAATTGGTAAGAATATCAGATTACTTGAAAAGGGATTGTCTATTGCTCTAAAAGGAAATTTGATAGACGAAATTAAAATCAAATCAAGTGATGAAATCGGAAAGCTTGGAAAAAACATTAATACCTTTACAGGAGAATTAGCTAATTCTATCAGGCAAATTAAGCGATCCTCTGAGAGGAACTTAGATATTAAAGAACAGTTAATAGATTCTACTATCGAGACATCTGCAACCTCAATTCAGATGAATAAATCTGTACAGAGCATACAAGACAAAATTAGTACCTTAGACAAAAGCGTTCACGCGTCTACTATATCTGTGGCTACTGTTCAAAAGAGTATTAATGGTCTGAATAATGTTATACTAAAGCAGATTAGAACAATTGAGGAATCTACAGCAGCTGTCACTGAAATGATTGCATCTATCGTAAGTGTGACTAAGATTACTAATCAGAAAAAAGAGAACTTCCGTAATCTTGTTGATACTGCAAAGAAAGGTGGCTCACAATTATTCTTTACAATACAGATAATCCAAGAAATAACCTCCAATATAGAGGAAATTCGAGGGATTGCATCAATAATTAATAATATTTCAGAACATACTAATCTTCTAGCTATGAATGCAGCAATTGAAGCTGCTCATGCTGGAAATCATGGGCAGGGATTTTCAGTAGTAGCATCTGAGATACGGAAATTAGCAGAAGCCTCCGCTAAGAATTCAAATATTATAAGTAAAGTATTAAAAGAAACTGTTGAAAAGATTGAATCTGTATCTTTATCAGGAGAAGAAACTCGTATTGCCTTTGACCATATTGATAGAGGTGTATCCGGGGAATATGATTCTTTTGAAGAAATCTATAACTGTATGAATGATATGAGTTCTGGAGGCCAGCAGATATTACAAACTATGGGTACACTTCAGAAATATTCAAGTGACGTACAGGAAGGAAGTTACGTTATAAGTGATTCATCTTCCCATCTTGAAGAAGCTGTTGGAATTGTAAAAACTGTTTCTTCAGAGGTATTAGGAAATATATCAGAAGTAAGCATAGGAATAAGTGAAATATCCATTGCTATGGATTCCTTAACAGATCTTAGTTCTAACCTAAGCGATATTGCACAGAACCTAAATGTAGAAATTAATAGATTCCAGACGTAAAAATACGCTCCAATAAAAGCATTAGGAAGAGCCAATTATTGGCTATTGAATTAAAATGAGGAGTTGGAGAATAAATAGTGAAATGTTAGAAAAAGTATTGGCAAAAGGTGTAAATAATATTCATGGTAGAGTTAAGATTTCACAACCTGTCCTGACATTAAATATGATGAGGCAGAAGGGCCATTTAACACAGAACTAATAATGGCACTTATTTATATAGAAAATGAAATCTTTAAAAAGTCATCATATTTTAAAGATAAGTGGGCATTATTAATTGAGTTTAAAACAAACTGTCTGGCGACTATGGATATGACTTTACAACTAACTGACTACGTTAATAAATGTAAGTTAAACGGGAAAATACAAGAAGCTACAGCCATTGTCGTAAATAAAGATGTAGTTGGATCTTTTTTTGCATCAAGGAGATATCGTCCAATTTATGAATATGTGAATATTCCATTTAAGTCTTTTAGTAATATAAAAGAAGCTGAGTTCTGGTTAGTAGATAAATTGAAAATCAATAATGAACTATAATCTGACATATTTAGTAGACTTTACACCCCTTACAGTAAAACGATATAATCTAAAGTTATAGAAGTATTGAGGTGGAGTGATGTTAGTTGAATTAAAAATGATTGTTTAAAAGCTTCATATATAATTAAATAGGTTCATAAAAACAGTTGATGATTACGATTATCCTAACATGAATTGGAATATAACATGCAGATGTGAAGTGATTCAGTTTACCGATGAAAAAACATGCCTATAACTTGTAGAAAAAGCAGTTAACCTGTTGTACAATTCCAAGACTAATGGGTGGAATGATATAATATCTTAGGTGAGAATACTAAACATAAAATAATGCAGCAGAATTACAATCTTAAACTAATAATTTAAACGTAATACTATTTTTTATACATCCTATTTAATAAACAGTTCAGCTAATTCTTTAACTTAATACTTTTTATTACAAAATCAAAATTTCATACTAAATAAATTGATGTCCAGAAAAACGAACGATTAATTGTACAGTGAATATAGGTAACTTTTTTGACAGTTAATTAGGAACTAAGTATTATTAAATAATTGTTATACAATTTTAGCCCCTCATAGATTGTGTTAGATATTTAAAGTATCTTAATGTTCATAATTATAAGGGTTAATGGGGTCTAAGTTCCTGTCATCGTATGGTATATTATTTGAAATATTTTCTATTTTAGGTGCACCATCTTGAAGTGGATCAGAAGGATCAAAAACCGTTAGATCACATATGCATTAGAAAGATATAGGGGGGCACGTTATCTTCCATTGCAGTTGCAATATCATCATCAGAAAGATACTCTCCATTTCCTAATTTTCCATCAGAATGAAAATGTACCAATCCAACTACAGTTTCATTCTGATGGATTAATACTAGTTCTTGATCCAATATTTGGAATCGTATAGGTAACTTTTCCTTCTTTTTAACCTTCTATTTTATATATACTAGAACTTAACTCACGATTTTTTCTTATTGAGTCATCTCCATAAGTTTTCACCAAATGTTTAGAGGAACTTTCAATATCATAAAAATCCAAGAAAGGAGTATTTATTTATTTTATTAGAATTATTGGATATCATTTTAAGAGTTTACTTCTAGTATGGTCTATTATCAAATTGATTTAAAATACTAAAGCCCTAAAAAGGGCCTTAGTATTCCAAGAAAAGTATTTTCTCATAAGTCGAAGGTTCTCTGACCTACAGAGTAGGTACTGTCCGCCGTTATCTTATGGGGCTTTAATCATTAATATAGATAATTATATAAAATATTTCTTTCTTCTTAAGCTGTTTAAAAACAGTAATATAATAAAAACAATTAAATACTGAATATAGTTAAAAATATGAACTAGACCTAACTCTTGCATTTTAAATTGAATAATTAGCCTTGGGATCAATGCTAATAAAAGGTAGACAATGATTGCAAGAATACTGAATAGCTTCTTTTTAGAAACAGCAATTGCAGATATAGGCAATAAAATAACTAAACTAATTGATCTTACTTTAAAGAATAATGGCAATGATTCAAAATAATTTGGAGCTGGTAAAATTTCTAAATAAGATATAATAATCGTTATTAACAGACCAACAATATTAATCGAACTCATTATAAATAATAACACTATTGCAAAGCCTGCTTTATTTTTCATATTTTTTCTCCTATAATACTATGTAAATAGTATAAATGAATCGCTCATTAAATAAATATCAATATTAAGTCGACTGAGTGATAATGATTGGAAGCTATTCTACATATACACTTATTCAAATTGCTTCCGGTTTTTAATTCGATATAAGGTTAATGAGATCCAAAAGATAAAAATAAAAAAAACTCCAATAACTAAAGTTATACAACACACCCATGTTAAGGTATTTTGGTTTATATATTCTTTATTCGTAATATATACTTCTTTACCATTTATATCTGTAAAAAAATAATATGAGTCATACTTTTCAGCAAATAAATAAATTCCACCTACAGAGTCACTATTTTTTTTAGCTAATGAACCAGTGATACTTCCTATAATTAATAATGTAATACCTAATAATAATTTATAGTACTTTAATGTTTTCATACATCATCCTTTATGTTTTAAATCTCATTTTTATATTAAATAAACTCTTTTGATATTGTCATAATTCCATTAAACCATAATGTTAAGACCCAAGAACCTAAAAAAATAGAAAAAGGAAAACTTAAATAAAATATTTTACGAGTTTTTATAATTGTAAAAACATAATATATCAAAATAAACATAACAAGAATGTTATAGATAATCAAAGAAATTGATTCCCCAAAATCACTGGTAATATTAATGATTGTAATCATAAACTTAACCAATTTTAGAAAGCCTAACAAACATAATTCAGATAATAAAAAAGTTGCATATATTCTTTTTCCCATAATAAAAACTCCTATTCTGCTGGTGTTATAGATCTTCCTTATTTTAGTTTTGTTAAATATAAATCCAGAAAAGTTTAAGTCTTCTAGATTCTTATTATAAATTTGTAGATTCTGTTAAGAAATTTAATTTGTGGGTTTATTTAGTATGAATATATCCAATTATTCGACCATCCTTTTTTGATATTTTTATATATGGGATACCTCCAGTGGAATACATAGCTTCAGTCCTATGAAAAGTACCTGTTATTAACCAAACAGTACCATCTTCAACTAATTCTGCTTTAAAAGGTTTCTTGTCATTTACTTCTTCTCCATAATTTGAAACCAATAGCACTTCAGCAATTTTTATTGCAACAGATGCATCTCTAACAAATCCATCACTACGCTCTATTACTATAATTGAACCTATATCCTTGTCTTTGTGTTCACTTCTTGTATATTCAACTGAAAATATTGGAGGTGAGACGAGTAGTAGTAATAAAATCTTTATAAAATTATTTTTCATAATTTATTCTCCTATTATTTAACTACAATTAGACTGTGTTATGATGTAGCTAACTTCGTTGGATCAATAATGTTAATCAGATTGTTTCCTATATACTTATCGAAGGTCCAACCATATTTAGTCATTTAATATCTTAACCTTTAATTATTATCTGAGCCACTTAATTAAATTTTGAAAAACTTAAATGCCGATATCAGTCGACAGAATGATAATTATCAGAAGCAATGTGTTAAGTTGCTAAATACGAAGATTATATATAAATTTATTACTACTCCACTTTGTTTGGAAATTGATAATGGATTCTTCTTAGTGAATTTAGTTATATTCAGAAGGTGTATTTCAAACTCTTGGTACCAAAGACACGAAACCAAACTACAGTTTAACCTTGACTCAATAAACCAAGACTCTTTTCATTTGGCAATGTATAATCTTTTATTGTTACTGTAGAATGCATTATGACCTATTTTGCTAATTCCAACTTTTTATCATGGATAAAAATAATCATCGAATATTATATAAGTGCTAATTTGTATTATTCTTTACTTCTTCCTTATCTCTAATAACTCTTTTTCTGTAGCTGTATAACTATTAATACTTAAGATCATATTATCAATATTACTTAATATCTCTACTTTATAATCATCATTGTTGTTATTATTAGTAATACTCGTAACTAATAAAATTTTATATGCTTCTATTAATTTATTTTGCTGTGAAGGATTATCAGACACAAGCTTTATTGTGTAGTCTAATATAAATACAAGCTCTTTTCTATTAATGTTAAACTGCTCAACTATTACATCATGTTCTTTAGAGTCTTCTAGCATAATCTGCTTAAGTGCATTTAAATGTATAAGTGCCTTCTCTCCATAATCAATTGTATTTAAAGTATGTTCTATCCATCCTTCTTTTTCCTTGTTGCTACAGGTCATTAGAACTAATAGTGTAAGTAGAAAAATTATATTTTTTAGTTTAATCATATACTTGTCCTTTTTATACTTTTTAATAAAATAAACCATCCCAATTCATGTTGCAATAAATCGCAACAATTAAATAAGTAGATGAGAATATAATAATCAAAGATCTAAACCTCTTTTTATCTAATTGTTTAGTAATATAATATCCAATACATCTTCCAGTAAAAGTTATAAATAAAAGTGAAAACAAGAGAATATTAAATATAATTCTATTTTGAAGTAATTCTTTAGTCATCAATTTTTGTAAAACTAGCTTTTAATTCATCTAATCCCTCAGTATAAGTTACATACGATTCTTCATTATTTACTTTTAATAAACAATATTCATCTCCTGCAGGATGATTCTTCCACACGACATTACCCTCTTTCATTAATACCTCTATTAAATCTTATTTATGTTTTTTAATTATATTGGATATAATCCCCAATATACTTGTGTATTGGAACTACAATAAAATCCCTCATAGTTGTTCTCTTCAATAATTTTTTCAATAATATCCTTAGAAGAACATAGAAAAGAACAATGACTATCCCAGTGTGTTGAAACTAGTAACTTTTCATCATTAGTAAAAATATTACCATGCCCAGGTATTAAGTCATTCAGTTTTAGTTTATCAATTGAATATAATGTTCTTTCTGTTGAAAATTCATCTCCAATCCATAAGTGGGTATACCCTAGTTTTTCTATAGAGTTGTATAATCGGTTTTCTAATAGTGGAGGAATATCTCCTTCAGGAGGTTGAATTAAATCATATTCTTCTAATAGGTTATCTAATTTATTTTCTAATATGTCTGATCTAAACTTCTTTTTTATTCCATGTATACTAGTTCGTAAAGCTATGTCTATTTCTGATATATTGTTGAAATTACCTAAGTGTAAAATTTTACTCCAAGGTATTGGTTCACAATTTTTGATTATTTCGAATTTATCAGGCCATGTTTCTGGATAAAAACAGTCGCTATTAATTTTTACTGGTTTCACAAAAGGATGCAGTAAAACATAAACAGATTCAAAATTACTGGAATAGTAATCAACTATTTTGCCATCAATAGGGCAAGATGCATAAATATGTGGTTTAGGAATAATATTTTTTTTCATAATAACTCACTTGTTAAAATATACAATAAGATTTTTACTTAAACAATATTCTATTAGGTATTTTTTTATTGAATAGAACATATTATATCACTTGTTTTATCCTGATTTAGCAGAATAAAGTACTTTTAATATATCCATTGCCGTATAACCTTGTGTTTATGAGTTTTCAGTTTACATATGTCTGTATAACTGAATGTATGATTATTTAATATTGCCCCTGTAAATTATATTTATCAAGGTAGAAACTTTTTATATTTATATGAATTTAAAGTTAGTAATATTATGTACAAATAATCGTTCGTTTTTCTGAACACACAGCTAGCAGCAAATTTTAAGTCAATTATGATATAAAACTAATGTAAAATTATAATATTTTTGTATGGTTAGTATAAAAAAATATTCTACACTAACCTAAGCTCAACTCTTTTACCAAGTATTTCAGCTGCTTTTTCAATTGTTGTTAAATTTATGGAGGTTTCTTCTGGATCTAATAAACGATCCAATGTAGATCTTGAAGTTTTCATTAGTTCAGCCATTTTAATTTTTTTGATATTCTTTAGCTTCATTTCTTCAAGAAGTTGTTCTGCAATAACTTTTTTTATTGCCCTAGAATTAACTTCTTCAAGTAATCCACGATCCTTTAGATAATCATCAACATTACTTCCTATCTTCGATTTCTTCATACTTACCCCCTTACATATAAAGTGTTATGTTTTGATTCTTTTCTCAGCAAGCCTTATATCTTTTAGTGGAGTCTGTTGTGTTTTTTTAATAAAGCCATGAACAAGAATCATTTTATCTCCTTTGATGGTAAAAAGCACTCTTGAAATCCTACGACTACTAATCTTCGATCTTACTTCCCAAATCTTTGGATTAGTCTTTATTTTCTTAGTCAAAGGCATTCCAATTGGCCAACCAAAAATTACTTTTTTTACATCAGACATGATTATATTAACATCATCATCTGATAAATTATCTAACCATTTCTTGACTGGTTCTGAACCTGTTCTAGTTTTAAAAAAAACTAGTATAAGAATTCTTTTTCTCAATTGTAATAGACCTGCCCTATATACTATGCATTTAGAAACCTGACAATCATTACAATCAAAACCTTATACTTTACTGTATGTTTAAACATACAATATGTCAATAATGATTTAGTGTTGGTGTTCTAAGTATATAAATTACTTTATAAGAGATTTATATTTTGATTCAAAATATTTCATAATAAGCATCGTATTAAATAATATTTCATGAGATTTAACTGACTATACAATTTTTGTAATAAAACGATATAATCTATAGTCATAGAAGTATTGAGGTGGAGTTATGTTAGTTGAGTTGAAAAATGACTGTTTAAAAGTTGGAATATCCCCTAAAGGTGCAGAAATACATTCTGTTAAGACCTTATCTGATAATCATGAATATATGTGGCAGGGAGATGCAAAATCTTGGAATAGACATGCACCTATCCTGTTTCCACAAGTTAGTGCAACTAACAATAATAAGTATACTTATAAAGAAGATGAATATACTCTAAGTTCCCATGGATTTGCCAGGGATATGGTATTTGAAATAATTGAACACACAGAAACTAAAGCAGTATTTTCTATAAGTGAAACTAAGGATACATTAAAAGTATTCCCTTTCTGTTTTCAGCTAATGTTAGGTTATGAATTAGAGGGTGATATTTTAAAAGTTACATATAAAGTAATAAACAAAGATAGTGACAATCTTCTATTTTCTATAGGCGCACATCCTGGATTCATCTGCCCTATTGAAGATAACTTAAAGTTTAATGATTACAAAATAACACTGAATAAAAAAGAGACATCACAAAGGCGTATGAAAGGTGATGCTGTATTAACCGGTGAGAGATTGGACTACTTTGATAATGACAATATAATAAATTTAGAGCATCCACTATTTGATGATGGTGCACTGATATTTGATGATTTAAAGTCAGATAAAATGACATTAGAAAGTGATAAAGGTACTAAGAAAATAGTTATGAACTTTAAAGGATATCCATATATGGGTATCTGGACTAAACCTAAAACAAACGCTAACTACATATGCCTAGAACCTTGGTTTGGAATCGACTCTACAGTAGGAGATTCTCCTGAATGGGCAAAAAAAGAGGGGCTAATTAATCTAGATGAAGGTGAAGAGTTTAATAGTTTTTATACTATGAGATATCTATAAAACAAATTTATATCCACGGCCTCTAACAGTCAAAATATGCCGTGGAATATCAGATTCATCAAGTTTATGCCTAAGTTTAGCAATGTGAACATCTACAGTTCTTGATGTTGTCTCATTTTCATATCCCCAAACATCATCTAATAGTACATCCCTAGAAATTATCTTATTGGAGTTCTCTATTAGATATTCTAAGACCCTAAACTCCTGGGCATTAAGAGGTATAGGAGTTTCATTTTTACTAAGTTCCCCACTCTCTTTATTAAGGGTGAATTCGCCAAATGTTGTTTGTCCTCTACTGTTACTGTTTGAACTAACCCTACTACACCGACGTATTATAGCCTCTATTCGTGCTAATAAAACCGACATCTCAAATGGTTTTGCAATATAGTCATCCGCACCTTGTCTTAAACCTATAACAGTATCTAAATCTGTATTTCTAGCTGTTAACATTATTATTGGAGTATTTATATCTGCTGCTCTTACATTTTCACAGACCTTATAACCATCCCGACCTGGTAACATAATATCTAATAAAATAATATCATAATTTCCTGTCTTAGCTTCCTCTTCACCACTTGGGCCATCGCCGCGAATAGTAACTTTATACCCCTCAGAAACTAGTCTATCTTCTAAAGTAATCTGGATACCTATTTCATCTTCTATTATTAAAACGCTATACACTTTTTTCATCCTTATCGACCTGACTAAATGGAATTGTAACTGTAAACTTACAACCACTTCTACTTTTTGCATCTGCCCTATTATATGGAGATTCTAAAGAGATCTTTCCACCTAATAATTTTACTTTTTTGTAGGTTAAAAATAGTCCAAGACCGCTTCCATTAGTTTGATTTTCATGGCTTTTAACACCTCTAAAAAATGGTTCAAAAATATGTCTCTGCTCTTTTATATCAATACCGACGCCATCATCTTCAATAACAAATATAAGTTTATTAGGTAGCTTTAGATGTGCCTTTACTCTAATAACTCCCCCGTCGGAATAACCGTGTTTAGCACTATTAATAATTAGGTTACTTAATATAAGTTCTACGGACTCTATATCTGTATAAAAGGTTTCTGGTAGACCAAAATCGAGTAGAACCTTTACACCATATTTATCTGCTATACTCTCATTTATTGTCTCTAACTCATCTTCTAAATCTGAGCATTTAACAGAAGTCAAATGTGGGGTTTGTATTGCCTTACCCTCAAATCTTGAAAAAAGTAGTATTCCCTCTATCATCGAGGACAATCTTCTAGACTGGTCTGTTATTAATGTTCCATACTGCTCCATTCGTTTAGGGTCAATAATTCCACTTTTAATGTTATCGGCAGCAGAGTGTATAACAGCTAATGGAGTCCGTAATTCGTGGGTTACAGATGCAACAAATTCCTTCTCTCTAGCTCTAAGGATTTTTAACTTATTTATCTGGTTAAGTATTAAAATATAAGCGATACCTAAACCTATAAGAAGCAAAACTGTTAATAACCACTGTATTGTTAGTGCCTTCTCTTTTACATCAACTAAAGAGATGCCATTTTGCTGTACATCTAAATATAAAAAATCTCTTTCATTAGGACGGTTTGCTTCCATAGGTCCATTTCTAAACTTAATATCCTTTGAATCCTTTACTCGAACACCCATGGAAAAGTTAACACCCATTAACCACCCAATATCCTTAGAAAACAGACTATTTTTAATATACTTTATTGGAGAAAAATTATAGGTCTCTGCGTTAATAACCTGGGAATCCTCTGGTAAAGAGAAGTACCATATAAACTGATAATCTTGTAAAACAGAATCTAATCCATCCTCTATTTTATCTCTATAAAAACTTAAGAGATCAAAATATATAAATACATGAATAGGGGGTTCTTGTCCTTTTAATGGAAAGCTAAATTTAACAATACCTGGGTTATATGGGTCTGGAGCAAAAACACCTAATTCCTCAGGTCTAATATTTCCAAAAAACTCTTTCTCCTGCCACTTTTTATCAGTATAAATATAAAGAACATTAGTAGCTGAAATAAAACCAATATCAGATATATAACTATTATCAATGCCTTCTAAAGATTTTTTAAACTCGTCATCATCGTTATTATAGTTAAGTTCAAACAGCCCATTTGTGGAGAAAAGCTCATCCTTAAGTTCATAGGAGATAGATCTATATAGAGTAAAGTTAAGGTTTCTATAAAGTTCTGAGATATCTTTTTCTGCAGATGACTTTAACCACTGGTACTGAATGATAGATATAAATAGAAGGGTTATAAGAACCACAGTTGTCGATATTATGTTTTTTACCATGATCTAAATATATAATCCTTTATCTTTGTTTTCCATAATTTTAGGTATCATTTTACATAGTTTACAATTCTTTTACACACTGTTAACCATAGAGACTAATAATAGAGCTATATTTAAGCTACGGAGGACTTACGTGGTAGAGAGAAAAATAATTAATGTAGATGATAGTGCACCACTAATTTCTAAAAAAAAGAAAAAACAGGCTGCAGTAACATTTGCTAGTGTTATAGCTATAGTCATTATAGTAGTAGTAGTTATCTTATTAACAACAGCAGATAAAATCCAAAAAGTTGGAAACTTCAGTATTACTAAAGTAATATCTGGCCCATTAACAACATCCACAGAAGCTAGTGGTTCAGTTGTATTACCAACCCAGGTATCTATAGTTTCTATGGAGACAGGTTATGTATCAAAACTTTTTGTTGAAGTTGGAGATTCCGTAACAAGTTCTACAATTTTAGCAACTCTAAATATTCCTGAATTAGAGCAGGATCTAGTTGATCTTCAGAATGATATAGAGACAAAAGAGATAAGTTTAGAACAGACTTTATTAAGCCATGAATATGCTATTAAAGAGCTAACCATTGATCTTAAAAGATTAGAAAAAGATATTACAGATTCTAAAGCCGATCTAGTTAAAGTCGAAGAGTTAAAGAACCTTAAAAGTTCTAGAGAGTCTGATTACGATGACGCCATAGATAATTTAGAAGATTTAAATAATCAGAAAGAGGACCTTCTATTAGATCTTGAAAAAGAGAATAGACAGGGTGCTTTAAGTATTAGAAGTAAAGAAGCTGAGCTATCTCAGTTAAAAACTAATTTAAGTCGTGTAGAATCTGATCTTGCAGATGCAAATATTAAAAGTCCAATTAGTGGAGATGTTATTAGTATAGACCAGAAGTTATTTGTACCAGGTAGTAGAGTGACTCAAAGTACAGAACTTTTTACAGTTGCTAATACTAGTGACGTATATATAGATTTAGAAGTTTACGAAGAACACCGAACAGTTTTAGAAGTTGGTGGAATAATGGAAATATTAATAAGTTCCAACATTATAGAGGCTGAAATACTTCAGATTGGTAGTGTTGCAAGTTTATCCTCAGACTCTTTAGCTGCCACAATTACTGTAAGGGCTAAACCTATCCAGGATGTTGATTTAACAAGTGGAGCATCAGCTGTTGCAACAATTCCATTAGGAACAAAAGAGGATGCCCTTATTTTACCTAGAGGGTCATATTTAACTACTGGTAATCAAAAATATGTCTATATAGTAGATGGTGATATGGCATATAAAACAGAGGTTACATACGGAACGATAGACGGTACTGAAGTAGAGATAATAAGTGGATTAGAGGCTGGTGATAAAATTATAATTAGTAGTTACCAGAGTTTTATAGACCAGGAAACAATAGAGTTAAAGTAGGAGATAATATGATTACATTAAAAAACATTAATAAGATTTACGACCTTGGAGAAGTTAAGGTTGAAGCATTAAAAAGTATAGATTTAACAATAAATAGAGGTGAATATGTATCAATAATGGGACCTTCCGGTTCAGGGAAATCAACATTAATGCATATTATGGGTATATTAGATTCCCCATCTAGTGGTCAGTATTTATTAGAGGATTACGATATAACTTCGCTACCAGATAGAGAGTTAGCCCGAATTAGAAATAAACACTTTGGTTTTATATTCCAAAGTTTTAATCTATTCCCAGAACTAAGTGCCTTGGAAAATGTAATGTTACCACTTAGTTATGCAGGAATACCCCATAAACAGAGAAAGGCAAGAGCTCAGGAAGTATTAGCTGAAGTTGGACTTTCCCACCGAATGCAACATTTACCAACTATGATGAGTGGTGGTGAGCAACAGAGAGTTGCTGTAGCTAGAGCTCTATCTGGAGATCCTGATCTAATATTAGCCGATGAACCAACAGGTAATCTTCCTTCCGACAGAGGCCATGAAATTATGGATATGTTAGAGGACTTAAATAAAAAGGGTGTAACAATTGTAATGGTTACACATAGTGACGAACAAGGTGCTAGAGCAAAGAGAAAGATATCAATTAGAGATGGTATTTTACATAGCGATGAACTATATAAAGGGGGACCTCTATAATGACCAACGAACCTAATTTAATAATGAAGAGAAGGTTTACTGGTCGGATATTAGAGTCAGGTCTTCTGATTATTGCAGTGGCGCTAGGTGTTGGAGCTGCAGCATCAGGGTTATCCCTTCTTTTTCATACAAACGAGTACAGTAAAAAACTTTTAGCATCCCCGGAATATAGAGAAGTTGTTGTAACTACACGGGCAGATATGGAGGATATGGAGTTCCCCGTAATTGAGAAAATCTCTGAAAAAGAGGTTAGACTTGGAACCCAGGACTTAAAAGCTGGAGAACTTATGCCTAGTATCTCCTTCTCATATATTACAGCTGGATCAAGAATTGGTTTTATGACTACAGAGGTTCTAGAATCTAAGAATGTACCCCAAAGAGGCCCAGGCAGAAATAGGGATAATGAAGATAATAAAGATGAAGTAAGTGATTTTGAGAAGATGGTTGAAACATTTGAAAAAGCTGCCGACAGCCCAGATTATATAATTCCAGAAGTTGAAGAAATTAGTGGATATCAGGTATCGTCACAATTTTTTAATGCTATGGATATGGATACGTCCTACGGTAGTTTTTTCACTTCTAAGGACTATACAACTAATAATAACTTCATAATTCTAGGATCAGAAATTGCAGAATTATTAGCAGGCAGTAAATATGAATTATCTGAACTAACTGGAAAAAAAATAATCTCCTGGGAAAGTTTATATACAGTAATTGGTATTTTACAGCCCACTGGTACCGATATGGACGACCAATTCTACTCTCCAGTAAAACAGTTAACAGAGAATGGTAGATTTAGAGGCAGAGGAATGGGTAGTTCAAACCTTAGATACTCTGTAACTAATGTAGAAGATCTAGATAATACTGTTACAATGTTAACCCAGTGGTTTGATACAGCATATGGTGTTGGTCAGGTATCAATATCCAACCCTAGAGCAGAAGCTACCAGACTAGTTAGTAGAAATAGAGGAATTAGTATTTTAATACTATTTCTAAGTTTAGCAGGACTTTTTATAGCATCTGTAAATGTATCAAATATATTAATGAGTAGATCACTACGAATGAAAAAACATGTAGGTATTTTAAAAGCCCTAGGTGCATCTAAAAAGAGCATTATCAAACTTTTTGCTACAGAGGCACTAATAATTACTTTAATTGGTTCAATATTAGGAGCAGGTTTAGCAATTCCACTATCTATGGCTATGGAAAGCTCTTTAGGATTAGGTGATGTATCTTGGTTATACATTTTAATCGGAGTAGTTTTATCATCCATATTAACACTACTGTTTTCAGTTATTCCAGCTAGACAAAACTCTGGAATAGAGGCAGCCACAGCCATGAGAAGTGCAGGTTAAGGAGAGAGATATGAAAAAATTATTAACAACATTATTAAGACATTGGATTAAAACTCCAGTTAAAATATCCCTAACCCTATTAGCAGTAGCTCTAGGAACTGGGATTCTGATTTTATCCTTTAGTGCAGGGCAAATTATAGAGAATGAAATAGTATCTTTAATGAATAAAGATGGAATAGTTTTACAGGTAGTAAATGGAGTTTGGGGTGAAGATGGAGAGATGGAAAATCAACGTCCTACAGAGTGGAAAAAAAATATAATAGATAATCTAAAATCGGATGGAACATTAATTAAAGAAGCAGCCATGATCTTTCACTTTCCTATTCCATATATTAGTACAAACGGAAAACCTTACCAAATTAGAAACATTATGGGTAGTGATCCATCTTATCTAGATGTATTTTCGCTGGATATTGTAGCAGGGAGCAGAATGACACAGCAGGATTTTGATTCAGGGCTTCCTAAAGTTTGGATTTCTGAAGAGATGGCAAACATGTTATATGGATCTGCTGATAAAGCTATTGGTCAAAAAATATCTCCACCTGGTCGTACCCAGAGAAATGGGAAACAGGCTGATTTTTTAATATCACAATTTAGTGTAGCAGGGGTTTATGAAACACCATCTGAAGTTGCTAGAAGAGCATATGGAATTGCCGATGCACTATTTCCTGTAACATCTATTATGCCTACAAATAAAAAAGGTGCCGGTGTTCTAAACTGGTTATCAGCACGGTTAGTAGTAAAAAGTAGCTCTACTTCAGTGGAAAAGTCTACAGCGGAAATAAACCAGATTGTAGAAAATTCATATGGAACTGAGACCCAGGTAACAGTGTGGGAAGGTGACCCTAGTGGTGAGTCAAACTACATGAATGAGTTAAGACAGACAATAGCTATTTTTACAGTATCTATTAAAATATTAGGTATAGTTCTGTTACTGACCAGTTCCTTAGGGATCTTTAGTATTATGGTTGTTGAAGCCTTAGGTAGAAAAAAAGAGATCGCAATAGAGAGAGCTTTAGGAGCATCTAAACTTAGAGTTGTTTTTGAGTTCTGGCAGTGGTCCTTAATGTTAAGTTTATTAGGAGCAATATTAGGTGTAATTTTAGCCTTTGTTATTGCAGAGCCCGTTCTAGGAACTATGACACCTCTATTAACAGAGTTAACTGATAACATAGACATGGGAATTAAGGTTAAACCTATGGCATTAATTTCAGGTGTACTTTTAGCATTAGGTTGTGGTGGAATATTAGGTGTACTTCCTGCCTTTTCGGCAACAAAAGGTGACATCTCCGATACATTAAGGGACGCATAATGATAAAAAAATTATTGATATCTATACTGTTTATATTGTTTTCATCATCACTATTTTCTATTACAGAAATAAGCAGTATAGAGCAGATACAACAGTTTGCAATAGAGAGCAGTATTGAGTATAAAAACAGTCAATTAAACTTAGAGGAAGCAGAGGAGGATGTTAAGGGGATACTTCTATTAGACTCAACATCCTTATCTGTAAGAACCTCAAACAGTGACCTTGAAAATGGTGATTGGGGTCTGACTACATCCATTGAGATTCCAATAGTTGAACAGTTATCAATTACAGGAGATATAGATGAGGACCTCTCTGGCTCTATAGGGCTTAGTATTAATCCTTTAGCCCACTCTGAAACTGTAGTAAGGTCAGAAGTATCATATAAAACAGCTTTTATTGAAGTAGAAACAGCCTATCTTGAAGCCCAAAACGAGGCTGTTTCTGCAAGTTTAAACTGGATGATAGTTAGACAAAACATGAAAATACAAAACAAAAGAGTAGACTTAAATTTACTGCTATATAACGATGATAAAGATAGATATCAACTTGGGGATATTACTTTAGATCAACTTCAAGATAGTTTAGTAACGTGGTCTGAATCCAGGAAAGAACTATTAGAAATAAACCAGAGTTATAAACAAGCAGAGAAGAGTTTATATAGTAGCCTTGGTGTAAATTCAACAGAAGTGAAACTAAATATTTTAACTATAGCTAACATTGAAGAGTCACTTAAAAAACTTAAAGCAGACATTGATATAAATCAGGGTAATTTCTTAAAAAGCAGTAGTTATAGATTGTCAAATTATTCTGTAGAAAGTGCAAAAGAAAACTTTAATAAAACTTGGGTTTATGAACCTAGTCTGTCTGCAGATTTAGGAATGACCTATAGTGCAGAAGATTCCGAGACCTCAGTTTTTAATGCTTCTATTAACTTCTCCATAACTCTAGATGACTTTCAAAGTAAAAAAAGAGACAGAGCTGAAGAGTCTTATAAGTTATCAGTTAGAGAGATGGAACTAAAGAGAAACGAGGCAGAACTGGACTTTAATCAGGCATTAGAAGAGCTTGAAAGTAGTCTTATTAATAGTGAAATTTATAGGATTGAGTATGATCAAGCACTGCTACTATTCTACGAAGGTGAACTACTATTTAAAGCAGGGGATTATTCTGAAGTTGAATTAGAACAGAGCCACATTTATTTAGAAGGAGCAAAAAATAGTCTCTTTAACTCCTTAGCCGATGAATATAAAGTCTGGATGGATTTTAGAAAGTATCTTTAATATACAAACTATTAACATTATTACACATTCTAGCTTATATTTATAAAATAAGCATTGTAATAAGGTATAAATGGAAAAGAAAAAAAGGCGACGAATTGCAGTTATCTCAGCGTTTATATCCGGGTATTATCTCGGTGAAATTGTGGATAACTTAAGGTTACAATCAATAGAACATGACTTTGATTTAATTGCAATTGAGACTCGTAGTTTCAAAACTTATGAATTAACAGTTGCATTAGGTAATGTTGATGGTGTTATAATAATTATTGACTCAATTTCATCAAAATTAGCAAATGAGATCGCATCTAATAATATACCTGTAATATCCATAGGGTATGACTATTTCCCAGCAAAAATTGAGACTGTGCAAATCGATAATATTAATGGGATGATTCAGATATTAGATCATTTAGTAGATCTGGGGCATAAAAAAATAGGCTTTGCAGGGGATGTGAGTGTTCATGACTTTAGTTTGAGATATCAAGCCTATAAAAAATATATTCAGGAGCATAACTTAAGTTTAGAACAATCCATGATTTTTGATGTAACAGGAAATGATCAACAAGGTGGAACAAAAATCGCAGAAGAGTTTATATCAAGAAATAGACCATGTACAGCAATGGTATTTGCGACTGATATTACAGCTGCTGGATTTCATAAGAAGATGCTTGCATCAAACATTAAAATTCCAGAAGATGTAGCAATTGCAGGATTTGATAATGCGATTATAGCAGCAATGTGTATTCCACAAATAACAACTATAGATCAGAATTTACCCCATCTATCAAAATATGTAGTAAAAAGGATTCTAGAAAAAATAGATGGGGCTCCATTTTTTAAAGCTGTAAACCTTCCATGTACAATACTAAAAAGAAGTTCAACAACAGGTGAAAAAAACTTTTTACCTGTTGTTGAATTAAAAGATAAAGACAGCACTTCACTTAAAATAATGGAAGGAATTGTGTCTAACAATTTTGAATCAATGAAAGCAATTATATTAAACAATAATGATGGTGGTAATATAGTTAATGCATTTGGTTCATTTTTTAAATTTGCCTGCGTTGCGAAATGGAAGGATCCTAATAAACCAGAAACATTAATTATAGATAACTTGATAAATGATTTTTCCAACAATCAGCAAGAATATAAACTTGGAGATGAAATAGCTAAAAAAGAGTTTCCCTTTGATCATTTATTCAACATAAATAGTAAAAATCATATAGTATCGGTGTTCCCATTAATGTTTAAACATAGACTATGGGGAATATTTGCAATATCGGGAGAAGCAGACAATAATGACCTCTATTCCAGCTATCAAATATTTGCAAATCATATGGAAGTATTGGTAAGTATAATGGAAAAAGAGAAGCTCTTGGATATGGTTGTCCAAAAGGAAGAGCATCATAAAACATTAACTGACGAATTGAAAGTAATTTCAAATAATAGCACCGATGGTGTTTGGATATGGGATTGTAAGAAAAACATATTTGAGTGGAACATAAAAGCACTGAATATGATTGGATATCAAAATGAGATAGATTTAAAGTCCACAAAAAATATACCTATTTATGAGATGGCTCATATAGAAGATATGTATAAAGTTAAAAATGAGTTCCAATCTCTTCTAAAAAATAAACAAAAATCCAGTATAGAGTTTAGAATTTCTAATAAATCTAACAATTTTATCTGGATTAAATCGAAAGCAGAAACAATATTTGATGAAGAGGGTCAGCCTTCAAGAATAATCGGAACTATTACCGATCTCTCTGAAAGACATGAACACATAAACAAAATAAAATATATGTCATTATACGATGAACTAACAGGGCTTCCTAATAGAGCAAATATGAGGTTAGAACTTGATAAGATAATATCTTTAAATAACGATCAAGTTCTTGCTGTTTTACTTTTGGATTTAGATAGGTTTAAACTTCTAAACGATAGTCATGGCCATATAGCAGGAGATAGATTATTAATCCATATTTCAAAGATAATTAGTGCAGAACTAAGAAGTGTAGATCTGCTTTATAGAATTGGAGGGGATGAATTTGTTATTATATGCCCAATCCAAACAGGGAAAGAAGCTTTAACAATTGCAGATCGAGTATTAGAGAGTATACGTACACCATATATTGATGAAACAGGTTTTGAATTTCATCTCTCAAGTAGTATTGGAATTGCTCAATATCCAAACCATGGAAAGAATACACAACAACTAATTAAGAATGCGGATATCGCTATGTATCAGGCTAAAAAAGTTGGAAAAAACTGTATTATTCAATTTAAAGATGATATGGCTAATACTTTTCAAGGAAAGTTTGATATGGAGAGACTGCTAAGGAAAGCATTAAAAAACAGAGAGTTTAATATTTTCATACAACCGCAATTTAATATAGAGAGCAGTAAACTTGTTGGTGGAGAAGTTTTAATTAGATGGTTTTCTGCAGAATTAGGACAAATTTCTCCTGTAGAGTTTATACCTATAGCAGAAGAGACAGATTTAATAATACCAATAGGTGCATGGGTATTAAATGAAAGTTGCAAGTTAATAAAAAGGTTTAAAGAGGACTATAGTTTTAATATTGATCTGTCTATTAATGTAAGTCCAGCACAAATCCTTAGAAGTGATTTTGTAAAAATTATAAAAGCCTCAATAAAAAATAATGATATAGATCCTCATAACATTTGTATTGAAGTAACAGAGAGTATGGCTATCAATAACATTGAACATACGATCTTGGTTATTAATGAATTAAAGAAAATTGGTATTCAAATATCTTTAGATGATTTTGGTACAGGTTATTCATCTCTATCAGTATTAAAAGAGCTACCTTTAGATGAGTTAAAAATAGATAAATCTTTCTTACCAGAAAATGACAAAGAGGGCAAAGAATGGGCAATAATTCAATCCATAATTACGATGGGTCATGCCCTAGGGATTAGAATAGTTACTGAAGGAGTAGAAAATATTCAGCAACTTAATGTTTTAAAATCTATGGGTTGTGATATAGCACAAGGTTTCTATTTGGGAAAACCACAACCTGTTGAAGACTTTATAAAGCTTTTAAACCTAAATTAAAGAGTTTTACCTCTAGTTTCTATATACAACTTCTCAACTTTATTTCTAGCCCAAGCTGTTCTTCTTAAAAATTTCAGACTTGATTTTACAGAAGGGTCTAAATTAAAACAGTTAATTTTAATCATGGATCCTAACTCTTCCCAACCATAATAATCTACTAAAAATGTAACTATATCTTGTAATTTAATGCCATGTAGCATGTCTTTTGAATGATCGTTTTCTGTTAACATATCCCTAGTGTAGCAACCTTATGAAACTAAATCTACTGGTTATTGGTTAGATTGAATATTATACTATGGATATGTTAGATGAATTAAAAGATATTTTATATAAGTTAGCCTCAGAAGAAAGGCGGATAAAATCAATTAGATATTTTAAAACAGCAAAAGGTGAATATGGAGAAGGTGATACTTTTATTGGTATAAAAATTCCCGATATAAGGAAAGCCATAAAACATTTTACATTTAAACTCTCATTAAAGGATATAGAACAGCTATTGCACTGCAAAGAGCATGAATTTCGGCTTGCTGCCCTTATAATAATGGTTAAAAGATACCAAAAATTAGAAGATGAGAGGGAATTGGTAGTAGAGCTTTATATTTCTAATACAGACTATATTAATAATTGGGATTTAGTAGATTCGACCGCACATTACATCTTAGGGCCATGGTTAGAAAGCAGAGATAGAACCCTGTTATATGAGTTTGCCAATACACATAATCTTTGGAAACAGCGAATTGCTATAATGTCTACTTTTCACTATATAAAAAAGAACAGGGATTTTAAGGATGCACTGGCTATATCAGAAATATTATTAAACCATAAACATGACTTAATTCATAAAGCAGTTGGCTGGATGTTAAGAGAGATTGGTAATATTTCTATATCATCTGAAGAAGAATTTCTAAAAAAACACTATAAAAATATGCCAAGAACTATGTTGAGGTATGCAATAGAAAAGTTCCCAGTCGATAAAAGACAGAACTATTTAAAAGGAACAATATAAGTATGTATAATAAACAGCAATTAGAAGAAGCTATTAAACAACTAGGGATAAAACCGACTGATACTATTTTAATCCACTCTTCTATGAAGTCAATTGGAGATGTAGAGGGTGGTGCAGATACAGTTATAGATCTCTTTACAGAGTATATGAAACCCGGATTGTTAATTTTTCCTACCCACACCTGGAACATAGTAACAAAAAATGGGGATATATATGATCCTGAAACGACACCATCATGTATTGGCATATTAACAAATATATTCAAAGAAAGACCAAATGTAATCAGATCTTTACACCCGACCCATTCTGTTGCAGCAATAGGAAAAAATGCACAACAATTTACATCAGGAGAAGAAAATGCAACAACACCTGCGCCCTGGGATGGATGCTGGGGGAAACTATATAGTTTAGATGCTAAAATTCTATTCTTAGGTTGTTCTTTAAATAGAAATACTTTTATACACAGTGTGGAAGAGTGGTGTAATATTCCTAACAGATTATCAAAGGATACAATCGATATTAAAATAAAAGAGAAACCGGGTAACCTTTTAAATGTTAAAATGTTTACACATAAAGCACCTGTTGATGATATTTCAGCAAACTACGGAAAACTTAAAAAGACTCTATTAGAAAAAGGTATTGCAGAAAAGGGTTATATTGGTGATGCAGAATGTTATCTTTGCAATGTTAAAGAGATGGCAGATGTAACAAAAGAGATTTTAGAAGATAACCCAGATTTCTTTTTATATAAGTGAATAAAATCATTTAGCCAGTAGTTACAGAAGCGGAACTACCTTTAATAATTAACTCTGTATTTATGGTACTAACTTTAGCAGTACTTTTATCAGATAATATATCTAAGACTAATCTTCCTGCTGCTAAACCCATGGCACTACTTTGACTATCAATAGTTGTTATTAGAGGGTTAGAGCACTCTGAATATATAAGATTATTAAATCCTGTAACAGAGAAGTCTTTAGGTACATTAAAACCTTTTATTGTTAGTTGTTGTATTATTCCTAAAGCAACAATATCTTCATCGCATATAATAGCTGTTGGTCTTTTTTGCAATTCCAAAATTTCATCAACGATTTTCAAACTGTTCTCTAAGCCTTTAACAGCCGGGATAATAGGTTGATCTTTAACCTCATTTGTAAAACCTTTTAGCTTTCTTTTAGCACTATAACTGCTACTAGATTTTATATATACAAAGTTTTTATGCCCTAGACCCTTAAGATGTAAAACTAGCTGATTGATACCCTCGTTTTCATCGGATAGGATAGAGTAAATATTGTCACCTTTTAGGCTTTCATTAACTATTATTACTGGGATCTTTGATGATACAGTTTCTATGATCTCCTTAAGTTCTGAATATTTGAAAACAGAACCTACTAGAACTAGGACATCAATTTTTTTCTGCATTAATAGGGAGATATAGTTACGCTGAGTATCTGATTCTCCCCCAGTGTTACATAGAATGACATTATACTTAGAAAGACTAAGTTCTTGCTCCATAGAGTGAATAACAGAAGCGTAATATTCATCCCTAATATCGATAGTTAATATACCTATACTTTTAACTGAACTTCCAGATAGCCCCCTAGCAAAGGCGCTAGGAGTATAGTTCTCTTCTTCCATGAGTTTTAATATTTTTAGTCGTGTTTTTTCACTAACCTTAGAGCTACTGTTTATAACTCTAGAAACTGTGGCAGTTGAAACACCAGCTTTTTTTGCTATCTCATAAATGTTCATTTTTATCCTGGGAAGTTAAAGTATTTTAGGCTATTAGTATAACTTATATCACTAATCATTTCACCAAGTAAACTAAAATCCCTTGGAGCTTCACCATTTTCTACCCAAGAACCAACAAGGTTACATAAGATACGTCTAAAATATTCATGTCTTGTATACGACAAAAAGCTTCTTGAATCGGTTAACATACCAACAAACTGGGAAAGTACACCCATATTAGATAATGTCTCTAACTGTTTCTCCATTCCAGTTTTTTGATCATTGAACCACCAACCAGAACCAAACTGAATTTTACCAGCAACAGAGCCATCTTGAAAGTTCCCTATCATCGTCCCAATAATATCGTTATCTGCAGGATTAAGAACATAGATAATGGTTCTAGGAAGTAAGTTATTTTTATCTAATGAGTCTAAAAGTCTAGAAAGAGGAAGTGCAATATCACCACCACCAATAGAGTCAAAGCCTGTATCAGCTCCTAACTTTTTAAACATCCTAGAATTATTATTTCTTATTGCACCAATGTGTAACTGCATAGTCCAATTTTTCTCAAAGTTAAGTTTACCAAAAAATTGTAACAGCGCAGTGTTTAGCTGAGCATTCTGTTTAGCGGTTACACTATTATCAGTTAAAAGTTCAGATAAAATCTGATCTAACTCATCTTTTGTAAATGACTCATATTCAGGTATTCTAATTGCGTGGTCAGATAATCTACAACCCAACTCATGGAAAAACTGGTGTCTCTGGCCTAATGCAGCACAAAGAGAGTCGAAAGTAGTAATAATAATACCTGAAACCTCTGATAGTTTTGTTAAATATTCAATATAAAGTTTAGGATCGTCGGTGGCCCCTGCTTTATCCGGTCTAAAGGTTGGATACATATTAAAACCTAAATCGTCTCTGTTTTTTAATGATTTATGATGTTCTAAACTATCGACAGGATCATCTGTTGTACAGATAACTTTAACTTCCATCTGCTTAATTATTCCCCATGCAGAGAACTCTGGATTTTTTAACTTTTCATTGGCCTCTTCCCATATTGAATCAGCTGTTTCACTGTTTAATAGTCGATCAGTTATTCCAAAAGGTCTTCTTAACTCTAAATGAGTCCAGTGATATAGTGGGTTTCCAATAAGTTTAGGAACACATCCTGCCCACGCTTTAAACTTATCGTAATCGGAAGCATCACCAGTAATATATTTCTCGTTAATACCTAAACTTCTCATGGCTCGCCACTTATAGTGGTCACCTTTTAACCAGATCTCAGTTAGGTTTTTAAACTGTTTATTTGAAGCCACATCCTCTGGAATCAAGTGGCAGTGATAATCAATTATCGGTTGTTTTTTTGCATAATCGTGGTATAGAGTTTTTGCTGTATCTGAAAACAGTAAAAAATCTTCTGTTAAAAATGTACTCATATATCTTTGCTCCTATGTTGTATTTGCGCTATATCTAAAGTGTTACACCATCTTTAAAAATGGAAATTTCTCTATAATTGTTTCTCTCGTTTAATGTCTCTTTTCCAGATGATACTTCTAAAATGTAGTCTAAGAAGTTCTCTGAAAGAGTTTCCATGTCACCATCATCTACTAATGAACCAGCGTTAAAATCAATCCAGTTACTTTTTCTTTCTGCTAAAGAGTTATTTGTTGATATTTTAACTGTTGGAACTGGCCCTCCAAGAGGAGTTCCTCGACCTGTAGTAAATAATATTAAGTGAGCTCCTGCAGCTGTAAGATTTGTGACTGCTACAATGTCATTCCCAGGTCCATTTAATAAGTTAAGTCCCTTTTTAATGGCTACTTCTCCATAATCTAGGACTTCCTGAACCTCTCTCTCGCCACCTTTTTGGATACAACCTAAAGATTTCTCTTCCAAAGTAGTAATTCCACCATCTTTGTTTCCAGGGGATGGGTTTTCGTATACTACCTGGTTATACCTTTGGAAATATTCTTTAAAGTTATTAACAAGGTTTACTGTCTTATCAAAAGTTTCAGAATCTTTAGCTCTATTCATTAAGATAGTTTCTGCACCAAACATCTCAGGAACTTCAGATAAAATAGATATACCACCCATATCGATAAGTCTATTTGAGATCTGACCAACAAGAGGGTTAGCAGTAATTCCTGAGAGACCATCTGATCCACCACATTTTAATCCGATGGTAAGATTAGATATAGAAACTTTTTCCCTTTTGTCCTTAGAAGTAATCTCTTTTAAATCATCTATAATTTTTAAAGCGACCTCTTCTTCATCATTTACAGATTGAGTTTCTAAAAATCTAACTCTAGACTCATCAAATTCCCCAAGGACCTTTTTGAACTCTTTAATATTGTTATTTTCACAACCTAGACCAAGAACTAATATTCCACCGGCGTTAGGATGTTTTACTAAGTTTTTAAGAATTAACTGAGTATTTTGATGGTCGGTCCCTAATTGGCTACATCCAAATGGGTGAACAAAAGTATAAACACCCTCCCCTGCCCTTTTAACTATATTTTCAGCAGTCCTATTAATACAACCAACTGTGTTAATAATCCAGATTTCATTTCTAATACCAACTAAACCATTAGGTCTTTTATATCCCATAAAAAACTTGTCACTTTTTACAAACTTATCAGTAGTACTCTCTTTTAGATATTTGTACTCTAAAATACCATCTAAATTTGTTTTTACATTATGTGTATGTACTAAAGAACCCTTTTTAATGTCTTGGATAGCATGGGCAATAGCAGAACCGTACTTAATAATTAGCTCTCCTATTAAAATGTCGTTTAATGCAAACTTATGTGCCTGGCCAATATCCTCTAACAGTGTAATATCTTTGTTACTCACAGTTACAACATCACCCTTAAATAGCGGTTCTAGTGCAACACCAACACTGTCTTTAGCATTAATTTGTATAACTTTTTTCATTATAGACTCTCCATTACAGGCTTTATTCCTTTAGATTCTATAGCATTAAAATATGTTGTAACCTTGTTATATAAAGAAGTAACTTTAGTTAAATCCTGACCCCAAAAAGCCTCATTAGACAATATTGTATTTGTGAATTTCTTTCCTGAATCCTCAGAGCCATCAAAGTGATCATATGCAGATGCAAAGAATTCAAGAACGTCATTATTGTCTTTTCCTAATGTTTTATAAAAGTGCATTAAAGAAGCTAAAGAGAATGATAATAACTCAGGAGCATCTCCACTATTTAATTCGATATATTCTAAAACCGTAGGTAATACTCTAGCTCTATATTTTGAAACAGAGTTTAAAGATATTGCTAATAGCTCATGTTTAATAAATGGATTTGCAAATCTTTCCATAACATCGTCTGCAAAGTCCTTAAGTTCTTTTTTATCAAAATCGACGCTTGGTATAATCTCAGAATTAACTGCTTTATCTATAAAATTTCTAACTGTTTCATTTTTAAGACAATCACCAACTGTTTTTACTCCGTATAGGTATGCTGGAAGGCAAGTCATTGTATGAATTCCATTTAATATTCTAACTTTTCTTGTTCTATATGGAGTCATATCATCTGTCCAGAGAACATTACATCCTTCTGTTTCAGCTATTGGGAATTCCGATGAATATTTTTTATCCCCTTCAATTACCCAAAGGTTAAATACTTCTGCAGTATCAATTAAGTTATCTGTATAACCAAATTCTTTTGTTAACTCATCTATTTCATCTTTAGGGTAACCAGTTACAATTCTATCTACTAATGTATTTAAGAAATCACAAGAATCATCTAACCATTTTGTAAAGTCTGGATCTAATTTCCATTCAGAGGCTAATCTATAGACTATCTTTTTAAGGTTATCACCATTTCTGTCTATTAACTCACAAGGTATTATTATTAAACCTTTGTCTGCAGCACCTTTAAAAGTTGTAAACCTTCTATATAAAATTGATGTTAATTTACCAGGATATGAAAGTTGTGGGGCATCGTTAATTGACTCACCTTCTCTATAAACAATTCCGGCTTCAGTTGTATTTGATACAATAAACCTTAATTCAGGAAGATCTGCTGATTCTAAGAACTCCCCATGGTCCTTATATGGGTTAATACCTTTTTCAACTGCAGTAATAATCTCTTTTTCATTAATTACTTTACCCTTCGATAATCCTCTACTTATTAAAGAATACAGACCATCCTGCTCATTTAACATAGGAATTAATCCACCATCTAAAGGTTGAATTATTCTAACACTCCCATTAAATAGTCCCTTTCCATTTGTTTTGTTAATCATCCAGTCAACAAAACCTCTTAAAAAATTTCCTTCACCAAATTGTAATACTTTTACGGGGTACTCTTTTTTCTCTGCACCTGACAAAGCTTCTAAATTAGTTTTATTTAATTTCATATCTATATTTCTCCTAAAATGTAACCGGTTACATTTCTTGTTGACTCTATAATAGCACTAGAATTGATTTTTTGGCAACTTCTAAATTAGTAAATGTATGCGGTTTCATTTAAAAACTTATTATATATCTTTCTGAAGATATGCTAAAAGAAACGGTGCGATACCTTTTGCTTCATTTGAGACGATGGGTTCTGACATATAATAATCAAAACTTCCATCTCTCTGGTCTTGCCCACCTAAACCTGCAACTAAACATGTCCCCCCTAGATTCATATTTCCATCTTCTTCATATAGATATTTTTCACAGATACCATTAAATGCTTTTAGACCAAAAGGCCTGAACTTTTCTGAAATTATTCCTAAATTGACAGCCTTTAAAATTGCATAGGTTATTATACTAGAACCACTAGTTTCTAAATAATTCTGAGGTTCATCTGTCTTATCTACAACTTGAAACCACATTCCACTTTTATCCTGATATTTAAGAAGTGATATTATCAAATCCAATAAGATTTTAGAAACAAACTTGTGTAATTGTTCATCTTTGTCATCGACTATTTCTAAAATATCAACAAGAGCCATTAGAAACCATCCCTCTGCTCTTAACCAAAAGTTCTGAGATAATCCACTTATATCATTAGACCAAAAGCTCTTTCGGCTTGAATCATATGCATGATAATACAGTCCACTTACATCATCTTTCATCACCGTAAAAACGACTTTTATCTGTTTCAAAATATCTGGGTAATTTTTTTTATCATTAAATCTTTTATCATATTCTACATAAAATGGAAGTGCCATATATAAACCATCTAACCATACTTGGTTTGGGTATATCTTCTTATGCCAAAAGTTCCCCTCCTTAGTTCTTGGTTGTAATTTAATCTGATTAAAAATTGTATCCATTGCTTTTCTATATTGTGTTTTACCAGTATTGTCATAAAGCTTAAATAGAGATCTAGCCTCATTTATATTATCTAAGTTGAACTCTTCAATCTTAAAAGTTCTAATATTTCCATCTTCATCTATAAAAAAATCTATAAATTTTTCTACAAAATTTAAATATTTAATATTACAAGTTTTTTCATATAATGTTAAAAATGCAGTCATCATACAGCCATCTATATAGTTCCAATGAGGCTCTTTATTTTGTCTTATCATCTCCTGATTCCATAAAGGTTTTTCAGGGGAACTATCATTTAAAAGTCTATTTATATATCTATCTATCATATTTTCCCTCCTATATGTTGTATAAATTTTAAACTCTGGGTTATTGTTTCAGGTCCACTATTTTCTAATAAAACATCGATATAAGGCCTGTGCTTTTTTATAAGGTTTAATAGAAGTTCATAATTAAGCAGCCCTTTCCCAGAAGGAATAGTTCCATCTTTTTTACCATCTTTAATAACATAATCTTTAACATGAATACTAACCATTTTATGGGAAAAGAGTTCAAATGCTTCTTTCATTAAATCATCACTTTTATTTAGGTTATCGTTTGATAAAAAGTTAACAGGATCGTATATAATTCCTAGATTTGGTGATGGAATATACTCTAAAACTCTCATCATTCGTTCATGATTGTGAATTACATGTTTATCTGCAACACCCTCGATTGCAACAATAATTCCAAACCTCTCTGCTACATCTACTAAAACCTTTATAGACTCTATAAAATCAATGAATGTTGTTTCTAAATATATATCCTCAGTGAATCCACAATTAGGAAGAGTAGACCCTGTTTCTGTCCCTACAACTTTGCAACCAAAGCTACTTGCAAACTTTATATGGTCTATAAAACTATTTAAGTGTTCATTTCGAATATCTTTATCAGGATGTACAGGATTAATATAACAACCTAAAACACTTATGTTTATATTGTTCATTTTAAATGTATCCCTAATATAATTCCCCATTCCTGGACTTAAAATTCCATTTGTTTTATCTATTCCTAGAATTGCTTTTTTTAAAGCCAATTGGATGCTGTTAAATCCATAACCAGATAACTTATTAGAAAGATCAACAACGTTTCGTTTACCAAAATCATGAGCTCTAACCCCAATATTAATCATTACAAATCCTTATAAAACTGTTGTTTATTTTAATATTTGAAGACTTAAAACCAGATATATTCTTTAAAAAAATATCATTTTCAGGCTGAGTATCAAAAAAATCCATAGCAGGTGTTGACTTAGACAGCTCTGAATCTGTTTTTATATTAAAGTTTCTAAGAGTTAAGTTCTTGATATAACTTTCTGGTAATCCGTAAAAAAATGCTGCAGAGGATCTAATATTTGTTGCAATAATATTTGAAACCGATATATTTTCAATTACAGGAGTTGCATCCTGTATAAACTCTTTTTCATCTGTAGATTTAAGATATTCTACCTGGTCCTTGGAGGCACCACATCTATAATACATATTCATTACTAATGGACAAATAACATTATCCATCTTTAAATTATCAATATTAATATTTTTTATGGTCCCACCACGTTTTCTTCTTGTCTTAACTCTAATACCTCTATCAGTTCCTGCCATAACACAATCTCTTATATCTATATCATGAATCCCACCTGAAGTTTCTGAACCAATAACAATCCCGCCATGACCACTAAACATGGAACATCCTGAAATTCTTACATCGTGTGTACTCTTACCAACCCTAATACCATCGGCATCCATCCCAGACTTTAGACATAAGCAGTCATCCCCAACATCAAAATGACAATCTGTAACATCTATAAATGAGCTCGAATCAATATCAAGTCCATCAGTATTTGGAGCATCATTTGGGCTCTCAAATATAACTTTTTTTAATCTAATATTATCGGAATATAAAATATGTGTATTCCAGAATGCAGAATCTTTTAAAGTAACTCCCTCAATTAAAACATTATTGCAATTTTTTATCTGTATTAGTGAAGGTCTTAAAAAATCTGTATCTATACCACCACCACCTGAACCAGCATCTATATTTGCATTTAATGGACGTAATAGATTCTGGACCTTAATTACTTCGGAGGATAAAATACCATTACGAATATTTTTATACTCAGCCCACCACTTCATTCCGAGACCATCAATTGTTCCTGCACCAGTTATTTTAACGTCAGTACAATTTACTGCAAATATCATAGATCTTAATGCGTGACACTCCGTGCCTTCCCATCTTGTAAAAACAGACTCATAATCACTAAAATTATCACTAAATAATAGAATGGCTTCATCTTCTAAATGAAGCTCAATATTTGATTTTAAAATGATGGGTAAAGATTTATGTATACCGGTGTTTAATATAATTTTACCACCAAGTTTATTTGAACATTCATCAATTGCAATTTGAATATCATTTGTAAATTCATTTTTATTATTTGCATCTATAAAAATTTTGATATTATTCATTAAACCTCCAAAAAATAGAAGCCGCAATTTGCGACTTCTAAAATGTTACTATTTTAATGTTTATTATTTGTTTAATTCAGCTATAACTTCCTGAAGACCTAATGCATTAGCTTTCTTTTTATATTCTGCTAATCCTTCCTCAATAGTCAAAGTTCCAACAATCATTTCTGCAAAAATCTCTTGCTTCAATGATAATATTTCTCCATTTCTTTTAGTAAACATAACATCACCTTCTGGTAAGAAAAGTTGAACACCATTATCTTTTTGAACTTTTTGTGATTGTGAAATAATAGTTGCAGGCTTAACTAGTGGTTCCCATCCATTCATAATTAGTGAAGGGTCAGAATATGCCTTAGTAACTAAAGCCTCTGGGTTAGAAGGTAGAGGTAACATAGAATGAACTCCATCTTTAATTTGGTAATGAAGACCCTCAACGCCGTAAGTAAACAATGTCTGACCCGCACCTTTATCTAACATTGTATTAACAACGCTATCAAAAATAACCTCGGGATTTTTTGCTCCAGAAGTAATTGCAAAAACGGGTCCAACTCTATTGATGTAATAAGCATTTTCAATTGGTTCTAATGCTGAAATTACTGCTTTAGGGTTTTGTGCCTTAGCTCTATCATCAAATCTTTGAGCCCAGATTCCTGACCAATACTCCATAACACCAGACTGACCAGAAATTACTTTACTTCTAGCTGTTGATGTTTTATTAGTAAAAAATTCATTATCAAGTATTCCTTCGTCATATAAACTTTTAATTCTTGCTACAGCATTAAACATTGCAGGTTGTGTAAAACCATCAACCCATTTAGAACCTTTTCGATCCCAACCAAACCAAGCATCTTGCATTAACATTCTATTGTAATAGTCAAACTCATATCCTGTTTGGAATGGTAAAGTAATACCTACAGTATCATTTTTACCATTTCCATCGGGATCATCAAATGTAAATGCTTTTAATACTTTGTAATATTCATCCCAGTTTTTAGGTGCTTTTAAGCCAAGGTTATCAAGCCAGTCCTGTCTAATATATGTAACACACCCTCCACCGTTATACATTGGTACAGCATAGATATGTCCATCATTTAGTCTATATGCTTCAAGCAGATCTTTGTCCACACTTTTTAAAACATCTGAAGAGTCAATATAATCTTCAATTGGTAATAAGTTCCCAGATTTTGCAAATGCTAAATAATCATTTGTTTGTAACTCAAGGATATCTGGTGCATCTCCTGCAGCAAACATTGTTGATACAATCTGAGAATATTGATTATGTGCAGGTTGAGTAACATCAATCGTTGTTCCTGTTAACTCATTAAACTTGTTAACCCATTCGTCTCTTCCATCTTCAGCTAATATTATACGGTCAAAAACTGCTGTAAATTTCACATTTTCACCATTTGCTGATTCCTCTTTATTACCTTCAGCACTTAATACCACTGGTAATAAAACTAATAAAACCATAACTAACCATGTTTTAGATTTCATAAAATCCTCCATTTTTCTTTCCAGACCATAAGATCCGGTTTATTAAATTATCCCTTAACTCCGCCTAAATTTACCCCTTTAACAAAATGCTTTTGAACAAATGGGTATAGGATGAGAACAGGTATAATAGATACTGTAATTGCTGAGTTTTTTAGACTCTGGGTTCCGAAGGAAAAACCTTCCATTCCCTGGGTATCAGATTCCATAACAAGACTTCTTAAGAAAACTTGAAAATTGTGGAACTCTGGTTTTGTTTGAATATAAAGAATGTAGTCAAAAAATTGATTCCAGAAAAATACTACATAAAAAAGACCAATTGCTGATAATCCTGCTTTTGACAGAGGTAATACTATCCGTAGAAATGTCTGAAGAGGTGAACAACCATCAATCTCTGCAGCATCAAAAATACTTGATGGGATGCCTTCAAAGAAGTTTTTTAATAATATTAAGTAGTAAGCATCCATAGCATGAACAAGTAATACTGAAAAAATAGAGTTCATAAGCCCTAAATTTCTAACCACTAAAAATAGTGGAATCATACCAGCTCTAAACACCATTGTTATAAGTGCAATATTTAATAGAAACTTTCTACCTGGAAGTCCTTTTTGTGCTAATCCATAAGCGTACAAAGATGTAACTGTCATTGAAATAATAGTTCCTAAAATTGTTGTTATGAAACTGATAACTAAAGGTCTTAAAATTGCAGGCCTACTAATAATTAACTTATATGCATCTACTGAAAATTTAGCAGGTATTAATCTAAAGATTGTTTCAGATGCTTTACTATCAAATGAATCAATAACAATTTTTAATAAAGGAATCATTATTGTTATTACGATTAATACCATAATGGTAACATTTACTATTTTAAAAATATTGTATGAAATTGAATCATGATGTAACGATTTATTCTTAGCCATTAATTCTCTCCTATAATACTGATTCGCCACGAAGACGTTTTACAATCTGGTCAGTTCCTTTAACCAGAACAAATGCTATAACAGATCTTGCTAAACCAACTGCCGTTGCATAACCATACCTAAAATCCGAAATACCAGCCCTAAAAACATATGTCTGTATAACATCAGAAACCTTATAGACAAGAGGATTGTAGAGAACAAATACTGACTCAAAGAGATTAAAAATCTTTGCAAGATTCATTATTAAAACAATGATAATAACTGGTATTAAATGAGGTAGAGTGATATTAATCATCTGTTGAAATCTATTTGC
This sequence comes from Spirochaetaceae bacterium, assembly GCA_051531975.1. GTDB lineage: Bacteria > Spirochaetota > Spirochaetia > DSM-2461 > DSM-2461 > Thiospirochaeta. Next base: position 138,097 of record JAOPTT010000003.1, read on the forward strand.
ACCATCTATTTTTGCAGCTTCATATAGTTGTGGGTCTATGCCAGACAGTGCAGCTAGAAATATTACAGTTCCCCAACCGATCTCTCTCCAACTCAAAATAAATAGATATGTCCCTCTCCATAGTTTTACATCACCTAAAAAATATAGAGGATCGTGACCTAATAGTTGAATAATCTGATTGACCATTCCTCCCTGTCTAGACAGTAAAAGGTTAAAAACTGCTCCCACTACAACCCATGATAAAAAGTGAGGCAAATATATTACAGTCTGAACTGTTTTCTTAAAAGCCTGGTTTTTAATCTCATTAAGTAACATTGAAATCGTAATAATTAAAGACATCTGTATTACGATATTAAGTGAACTTAAAATCAGAGTATTTCTAAAAGCTCTAATAAAACCATCTGTATTAAATGCATCAATAAAATGTGTTAGACCAATAAAGTCACCCACTCCTCTAAGGTCATAGTCATAAAATGCATACCGAAGACCTATCATAGGGATGTATTTAAAAAGAACTAAATACACAAATCCCGGTAACATTAATAGATAAAACATTTTGTATCTGCTTATTCTATTTAATAAATTGTTTCTGTTGGTAACTCTACTGGATTGTCCAGTTGTAACACCACGTTCCATAAAACATCTCCTTCGTTTTATTTTGTTGTGAGTTATTATCTCTCTGGTTTTGTAAAATTGCATAGTGCCCAATAGTTTAGGAATTGTCCCCTTTTCTTAGAATTGAATTAGGACAAATTTTATGATTAGGTTCATTTTTTTGGAATATATCTTTAGAATTTGCTTTTAATTAAATAGGTTGTATCCTTTAATTAGATGGAAAAGAAAAACAGAATATTTTATAATTTTATTATTGCATATAGCATATTAATTTTAATTCCTCTCCTTTCAGGAATTTTTTTGAATAGCAAAATAGTTAATGAATATGAGGGACATGTTAAAAAGACTCACTTGGTACAATTAAAAAAAACTCAAGAGATTCTGGAGAGTTTTGTAGAAGATATAAAATGGTCTACCTATCAAATTGGTAATAATACTAAGATTCTTAGGTTAATTTCTGACCAACACAGCCAATTAAGTATTATGGAAAGGTCTTTGTTAATTAGAGAAACGATGGATGAACTAAGTCAGTCTTTGTTATACAATACATCTTTCAATTCTACATTTTACATATACTTAAAAAACCAAGATATGATAATAACTCCTTATTCTGTCTATTCTCATTCTGACTTTAATAGATCGTTTACTTTTTTTAAAATGGATAATATAAGTTCAGAAGATTGGCACAGTTATATATCAAATAAGTACCTTCCAGGTAAAATATTAAAAGCACGAAATACTATTATAGAAGATTTTAAAAACAAAAAAATGATCCCATATGTTCAGTCTCTTCCACTAAATAAAACACTAAATAATGATACGATAGAAGGAGCAATTGTATATCTTATTGGTGAAACAGATTTTAATAGGTTCCTAGATTATAAATCTATACCCGCTGGAGGATATTCATATATTGCAGATGATGATAACAATATAATCTCATCAGTCTCAAATTCTACAAAACAAATTATACCAATAGATTTAAAAGAAGACGAAGGGCTCATTGATTTAGAAATCGATGGAGAAAAGATGTTTGTTATCTATACAACAAGCAGTAAAAATAGTTGGAAATATGTTTCAGTGTTACCTGAAAAATGGGTTCTAACAAAAGTTACATTTTATCAATTCACTTCAATTTTAGTAATGTCAATTGCACTGATATTTTGTTTATTTGTTGCATATAAGTTATCTCAGATTTGGTCGAAACCAATTACAAGTAGTATAAAAACACTGGGAGATTTCCTTAATTCTGAAAAAGATGAAGAGCAATCATTTAAAACACTAAATCTTCATGTAAATGAACTTGTAGATCAAAGTGAAGGAATGCTAAATGAACTTCTGAGTCAAAAAGTTTTTGTTCATAATGCTTTTGTTAATAGATTAGTTAATGGGTTTTTTAAAGATAAAAAAGGATTAGATTCTTACCTTTCTCATTTAGGGTTTAACCTTACTGAAAATAGTTTTAGTGTAGCCATAATCTCTTTTTCTGGATCAGAAATGGAAGGATCTACAGAATATTTTGATAATCAAAATAAGATTAAAAATATATTAAAAAGTAAAATTCAATCTGAATTTCCAATGAGAATTATGGTATCTGAACAAGAAAACAGTGATATTGTTTTAATATTGATGACGGATAATTTAACTAAGCATAAAAAAATAGTTAGAACCTCATTAAATAACTTTTTTAATGACATCCCGAGTACCTATAAAAACAATCTTATAATTGGATTAGGAGACACTGTAAAATCGTTAATGAATATTAACAAATCTTTTATACAAGCAATAGATATATTATCCATACCTACTAACGATAAAGGTCTTTTAATAATGGATACAAAAAGTGTAGATAAAAAGATTGAAGAGTTCTATTACACTATAGAAGTAGAATCCAGATTAATAAATACAATAAAATCTGGTAATATTGAAAATACAGAATCCCTAATTGAAATGATATATTCAGAAAACCTTAACAACAGACAACTAGACTCTAGTAACTTAAAAGCTTTCTATTTTAATCTTAAAAATACTTTCAATAGAATTATCAATCAGGTAAATTCAAATATAAAGCAGGATATGGAAATAGAGTTAAATAAAATAGATGAAAGTGACTTTGTTAGTATAAAGGCACTTTTTATCCAAATAAGTACCCTACAACATCGTAATAAAAGAAGTCATAATAACCTTCTAAGTGAAGAAATAAAAGATTTTTTAATGAATAATTATCAGGATAAGAACTTGGGTCTATACTCTGTTGCTGATCACTTTTCAATTACAGAATCCTATCTTTCATTCTTTTTCAAAGAGCAAACAGACATTAATTTTTCTACATACCTTGAACAACTAAGGGTAAGCGAGGCTCAAACGTTATTAACAACATCAAATGAGACAATACAATCTATAGCTTATAAAATTGGTTATAATAGCGATAAAACTTTTAGAAGAGTATTTCAGAAAAACTTAAATATGAGTCCAAGTAAATATAGGTTAAATAATAAGTTATAAAGAGCCTAGTTCTTCAATTATTTTGTTAATAAATAAGTCCTGAGATTTCTTTTTATAGAGAATAATTCCCTCATCTATACTTAATTCATCATTTATTATTTTACTTATTATCTCTGGCTTTAATTTAGTTTCTATCTCCAAATAGTATTGGCTATAATAAGTTCCTCCATGCTTTAAACGATCTTGCTTAGAGTTATTGTTTAATATATTTAGTGCAGGGACAATAATATCATCAATCTTCATTGGTTGTTCCCAGTCATTTAAGATGGCTACAGGAGGCACAAATGCTTTTGTAAATGCTACTTTATATGGATCATCTTCGTTAATTAAGAACTTTATTTCCCCTTCATCATCACTCCAGTGAAAGCCTTTAACACCATATGTAAAAAGAGTTTGAATATCAGCTTTGTCATACTGTTTATCAATAAAGTTTGAAAATACAAGTCCTGGGTTATTAGACTTTTTAGTAATAACTAATAAAGGGGCCACACGTTTAATATAATACCCACCATTAAGTGGTTGAATAGGTATAATTTCTGCATTATTACCAGATATAACTTTTGTTCGATCTTCTAAATTTCTCGCCCAATGATTTGCCCAATAGGTAATAACTCCAACATCGCCATTTATAAATCGATTTCTTGCAGTAAAAGTTGTATTATTTGTTATATTTGAGTCTGTTAAGTTCTCCTGGTAAATTCTTTTTAATCGCTTTAGAGCTCCTATCATTTGCACTTCAGTGAAACCATCAACCCATTCACCATCTTTATAATAGATTTCAACTCTAGCATCTAACATAACAGCTCTATTATACCAATCTTGACTTGCAGAATTTATATCTGTATAACCTTTAGTATCATCTAAACCATTTTGGTCTGGGTCGTTATGTGTGAATTGATATAATACGTTATAGAACTCATCCCATGTTGTTGGAACTTTTAAACCTAGGTTGTCTAACCAATCCTTTCTAATATATGTTACACATCCCCCACCATCTCTAGTAGGGAACCCATATATCTCACCTTTTGAGTTTCTGTAATTATCTAAAAAAGAAGGATCAAAATCCTTAATATAAGTAGACGTTTTTATAAATGGATCTAAATTAATAATATTATTATGAGAAATAAAAAGAGATAAATACTCTGGAAGGATTTCACAAATGTCAGGTGTATTTGGCTCTGTAAAACTAATAATTAATTTATCCATATATTGTTGATGAGGAGGTTGAATTATTGTTAATTCAGTATTTGTTAATCTATTATATTCTTCAATAAACTCATCTGGACCTTCCCAGTCTTGTATAATTGTATCAAGATAGGCAGTTATCTGAACTACCTCTTTTTCTATTGGCAGATCTTCTTTGCATGAAATAATAAGGATTATTAGAAGTGGAAGTAATTTGTTTATTTTCATATTTAATCTATTATATGGTTCAATTAAAGATGTCGCAAGATAATATATATATTACATTTTAAATATCACGATCCCGCCATTTACCTTTTATAAAACCGATTCTTAATATTATTAAACTTACATACTTATCTATCAATGTTGCAACCCATGCACCATATAGTCCAAAGTTCAAATAATTAACAAAAAGCAAAACAAGTGGTATTCGTATAACTAATAAACCTATTAAAGATGTTAATAAAGGCCACCTTGTTTCTCCAGCTCCTTTTAATGCCCCACTTAATACAAGAACACTATTTTGAGCAGGATTAATTAAGGATAATATAATCATAATTGGTACTAGTTTATTAATTATTGCATTGTCATTTGTATAAATAGATGCAACAGATTGCCCTTTAAATATAAATAGAATACTTATTAAAACTGATATTATTAATCCAATGGTTATTAGTTTTTTAATATATTCTCCTAAGATATCTCTTTTATTTGAGCCTAGTAGTCTACCAGTAAATGATGTTGATGCCATTCCAAGAGCATGCCCAAAATTAGTAGATAAACCTGAGATGTTTAAACATACTTGATGTGCTGCAAAGTCTATAGTTCCAAGATTAGCAATAGTTCTAGTATATAAAAAAAAGCCTACCCTTAAAATTATTTGTTCAATGGCTGATGCTGAACCTATATTTATTATTTTTGATAATATTCTTTTATCAAGCCCTAAATTTATATTAACATCTAATCTTATTTCCATTTTGGTTTTAAACAATAATACCAGTGCAAGAACTGTCTGGATAATTTTAGCGATAGTTGCAGATAAACCTGCGCCATAAATCCCTAACCTAGGGAAACCCATGTTCCCAAAAATTAAAAGGTAACCAAGAATTACATTTATTATGTTAGCGATTATGTTAATCATCATAGGACTTTTAGAATCACCAGCACCTCTAAATAGGGATGATATAGATAAGGGAATAACTTGAAAAATTATACCTAAAGCCATAAATTTCATATATATTGTTGCATTAATTACAGATTCACTATTAGCACCAATTAATAAAACAATATTTCTAGAAAAGATATAAACTGGAATTGTTAAAACAACACCAATTAAGAATGAAATTTGCAAAGCTTGTATTACGACTTTTTTAGCCAAATCATAGGATTTTGAGCCTACATATCTTGCAATTAACGCTGTAGCACCTATATTAAAAGACTGAAAAACAGCAAGACTCATATTTACTGGCTGGCTGGTCAAACCAACCGCACTAATTGCTTCTGGTCCTATCTTTCCTACCATAATTAAGTTAACTACAGATATCATAGAAAACAACATTAACTCTATTATGCATGGTAATATAAATTTACTAATCTCATAATACTGATTCTTTTGCATATTATTATTATATAAAACCACAACATCATAAACTGCTCAGATATTGACATAATTCATAAAAACAACCCATATTATGATACATGAAGAGTGATTATAAATATATTACAGCGGATAATAAAGTCTCTCTTGGGTATAGAAAATGGATAAAGGGATCGCAGAGTAGACACCTACATGATGGATATGAAATTCTATACGTTGTAAGTGGGAAAAGAGATATGTTTATTGAAGACAAAGTATTACATATGACAAGTGGTGATATTGTACTTATTCCACCTAATACATTACATAAGTCTTTTAATAATTACGATGGCTCTGAGATTTATTCTCTCTATCTGAACTCGATAAGTGGTATATCTATTGAAAAACTCTTTTTATTAAGATCAACTCAAATCTCAGATATAATATTAAAAATTGACAAAGAATTTAAGAACAATGAAATAGCAGCAAATCAGTTAATAAATGCTCTAGGATTAAAATTATTTATATATATACTAAGAAAAAGTTTTCAAAATGAAGTTTTAGACATCAAAGTAGTAAATTGTAACAAAACAATCCAACAAATTGTTAAATATATAAATCAAAAATATCAGGAAGAATTAAACTTAAAGTTCTTATCTAAAGAATTTAACTTGAGCCAAGGACATTTAAGTAGATCATTTAAAAAACATACAGGGTTTTCTCTTATAGACTATATAAATCATATACGGATTCAAAAATCTAATGAGTTATTATTAAAATCAAACCATACAATTAGTTATATATGTTATTTCTGTGGTTTTGGGAGTTTAACTAACTTTGGCCGCCTATTTAAAAAATTAAATGGAAAATCACCTAGAGAATATAGAAAACTTAAATAGAGTTTTTTTATAAATAAGTTGATTTTATTGACATTCAGATTAGCTGACTTATTATTTATATAGGGATACAGATGAAAGGATCAGATGATTCAGATCAAAAAGACATTATAGACCAGAAATTACAGACTCAGATTTTTGATATTATGGATGAGATGTTTCAAGTTATTGAGCTAATATATGACGATAATGGAAAAGCTATTGATTATATTCATCTTCAGGTTAATCCCGCTTTTGAAAAGCTTGTTCAAATGAAAAAAGAGGATTTAATAGGGAAAAGAGTTAAAGATATATTTGGAATTATCGAAGATTATTGGATAGAGATTTATGAAAGGGTTGAGTCTACAGGAGTTACAGAAAATTTTGAAAATTATGGTGCTGAACTTGATAAATATTACGCAATTAAGGCATGGAAAATAGGTGAGAATAAAGTAGCGGTTCTGTTCACAGAAATTACAGAGAAATATAAAATGGAATATGCATTAAAAGAGAGTGAAGAACGAATTAGGTTATTTACTCAAAACGTCCCAGATTATTTGTTACAAATCGATAGAATGGGGAAAATTGAATATATTAATAAAACGTTTGAAGGTTTAACACAAAAAGATGTTATAGGAACTTCAGTATATTCTTGGATCCCTGATGAGTCTTTGCAAAAGTTTAAAGATAAAGTAGAAAAAGTTTTTATAAATGGATGTAATGAAATTATTGAATATCCGTCAGAAGGAGCAAAAGGGGAACCTGTATGGTTTGAATCCCAAATAGGACCACTTGAAAATTCTGGTATCATAAATCATGTGATAATTGTCGCAAGGGATATAACAGAAAAGAAAAATGCAGTAGAAGCCTCTTTAAACAGTGATAAACGATTTAAAATTGTTGCAGAATCAGCAGGGAAATGGGTTTGGGAAATTAATGCAGAAGGTTTATATACTTATTCAAGTCCTTTGGTTAAGCAAATATTAGGTTATACACCAGAAGAAATAGTCGGTAAAAAACATTTCTTTGATTTCTTCCAGAAGGATGTTAAAGAGCAATTAAAAGAAGAAGCAATTAATGCTTTTAAGCAAAAGCTTATTATTAAGGATTTTGAAAGTCCTAAAGAACATAAAAATGGTGAAATAGTTATTCTAAATACATCAGGCAGTCCTATTCTTGATAAAGATGGTAATTTAATAGGATATCTCGGTGCTGATAGTGATATTACTGAGCGTAAAATTGCAGAAAATGAAATTAGATATCAGGCATCTTTAATTGAGCAAATGGATACAGCTATAATAACAATAGGCTTTGATAATAAAATACTTTCCTGGAATGAACATGCCAAAAGTCTTTATGGGTGGAGTAAGGAAGAAGTTATAGGAAAAGATATTATTGAACTATTAGGCGCTGAAGAATCGAAAGAGGAAACCTTAAAATCATTTGTTGATCTGAATAGAGATGGGCATTGGGAAGGAGATTATTTAGCTAATAAAAAAGATGGTACTCGAGTTCCAATCCATGTTATAAATTCATATTTAAAAGATTCAAATGGAGAAAATATTGGATTTATAGGACTGAGTACTGATATTACATATCGTATTAAGGCAGAGATTAAATTAAATCAAAGTACTCAATTACTTGAAACATCTCAAGCAATAGCAAAGCTTGGTGGATGGGAACTGGATATTGTGACAAATAACTTATTCTGGACTGCAGAGACCTATCGTATTTACGATACTTCTACAGAAGAGTTCAACCCAACAGTGGATGCAGGTTTTGGCTATTTCTTACCTGAGTCTCGTCGTATTATTTCTGATGCATTGAAGGCAGCAGTAGAGAATGCAAAAGGTTACGACCTTATACTAGAAACCCTGACTACAAAAGGCCGACGAATTGACATACGTACTACATGCGAAGTAATACTACTCGATGGAAAACCCATAAGGTTAACTGGGATTTTTCAGGATATAACTGAACTTAAGCAAGTAGAAAACAAAATACTTGCTGCTGAAGAAACGGCAAGATTAAATGAACAATATTACAAAAATATCATCAACAAAATGGGAGACCCAGTTTTTGTAAAAGACAACCAAAGCAGGTTATTACTGGTTAATGATGCTTTTTGTAAAATATTTGATCTCCCAAGGGATTCAATAATAGGAAAAACACTTGCCGAAGATGTTCCACCAAATGAACGGGAGCATTTTTTGAGAGTCGATAAACAGGTGATACAAGATGGAAAAGATAATATTAGTGAGGAGTCGCTTACTGTAAGAAACGGTAAAACTCGTACAATTTCCACAAGAAAGTCGCGTTTTACTGATAATAGTGGTAAAAACTTTTTAGTAGGAGTTATTCGCGATATCACTGAGATACAAAAATCAGAAGAAGCACTAAGAGAAAGTGAAGAGAATCTTTCAACTATACTCAATTACATTGGGGAAGCAGTAATTGCAACAGATGGTGAAGGGAAAATTACTCAAATGAACCCTGTTGCACAAAAGTTAACCGGATGGGCACTTAAAGATGCAAAAACAACTTTACTACCAAATGTTTTAAAAATCACGAATGCAATCTCGGGAGAAACGATTCCAAATCCCGTAGAAGGGATGATCACCAGCGGGACCATTTATAAACTAACAAACAATACCATTCTCACCTCCCGAGATGGTGTAAAGAGACAAATTGCTGCTAGGGGTGCACCTATTAAAAACTCAACAGGTGAAATTGTTGGTGTGGTCCTGGTATTTCGGGATGTAACAGAACAATACAAACTGGAGGAGCAGTTCAGACAATCTCAAAAAATGGATGCAATCGGTCAACTTGCCGGTGGTGTTGCCCACGATTTTAACAATATGTTAACAGGTATAATGGGATGTGCAGAGATAATTTCCAGCAAAGTCGCCGAGGATGAAGCATTAAGCCAGTTATCTAATTTGATTTTGGATACATCGATGCAGGCTGCAGAACTAACCAAGAAATTATTATCATTTTCCCATAAAGCAAAATCAGTTAACGAGATATTTGATATTCATGAATCTATTACAAAAACCTTATCTATGCTGAAAAGAAGTATAAACAGATCAATTATTATTAAATCTAATTTAGATGCCCCCAATTCATATATTAATGGGGATCAATCTTTAATACAAAATTCACTTTTGAATTTAGGTTTAAATGCAAGGGATGTTATGCCTAAAGGGGGCACATTAACATTTACAACTAGGAATGTGATTTTTGAACAGAAAGACATAAATTCTAACTCAGATATTGCCCCTGGTAATTATATAGAAATAGAGGTGGAGGATACAGGTTGTGGAATGACACAGGAAGTACAAAGCCGCCTTTTTGAACCGTTTTTCACAACAAAACCAATGGGGAAAGGAACCGGCTTAGGACTCTCTACTGTCTACAATACAATTAAGGGGAATGATGGCAATATCTCTATAAGTAGTGAAATAAATCGTGGCTCTATCTTTAAAATTTTATTACCAATAATTTTGGATATAAATGAAAGCAAAGATATTGTGGCAAAAAAAACTGTACCTGGGATTGGCACTATTTTAGTCGTCGACGATGAAAATATTGTACGATTGGTCCTTGGTCAAATGTTAAGTGAACTAGGATACAATGTCCTGTTTGCAGAAGAAGGTGAAGAGTGTATTAAAATCTATAAAGAAAAAGGAAATTCTATTGATATGATTATTTTAGATATGGTTATGCCAAAGATGAATGGCCGAGATGTCTTTTACGCATTAAAAGAAATCAATCCTGATATAAAAGTCTTAATTTGCTCTGGGTTTTCTAAGGATATAAATATCGAAAAATTAATTGAGGATGGGGTGTCAGCTTTTATGCAGAAACCATATAAAAAAATTGATATATCAATGAAAATCAAAGAGATCTTATCTTAGCGTTACTGTTTTGGTGGTGCTACACCAATATATCATGCTCCTTTTGAAGTAGAGTTTTTATCACTTTATGCCTATCCATTTAATAATGTCTCTTTTAAGTATATTAAATTCAAAAATATTCCTTGGACCATGCTCCATTTTTCTATAATACTCAAATGTAAAATTCTCTTTATTATATTGGTCTTCAATTATTTTTGTCGACTCGACAGGACAAGACCAATCTCTCTCTCCATGTATAAATAAAACAGGGATATTTATTTCTTTAATATACTCAATTGGATTATAGTCGAAAAAGCTACTCCATCTGGTATAAGGGTGACCTAAAAAAAATTCTGTAATTGAATCTGGGTTTTCTTTTATATCTTTATAAACTTTTTCAGTTTTTACTAACATGGATCTATATTCTTTTGGCATTTTTACAGAAGAAGTTGCTAAAGTTTTAAACTCATCTAACTGAGTCATACCACCACCACCTGCAAGAATTATAATCTTATCAATTTGATCCTTAACTTTTAAATTATTATAAATAAGTGGTACTAAAGCACCACCATCAGATGAACCCATAAGTATAACTTCAGAAAACTTATTGTTAGATAAATAACTGTTTATGCTTTTAGTATAACTATCAACAAAGCCTTGGACTGTTGAGTTTTTTAAAGCTTTAGGGTCAGAATTGTACTCTTGTCCAGCTTCATAAAAGAGCTTCTCTGGTACAAGAACATTAAAGTTCTTTCTAAACTGGTTAATTACGATACTAGCAGAACTTACTGTTTCCCAAGAACCATCATCATCCTTAGTTCCTAATACAGATTTGTAACCACTACCTTCAATATATATTAATAACTTATCCGATCTGCTATTAGGGAAGACATAGTAGTTTCCATCTGTTTTATATACTAACATTCCTTTATATTTTACTGTTGAGCATGAACTCAATAAAACACCTACAATTAATAAACATATTACATTTTTAAATTTCACTTTATTCTCCAATAAAAAATATTATAGAGAATATAAATTGCTAATAAATTACAATCTGGTTACATATAAGTAATACATTAACTTTATTAGAATATAGAGGGATTTATTGGTTAATAATTTTATTAATCTTACCTGTTAATACATCCAAATCAAATATTGGTTTAAGTATAATGTTATTATTTGTTAAACCTAAAGAAGTCAATGTTTGCGGAATAGAATAATTATAATCTCCAGTGTGTATTAGAAATTTCATTTCTGGTTTAATCTTATTAATTTCTATTATTAGTTTATCACCTTCCATATCTGGAATATGAAGATCAACAATAACAAGGTCGATATCACTTTTTGTAGATATGGATAAACCTTCTGATGCAGTTGAGGAACAGTATATTTTAAAACCTTCATCTTCCAATAACATTTCTAATGATATACGAATGGATTCATCATCATCAATTATTAAAATATGTTTCATTTTGTCCCCCTAAATGTATTATAAACTAAAACAAACAATTATTATCATTAATTTTTAATTAATTTACATTTAATTCACAGGGGGACTATTTTAATACAATATTAAAACTGAGATTTATGTTTTATAAAAAAATCTACTCTAGGCTCAAGCCATTTAAGTTTATGGTCACTAGGGTTTTCTGTAAAATAGTAGATATCTTTAAATAGATAATCCCAATTAAAGAAGTCATCGTTAACATTTAGATAATCCTTAACCAGCTCTGTTCCTGTAGGGGCAACAGGATGTAAAAGAAATATAGCGGTTCTTAACATATGGAAAATATCTATAAGTACCAATTTTATATCATCTTCATTTATATCTTTTACCATTCTTTTAGCCCACTCTTTACTTATGCCTCTAATATATTTTTCTATATTAAACATAGCTTTATGGAATTCGTTATTATAAACCCTTCTTTCCCACTCTAATATTATTCTTTTTGAACCCTCTAAAACTTCACTTGATATTTCCCCATATGGTAAAACTCCATCAAAGTATTTTTGAGTTGTGTAAAAACAGGAACGACAGATTCTATTTAAAACATTACTTAATAGATTACCCTCTTTTAAAACCGGATCTGCATCTTTCTCTTTTGCTTCTTTATTAAAAGGCTTAGGGTTAAAATTTATTGGTCGCATACCAAGACCTAGGGCAAAAAAATGAGCTCGCAACTGGTCTGGGGTATAATGCTCTAATAAGTCCAGAGCCATTATTGGTTTTATCTCGCCAGAAGATGAAGCTTTTCGATTACCTTGAAGAAGATGACAATTGGCTATTAATTTTGGAAATTGTAACTTTCGACCTTCTAAGCCCATAAATAAAGACATCTCAGCAAGACTATAAAAAAAGATATTATCCTCTCCCATAAACTGATAAACAGTAGAATCTTCTGAAGACCACCAATCCTCAACCTTATTTGAACTAAGACTATGAGACTCTAGATAACATTTTGTAAATGAAATTGGTGCCCATAAAGATTCAGGCCAAACCCAAAATGTTAAATCCTTTAATCCATCAATCTCTGGGACATTTATACTCCACTCTATATTTCCTGTTATTCTAAATGGAGTAAGGGTTTTTCCTGCTCTAAAACGTAACCCCTCCCTGTTTAATATTTCTACTGCTAACTCTCTTTGTTCTAGTGATGTGAAAATTAAAGATATTGATTTTTTATCTTCCTTTGTTTCATGGCCTGGAAGTTTACCTTTAATTAGTTCTAGTGCTTCTTTACTTTCGTTTTTAATATAAACAACAGGAGGTTCTAAGAACTCTTTAATTGTAGAAATTACATGTCGCCTACTATCAGATCTATTTTCTATTTTATTAACCCACTGGATTAATTCGTTTTTAAAGTTATTAGGATCAATATACCAGTTAGTAACCTCCTTCATTTCTGGAGGTTCCCCAGATAATATACTTGTTGGATTAATTAAATCTTTTGGATCATAGGGGTGCCCCATTTCACACTCATCAGCATATGCCTTTTCTGACTTACAACCTGGCACAGGACACATCCCTATAACCTGTCGCCCATTTAAAAATGAGTTTAATTTTTTGTCAAAGAATTGAGCAGCTGAACGTTTATGTAGGTGCCCATTTTGATATAACTCAGTTAAAACATCAGAGCTTAATTGTTTATGTATCTCCCCAGGTCTTCCAAAAGCTGAAGTATAATAGGATTCTGTAGAAATGTTAAAAGCTTCTAAAGCTACTTTCTGATTATTATGATTAAACAAAATAAACTCTTCTAATGAACCACTGAATTCACCGCTTTTTATCTGTTTTTTGTAATATTCAATAATTGGAGAGCCGTAACAATCTGTTCCAGAGACAAAAATTACATTATCTTTACCTAATCTATCCTGGAGAAACCTTTTATATATGTCTGCATGTACAAAGACACCTCCAATGTGCCCTAAATGTAAACTTTTATTGCCATATGGCATCCCAGCTGTAACTACTGCTCTAATAGGAAATTCTGGTCTAGAATTATCTACTCTCATATTATTCTCCTAATTATAAAATAAAAAAGCCCCACTTTAATAAGTGGGGCTTCTAAAATAAACAATGTTTTAAGCAGCCCCATAATAAAGTTGTTGTTGTTGAGTTTGTTGCTGTTGTTCCTGTCTACTTAAATTATTCATTAACTGAAGTATTACATTAAAAATTTAGAAAGTCAAACATAGTAAAGGGATTGTAATTGAAAGGTTTTAAGCTAAATCTTCCTAACATTTACCAATTCAAGATATTCTGAAATCCACATTTTATATGCAGGTGGAATTACTTCCTGATCGAATTTAATAATTATTGAAAGTAGGCTTTCATCTTCGTTGACTACCTCGATTCTTTCTATATGTCCTATCATCTCACCAATACCTTCAAGTCCTTTGTATTTCATGATTAACATAGCACTACTATTTCTTAATATTTTTGATGTGCATCCAACAAGAATAACTTTAGCACTAAACATCGAAAGTTCAGTTAATATGCATCTTTTACCACAGCCAGAAACAAAAAGAAAGTTCTGATGGTTTTTACTTTTTGAGGAGCTGTAGAGGTCTTTATTTAAAATAAATCGCTCTTCTGCTCGTTTATGTAAATTTAACTGTTTTATTATATGGGAGCCTAGAATGTTTATAAAATCGTCAGGAACTCTCTTTGAAAAATCAACTAAAAAGAAATATAGGTCTTTTTTTTCTTGATTATACTCAGTTATTTCTGAAATTTTTGAATGTATATAAAAACAGATCTCTTTATGTTCATATTTATCATTGAAAGAAAACATTATAGATATTTTCTGTTGTTTTCTTTTTATGTAATTTAACTGATCGATTGATAGATTTATCAGAATCTTTGCACCACTTAAGGATGAAGAATATATTATGCATGAGAGCTTCATCCCACTACATTTTAGTGTTATATCAGCAGGACGTAGCCCTAATTCTTTAATAACACTCTGATTAAAAGTAATACTATGATCTTTATGATCATCATAGATCTGATTTAGTCTTCTATCCATTTTTACAGTATACCGTGTTATTATGATATTACAATTAAATAATTAATTATCTATAAAAACATTAAGTCAACTTAACTTTCTATTGACATAAAACTTAAGTCAGCTTAATATTTAAACATGGACAAAACATTTGGTTTAAGAGATGAGAAAAAGGGTATATTAAAGTTACGAATTTTAGAGACCACACTTAAGTTATTAAAAAAAAGAGATTTTGATAAAATTAAAGTCAAAGATATTTGTAAGATCGTTAATACATCTGAGGTTACTTTTTTTAAGTATTTTGTGAAAAAAGATGAAATACTTCAATTTTTTTTACAAGTTTGGAACTATAAACGAGAACTTAATATCTCAAAAAATGGCCGCCAATTTGGAAAAGACGCTATCTATAAAATATTTTCTGATATTTGTGAAACAGATCAGCCTACAAAAATTATGTTAACAATATATAACTATATTTCTCATCTTAAAGAGCGCCCTAAAACATTAGTTTTAAAAGATTATGAAAAGTATCTAATAGATAATGAAAACCGCCTGGAATATATTTTGACTCTAGATGACCAGATTATTAAACATTTAAAAGAAGCCAAGGAAGATAATATTGAGGAAAAAGCTAAACTTATTGGAGCCATATATTACGGAACACCATTAATATCTCATATAACAAGAGAGCCTTTAGGTGAATTATATATTAAAAACTTAGACCTACTATTTAGTAACAAGGAGAATTAAATGATAAAAGAGTACTTTCAAATGGATTTAAATGGGTGTAGACAATGGATATCTATTACAGGAAACACAGATAAGCCAGTTTTATTATTATTACATGGAGGACCGGGCACACCAAGTATGAATTTATTTAGAATGTGGAACAAACCTCTTCTACGAGATTTTTTAGTAATAACCTGGGATCAGCGTGGAACTGGACGGTCTAATATTAAAACCTTAGATCCAAATACTTTAACTATAGACCAGCTAGTTTCAGATACTAACCAACTAACACTCTACCTAAAAGAGAGATTTAATAGAGAGAAAATATACCTTATGGGTCACTCCTTTGGGGCTACGCTAGGTCTGAAAACAGTTGCTAAATATTCAAAGAACTATGAGGCATATTTTGGAATATCACAGTTTGTAAATACTACAGAAAATGAGAAAAGTTGTTATAATTGGGTTAAAGCTGAGGCAGAAAGACGTAATGATAGTTCAGCTCTAAAGCTTCTGAATATTATAGGGGAACCTGTTGAAGGGTTTTATATAAATGGTTTAAAAGACACCATGAAAGTAAAACAATTGGTTGGCAAGTATAAAGGAGATTCTGTAGGTAAGAGTTCCACAATAACAGTTTTATTAAATTTACTTTTTTGCAAAGAATACAGAGGACGATACCTGAAGGCGTCAATATCTGGCATATCACTCTCCTTGAATAAATTAGGAAATGATCTTAAGGGAATAGATTTCCAGACTCAAGTTAAAGAGTTAGAAGTACCAGTTTATTTTTTCTCTGGAGACTACGATCAATTAACACCACAACATCTGCTTAGAGATTATTACAAACAGCTAATAGCACCTAAAAAAGAACTGTTTATATTTAAGAACTCAGCCCACAGTCCATTATGGGAGGAGAGTGAAAAATTTCATGATATTGTACATAATATTATGACTGTAAAGAATTAATAGGATCGTAGATAATAAACATATATACGAAAAAGTCCATCTTTAATCAATTTTTCTACATTGTTAAACCAAGCGTCCGTGATAAAATATATATTATTAAACACGGAGGATATTAAATGAACCATATAGAGAGATTTTTTGCAACAATTGAAAGAAAACCAGTAGATAGACCGGCAAGTTGGCTTGGATTACCAGTACCAGATGCACACCAAGCTCTATTAGACTATTTTAAAATTGATAATATAGAGAAAATGACTCATGCAGTAGATGATGATATATTCCCTGTAGAATTACCATACCACTCGCCAACAAGTAATGCAATTTATACGGCATTAAATTTTGCTAAGGATTTTGAAGGCACTGAAACAGAGAGAACTTTGACAGCTGCCGGTTTTTTTGAAGATTACACAGACCCATCAAAAATAGATGATTTTAATTGGCCAGATCCTAAAAAATACATAGACCAAAAAGAGTGTTTAAAAGCTGTAGAAGATGCACCAAAAGATAAAGCTGTTGTAGGTATTTTATGGTCAGCACATTTCCAAGAAGCTTGTGCTGCATTTGGGATGGAAGAAGCTATGATGAAAATGATAACTGAACCCGGTATGTTCCAAGCTATAATTGATAGAATCCTTAATTTTTACCTAGAGTCTAACGAAATTTTTTATAAAGCTACAGAAGGGAAAATACATGCTGTTTTAATTGGTAACGACTTAGGTAGTCAGACTTCCTTAATGTTATCTCCAGATATGATTAGAAAATTTGTACTACCTGGAACTAAAAAACTTGTTGAACAGGCACATAAATATGGATTAAAAGTAATTCATCACTCTTGTGGTGCAATTAGAGAGATAATTGAGGACTTAATTGATGTTGGTTGTGATGTTATACACCCTATTCAAGCTTTAGCAACAGGAATGGAACCAAAAAGTTTAAAAGAAGAATTTGGAGATAGGGTTACATTTTGTGGTGGTGTCGATGCACAAAATCTACTTGTAAATGGAACAAACGAAGAAGTTTGTATAAAGGTAAAAGAGTTAAGAGAGATTTTTCCTACAGGGTTAATAATTTCTCCAAGCCACGAAGCAGTATTACCAGATATTCCACCAGAAAACATAAAAGCACTTTTTAAAAGTGTTCATTAGAGATAATATGATTTTATGAAAGTTATTAATTATGATAATCAGATAATTGCACAGATAGAATATTTTGACTTCTTAATTAATAACTTAAATATTCAGAGCCTAATTCATGGCTTCTCCACTATAAAAAGTGACTGGCGCCATAAAAATATAACTTCCCCTTTTCATAGACTATACTTTATTTTAGATGGAAAGGGAGTTCTCCAGAATTCAACAACCCAGATTGATCTAGTTCCAGGACAAATATACTTAATACCTGCAAATTCAACCTGGACTTATTCCTGCGATAGTACAATGGATCAGTTTTTTATTCATCTAAGAATAAATCTAATGGATGGGCTAGATATATTTGATAATTGTTCTGAGTGTCTAATTTTACCATATTCATTAGATAAAGTTAAATATACTATTAATAAAATGAATATGGATTCTGTTGCTAGTATTATTGGCTTTAAAAGTTTCTTATATGAGATAATTTCTAACTTTATTTTAATGAATAACATTGAACTTATTTCCCATATTAAACGAACTATAAAATACAAGGACCTTTTTCAGTTTATTGAAAAAAATAAGTCAGCTCAGCTAAAGGTTTCCGATGTTGTAAATTACATGAGTACATCCCACTCAACTTTGTATAAAGATTTACGCCTAGATACTGGTTATTCAATAAAATATTATATTAATAAAAAAATTACTGAATCAGCTTGCGAATTATTACTATTATCAGGACAAAGTATTAAGCAGATCGCATTTAGTTTAGATTTTAAAGATCAATACTACTTTTCAAGGTTTTTTAAAAAACAGATGGGTTTATCTCCCTCAGTTTACAGAAGTAGTAATAACCCTACAAAACTTATGTAGAAAGTATCTGTCTATATTAATCCTAATGGGTGTTTTTCTAAATAGTTTAACAAATTACTGGTTTTTCACTAACTTCTTTTAGAGTATATAAACAATTTCCTACTTCAGATAAAATATAAAAGTAGTTAATTTAGGGGATAAAATGAATATAATAGTACTTTCAGATGATAAGTGGCACCCAAAAAGTGTTGTTAAAGATGGTCTTACCCATTTAGTAAAGGTACACAATGTAGCATGGGCTACAGATCTAAAAGGTATTAATTTATCAGACTTTTCCCTTATAATATTAGCAAAGATAAATCATGTATCATCGGTTATAGATAAACCATGGATGACAAATGAGATAGAAACTCAGTTTTGTGACTTTGTAGAAAATGGTGGAACTCTATTTGTTATACATGCAGGAACAGCTGGTTATAACAACTGTAATAGCTTTAGAAACATAATAGGTGGAGTTTTTGATCACCACCCAGAACAATGTCTTGTAACCTATAAACATAAAAACAAAGAACCATACACAGTTAAAGACGAACACTATTTTATGACTTTAGATCAACAGGATCTAGATATTTTTATGACTTCAGAATCAGAACATGGTATACAACCAGCTGGTTGGACTAAAGATTATGGTAGTGGAAAGATAATTGTGTTTACACCAGGGCATAACCTAGACGTTTGGTTAAATAAAATAAACAGAGAAATCATAGAAGAGGTAATTAATGCCCTATAACATTTTAATAACCGGTGCAGACAGAGGTTTAGGTGCTTCTATGTGTAAACAACTTCTAGAAATGGGTCACACTGTCTTTGCAGGGCAATTTATGCCTGAGTGGAAAGATCTAGAAAACCTTAAATCACTTTATTCAAATAATATTTTTTTAATACAATTAGATGTAGGTTCTTTAGAGTCAGTAGAAAAAGCAAAAGAGATGGTAAATAAGATTACACCAACATTAGATGTTTTAATAAATAATGCAGCATTTTTCTCTGATAAACATAACTATAAAGACATGCAACTTATGTACAATGTTAACAGTCTAGGTCCTATTAGAGTAACTGAAACTTTCCTACCTCTATTAGAAAAAGGAAACCTAAAAAGATTATGTTACCTGTCATCGGAAGCTAGTAGTATAACTGAGTCTAAAAGAGATTCTTGGTTTGGTTACTCAATGTCAAAAACATCTCTAAATATGGCAACTAAAATACTATTTAATGGTTTAAGACCTAAAGGCTATACATTTAGACTACACCACCCAGGGTATCTAAAAACCTATATGAATGGGTTTCTAAATACCGATGGTAAGTTCACAGCAGATGAAGCAGCACAAATGGCTTTAGATATATTCCTAACAAAGAAAGAAAATGAAGATGAGTTAAGACTTATAGACTACGATAAAAATACCTGGGAGTGGTAGTTTAACGGACCTTTTTAACCGGTATATAAATCTGAATAATGTCTTTACCCTTAACATCTGTAATATATTCAATATGATCGTGATAGTGAAGCTGTTAGCCCTATCGACCAGATTAAGATTGCACTAATATTTATTAAACGCAAATAAACTCCAACGGATTCAAGAAATGGAAAAAATATAGCAAGCCATATTATACCCGATAATCCACCTACGATTCCAATACCATTTATCCATTTAGATCCAATAGAAAATCGAAATGCATTTATAGCGAATAACAAAGTCCCTAGGCCAAAAACCAGAAAGCTGCCTATAAACCAGTTTACTTCAACCGCTTCACCCATTATTAATACAGCTGTGCGCATCTGTTGTAGAATCTCAGTATTTACTTCTATTCCTAAAGGAGCAATAAGATATACAATTGTTAATGGCTTTGCAAATCCGATAACAGCAAGTACAACTCCAATTATAGATACTACTAATATTAGTAATGCAATAGAAGTTTTCTTCTTCAATGATGAATAAAACACTAAAATATAAGGTACTGTAAATAATGTTCCAAAAACTCCTCCCCATCCGTACATCAGAAATGCTGTTCTGGAATCCTCGATTGCCTTAAAAAATAATCTGGGATTTTCAATACTTCGTAAGCCCGGATTACCTGTGCTACCAAGAATAAATAGTATCCAACAAACCGCTGACAATATTGCCGAATACAGACCAATTTTGTATAAATTTTTGTTTGATGTTCTTTCAATCTGCATAATTAATTCCTTATTTTGAGTACTGATTTAAACAATCATAGGGTAATAATAATTCGTAAAAAAGCTTAAAACAAGTAATTTATGAGAATGCTATATTTAAGGAAGTTATATGGCTGTTAATTTTAGAAACATTGATAAAACAAATTATGAAGATTGTTTAATATGAGGTTACAACCATATTTTTACACAAATAACATTTGATAAGTTCCTTATGAAGTTCTACTATTAGTTTATGAGTATCAGATCCAGAATTATATTATACATATCTATATTATTTTTTGTTGCAATTGGTAATGTGCTATTCACATTCAACTTGGAAAATAAAAGTGAAGAAAAATTATACTGGGTTGTTCATACCCATGAAGTTATTCATTTGACCGACTTATTCTTAAGTGCATTACAAGATGCCGAAACCGGCCAAAGAGGTTATCTATTAACTAACAACTCTACTTACTTAGAACCTTATTATGTTGGATTAAAAGATTCTAAAGATATTCTATCTGAACTTAAGGTTATTGTTAGTGATAATATTAAACAAATTAAGGTCTTAGAAAAAATAGAAAATGATATGTCATTAAAATTTGAAGAGCTAAATTTTACAATTAAACTAGTAGATACTGATAAACTTGAACAATCACTTCAAATTGTAAGAGATAATAAGGGTAAAGAGTATATGGATAGAATAAGGGCTAATATAAAGGACTTTATCTATACAGAGAAACTTTTATTAGAACAAAGAAAGATAGAATATGAGAAAAATAAAATACAATTAAATACCCTATTTATTACAGAACTAGTCATATTTATTTTTTTAGGAATCCTAACAATAACATTTATAAACAGAACACTTTTTAATCCTTTAAAATTACTTTTAAATAGTACAATTGAAATGGAGAAAGGTAATAAAATTGATGTTTCAAATATAACAAATAAAGATGAAATGGGGTACTTATTATCTAGCTTTTATAAAATGAATCACAAGATAACTTCACAGGTTGATTTACTAGATTATAAAGCTCATCATGACGAATTAACTGGTTTACTAAATAGAACTACCTTGAAAAATGTATTATCTGAATCAATCAGATCGTCTAAATCCAAAACAGCTATAATTTTTATTGATTTAAATAATTTTAAAAAGTTGAATGATACATACGGCCATGATATTGGTGATGAAGTTCTAAAAATGACATCAAAACGTTTAAGTAATTCAATCCGTTTAAATGATAGTGCATTTAGACTTGGTGGTGATGAATTTGTATTAATTATTACTAACATCCCTGATATAAAATCTTTAGATAATTTAATCTTAACTATAAATAATGCTTTTAATAAAGATATGGAAATTTTAGGTAACAATATTCATACATCTTTGAGTATAGGAGTTGCGATCTCTCCTGATTATGGTATGAACCCTTCAGAACTTCTAAAATATGCTGATATTGCGATGTATGAATCAAAGAGCTCAAAAGAAAGAAAATATTCAATTTACGATCCTAAAAATTGTATTGTATAAAATGATAGTAAAGATTGCTTATTTTTCAGGTACTGGTTGTACACAATTTGTTGCTGAATCATTTAAGAATGAAGTTGAAGCTAGAAATAACTCCGTTTTAATGATTAAAATTGGCAAGGATATTTCTAATAATAAGGAATATGATTTGTTAATTCTTTGTTATGTAGTTCATGCATTTAATGCCCCAAAGCCAGTGCTTGATTGGGTTAATAAAAATAAAGCATTAGATAATGTTCCAACAGCTATTATTTCTGTTTCTGGTGGTGGAGAAGTCAGCCCTAATTTAGCTTGTCGTTTATTATTAAAGAAGAAGTTAACTAAGAGCAACTACTCTGTATTTTATGAAAAGATGATTGTAATGCCATCAAATTGGATAGTATCTACAAAACCAAAACTTGTTAATAAATTATTTGATATATTACCATATAAAATATCATATTATGTAAATGATATTTTGAATAAAAAAATAAGTTTATATAGTCCTGGAATTGGAAATCGTTTTATTTCAATGGTTGGTAAGTTAGAGCATTATGGTGCAGTTCAATTTGGAAAAAAAATTAAAGTAAATGAGTTTTGTAATGGTTGTGGACTTTGTGAAAAAAAATGTCCAGTTGGAAATATAGTATTACAAAATAACAAACCTCTATTCAAAGATAATTGTTCTCTTTGTTTACAGTGTATATATTGTTGCCCTGGGAAAGCATTAGTTCCTGGTATTGCTAAATTTGTTATTATTAAAGAAGGATTTAATTTTCCTGGGTTACTTAATAATAGAAAGAAAAATGTACTGCTTGATATTAAGAAAGAGACAAAAGGATATTTATGGCTTGGTGTCCGAAGATATTTATTAGATAACAAAGAGATGCATGAGCCAAGTTATAAAGAGCCATCTGACATATAGTTAATTTTATTTAGGGTATAACTCTACTGGAGCACTATGTTTAATCTGTTAACTTTGCAATCCATACACCTTTTCGCATTTTGTAATAAGATATTGAAAGTCTAACAATCTCTTCAAAAGAGACAGCCAAGAAGACAATATGTAGTGGTAGTTTTAATAACAATGCAGCTATAATTCCTGCAGGGATTCCAATCGCAGTTAGTGTTAGTAGCTGTATTTTAATTAAATATCCAGTCTCTCCACCTGTTCTTAAGACACCTTCGTAAATAACCATATTCATAATTTGAATTGGTAATATAATCATGGCTACAAAAATAAGAGTATAAGCTTGGGTTTGTATATTAGTTTCAAGTTGAAAAAGTTCTAAATAATATGGAAGAGCCATTAGTAAAAGTAGAGAAAAGCTTATAGTTAAAATTAATGTATACTTCATTATCTTTCTTGCTAAATGTTTTGCTTTATCAAAATCACCTCTGCCTAAGGATTGTCCAATAAGTGTCGAAGCTGCTGTACTTAAACCAGCAAATATTCCAAAAGCTACATTCTGTAAAGGGACAAGTACTGTCATTGCAGCCATCTGGCTTGTTCCCATTCTTCCATATAAAACAGCATAAAATGTTATACTACCAATAAACACTATTTCTGAAACAATAAGTGGGTATGCAACTTTACGGAATTTTGAATGAATCTCATTTTTACCATCATTATCATCTTTCATTTTAACTTTTTTGTTAATTATCCCCAACTTAAAAAAGCAGATAATAATAATTGCAGCCTCAATAACTCTTGCGGCAACAGTTGCCATCGCGGCACCTTCTATACCAAAACCCTGAATATTACCTACACCATAAATTAAAATATAATTTAGGACTGTATTTGATATAACAGCAGTTACTCCTGCAATAACTGGAACCCGGATCATACCACAGGACTTAAGTGCAGCACTAAAAACCATTACTAACATCAATGGAAAAAATGACATCGATAATATTTTTAAATAACCTATACCATACTCTATAACCTCTACATCTTTAGAAAAAAGCTTCATCACAGAACCAGGGGCAATAATGGAAAATAATAAAACTGGAATAAGTATAATAAAACCATAAATTACACTTAATTTAATAACTGGCTTTATTTTATCATACTGTTTATCACCCCAAAACTGGGCAACAAAAATTGTTAAAGCACCGGATATTGCCATAAAGGTAAAAAATAGAATTGTAAGTGGTCTTAGTGCTAGTCCAGCAGCAGCCATTGCTGATCCACCAAGTCGAGATACCATTACTTGATCAATTATAGATAATGAGCTCTGAATTAAACTCTGGAAAGCTATGGGAATTGCTAATGAAAATACTAATTTAAATGTTTTGCTCATAAGATCTCCTAAAAATAATAGACTTTAACAATGTCCTATATATTTTTATGTTAATACCTTATTATTATTAAAAAGTTGTATAATATTAACCTGGAGGATAAAATGTTTCCATATTATGAGAATGCCATATACGATAATACTAACCTGCCTTTAGTAGTATATAAGTTGTTTTCAGAGAGCCCAGATAATTCAATAAGTCAAAGTATAGATATAAGTAACAACAGTGAGCCACACCGATACAATAAATATGAATGTAGACAGGTTCATCATTGGCATAATAGCTTAGAGATACTATATTTCTTTAGAGATGGTGCTGGGATTATTATTAATGGAGAAGAATATTATGCCAAAGCAGGGGATATAATACTTGTAGATTCTTTTGATATTCATAAAAACCCAAATGAGACCATAGATGGCCATTATGTTTTTTTAATCGACCCAGCACTACTACCAATTAATACTGCAACCCAGATACAATTCCCAAAGGCTTATGAAAAAAAGTGGCTTAAAAAAGATAATAACTACGAACCATTTAGAGAGATAATCGCTAGTAAAATGGACCTAATCATAGATATATTTGAAAAGCATAATATTGAAAACAAAATAAATTATTATCAACTATATTCAGAGATATTTATGCTTCTTGCAAAACTTGAAGAATATTTAAAAGACGTAGATTATGACTATGTAATAAAAATAGATAGTTCCGCACATCAGAGAGAAATTCTTAAACAAATATATAGCTATGTGACATATAATTATCAAAATGATATATCCCTCAAAGAGATATCTGAACTTGTTGGTTTTACACAAAACTATTTCTGTAAATTCATAAAATTATCAACTAATCAGACTTTTTTAGAGTTTTTAAATAGCTACAGGTGTCAAATTGCCTGTAATACAATGCAAACTACCAATGAATCAATTACAACAATAGCTCTAGATTGTGGTTTTTCATCAATCAGCTACTTTAGTAAGGTTTTTAGTAAAATATATAAAATAAGTCCGAGGAATTATAGGAATAAGATATTTGATACTAAATAAATTTGCTCTTAATTTATATTTAAAAAGTTTTAGTATAAGATTATATATATTCGAGGGTGTTCGTAATAATTAAAAATAAAATATGGAGAAGTTATGGTTGGAATTGAAATTATAACATTAGATTCTACTAATGTAGAAAAACATGGATGTTACTGCCTAAAAAACAAAAAATTACCTGGATATAAAAATAAACTTGTTTGGTTAAAAGAGAGGTTTGACGAGGGACTAAAAGTTAAGATCTTATATTCTAAAGATGAAGGGCATATTGGATTTATTGAATATATATCAGGAGATTTTTCCTGGAGAGGATTTTCAGATCCAAACTACCTTTTTATTCATTGCATTTATATCGCAAAAAAAAATCATAGAAATAAGGATTATGGGAAACTCTTATTAGATGAATGCTTAAGGGATGCAGAAATAGGAGATAAAATAGGAATAGCTGTTATTTCAAGTAATACTGCTATGCTTGCCGAAAGTAATGTTTTTTTAAAGAATGGTTTTACTGTTATTGATAAACATCCACCTAAATATGAGCTATTGGTTAAACAATTAACCAACGGGAAACTACCAAAGTTTGAGAACAATAAGTCTTTAAAGATATATGAAAAAGGCCTGCATTTAATATATGCAGATCAATGTCCATATTTAGAAAAATCTGTTGATACCATAGACAAAATAGCAAAAGAAAAGAAAATTAATTTAAATATTATAAAAATTAAGTCATGGAAAGATGCTCAAAATGCGCCATCTCTTTATGGAGTATTTAATTTGATCTTAGATGGAGAATTAATTGCTGAACATTATATTAGTGAAAAACGATTTTTGAATATTATGGATAAAAATTCTAATACCATGTAAAGGAGGAACAGATGAAACAAGATATTATTCATATTGCTTTAGTTATCAAGGATTATGATGAGGCAATAGAATTTTATACAAAAAAACTTCGCTTCACTCTACTAGAGGATACATATCAGCCAGAACAAGATAAACGTTGGGTGGTTATTTCACCTCCAAACTCCAAAGGAACTACTATTTTACTTGCTAGAGCATCAAAACCTGAACAACTAGATTTTATTGGTTCTCAATCAGGGGGCAGAGTATTTCTTTTTCTTAATACAGATGATTTTTGGCGAGACTATAATGAAATGATTTCGAAGGGTATTGAATTTGTCAGACAACCAAAAGAAGCTGAATATGGAACAGTTGCTGTTTTTAAGGACTTATATGGCAATCTCTGGGATTTATTAGAAATGAATAAAAATCATCCTATAAGCAAAAGACTTAATTAAAGTAAATATCAAGAGCCCTATAAGTTTGGGGATTTACAGTTTTAATTCCCCATAAAGTACAATGACTAACACAATATGAGGATTAAAATATTAACTTAAACTAGACTTAAGCCCAGTAATAAAGCTTTGTGGCTTTCGGCCAAGAAGTTTTTCCAAATCGGAACTATTTCCTTCTAAAGAACCAGCATTTATAGATTTTTCAAGAGCTAAAACAAATCCAATAGTACCCTCTTGTAGACCAGCACTAGTTAAAGATTTTGCTCTTGTTTCTGAACTAACGGAATTAAAAATGATTTTTTTTCCATAGATCTCTGTAGCAAATTCTGCAAATTGGGAAAAATCCCATGCATCACCAGCAAGTTCATATACTTTCCCAGTATGCCCATCTTCAGTTAATGCTTTAGCAGCAGCTTCAGCATAATCAATTCTTGAAACAGAAGATACTTTACCATTTTTTACAGACGATTCTATAAAGCCATCTTTACCTGCTAGTTCCACATCTTTAATATAGTTTTCAGTATACCAGTTATTTCGTAATATTATTGAAGGTAAACCTGACTCTCTAATCAATTTTTCTGTCTCTTTATGCTCAGGGGCAACAGGATTAGTTGTTGTATCTGCTTTAAAAACACTTGTATAAGTTAATAATTTAACACCAGCATCGACGGCAGCAATTACAACATTTTTATGCTGTGGAATTCTCTTCCCAACTTCATTACCAGAAATTAAAAGAAGTTTATCAATCCCCATAAATGCTACTTTTAATGTATTTGGATTATTGTAGTCAGCTATTCTAACTTCAACACCTAACTGCTCTAAATGAAAAGCCTTTGATTTATCTCTAACCATTGCAACTATTGAAGAAGCTGGAATATCGAACTCTAATAGTTTTTGAATTACTAAAGTCCCAAGTTGTCCTGTTGAGCCTGTTATACCATATTTTGACATTTTCTGATCTCCTATCTTTAATACTAACTTTAAGTTAGCACATACTTTAAGTTAGTGCAATCCTTTTGATAGTGACTAAATAAAAAAATTAAGATAAAATAATATTAATTATGAATAAAGAAGTTTCAAAGCCATATAATGTATTTGCCTCACGTTGCCCATCAAGGAAGACATTTGAGAATATATTTAGTAGATGGGGCATACTTGTTCTTGTAAAATTATCTGAAGGTCCGATTCGTTTTGGAGCTTTAAGAAGAGAAATTGATGGAATAAGTGAAAAAATGCTCTCTCAAACTCTGAAACATCTCGAGTTAGAAGGTTTAGTAAACCGTAAAGAGTGGGATGAGAAACCTCCCCGAGTTGAATACTCATTAACGAAACCCGGTATTAAGTTATCTAAAACAATGTTTCAAGCTTTACAAGATTTATATGAAGAACTTGGTCATAGAAAAAAATAAAATATTGTGATCTAATTTGCAAAGATTAGATACCATAATTAGCTGTTCAGAATTAAAAAGATATGTTCATGGAGAACTATCGACCCCAGATCAAAAAATAGAAGAAGTTAATTATTCTACATTAAAAAGTAGGATGTCAGTTTCTGCTGTAATCGAAGTAGAAGAGCAAAACTCTGAAGAAGCAACAAGAATATCAAATACATTGATGGCAATGCTAAACAGTAATAATGCAGATAGTGTAAAAACCAGGTATGATTTCTTCTACTATCCTGAAGTTCAAAAAGCTAAGTATGTTGTTTATGGTTCACCTAAAACCATAGCTGAAATTCTAAGGGTATTTGATCTAATTTCTGGGCAAAAGGAGAGTTAAATGGTTAACAACGTATTCAAAACAGAAGAAGGTGAAGAGATAATAAAGAACTTTACTACAGAATTATATAAATCTAATAACGAATATAATTTCAATAAGGTAGAAGTAGAAACTACAGCTGGAAAGGCAAATCTTCTACAAATCGGAGATATAAATAAGCCTATTATTTTTATGCTTCATGGCACCATGTCAAATAGCGCAACATGGTTATTAGATATATTCAACGAATTGAACATTCAGAAAGCCTCTTTAATAACCATGAGTCTTGGTAGTTGGTATGGATTAAATTTTGCGACATTATACCCTGAAAAGATAAAATCAATGTCTATGTTAACAACTAGTGGAATATTTCCAGCTAAAGTTAGTTTTATTTTTAAAGCTATATTTTTTATGATGTTAGGTGCAAAAGGGCAAAAATTATTGAACAAAGCAATATTTTACAAAACTCCGACAGTGAAAGATGTTATGTTTGTAAAATATAATGAATATGTTTCTAAATATTTCAAACCGATGCTTGAACCTATTCCTATATTTACTGATGAGAGATTAAAAAAAATTGACTTTCCAATACAATATTTTGGTGGAGACAAAGATGTATTATTAAACTCAATTGAAACAGGCAAGAGGATGATTAAACATGTTCCACAAGCTAAAGTTAATATATTAAAAGAGACTGGTCTTGTAATTATAGATAAGTTTGATGACATACAGAAATTCCTATTAGATATATAAAATAAAATCAAAAAAGAAGTGTTTGACTAATATTTAAAAATAAATTAAAAATTATCTAATTAATAATATAAATGGAGAGAAAATGAAAAAAAATATTTACGTAATGGTAGTGCTAAGTATCCTTTTATTTAGTTGTGCAACTTTGGATCAAAACTATATCAATGATGATAACAATAAAGTTGAAGTAGACAATTTAGATCTACAAATGGGATATGACATCTACAACTTTAAAGTAGACTTAATAAGAAATACAACCACAGAAGTAAGTACATCCACAGATGCCCAGGGGAATACCAGTACATCAACATCTCAAGTTGACGTTCCATATCATTATCTTGGTGTAAGATTTGGTAATGGGATATATTATGATTATAACCGAAATCTTTCTGTTGACCTGATAAAATTCTACAATATTGATGAAAACAGTTTTAATATTAAAACTAAAAGTAAAGGTTTTTTTACCCCTACAATAGTTTATACAAAAACAGAAGAATCATTTGAACATGAAGTTAAATCTCTATTTTTTGGTGGTAAATTAAAAGCTAACTACGACAAAAACAAAGTTGTTATAGAAGGTGCATTTTTTAGACCAGAAACAACAATAACTATCTTAGATGATAAAATAATGTGTGATCCTAAAGGAGTATTTGGATTTTTAAGTAAAGCAGAAATAACCAGTAACAGTTCAAATACAGTTGAGTTTCCAGGATTTTGGAATGATGCTGTATTTACTCAGACTGATGAAAATACAATATCTTTAGGTAAATATTTCTTTGTAAGAAAAGTTGGTAAAGAGGTTGAATTTGAGTATAATGGTCTGTTTAATTCAACTACAACTTATAACTTTATGAAAACAGAAAATGGATTCATATTTTACAATGAATTTTATTATGGCGTAAAAGTTGAAAAGAATAAAAACAAAATTTCTATATATTCTAATGATACAAAAATGTCGACCTCAGTTATAGATTAATAATTCATATAATTAAAAAGGATATAGAATCTGCTTAGCTTCTTGACAGTTAAGCAGATTAACTATAATGTTAAATTATGGCAAATAGTAAGATAATTGATATTTACAACCAATACCATAGAATACATAACCAGTTTTCTATTATTAAACGTAAATCAATTATTAAATACAATGACACGACACTGTTCCCTGCAGAGATGCACTTATTAACTGTTATAAACAATAATCCATCATTCACAATATCTGAGATTGCTTCCCATTTATATATAACAAATAGTGCCGCATCTCAAATTGTTAAAAAGTTATATGCAAAAGGATTATTGGATAAGAAAAGAAATATTGAAAATGAGAGAGTTGTAATATTATCACCAACTAAGTCTGGGAAAGAGGCTATTAATTATTTTATGAATAGTCAAGAAAGTGCTCTAGGGGAATTATTAAAAGAGATGACGGAGTTCACACCAGATCAGGTTGAAACTGTAGGTACATTTTTAAGTAAAATGGAAGAAATATATATAAAGAAGTTAAAATAATTTTTTTTGAGCTAATAGTTAAGTTGCTTAAATATAAAGGAGGTAAAGATGAGAATAAAAATTACCTATTTTACAGGATCAGGTAACACAGAATTGGTTACATCAAAAATTGCGGAGGGGTTTGCTGCATACCATGAAGTAGAAACAATTGCGGTTAATAAAATAATAAATGATGTTGATATCGGTTTTAATGACAGTGACGTCTTAGGGTTAGGATACCCTGTTTATGATTACAAACCACCTAATGTTATCTTTGATTTAATAGATAAACTTAAAATTAATAATAAACCAAAACCAACCTTTTTATTTTCAACATATACATCAAAACCCTTAGATTGTAATTCTCATTTAATAGAACTACTTAGAAAAAAAAATTATTATGTTATTACACAGAACAATTTCCAAAGTCCTGGTGCCAGTGCATTTTTATATGGGAATACAAATTTAAAAGTAGTTAAAGATTGCATGAGATTCGAAAATAATATCGATTCAAAGATTAAAAAGTTTACTTTAGATATTCTTAATTTACTGGAGAAATTTAAAGATTCAACTTTTCATATAGCTCCAGATTTTAATAGATTTAATAAAATACATCAGAGGTTATCAAAAGTACTTTATGGGACTCTGTTTTATATGAACCTCAAAGTAAATGATAATTGTAGTTTATGTGGGAAGTGTACTAAAACGTGCATAGATTCTAATTTACAAATTGAAGATGGAAACTTAAAAATTAAAAGTAAAAACCACTGTTCTAAGTGTTTAAGATGTGTCGTAAATTGCCAAAAAAAAGCAATAAACTTTACTAGTAGTGGCAGAAAATCAGATTATAATAAAAGTGAAATAATTAGTTGTTATAAAAAATCGACTAAAGTATTAGTTTAATAATATTAGAGTTCTATCTATACAACGAAACTATTCTAATATGTTTAGAATATAGCTATACTACTTTTATTATGACTACATTTATATCAGCCTTTCTATTAGGTCTATCTTTAATATTAGCAATTGGTGCTCAAAATGCTTTTGTTCTAAAACAAGGACTAAAAAAACAGTATGTTTTTATGGTTAGCTTTATATGTGCAGCTTCTGATGCTGTATTAATTACCCTTGGTGTTTCTGGTTTTGGAGTTATTATCAATAAGTTTCCATTGGTAATAACCTTCGCTAAATATGGTGGTTTCTTGTTTTTAACTATTTATGCAGGTAGGAGTATATATTCTGCATTTAAAAAGTCAGAGGTAATGGGGACAGATAACAGTATAAAAACATCTAGGTTAAAGACAGCATTAATTTGTCTTGCACTAACTTGGCTTAACCCCCATGTATATCTAGACACTGTACTACTATTAGGTTCTATATCGACTCAGTTCCCAGGCCAAAAACTCCAGTTTGTTAGTGGGGCAGTAGCAGCCTCGTTTGTTTTTTTCTTCTCATTAGGTTATGGATCTAGGTTTTTGACACCTCTATTTAAAAAACCTAATGCATGGAAGATATTAGATTTAATTATTGGTCTGGTTATGTTATCTATAGCAGTTAAATTATTAATAATGAAACAATAGGTGAATTAAATGAATGATTGTATAGAACTTATTAAAAAGTCATCAAAGATACTAATATTTACAGGTGCTGGAATTAGTACAAATTGTGGAATCCCTGATTTCAGGAGTTCTAATGGTTTATACTCCTTTGCTAAACAGAAGTATGGTGTCCCCTACCCTGAAGCAGTTTTTGATATAGATTTTTTTGATCAGAGTCCTAAACCATTCTCTTTATTAAGTGCAGATCTTTTAGGGAAAAATATTAAACCATCAGCTAGCCATAACTTCATTAAAAAACTGGAAGATTTAGGTAAACTAGAAATTGTAGTTACTCAAAATATAGATATGTTACATGAAAAGTGTGGAAATAAAAGAGTACTTTCCTGTCATGGTACTTACACAACTGGACATTGCAGAAAATGTATAAAAGAGTACGGTTATGACTTCTTTATTAAATATTTATTACTTGGTGAAGTTTGTTATTGTGATTGTGGAGGTGTGGTTAAACCAGATATTACATTCTTTGGTGAATCACTACCAGCAGAATTTTACCAATTTGTAGAGAATCCTCCAGTGGTTGATCTGGTAATTGTAATGGGGACAAGTCTAGAAGTTCAACCAGCTAACCAAGTTCCACTAATGTATAAAGGTAAAGTTCCATTAATAATAGTGAACAGAGACAATACACAATTTGATAGCTATTTTGACTATAAACTTAATATGGACTGCGATGACTTCTCTAATATGGTTATGAAAGAGATCATCTAGCAATATAAATATAGATTATTGATACAAAGTTAAGTAATTGATAAGAAATTATTAATAATTAAAAGAATTATAGATGCTACACTACTTACATGATAACGATGATATATTTTAGTCCAACTGGTAATGTTAAATACATTACAAATAAGCTAGCAGAGAAGCTAGGTAAAAATGATACAAAGATATTACCACTAGAGTTCACAGAACCTACTGAATTAGAATCTGCTGAAAAACTTATTATATTGTACTCAATTCATGCATTTAATCCGCCTAGGACAGTGAGACGGTTTGTTAAGAATTTACCCTCAAATTTATATAACAGTGTAGATATAATTGCTGTGGGTTGTGCTGAATCATGGATTAACGATGCCGCATCAGCTGACATAAAAAAAGTATTAGAATCAAAAGGTTATACTGTTAATTTAACAGAAACCCTAGCAATGCCTCTAACACTAATCATGAATTTTCCTGAAAATGTAGGGAAAGAGACAGTAAAAAATGCTGAAAACAGATTAGAAGGTTTGGCAAAGTCTATATTAAACTCGGTCAAAACAGATAAGAAGATCGCCTTAAAGTCCAAACTACTACATGTTGTAGGAAAAGCTGAAGACCCAGCTGCCAGAATGTTTGGATTAGAACTTTTCGCAAATTCAAAGTGTACATCCTGTGGCATATGTGTAAATAATTGCCCTGAGAAAAATATAGTATTTAACAAGAAGCAAATTCCAAAGTTTAAATCTAACTGCTTAATGTGTCTAAGATGTATTTACGAATGTCCTGTACAAGCGATTAAACCACGTTTTTCTAGATTCATACCGATAAAAAACAGTTACAAATTGTCCAACTTTACAGAAGTATAATATTATATATTCCCCTTAATATAAGGGATATATAAGGTATAGCTACTGTTTTAAATTGAGTTCCTAAGAATCAAGCTAGGTTTTATTATCTTCTGAATAACAGATTTTTTCTTTGCATAGTTTGCGGCTTCTTGGCCCATCTGTGCAAAGTTAGTAGATATCGCTGTAAGACCACCAGAGATAAACTGATTAATAGGATTATCATTATAGGAAATTAAGCCAATATCTCTACCTAAAACCCAGTTATTAGATTTAGATACTTTAAGAATGGTTAATAGTTCAAGGTCAGACAGTACAATGTAAGATCTATTTTTAACTACATCAGTTGGTTTTAAATCGTTAATAATAGAATATGTTAGATTAAAATCAGTAGAGAACTGAATAAATGACTGCTCTGTTTTTTGTGGATGTGGATTTTTATTAGAGTAAACATAGGATATGGAATTGTACTTTTTTATCTTCTCTATTGTTGATTCTAAACCGCTATAGAAACCATTAGAGAAATCCTGACAGATATAGGAGTATTTAGGGGAGATATATTCGTCCCGGTCTAATAACATTACATATTCATCTTCTAGAATATCTAATAAACCAGGCACATCTGGGTGAAGAAATGGTTTTATTACAAAACTTTGATACTTTCCTCTATTCTCTGAAATTAGAGACTTAAAAACATCAATATTATTATGGTGAAAATATACATCTAAGTTATACTCATCTTTTAATTCGTCTTTAAAAGAGTTATACAGCACTTCCATGTAGGGGTTAAAACTATTTAACATTAAAAAGATTGAGGGTTTATAATCTACTGTCTCCCGAATTAAGAAGAAACCTTTTCCTGGCTTAGACTCTATAAGCCCCTCGTCTTTTAAAAGTTTATAAGCCTTTACCACAGTCTCTCTAGCAGTGCTAAACTGTTTACAAACTGAGTTAATAGAGGGTAAAGGGTCCCCTACTTTTAAGTTCCCCTTAATTACCTCTATTTTTATATGTAAAATAACCTTTTCATATTTTAAAACCATAATCTACATTAAACTTTTAACAATACCCATTTCAAGCCCTCTGATTTCAGAAAGACCTCGAATACGACCAATTGCTGTATAACCTGGGTTTTGGGCATCTGGTTTCGATAGATCGTCTAACATTGTATGACCATGATCAGGTCTAAATGTAAATCTCCAATCTTTTCGTCCGTTGTCTATCCTTCTTTTTTGCTCTTCTAAAAGATTTTTAACAACATTATACATATCAACAGAACCTTCAAGGTGGTTTGCTTCATAAAAGCTGCCATCAGGGTTTCTATTTGTACTTCTTAGATGTACACAGTTAATCCTAGATCCAAATTCTTTTATCATAGCTGGAAGATCATTATCTTCTCTAGGACTATAAGACCCAGTACAAAAACAGAGACCATTGGCCTGATCATCTACCATATTTAATAGATCTGCAACATCAGCTGCGCAGGATACAATTCTTGGTAGACCCATTATTGACCATGGTGGATCATCTGGGTGTACAGCCATTCGAACACCAGCTTTAGCTGCTACAGGAACTATAGCTTCTAAAAACAGTTTATAATGTTCTTGTAGTTTTTCCTTATTAATATCTCTATATTTAGCCAACATATCTCTTATGTCCTGAATAGTAAAACCAAATTTAGTTCCAGGAAATACATCGATTAAAGAACTTTCAAACTCTACCTTTTCAGCTTCTGATAAAGTAGCAATGAACTCTTTAGCTTTAACTAGTTGTTCTTTAGTATAATCCTGCTCTGCGCCATCTCTTTTTAATAGATAGATCTCAAATGCTGCAAAGTGAACAGGGTCAAAAAACAGACACTCAGCTCCATCAGGCAACCTATATTTTAAGTCTGTTCTAACCCAGTCCAAAACTGGCATAAAGTTATATATTACAGTATCAATTCCAGCAATTCCTAAGTTTACTAAGCTCTGTTTATAATTAGCTATATACCCTTTATAATTACCAGTTCTTGTTTTAATATCTTCGTGCAGAGGAACAGATTCTACAGCTGCCCATCTTAAACCAGCTTCTTCTATTACTCTTTTTCTTTCCATGATATCTTCTAACGGCCATACATCACCATATGGAATCTCGTGGACAGCATTTATAACAGCTGTAGCCCCAGATTGTTTTATATCTGTAAGACTTACACTGTCATTTGGACCATACCATCTCATGGACTCTTCCATTTTAAATTCTTCAAAATTAGTCATATAACTCTCCAAAATACTCTACAGCATTATTAAAACTTATGTTTTGTACTATTTTTCCTAACATTTCCATGTCATTTGGAAGTTCTCCGTTTTCTACATCGGTTCCAATCAGGTCACAAAGTATCCGTCTAAAATATTCATGCCTAGGAAAGGATAAAAAGCTTCTTGAGTCTGTTAACATACCAACAAACCTACTTAAAAGCCCTAAGTTCGATAGAGAATTCATCTGGTCTATCATCCCTTTCTTCTGATCTAAAAACCACCAACCGGAACCCATTTGAATCTTCCCTGGGGATGTACCATCTTGGAAGTTTCCAATCATAGTTGCTACCATATCGTTATCGGAAGGGTTTATATTGTATAAAATAGTTTTAGCTAGCTGCCCCTCGGTATCAACCATATTTAAGAATTTTCTAAGTGCATCACCGTGGTTATTATCAGCAATAGAATCAAACCCTGTATCAGGTCCTAAGCTATTAAACATTCTACTGTTGTTATTTCTAAAAACACCAAAGTGGTACTGCTGAACCCAACCTCTTCTGTTATTCATTAAAGCTGTTTTGAATAAAAAGGCTGTCTTAAAAATAGCTATTTCAACATCCGTTAAATCTTTCCCATTTGTAAGTTTAGTAAAAATATCTTCTACTTGGTCATCTTGGTAATCTTCTGCATAAAATGTCTGTATACCATGGTCAGAAAGTCTACATCCATTATCGTGGAAATACTGATGTCTAATATCCACAGCTTGGATTAAACTTTCAAAACTATCAATTTTAATTCCAGAACAACTCTCTAATTTAGCTACATAAGTCAGATATACCCCAGTATCTTCAACAGCCATACCTTTATCTGGTCTGAATGTAGGTAAAACTTTTGTACCTATATCTGATTGTTTTATCTGCTTGTGATACTTTAAATCATCAATTGGATCGTCAGTAGTACAAACTAAAACAACATTCATCTTTTTTAATAGAGATTGGCACGAGTATTCAGGTGTTTGCAACAATTCTGTACATTTATCATAAATTCTCTCTGCACTTTCTGGATTCAGAAGTTCTGTAATACCAAAATATCTTTGTAACTCTAAATGTGTCCAATGAAACAGAGGGTTCCTAATAGTCTGAGGAACAGTTTCTGCCCACTTTAAAAACTTCTCTTTAGCCGTGGCATTTCCTGTACAATACTTCTCTGATATACCATTACTACGCATACCTCTCCATTTGTAATGGTCGCCTTCTAACCAAGCCTCAGTAATATTTTTAAACCGTCTATCCTCTGCAATATC
Source organism: Spirochaetaceae bacterium (assembly GCA_051531975.1). Lineage (GTDB taxonomy): Bacteria > Spirochaetota > Spirochaetia > DSM-2461 > DSM-2461 > Thiospirochaeta. The sequence goes on from JAOPTT010000003.1 coordinate 175,964, forward strand.
CTTAGGATTAAGATGGCAGTGATAGTCAAAAACAGGCATATCTTTTGCGTAATCGTGATATAATTTCTCTGCTGTTTTGGTTGTTAAGATGAAGTTTTCATCCATAAATTTCTTCACGATTAAACTCCAGAATATGCTGAAAATCCACCATCAACAGGAATAACAGTTCCATTTACAAAACTAGATGCTTTATGATCAACAAGCCATAAAAGTGTTCCAATAAGTTCTTCAGGTTCACCAAATCGGCCCATAGGAGTATTAGTTAATATTTTATCTGCTCTTGGAGTAAAACTACCATCACTGTTAGTTAATAAAGATCTGTTTTGATCAGTTAAGAAAAACCCTGGAGCAATTGCGTTAACTCTAATTCCACATTTTGCCATATGTACTGCTAACCACTGAGTAAAATTACTTACAGCTGCTTTTGCACCACTGTACGCTGGTATTTTTGTTAAAGGAGTAAAAGCATTCATTGATGAGATATTTATAATTACTGCTTCATCCTGTTTAACCATAGCCTTAGAAAAAACTTGGGTTGGAAGAAGTGTTCCAATAAAGTTTAAATTAAATACAAATTCAACACCTTTAGGATCTAGATCAAAAAATGTAGTAAATCCCTCTTTATCTGAATCAACATCCTCAGGGGATAAAAATTCATTTGACGTTGTACCTTTAGGATGATTACCACCAGCACCATTAATTAAAATATCACATGGTCCAAACTTTTCTGAGATTATTTTCTCTGCATTAAGTAGAGACTCTTTCTCTAAAACATTTGCAGCAACGCCGATGGCTTTACCACCTTCTGCTGTAATTATATCTGCAGCCTCTTTGGCTTTTTCTTCTCTTAAATCTAATATTGCTACGTTAGCACCACAAGCTGCAAGACTTCTTGCAAAAGATAGTCCTAGGACTCCACCACCACCTGTTATTACTGCTGTTTTACCATTTAGGTCAACGTTAAAGGGAACTTTCATTTAATACCTCTTATCTATAATTTTACAGTACTGTACTATACCGTACTGTTATAGATAATATTCTGCTTTTCCCAATAACGCAAGTCCCTTAATCACAAATAAAGTAATTTATATTAATTATGCTACAGGTGTATCAAACTGACTCTGGTACAGATCTGCATAGAGCCCCTTTGTTAACAACAGAGAATCGTGGGTCCCTTGTTCTACAATATCTCCATCTTCCATAACTAAAATAGTATCTGCATTTTTAATAGTTGAGAGTCTGTGGGCAATAACAAAACTAGTTCTATTCTCCATTAAATTATCCATAGCTTTTTGAATTAACCCTTCAGTTCTTGTATCCACAGAACTTGTTGCTTCGTCTAAAATTAGTATTTTAGGGTTTGCTAATATTGCCCTGGCAATGGTTAATAACTGCTTTTGCCCCTGGGAGAGGTTACTGCTCTCTTCGTTTAATATCATGTTATACCCATCAGGCATTGTTAAAATAAAATGGTGGGCATGGGCTGCTTTAGATGCTTCAAATACCTGTTCATCTGTAGCTTCTGGATTTCCATAGCGTATGTTTTCTAAAATAGTAGAGTTATATAGCCATGTATCCTGTAATACCATAGCGAAGTTTGATCTTAACTCATTACGAGTGTAATCTTTTATATTGTGGTTATCGACAATGATACTACCTTCCTGAACGTCGTAAAAACGCATCAATAGTTTAACCATTGTAGTTTTACCAGCACCTGTTGGTCCAACTATAGCTACTTTTGTTCCAGGTTCTGCAATTGCACTAAAGTTTTTAATTACTGGTTTATTAACATCATATCCAAAGTGTACATTTTTAAACTCTACCCTACCCTCTGGGTTAAACATTTTTACTGGATTTTTTGTTTCAGAAACCTCTTGTTTCTCATCTAAAAACTCAAATACACGTTCTGCTGCTGCTGCCGTTTGTTGCAGAACATTAGAAATATTTGCTAGTTGTCCTATAGGTTGGTTAAAACTTCTTACATACTGTATAAATGCTTGAATATCTCCAACAGAAATGGCTCTTTTAACTACCAAATACCCACCTAAAATACTGATGATCACATAACCAATATTTCCAATAAACATCATTACTGGCATCATCATTCCTGATAAAAATTGAGATTTCCACGCTGACTTATATAGACTTTCATTATGGGTTTCAAATGTATTAATACTCGCTTTTTCTCCATTAAAAACCTTCATTACTACGTGACCACCATACATCTCTTCAACGTGTCCATTGGCATTACCTAAAGAAGCTTGTTGTTCTTTAAAATATTTTTGAGACTGTTTAATTATCTTACTTACAATACTCATAGAAAGAGGTAAAACAAGAAGAGCTGCTAATGTCATCATCCAATTTATTGAGAACATCATTACCATTACACCTATTACGGTGAATACCGATGTTACTATCTGGGTTAAACTTTGGGACAGAGTCTGATTAACTGTATCTATATCGTTTGTGATCCTTGATAAAATTTGACCATGATTAGTTTTATCGTAATAAGATAAAGGTATTTTATTAATTTTAGCTGCAATATCTTTTCTTAATCGGTATGTAATATCTGTTGATACAGATGTCATTACCCAACCCATAACATAGGAAAATAGTGCCGAAATAACATATAAAACTACGGTTATTGATAGTACCTTTCCAATAAAAGTAAAATCGATAACTCCCGAACCTTTAAGTTTTCCCATTAACCCTGTAAAAAGAGTTGTAGTAGCTTGCCCCATTATTTTAGGCCCTATTATCATAGAAACTGTTGATAACATTGCTAAAAAGAATACAAAAATTATTTTGACTTTATATGCTGCCATATAACCAACTAATCGACTTATTGTTGCTTTAAAGTTTTTAGCTTTCTCCCCAGACATGTTTCTGCCATGGCCACGACCCATACCCATTCTAGGGCTTTCTGTTTTTTTATTTTTCATGTTTTGGCTCATACTTCCTCCTGTAATCCAAGTTGGGATACAGCAATTTCTCTATATTCTAAACAACTTTTCAGTAACTGCTCATGGGTTCCTTTTCCTACAATCTTACCTTCATCTAATACTATAATCTGTTCTGCACTCATAATAGTTGCAACTCTTTGAGCTACTAATAAAATAGTACTTTCTCCAGTATTAGCTTTAAGATCCCGTCTTAGGTTTGCATCTGTTTTAAAATCCAGAGCTGAGAAACTATCATCAAATATATAAACAGGTGCCTTTTTCATTAACGCACGGCTTATTGCCAATCTCTGCCTTTGCCCTCCTGAAACATTTGTTCCATCCTGGGAAATTGCGAATTTATACTTCTCATCCTTTTCAGATATAAACTCTGTGGCCTGGGCTATGGAAGTTGCAGTCTCTAATTCTAATTCTGTTCCGTCAGTTTTTCCATATTTTAGGTTTGACTCTATAGTTCCTGAAAATAGTACGTTCTTTTGTGGGACAAATCCAATTACATTTCTTAGGTCAAATTGGCTAATATCCCTAATATCAGTTCCATCAACTGTAATCTCTCCACCTGTAACATCGTAGAACCTTGGAATTAAGTTAACAATTGTACTTTTCCCAGAACCAGTAGAACCTATAAATGCTGTGGTTGTACCTGGCCTGGCAGTAAAAGAGATATTTGATAGTGCATCGGCTTCACCACCAGGGTATCTAAAGTTTACATTTTTAAACTCTATTAGGCCTTTTACATCATTAGATAAGACTTTCGGGTTTATTGGATCTAAAACCGATGGTTTTGTTTGTAGAACTTCATTTATTCTGTTTGCAGATACCGTAGCTCTTGGTACTGAAATAAAAACCATAGATAACATCATAAATGACATTACAATTTGCATAGCGTACTGTATAAACGCCATCATATCCCCAACCTGCATAGAACCTATTGCGACTTCTTTAGACCCTATCCATATAATTACAACTGCTAATCCATTCATTAAAAGCATAATAAGTGGCATTGCTACTACCATTGTTCTGGCAAGGAATAGGTTTGTTTTAGTTAAGTCTCTATTTACTGTATCAAATCTTTTCTCTTCGAATTTTTGTCTATTAAAGGCTCTAACTACAAGTAGACCTGATAAGTTCTCTCTTGCAACAAGGTTTAATCTATCTATAAACTCCTGAACAATTTTAAACTTTGGCATAGCTATAGATATAATTGTTCCAATAATACCTAATAAAACTATAACAGCAATCCCAATTAACCAACCCATAGATGGAGCTTTTGACATTGCTCTAAAAAATCCACCAACACCTAATATTGGAGCGTAGATTACAATTCTAATTACCATGAATATTACATTTTGTACCTGGGTTACATCGTTTGTAGATCTAGTTATTAAAGACGCTGTAGAGAATGTATCAAACTCTGCATTAGAGAAACTTTCAACTTTACTAAATAGATCTCTCCTTATTGTTCTAGCACTTCCGGCAGAAGTTTTTGCGCCTATAAAACCAACTGAAATTGCACATATGACAGAGACAAGAGTCATAATTAACATTAGACCACCTGTTTTTAATATAAAGACACTCTGTATAACACCCATATCTGCACCTAGAATCTCATATTCGGTTCTAACCATAGCCATAGCGCCTTGAATAATAAAATTATCATCCATACCTTCTAACTTTGATGCCATTCCTGTATCAGCAATCAGAGCTTTAGCAAAAGAGAGTTCATACTCTGGATATATTAAGTGTTTATCTGTTAGATAATATACTTCTTCTTTATCTAGGTTTGTAAACTTTTCAGCTAAAGTAGAGTCTGCCGTTTTAACATACAGTTTTTTTGTTAAAGATAAGGTACTGCTATCCATAAAAGTTTTTATAGTATCTAGTTTAGATTCTCTTATAACAACTGGAATTGTTGTATCAACCCCACCTTGTTGTATACCTGTATTAACTATTTTTGACATATAATCAGGTAGTGCTAAATCCATATTAGCTTGAAGGAATAGTAGCCCTATAGCCACAATTATTGGCAATGTATAGGGTCTAATATATTTAATTAGTTTAAACATTGTTTCTCCTGTTATTTAATGATTTGGTTAATCTGTTTAATAGACTTGTTACTTCTTCATACTCTGAAGGTTCAAAGTCATCTGCTAAAAGAAGGTTACTCTCTTTAGATAGATCCATGAACTTCTGTATAAGATCATCACCTTTTGGTGCTAGATCGTGGATTTTAACCCTACGATCTTCTTGGCTCTCTTTTCTTGTTATTAGTTCCATTTTTACTAATTTGTCTAACATCTGGCTTGCTGCAGGATTTGAGATTTCAAAGATTTTACCTACATCCTTTACCTGGCATAGACCATGTTTTTTCATTCTGAATAGACAGTTCATTTGAGGAAAGGACAGACCGTGGTCTTTTGCATAGATATGTAGATTTTTCATAGTTGTATGCATTGATATGTGATACCAGGACTCTAAACTCTTAACAAATAGCTCTTTATCTTGTGACATTATACCTCCAGAAACTAGTTAAGTTAACTTAACTAATAAGTATGCTTAAGATACTAGGAGTTTAATAAATAGTCAATAATGAAGTATAAGTACTAATCTTTTAAAAGCTCAACAACACAGCGTTTATCTAAAGAGTCATAGCCACCCTTAGTAAACCCATAGGAGTTTTTATTAGATAAGTCTGATATATTTTTAATATCTTCACCCTCTCCATATACAACTTTCACAAGGTCATATAAATATATTTTGTCTAAGGATCGGCTTGGAATATAGCCACCTTTTTTACTATTTACACTAACTATTAAACCGTTACTTAAAAGTTCTGATAAAAAATAATCTAATAGGTTATAGGATATACCTAATTTGTCAGCAATTTGCCTGGATGTTAATCCAACATTATCATCACTCCTAAACTGTTCAGCAATTAATTTAAATGTTTCGAAGATTAAGGTTAATTTATCCTGGACTGTTAACTCTTCTGGACTACCACTAAAACAGCCATTTTTATTCTGCATGTAGTAGGTAATTTCTACACCAATTAATACAAAAAGCCAAAATAGATAAAGTCCAACAAGGAATATAGGAATGATAGATAAAGACCCATATATAACAGAAGTTTGCACAGAGTTAAGTGCCCAAAATTTAAATACTATCTTAATTATTTCGAATAAAAAAGCGGATATTACAGCACCAATAGCTGCGGATCTTATCTTTACTTTAGTAGAAGGAATTATTAATAACATAATAAAAAAAGTTGTAAATGTAGATAAGAATGGAAACAGGATAGATATAGTCTCTTTATAATCTTTAGTACCATAGGCAAAACTAGAGATATAATTCTCGATAGAACCTGTAATACTACTACTTGCCCCTAAAAGCAGACTTATAAAAACTAAAAGAGCTGTGTAGGTAGTAAACCTCGTAAATAATCCAATCTTATTTTTTACACCCCATATTGCATCGAAGTTTCTTGCGATGTTATTTATTAAAAATAGAGTTGTACCTAGAAAAAATATTGTACCAAGTGTACCTGTTGCTAAAGAGTTTCTAGTAAAATCGTTTATTATTTCCAAGATAGCTTCTTGTTGTACAGGTATAAGAGAGTCAATTATTACCTTCTCTATGGTTCGACCTAATGTATCAAAACTACCAAAGGCAAATAACACAGTAATAAAGGGTACTACTGCCAAAAGTGAACTATAGGCTAGACCAGAAGCTCTTACTAAACAGCTATCTTTAACAAATTTACTAACAATTATATTTAGAACATTTCTCATATAGATATTTTATACCAGATTTACCCATAAATAAAGTTAACTAAATTTTAGAAGAGGAACTTCTAATAACTAACTTAGTTGGAAGAATTACCTGTCTAGGTTCACCTATATCTTTAATTCTTTCAATAACAAGTTCAGCTGCAACTCTACCCATTGTGCAAAAATCCTGAGCAACAGTAGTCAAAGGAACATGTAAATGACTGGCTAATTCAATATCATCATGCCCAATAATAGATAGATCTTCTGGAACTTTATATCCTAGATTAAGAGCTTCTCTCATGGATAAAGAAGCGACATAGTCATTTATACATACAAGAGCAGTAATCTTCTGATCCATTAACTTTTTCATTTTTTTGTTATAACAATCACTATAACCATATTGTTTTATCTCATCTCGAAAACCAGTTTCTACAAAAGATTCATTTATAATAATACCTGCATTTTTAAGTGCTCGACAATAGCCAAAATATCTCTGTCTTACAGAGTGAGCACTCTCTATTGAAGCATCACTAATAAAACCGATGTTTTTGTGGCCTTGTTTTATTAAATACTCTGTAGCGTTATAACAACTATTCATATTGTCTGAAACAACAGAACTTATAGGTATTCCATCAAAATATTTATCTATAGCAACTATTGGATAATTATTAAGAAATAGTTTATTTATAATCTCAAAATTCCTTAAGTCAGTAATTGGGTAATATATAATACCTTTTGTGCCATCCTGATAAAGCTGAGCTAATAGTTTTCTTTCTGCCTCGGTATCGTTTTGAACACTGTGTATTGTTAAATAATAGTTATGATGATGAAATACTTCAGAGGCATTCTTAATTACATTAATAATGCCTCCCATTGATTGATCAAATGGAATAATGATAGCAATTCTTTTAATATCATCATTGGCTTCAGAAGTCTTTACATCTCTGTTTTTATCTTTAATTTCTGCAACAAAACTACCACTACCTTGAACACGGTAGATAAAACCCTCTAATCTTAATTCCTCGAGAGCTCTTTTAGAAGTTATACGGCTAACATTAAACTCTTTTGCAAGATCCACTTCGGTTGGAAGTTTATCGTTTGGATGTAGTTCACCCATGACAATAGATTCTTTTATCTTGTTAACTATTTTTTCGTATAATTTTGCCATGACGAAACTCCTATAAAACTCAAGCGACTATTATTTTAACAGAATGATTATTATGTTACTAGTCAGTATAATTCCTTGTAAAATGTACCTATATAAAGACTTATTTACAACCTCCACTCTGGTACGTTCCCATCCTCATCTCGTAACCAGGGAGTATCTTTATTCCAAGTTATTAGTCTGTTTTTAAGATCTAAAAAATTGGGATCGTTTTTCATTGTTTCAGCCAAATTATTCATCTCAAAAGGATCATTGGCCAGGTCATAAAAATAGATGTTCTCTATATTGTCATCATTTAGATCTGTAATTACAGGCTCTTCGATTTTAGTATAGGGTGTTTCAAATGCAACTTTGTAATGGGGAGTCCTTATAGCAATTTCATGATAAGCCGTTTCAATAAAAGCCTCATTATCACCGATCGTTTCCTTATTACCATTTAATATATCTGATAGATTATTTCCCTGAACAGAACCGGGAATTTCTCCTCCACAATAATCTATAATTGTTGGAAATAGATCAATCATTTGAGCTTGCTGTATATTGTTAATTTTTCCAGCTTCAATATGATTTGGATGGTGGAAAATCATCGGCACCCTAATAGATTCTTCGATAGGACGATCCTTGTTAAAAAGTTGCTGACTACCTAGGTTATCACCATGATCAGAAGTTAAGACTATAAGAGTATCATCAAGTAAATCATTTTCTTTAATAGACTTTATAATTTCACCTACAATCGCATCACACCATGATACTGCCCCATAATAGAGTGCTGTTATATGACGTAGATCAAAATAATCAGGTAGTTCAGAAGTTATTGGCCTATTATTTTGATTTTTATATGACTGCTGCCATAAATAAACATGGAAGAACTCTTTATCATAGGCTAGCTTTCCATCTTTATCCCATACATTATCCCTCATAGGAATTGTTAATGGATCATACATACGAGAATATTGGTATGGAATATCAAATATAGGCATGTGAGGGGGCAGAATATTGTAATACAGAAAGAAAGGGTCATCCCCATTTTCAGCTAAAAAGTCCTGAGCCTTTAGAATCATATGATCTTCCTGAAATCCGACCTTTTCCTGCTTTTCTCCACCGTTTTCAATTAGTGCAGCACCAGATCCAATTGAACCAGGAAGACAACTATAATCAAAACCTATTATATGTGGATCGGGATCTATATGCCATTTACCGATAACACCGGTTTTATAACCAAGATCTTTAAAAGATTCTGCTATTGTTTTATCTTTAAGTCTTCTCCGTGTTTTATCCTTTTCCTTCCAGGCAGCATTTCCTACCGCTCCAGCACAGGTTCTACTATATTGACCGGTCATTAATATCGATCTAGATGCTACACAAACAGGATTATTACTGATGCCCTGTTCAAAACGCATTCCTCCCTCAGCCAAAGAATCGATATGTGGTGTTTTGACAGTTTTATTACCATAACACCCCACAGTAAATGACCGCAACTGATCAATATTTATAATTATTACATTTGGTTTTTTCATAATGATTTAAGTATCTCCTCAGTATTATGTTCAGGGACATCCCCAATTTCTGCCTGTTTTTCATCGAGAAGTTTAAGCATTTTTTTAACAATCTCTTTTTTATCAACATCAGAAAAGCAGTTGAATAGCTCTTTTGGGTCTTCCAAAGTATCAAATAATTCCCAGTCTTTTTCCTTGAATGTTCCAGGATTGGCTCCTGGCATATCACATGCTTCGTTATACCAATAAATCAATTTGTACCTGTGATCTCTAATTCCATAATGGGCATAAGCGTTGTGATTTTGATCCTGATTCATCCAGTAACGGTGATAAGCTGTTTTTTGCCAATACTCCGGTTCTTCACCTTCTAGAATAGGTCGCATACTGTACCCTTGCATATAATTTGGAATAGTAATACCGGCATAATCTAACCACGTAGGGGCAAAGTCCACATTCTGAGCCATGCTATCTACTTTTATTCCTGGCTTAATAACCCCAGGATACTGAATTAAAAAAGGCATTCGAAATGATTCTTCATACATAAATCGTTTATCAAACCAGCCGTGTTCCCCTAGAAAGAAGCCCTGATCCGAAGTATAGATAACCATTGTATCCTCTGTTATGCCCTCTTCATCAAGTAGATCTAAAAGCCCACCTACACTCTCATCAATAGAAGCAATTGTTTTAAGGTATTTTTGCATATAACGCTGATATTTAAATTTCTTTAACTCTTCCCTGGTTTCAAATGTAAACTTCTCTCCGGTTCTGCTGCATATTAACTCAAAATCTTTAAGTTCTTCTTCAGTTTCTGGAAAAGGCACCATCATATTAGCTGTCCTTTTACCAATTAGTTCATACTCCTGATCTTTATATGGAACTTTAGGTTGAACAAGATCAAAGTCGATATAACTCATATCCGATTCTATACGCATCCTTGCATTTACCGCTGCTTTAGCTCTATTTTTATAATCATCATTAAAAGTTTCCGGATAAGGGATCTCATCGGTGTAAAGATCCTCGTATTTTGGATGATATTCCCATGGACGATGAGGTGCTTTGTGGTGGCACATAACAAAAAAAGGTTTGTCCTTTTCACGGTTTTTAATAAAACTTGAACATTTTTCTGTGATTATCTCTGTGGTATATCCTTTCTCTACTATCTCTTTTCCATTTTCTGTCATTGAGGGATCAAAATATTCCCCCTGGCCGTGAACAACAGACCAATAATCAAACCCGGTTGGACAGTGGGCATCACCTTCCCCCATATGCCATTTCCCCAACATGGCTGTCTGATAACCATCACTTTTTAAGTGTTTTGCTACATGGGGAAGTCTATTGTTAATGCTACTAAAAAGGGTCGTGACCCCATTCACATGATTATGTGTTCCAGTCAGTATTGCCGCCCTACTTGGAGTACAGATACTGTTTGTCACATAACAGTGATTAAAAAGTGCACCGTTTTGTGCCAGCTTATCGATATTTGGAGTCTGGTTGATACCAAATCCATAAGCGGATATAGCCTGTGCTGCATGGTCATCACTCATGATGAATAGTATGTTTGGTTGTTTTTTCACTCTATTTTTCATTTTTGTAACTCTCCTCCCACTCTTTATAAAAAGCATGTAACTTCTGTTGTATTTCACTATACTTTTTATCGCCGTATAGATTATTTAGTTCCAAAGGATCTTCTATCCTATCGAACATCATATTACCAAAATCCCGGAAATCTATATCTTTTCTTCCAACTCCCGGATCAAGCCATATCCCCAATTTATATCTATCTGTCACCACTGTTGCCTGGGACCGATTTAGACTAACAGTAAAATCTCTGAGAGAACTGGTTTTAGAATTAGGTCTCATTAGTGGAACAAGAGATTGTCCTGAAAGTGGAATCTCATAATTAGGGATTTCACCGTCTACTAGTTCAGAAAGTGAAGGATACAGATCAGCTAGTTCTACAAGTGCCTCACTTACAACACCGGAAGCCAATTCTTTAGGATAATGCACAATAAATGGTATGCGAAGTGTCTCTTCATAAACATTATGACCCGGGGCACATTTTTCTATCATGCCGTGTCTTCCAACAAAATCACCATGATCCGCGGTATAAATTATGATTGTATTTTCATATAATCCTTCATCTTTTAGAGTTTTAACGATACTTCCGATGTGAGCGTCAATCTCAGTAACTAATCCGTAATAAGCCGCTAGGTAATCCCGGTACAGTTGCTCGTTTTTCATAGCTTTGTTTATGCACCAGACTCTATTTTCACCTTCATATTGTGACCGTAAAAGAGGAGGAAGAGTTTTTTTAATTTCATCAAAATCAGTAGGCATAGAAGCCGGTCTTTTGATACCATCAAAGGGCCTGTTATTATCTAATGAATCTTTTTTACCACTTCCCCAACTCTTTGACGAATACATATCAAAATATTTTTGCAAAGGTGTATATGGCTGATGAGGACGATAAAATGATGACCAGCAGAAGAATGGCTTATCACTTTTTTTATTATCTTTTAAAAACTGAATTGTCTCTTTTGCCGTATATGCTTCCATGGTTTTATCATCTGGTAGCTGAGAAATCCGGAATGAAAAATCAGCATAAGGTATCTCTTTTTCAAAGGTGGAACTTCTATCCGGGCCATGGCCAAATTCTGCAGACCAGTCGTTAGTGAATTCCTCTAATAATCCCTGCTCTTTTATCCACCGGACATAGTTAAACTCATCCCCTTCTGCAGCCATATGACTCTTTTTTATATCCCATCCGGTTTCAACTTCAGGACAGAGATGACGTTTCCCAAAAGCTGCTGTTTCATATCCTTTCTTTGAGAAGTATTCACTAAGAGGCACAGTATCCTTCACAATAGAAGGGATTTCATCATTATCAAAAACTCCAAGTCCCCGGGGATGAACTCCTGTAATCATAGAAATTCGAGACGGTGTGCAAATAGCATCCTGACAATAAGCTCTGTTGAACTTAATTCCGCCTTTAGCTAAGTTATCGAGATTTGGTGTAGATACATCTGGGTGATTTTCGCTACTCATACAAGCTGCCTGGTGCTGATCTGAAAACAGGAGTAGAACATTTGGTTTACTTTTCATATTTACCTCATATAATGTTTCAATTTAATTTTATATAATCGTGATTTATTATGTTTGTTCCCATATTTATATCTAATATACGGAAGCCACGTTTTGCAATTTCTCCATTGTAATCATAACCAAGGGGCTCACTTAATGAGCCTGTTGTAATCAATTCTGTATTTTTATGTTTAAGAATACGATTTCTATGAAGATGCCCGGATAAAACAATTTTTATATTGTATGTTTCTATTAATTTTATCACCCAATTTCTCTGAACTGGGGGTAGAAAAAAATAGTCTTGATTTTCATCGGAATCATCAAAACTCAAGGGATGATGCATTAACATAATAATATTTTTACTATCTCGGTTATTAGATAGTTCATTTTCAATAAATCTCTTTTGTTTTTGAAATTTCTCTGGATAAATTTCTGAATTTTTAAGTAGCTGACTGTTTAATGCAATAAAAAATTGACCTTTAAGCATAAAGCTGTAATAATCTTCGCCTCTCACTATTGTACTATCGTGGTTGCCTTTTACTTCATAAACTGTTGAATTAATTGTATCTGTAATATCCTGATAATCCTTCCACGATGTCAGGTTTTCAGGTGAATCAACCAGGTCACCTGTATTAATAACAACATCAGGTTTTGGTTCCAACCGGTTTATCTCATTAACTGCAAGTTCATAATATTCTTTATCGGTATTTGTATATAGAAGTTCTAACTCTTCTTCAGGAATACTCTGTTCTTCTGCCAACCGGTATCTATTTCTACTGTCAGTAAAACCTAATTGAGTATCACTTATATGTACAATTCTGAAGTTTTTACAATTTATATCATCCATAACGGCTTAACTTTGGGCAGTCACATAAACAACATCAGGAAGAGATTTTGCATGGGACATATCATTTAATGACATTAGACGGAAAACTCCCAAACCTTGATCCACCTCTAATTCAAGCTTTGTTACACTGGATGGATCTATTCTAAACTGGGAAAAGACAATGGGCAGGGGAATGTGAAGCACATGACTCAATATAGTCAAAATTACCCCCATATGACATACGATTGCGATTGTTTCGTCTTTTAATTCATTTACACGGTATAAATGTCCAAATCTTTCCAGCCCGAATGAAGACATACAAGAATCGAAACTTGATGTGAATTCCTGAAACACAGGTTCCATATGCTTTCCATATGGAACCTGTTCAGACCATTTGGATTTTGTTATATCATTTCCCGGTGTCAGAACATCACAACCACTATAATCCCAGGCATAATCTATATCGTTATAACAGCCATTTAATTCTTTTAGAAACTCATGATGTTTATAATCAAGTTTTTTTAAATTGATTATATATTCAGCGGTGTGACTTGCCCGTCCTAAAGGAGAAACTAAAAGGTGATCTATAGGAACCTGAAGAAGACTTTCTGCTAAAAGTTCCGCCTGACGATGTCCTTTATCAGTAAGTGTATCATTTGCATAGTCTGGATCACCATGTCGAATAAGAAGTAATTTCATCTGTTTACCATACCCTTTTAAATCTTAAATATATTAATTGCCTGATCTAATTGAACGGAAGTTGATCCCAATTCGTCAGACATAATCCGTACCTCATTAACACTACTTCCTATCTCCTCTATTCCTGAAGCGATCTCTATTATCGCTCCTGAAACAAGGGATGTAACTTCGTGTATTTTGGATGCAGAGTGTTTTACTTTATCTTTACTATCATTAATATTCCTGGAGTTTTCCCTCACGGTCTGACTGATCTGAGATAAATTCCCCATAGCAGTAAGAACTTCATTTCCACCACTAGATAGTTCATTCATGCTTCTATTTAGCTGTAAATGAGAGTCTGTGACATTTTCCACATATTCAGAAATTTGTGTAAAGGAACTTGATGTAACTTTACCTGAGTCCACCGCTTCAGTTATTGATACTGTTACATCTTTTAATATGACAGCAATTTCTTTAGAGTTCTTAGAGGCCGCTTCTGCTAGTTTTCTAATCTCAGAAGCTACCACACTAAAACCTTTCCCAGCGTCTCCAGCATGAGCTGCTTCTATGGCTGCATTCATTGCCAGTAAGTTTGTCTGTGCCGAGATCGCATTAATCATTTTTACAATATTTCCAATGCTTTGAATAAAACTTTCAACCTGATTAATATTTTTTATAGTCTTAGATAGATTATTACCACCGGATTTTGAATATTTTGATAATTCATCTGTTGTCTGTTTATTGGTTTCCGTATTATTTCTTACATTATTGATTGAGGTTATCATCTGAGTTACTGAAGCCGTTGACTCTTCGACCATTACAGTTTGGTTTTGAATCTGATCATCCAGGTCGCTAAGGTTAACCTCGATATTATTAGATGCTGAAACATTTTCATTAACTTCATGACTCAGTGTTTCAACTTGTTTTGTTATTGAACTTGTATTTGCTGAAATTTGTACAGTTGCTGTAGATGTCTCTTCCATTATATTTAAAACAATATCTTTGGCTTTTATATTTTTCCCAGAAACTTCTTTCATATTGTCCATGGTTGTTCTTAAATTACTGTTTAATTCGTTAATAAAGATTCCAAGTTTTGTAATCTCATCATTTCCTTTTATTGTTATAAGTTCAGATATATCACCATCTGCCATTTTCTGGACACTTGATTCCAAAGACTTTATTCTACGTATAATTGTTCTACCGATAAACTGGGCAATAATAAAACTACCAGTAACCATTGCAATTATTATTAGGATAGAAATATAGATGGATCTACTATTGATTATATTTATCTCTTCTTCAATGAATTTAAACTGATTGCTTAACTTACTTTCAACAGTATCATATACATCCATCATATCTGTGATTTGATCCCGCATCCTTGAACTATATAAAGACAATGCGCTATACCCATCCATCTTTTCATAGACTTCCTTTTTATTGAAGATTTCAAATAACTCTAGATCCTTTGTACTACCCAATGTGTTTCCTGCGGATTTAACTAAACTCTCATATTTTTTTGTTAATTGCACAGATGAGCTATCCAATAATCCATTTAAATCAACAATGGACTGCACAGCTCCAGCTAATTCATCTGATATTAGAGGTAGTGATACAAAACCTTCAATTTTATTAAATAACTCCCTTGTTATTAAATGTCTTTCTTCCCATAAGGAAAACTGAAGTTCTAAAGGAGCATACATTAATTCTGTAATTTCAATATGCTCTACCATCAGAGCATGTTCCAACTGACCTAGTATTTTCTCTTCAACTTCTATTTTTTTAATTGGTTGTTGAATTATTATGTAAATTAATAATGCAAAAATTGTCGCTAAAACAGTAACCAATGATACTAGAGTTAATTTACCTCGTATTTTCACGTATTCCCCACAGTTTATCTTTTAATATGATCTAAACTAAATCTCACAGATCTTTATACTTTCTCGGGAGCTACCCCTCTTACAATTGAGTATAATTAATAAGTTCTTACAATCTTGATGATTCTCTAAAAACTTTAGTAAATATTAACATACATTATAATATCCGACAATGAATATATTCAATAATAAAACAATTAAAATTCCTGCCAATTAAGTATAATCAATGCTTGTGAATTGACCATTTTCCCTATAATATATAACCAGTAATATAAACTTATTACACAATAAATCCGCTGTATCCCCCCATACAGTGGGTTTAGTTTTATAAGGAGTATCGAAAATGATAATAAGTAACAGTGATTTAAATCCTAGTGGCTGCGCTGATTTTGATAACATACGCCAATCTGTTAAGGAAAATCCTACAACAGGAAAAGATGCTTCTTATAGAACTTTAAACCTCTATATGTGGTTAGGGGCTCTTCAGCAACAAGGCGCTGATCTGAGGGAATTCTTTGATATGGATAATGAGTATTATTCCTTAGAAACGCTGGTAAACAGAGGTGACTTAGATTCAATAAAACAGATGAATACCTGGGTTGATAATGCCTACTCTATGATGGAAGATATTCAAACAAAACTTACTAAAAATGGTCCGCTTCATACCCCTTATGAGGCTAATATTCTCCCAGATGAAAAAAACTCAACTACAACTCCTGGGGATAGGAAAAACTGGCCCAGCTTTCAGGGAAATATATCCAATACGGGAAGCATTAATGCTCCAGGAGCACAAATAGGGAGAAATGCCTGGAAATTCCCCGCCTCTCTAGGTTGGTATTGCCGACCCCTTATTGAAGATAATAAAATTTATGTTACCTCTCCTGGTATGAGGACAACATGTTTCTGTCTGGATGGTGATTCTGGTGAAGTTCTCTGGAAATCAGGACAGACTCATCCCCTATTTGGTATCTATAAATATCCGGCCATGATGTCCACACCACTAAGTATTGGTAATCAGATAGTGCTGAAAGAGGTTAATAGCCATGGAGGTAATGATGGGCAGGCAAGAAACCTTGTCTTTTTAGATAAAGAATCAGGGAAGGTAAACTCCAAAAGCTTTGCGGGACACATAGACTATAGGACCCAATATGCTCCTGTGGCGACTAATGGAGATTATATCGTTTATCCCTTTGGAATCCATGATATCTATTCGTCCCCTGCTGTCTGTCAAAATCTAAACAGACTAGTTTGTACCGATGCTGAGAACAGAGAGAAAAAATGGGATTTCAACGTTGGAGATATGGATATCCTTGCCGAACCGGTTCTTAATAAGACCACTGTCTTTCAGGGGACTACTGATAACTACATGTATGCCATGGATCTGGAAACAGGGGACATGGTTTGGAAATTTCAAGCCAAAGCCCCTATTAATACTCAGGTGGTAAATGAAAAAGGTATTGTCTATTTTACCGCCAATGACGGAATATGTTACGCCTTGAATGAAAAAGACGGTTCCCTAATTTGGCAGATTCAACTTGAAGAACCAACACAGAATAGCCGTAAACAATTCAGCACCCTGGTTATTTTTAATGACTCTGCTTATACAGGATCATCAAAATCAATATTGTACTGTTTAAACCTCCAGGATGGTAACATCCTGTGGCAATCAGAAACACCTGATTGGGTTCGTTCCAGACCAGTGATATTGAAAGATCGGGTAATTGCCGCTTGCTTAGACGGCACTGTTATCAGTTTCGATTTACAAGGCAGATTATTATACAAAAAGAAAATCTCTACCCATCCCATATTAGCAGATTTATCTAAATACAGAGATAATATTCTTGTGACTGATGGAAATCTGGGACTTTACAAAATAGATCCCCAGGGAAATATTCTCTGGGAAAGAACGATACTTGAATCATTTAATGATAATGATGGTAATAAAATATTCAGCGATACTCTTTCTGGAGGAACCTATTATCAATCCAAACCAACAGCTGCTAATGGAATAGTCTATTTTGGTACCCATGCTGGCCTATTGTATGGGGTTGATTCCGGCACGGGACAAGCATTATGGAAATTTGAAATGGGAGGAGCTATCTCTGTAGGTGCTGCCTATTATGAAGGTAAACTTTATGTTGGCCAACAGGGAGGTGAACGCTTCTTTTACTGTTTAGATGCAAAAGATGGAAGCCTTATCTGGAAAAAGGCCCTTCCAGGAGGATGGGTTTGGGGTTCTGCCTGTGTTGATGACGGTATGGTTTATATTCCCACTGTGGATGGTCATGCGGTTTGTATGGAAGCAAATACTGGACATATTGTATGGATGTATCCCACGGCTAAGTCAGTACCTTCTGAGCCAGCTATAGATGGGGATCTTGTCTATTTTGGTTCATGGAGTCAAACTCTCTATGCTTTTCATAAAAAAACAGGGGATATCGTTTGGAAACAGAATGGCATACGCCTGGATTCGGGAACACTTATTGCATTTCAGGGAAAGGTTTATGTGCCCCATCATAAAAATATTTTTATGGCCATGGATGCCAAAACCGGAAATATTATCTGTTCAGGGAATCATAATAAACAGGAAAAAGGGAACTACTCTGATTTTAATGCCACTCCCTGTTTCAGAGATAACAAGGCATATTTTTCAGCCCGTGTAGGCCTAGGTCTTCATGGCGTCCCCTTATATACAAAACTCTTTTGCGTGGATCCCGACAATGCCGATATTTTATGGAATTACCCAGATGGTGGAGGTATCTCTGCCCCCGCTTTATCTAATAATCACCTCTACATAGCATCTGGATCAATGCCTTACCTACACGCCCTAGATCCTGAAACAGGAGAACCAAAATGGATATACAAAATGGGTCATAGAATGGAGGAGTCAACTCTATGTATTTATGGAAATTCCCTATACGCCCTGTCCAGTGATGGTTTTGTTCATGCCATAATATGATATTTTTTAAAGCGCAGATTTAATTGTATCTATAGAGATCACAAGTGTTAATGGATTATCTTCCAATGCTATAAAGCCATATCTTAGATAAAAATCTTTAGCTTTCTCATTCAATGCATCTACAATAATAAATTTTATATCAACATCTATAGAAATTCTAATAGCTCTAATAAATGAATCCCTTAATAAATAAGCACCAATATTTTTCCCATGGTATTTCTCATCCACAGCCAATTTTCCAATTCTCATGGCTGGAACCGGATACTTAGGTAAACCTTTTTTCATTTCATCTGGTAATTCTTTAAAATATACTTGAGCCATACTTACTGTATAATAACCTACCAAAATATCAATATTATCTTTTAGAATAGCAACAAAAGTTTTACCAATATTCTTTTTATCATTTGGGATAGAGAACTGACTGAGGTATTTATTTAATTCATTGATACCACAATTAAAATCTTTAAGCTTAAGTTTTTTTGATACAGGTACAATTTCTATATTTAGTGCCATTATTACAGTTCTAGCTTAAATAATTTTTTAAGATTTTCATTTGGAGCAGGAGGATTAGTTATTAAAGAATAAAAGACATCTCTATCTTTATCAGCTAAATGAAGAGATTCAATTTCTTCAATATCTTTCTTAGCAGAATCAAGTGTTTTATTCAAAATATATGATGATAATGTTTGACCAGTTATCATTGCAGCTTTTTCAATTAATTGTTTATTATTAATATCTGTCCTGAATTCTATTCTTGTAGTTTTAGTAGTCATAATAACCTCTTAATTATATTATATGACCATGTACGGCATTTGTACACACATCAAACAGTGTTTTGAATAAAACTAATATATTTAATACTGACAGGTTTATGTCAGTATTAGCTCTATAAGATACGCTTATGAGTTATATAGAATTTAGAAAAGTAGACAAGAAAGTAGATGAGTTGGTTGATAGTGGTATGTATAAAGAGGCTATAGCATTATTAGAAATTGGGTTTGAAAAATGTCCTGAATATAAAATTGATATATATAATTTTATTGCCGACTGCTATGATTTATTAGGAGATAATGAAAAGTTATATTCAATGCTTTTAGAAGGTACAGAGAGAGGTTATTATTTACCACTGCAATCTTCTATTTGGGATAAGGCAAAAAAGTTTGAGGGGTTTTCTGAAATTGAAAAGAAAAACGAAGTAATAAAAAAGAGATATATAAAAGAGTGTAAATTAAAATATGAGATTTTAACTCCAAAAGGTTATTCAACAGAAAAAGAGTATCCACTGTTTATAGCACTACACGGTGATGGTTTTTTGTGTAATATTGATACCTTTAAACAGCAATGGGAACCAGAACATATGCTTAATGAAGGTTTTATAGTTATGTATATTCAATCTTCTATCCCCTATTGTTATAATGGTTTCTGTTGGAATAAAGATATAAAACAATCTACAAAAGAGATAATGGAATGTTATAGGGTTGTCACAACTGAGTATTCGGTAAATATAAACTCGGTTTTATTAGGTGGTTTCTCAGGTGGTGCTATGGCTTCACTTCGTTATTTGATGAATGATATATTTCCAATAAAAGGTATAATAGGACTTTCTCCATCAAGAATTCCTGAAACAACAGAAGAGAATATTAAAAATATATCATCTAAAGATGTAAAGATAGTAATCATGGAAGGGGAGTTATCTGGGAAGCAGGAATATCAAGAAGAGTTAATATCTGTCTTCAATAAATATAATATTAAAAACAGATATATAAAAATACCTGGTGTATCACATCAGATTCCTGATGATTTTCCTGAACTAAATGATATGATAAAATACATTATGAGTTAATTATAGGAAAACAATGAAAAAAATTGAAAGGTTATTAACCATAGTTTTAGCTTTAAAGAATTATGGGAAAATGACTGCAAAAGATCTATCAAACTTAATTGAAGTTAATATAAGAACTATCTACAGGGACATGGATGCTATTTCACAAATGGACATACCACTAATAGCATCACCTGGTAGTGCTGGAGGATATGAAATAATGGAAAGTTATTTCATACCTTCAATCTCCCTAACTAAAGATGAAATATTAGCCCTTCTAATTTCAAAAAAGCTAATTGATACTGTAGAAATCCCAGGTTTCGGTTCATCAATTACATCATCGTTCTTAAAGATTCAAAATCTTGTTAATAACGATGATATGAAAGATCATAAAAAAATATTAGAGAGAATTGATTTTAATATTATTGAGCAGAAACCTAAAAAAACTGACTTTTTCCACCTTATAAAAGAGAGCTTTTTACTGAAAAAAACATTATTAATAAATTATTATTCACCTAAAAAAATGATTAGTGAAACAAGGGAGATAATACCCTATGTTCTTCATTTTGATGATGGATGTTGGTACCTTATTTCAAAGTGTAAAAACAGAGATTCAGAAAGGACTTTTAGACTTGATAGAATTCTAAATATTGAATTAACAGATAATGACTATGTTATCCCAGAAGATTTTGATATCAATAAATTTAACTATGTTGATTCATTTAAGAAGGATGCTGATAGTCCTGATGGGGTGGATATTATATTAAAGTTAACAAAACCAAGGTATGAAATAGATAAAAACAAGCTTTTATTTCAGTACCGTAAGGTAGTAGAAAAAGATGATCACTATCTTATATACACCAAATCAACCTACCCTAACGATTACCTTTTTTATGCCCTTAAGAATTACAGGAATTCTGAGATAATTAGTCCTGATAATTTAAGGGACAAATTGAAAGAGAAATTAACTGAAAGGTTTAATGTTACCATGGAGAAATACTCATAATAAGTGACCTTCGACTTTTTTGTAATAATATTTACCCCGAAGGGTTGGCGGAGTCTTTGCATTTTATATGTATAGATTGTGACAATAACTTTTCTTTTCCAATTTCTTAGTTATCTGAGAATCAGATTGTTTTATTCTTTTTAGGCATGATGTGCTTCAACATAGCTTCTTAATATATTATTTATTTTAGATTGATAACCTCGACCATCTGATTTGAAATAGTCAATTATATCCTGATCTAATCTTATGCTTATTGCTTTTTTTTGCTTAGGGTATACAGGCTTTACATTATCCCAAAAGGTTTTATCTAATTCAGGTATATCTGAATAATCAATATCATCATTTTTTATTGCTTTTATTTCTTGTATTCTTTTTTTATCGATATTCATAATATTTACTCCTCTCTCGATCATTAGCTTTTCTTGCAGATATAATCCTTATATTGCCAAATCTGTCGGTATGAACAAGAACTAAAACAATATCTTTGCTAATTTCTCCAATTGTTATTTCTCTGGTTTCTCCATAATTTTTTCTTTCATCTACCCAAGTCAAACAATCACTTCGAAAAACTTCTACAGCTTCCTCAAAATAAATACCATGTTTCTCATAATTAGATTGGTTTTTATTTTCATCCCATTCAAACTTCATACTTAATTATATACATTTTGTATATACAATTCAATCTTGAAAAACTCCATTCCACATTTTTAATAAGAATCTGAATATTAAAAGGGCACATTTGTATTGGTTTACCGTAGGTTTAATACTTTTTAGGAATAATTTAGAGTGCTTCCATATCATTAAAAAGAAAAGTCTTGATTTAAGGATCACTTTACAAGTTACTACATCTAAACTATATTTTAGAATGGATAATCTTTTAATTCGGTAAAACTACCAGAGTTAATACTACGCTGGGTAGTTAACTGATAAATTATAGGATAGATAATGCAACGAAAACTTAATAGTGAAACTCTAAACTCATATCTATACCTAATTAAGTGGGTTGCAATCTCTCTAATATCTGGAATTGTAGGAGTTGCAACGCTTCAAACATTCACAATACTTTCAAATATAATTACAACAAATATTTCTAATGTTAATATACACATAATAGTATGGCCCATATCCGGAGCAATAATTACAGGACTATTAATATACAGATTTGAAATTGGCGCTGCTGGAGAAGGGGTTCCATCCTATATTAAAGGTGTAAAAGATGATGGAGGATATCTCTCTTTCCGTGTCTCATTTTTTAAATTCTTCGCAGCACTATTCACACTTTCAACATATGGAAATGGTGGAATTGTAGGGCCTTTAGGGCGAGTTTCAGCAGGTATTTCTAATCAAATATTGGGATTAATAAAACCACTTACAAAGAGAATAAATCAAGATGACATTAGGATTGCTGCAGTTTGTGGGATGTCTGCAATTATGGGTGCAATTTTTCATTCATCAATTGGAGCAGGAGTTTTTGCTGTTGAGATTATACAGAGAAAAAGTATTAATTATCGTGATCTATTCCCTTCGATACTTGCAAGTTCAACGGCTGTTTATATCTCAAAGCTACTCGGTTTTGAAAGTTTTTACGGTATAGAAACTGTCAATACTTTTATGGAATTTGATAAAACAGGGTGGCTTATTATTTTTATAATCGTTGTCGGCTTTATGGGTGGACTGTACAATCAGATATACGGGAAAATAACTCATATAATCAGACGTGGGGAAGGAAATATTTTACCAAAACTGATCCTGGGATCACTTGTCGCATTTATAATTTCTTATGCAGTTAACCCTAATCTAATTGGTACAAGTAAGCCAATTTTCACAGCATTATACACAGGAGATATTACTGTCATTACAGGCAGACTCACGTCTTTGGACAATGTAGGCTTTTCAATTTTAATAATTATTATCGCAAAAATCTTAAGTAACTGTATCACCGTTGGAAGTGGTATGAGTGCTGGTTTTACTGGTCCTTCAGCATTAACAGGAATGCTTCTTGGTGTAGCAGCTACAACATTTTTAGATATTGAAATTGGATCTGCAACCTACTTCGCTTTTATGGCAGCTGGTTTTTCAGGAATGCTTTCAAGTAGTATGAATGTTCCTCTTGCAGCGGCTATTTTATCTATTGAGATATTTGGTTTACAGTACTCATTTCCAGCTGCAGTATCTGCGATTATTGGTTTTCAGATAATGCGAGGAAGTACTATTTACGACTTTGCTCTTGGTACTGCAAAAAAGTAAATGAGTTATACTTTAACTAAACCGATATAATATATCGTAATAAGGAGTGTTTTTATGAAAATAATAGTTTTTGGTGCAACAGGTAAAACTGGAATGGATGTAGTCACACAAGCTCTTGAGCAAAATCATTTAGTTACTGCTTTTATACGAAATCCAGATAGAATGAGTATTAAACATGATAATTTAACTTTAATAACTGGAGATGCTTTAAATCTTGAAAACGTATCCCAAGGGGTTATAGGTCAAGATGCAGTTATCTGTACATTAGGATCTGGTAAAAATTTAAAACAAACAAAAATCAGATCTAAGGGTACTGCAAATATCATAGATGCTATGAAACAACATAAATTAAAGCGTTTAATAGTCATGACAGCTATGGGTGTTGGTGAAAGCTGGAATGATCTTTCACTGATTAATAAGTTCTTTTTTGCAGTTTTGATGAAAAGTATACGACAGGATCACGAATTACAGGAAACTTATGTAAAAGAGAGCAAATTAGATTGGACAATTATTAGACCTAGTGGATTAACCGATTCAGTACCTACTGGAATGTATAAAGTTGGTGAAAGAATAAAGGCAAAAACTTCTCAAATTTCTAGAGCTGATGTTGCTGGTTTGATTCTAAATGAGATAAATAAGAATGATAACTTACATAAGGCAATTACAATAACCAACTAATAAGATAGTTATTGATCTATCATTAGAGTGGATAAGTAATATTCCAAAAGCTCGTCTACCACTGGGGTTTATTTCTTATTATATTCTTTTAGATCACTTTATATCTCTTTTCATTCCATATTTTTTGTAATGTTTCATTATCCCATACCTGTGCTTCTATATAGAATTCATAATTTAAGACTTTCTTTTGAATAATTAATTCTTCAAGCTCATTATATAAATATACTTTTGGGTTATTAGTTCTTCTTCCACCAATAATATGACCTTCTTCATCATATTCTAATTCATACATACTATCTGGATAAGTAAATGAAATCGTTGATATATCTATTTCATTAATTTCTATACGATATTCAATTCCATTTTTTTGTATATCGATCCTTATATCTGTCTCACCTTCTTTGGGTTCTCCTAATATCATGTACACAGGAACAGTACTTTGTGGTGTCCCACCTTTATCTTTCAGGCTTTTATATATCCAATGTTCTATTTCCCTTCTATGCAATAAATATTCATCGTCAGCATAAAAGTCTCCAATATTATTTCTCTTACAATGTTTTTTTTTAATACTATTTGCTTCTTCAATTGATATCTCATTGAGAGAAACAAATGGATATTCACCTATTGGAGCAATTCTAGTTAAATAATTCGGTATAATCATTTCTAATAATTTCCTAATAATATTTCACCAATTTCATAGACTACTCGTTTCATACCAGAGAAATTCGATAAAGATATAATGGTAATATCTTTTTGTGGGAATCGGAGCATCTCTGATCGATATCCTGCGGCAGCACCATCATGGTTTATGGTCTTAAATCCAGAGAAATCATCAACGAACAACCCATAACCATAATTTATTTTATCACCATTATTAAGGTTGCTCTTTTTCTGTAGTTCCCCGTGGAGTTTACAGTTTATTAGCGTACTATTCGATTGAAAAAAGCAATTATCCCATTTAGCTAAATCATGAACGTTTGTCAAAAGACCTGTATCACCTACAATATTGAAAATGTAAGGAAAATTCTCATGTTTACCATCTTTAATAGTACTATAACTGAGTGCACGATTTGGTATTATTTGTTTATGATCATTATAAAATGTAGTATTATTCATTCCTAATGGATTAAAAATTTTAGTATTCATATATTCTGGAAAAGATACTTTTGCCACAATCTCAATTATTTGAGCTAATAAGAAATAGTTTGAATTTGAATATGTGAACTTTTCTCCAGGTTCGTCTTCTAGTTTACTTAAGACAATTAGTTTCATAATATCTGCATCCTGATACATATTTGATTCAGACATACTTTCAGACTCCATCAAATCCATATAATCCTGAATTCCTGAGGTATGGTTTAATAAGTTTTTTAATTTATTTTGCCGAGTTAATTGAGGGAAATCTGGGAAATATTTATGTAGACTATCATCTAGTTCTAATAATCCATCATTTTGTAATAGTAAAATACCATAAGCTACAAATTGCTTGGAAATAGATGCGATATCAAAAATAGTATCACAAGTAATTTTTGTACCACGTTCTAAATCTGCTAATCCATAAGCATATTCGAAAATTAAATTCCCCTTGTGGATAATACCAATCTGAGATCCAGGATGATTCTTTATATTGAACTCAGAAAATAATTCTTTTATCTTATGAGAAACTTCTAATAGTTCCAATTGTAACTCCTTTAAATTTCAATTAAATAAATTTTGATATTTTTTAGAATTTACTCGTACTTTGCTTTTAGATATCACTAGTATAATATATTTCTAAATATTATTTTTATATACTACTCAAGTAGTATATATTCAAAATGCAAGAGTGATATAATTCTCCTGATAATCGTAGATTAATTTTTTATGACTAGCTTATTATTTAATACTTATGAATTTTATTAAAATTATTAATTATACTTGAATGTGCTTCTGTTGTTTATTTTATTACTATTTCTTTTCTGGTCAGACAAATACTAATTAATTGTAATATTTGTCAATTAAACCATTAATCCTCATTGTTTTATACTAACCCCTATTTTACCCATTTATGATTATACGAAACACATAGTATAGAAAATAATCAACTGATACCCTAAAGTGGATTTAACACCTGTATGAGCTGCCGGCTTGTGCCTGAAACGAAGTGGAAGGATTGGCGCATATCTTGTATTTTTCATGCACGATATGTACCCCAAAACGGTCTGATCCATACTTGGGTTAAATCCCAATCATTGACGTTTAACCTCAAATTTCACAACGATTATTATCTTTTTACCTTGGATTAATTAATATCCCTCTTCCTGCAAAATATTTTTCAAATAGATTGAAATCAACTTTAAAGTTCTTCTGACTAGAAACTGAATTTCCTGAGGGATTATTTATATAAAAACATTTTTCAGATGTATCTACTCCTGTGATAACAACAAGATGTCCACCTTTTTTTCCTGAATATAATATATTAGGTTTTCTAATTAAATAATGTACTGAAACTATAAAAATATTTCCTTTTAAAGTTTCAGTTGAGATTTCATTTATAGATAATGGAGAGACAGATAGAGATTCTAATTCAAATCTTTCTTTTAAGTATTTTGTAAAAGGAACATAAAATAACCCATCTACATCATCATACTGAATTTTATATCCTCCATACAAAGTACATTCTTTTGCTAACTCTATTAATGGAGGTGATTTAATTTTACAATAATCTAAAATCATTTTTAAACAAGCCATACCACAAATATTTTTTGCCCAAAAATCATATTCATCTGGTGTTATTGCCCCTGAAGATTTCCATAATGGATCATCAACTGCTTTTATATTTCCATTAATTATATCACCGACTAAGTTACTTGAAATCCATTGAGAATAATATGGGAATTCTTGATATAATTTTCTTTGTTTCAATTTTATTCCTTACTTTAAGATCATTTTTAAGGTACTATTTTTACCTAATAATTAAATGATTTTGAACGAGACATCAATATTTCCTAAATCTTATAGCATATAAAAGTTTAGGTCACGTATAAAAATCTGGTATAGATTAGACTTCCGCACCTTTGATGAACTGTATGATACATCGCGGACACTTTTCTAACAGCATCGCTTACAGTTTTAACTCATTATTATACTTCATTATATCATATACTTTGAGGTCTTTCATATCTGCATATCCTAGGAAGAATTGCCTAAAATAGATCTCATATATTCTATTTCCAAGCTCGTTAAAACCCAATTCTTTGCCAGCTAGAGCTGATGTGATAAACATCCATTCTGCCTTTCCTATTCTAATGGCACCATTATTAGTTACCCTCCTTACAGTATATTCTTTTGGATACATCCATGGTTCTATTTTTCCAGGATATTTTTTATCTGATCTAATATTAACAGCAGTCGGAGTTCTCATTCCAAGAGCTTCATGTGGTCTCAAGTCATTATATTCTCTAATAAAATGATTAAGTTTTACTTGTTGTGCCTGAAGGTTTTTACCAGGAGGTCTAGTTGCTTCACCCTTCAAATCTCGGTGCATTCTTTCGTGCCTCCCATTTTGCTGTGGACTTGCAGGATCTGAGAATACAGGTTTAATTCCTAGCTCCATAAACCAAACTCCTAATTTAGATAATCGACCTAAAGATCTTACGTGTGCAAAGGGAGATCCATTGTCTGTATGAATCTGTTCGGGTAATCCATAATGTCTAAAAACTTTGATAAATTCAGCCTTAGAGCCCTTTGTATTAGGGTTTAGCATACCTTTAGCACTAAAGACATAACGACTGTAGGAGTCTACGATAGTGAGCGGGTGACAGTATATTTTGTTACCCATTCTAAACTTACCTTTGAAATCAGCACTCCAAACCTCATTACATTTCTTGGGATCAAATATTGGTTTCTTAGGTTCTGTCCTAGTTCTAATTTTTCTAGATTTAACCAATCCATTTCTTTTTAATATAAGGCTAACTGTAGATTCTTTTGGGAGTGTGCAATTTGGAAATTCAGCTTCTAATAGAACTAATAACTTTCGTGGTCCCCAGCTTTTATGTTTCCCTCTTAATTCAATTATTTTCTTTACAAAGAGTTCTGGTGTTTTATTTGGCATATGTATTGGAGTCTTATCTTTTTCTTTTAATCCTGGGAAACCAAACTCTTTATACCTATCAATAAACTTGTATGCGGTGGATCTACTAATATCAAACATTTTAGTTAAATTAGTGACTGTATATTTCCCAGATTTCCATAGTAAAATAAATTCTTCTTTTTGTTCCATGACTGACATCTCCTTCCAAGACACGGCTAACTCCTTTTAAGGGTATTTCCATGTCTTAAACTGTAAGCGATGTCCTTAGAAAAGTGTCCGTGATGTTGTTAGGCCGTACCTGAATCCATATAACGTCCTGTTGAGAAGAAAGTTTGTCCCGTAGGGTTGGCGGAGTCTTTGCATTTTTTATGCATAGACTGTGACAATAACTTTGCTTTTCCAACAGTTTGTTAAATAGTGAATAAGTTAAAAGGCATAATAATTTTATCGTTGTTTAATAGGCACATTAATATCACCTACTAATACTAATGAATTATAATCTTCAGAATTAGGAAAATTTAATTGAATATTATAGATTCCATATTCAGGTTCATCATCTACTATAACTACTTTAATATAAGCATTAAATTCTTTATTAGGTTTTGAAATAGTTGTTATTTTTATAGGAATATAAAAATCAAATCCTTTTATTCCACTTTTGATATCAATATATACAAGAAAACTATTATCTAGGATTTCCATTTCTTTAGCTAAACTAAAATTCATGGTTGTTTTCAATTTTGTATCTTCAATATCAATATCATCTAATGCGTTTGGAGAATATAAATCGATTAAATCTTCGAAATATCTATTATCAATTATATCTTTTATTTTTTTTATTAATTCATTTTTTTCTTTATCTTTAAATTTCGATGAAATAAGTTCATTTTTTACTGAGACATTATTTAATTCTTCTTTATTGAAAGCGAATCTACTTCCTGAAACAGTATTGTTAATTGGATCATCTATATGCATCAAAACAATACCAATCAGTGAATCATAAATGTGAAACTGATTACTGTAATTATTATATTTTAATGCATTACTCAAATATCCATTTTTAATTGCATATTTTGCGACTTCCATAGCAAAATCTTTACTTTTTCCTTCCATTGTAGGTTTTGACTCTACAATGAGTTGAATGGTATATAAAGCATTTCCAGTAATTACAGTTTTCAAAATTTGATAATTTTGATTATTTATCTTCCAATTTTCTTGTGGCGTTATTTGAATTTCTGAATATTCTGAAACTTGTCCATATAAACTAAATGTTAAAGTAAATAAAATAATTATTATTTTTTCTTTCATATATTTTCCTTGTTCATAGACATTTTATAGCCTAATGAACTTACAGTATACTAATAAATTTTTATCTATTTAACATATTACATCACTTGTTTTCTCTATATTTCACATCCTAAACAGCATAGTTTATCGATATACGTATTATTTATCTAGTTATATGTACTGCTCTAATTAGTTTTACAATCTATGTTAGATTTATATCCATTTACATCGTTTCCATATAAACAGAAATAAGGGATATACAATGAATAATGGAACGTTATTATATTAGTTATCCTTTAAATGTTTATACGAAGTAGTCCTACTAATACCAACAGTACTAGCAAGAACACTTTTCTAATCACCTAATGATAACAGAGCATTTATTTGTGTACTTTACTGTGTTCATGCCTATCCCCACGTTGTTCCCATGTGGAATGAGTTCTTTATCAATATTAAACTTAAGGCCGTCCCATACTACCGTCAGCTCTTCTTGCAAGGGTCCATTTTGTTGGCTTTACTTCTGCTGGGTATTTATTTGCTAGTTTTTCATTGAAGTTTATTCCCCAGCCTGGTTTATTATTGGGAATAACCATATTTCCATTTATTTCAGGTATTCCTTCAAATATCTCATGTTCTAGTTCTGATCTAAAAGCCCATTCCTGGATACCGAAGTTGTTTTTATTTATATCCATGTGAACAGATGCTGTTAGTCCTATTGGTGTTAGATCACCAGGGCCGTGCCAGGCTGTTCTTATTCCCTTATCTGCACATATATCTGCAAGTTTTAGACATGGAGTTACTCCTCCTATATCTGATGGATGTATACGGAGGAAGTCAAATAAGCGTTCGTCTATCATGGATTTTATTGTATTGGGATGGCTGAATAGTTCTCCCATAGCTAGGGGTATAGCACTTTGTTCTCTAACTCTTCTAAACCACTCCCAGTCTTCGGGGGCAAAAAGATCTTCTAGAAAAAAGAGTCTGTAGGGTTCTAAAGCTTTTGCAAGCCAGACACCGTCTGTTGGCATTAGTCTTTCATGGACATCGTAGAGGAATTCTACTGATGGCCCAACTTTTGATCGTAGGTATTCGAACATTTCAGGAATTAGATAGAGTTTTTCCTTTTCATCGAAATAGGCTGCTTCTCCAAATAATTTTTTACCGGGGATTTTATTTTCATCGAGTAGTCCCTGATAACCTCCTAATTGGCATCGGATATGGGTAAAGCCTCGCTCTCTGAACTCTTCTACTCTGTCTAGAAGTTCCTCTTTACATTTACCGTCTGCATGAACGTAGATAGTAGCACCAACTCTGCTTTTACCACCCCATAAATCGTAACAGGGCATGTTGGCTACTTTACCCTTAATATCCCAGAGAGCCATATCAATACCACTCATGGCGTTATTCATAACTGGCCCGTTTCTCCAGTAGGCATTAACATTAATACTGTTCCAGATATCAGTGATATTTGATGGATCCTTTCCTATAACAAATGGTTTAAGGTAGTCCTCAAGTATAGTAATGACAGCTGTATACCGCCATGAAAAAGTAGCACAGCCGATACCAAATATTTCTGGATCATTTGTTAATATTTTTACAACAACTAAAGGAGTTCCTGCTGGAGATGTTGCCCAAACTTTCACATCTGTTATAGTTAAATTATTCATTTTTATATCCTTTTATATTTTTTTATAATTTTATTAGATAAATATTCCAGGAGGGGTTAATTGAGTTGTTAATCCACCGTCTGCAAATATTGTTTGACCTGTTATATAAGAAGCTGAATCAGATGCTAGAAAGGCAACACATCTACCCATCTCTTCTGTTGTTCCCATTCTTCCAAGAGGAATTCCATCTTGAGTTTTCAACCGGTTATCCTTTGCATCCGTACTTCCTATGGCTCCCGGTGCTAGAGAATTAACACGGATACCATAAGGGGCTAGATCGAGACTGAGACCCCTTGTAAAAGCGTCCATTGCACCTTTACTCATATCATAAGCTAACATGTTTCTATGTGGTCTTAAGGTACCTACAGATGAAATATTAACTATGTTTCCCTTTTTTACTTGGATCATTTTACTATAAACCAGATAAGATAGGTGATGGAATATCCTAAGATTTCCAACCAAACACTCGTCAAAAACTTCCTCGGTAAAGGACATAGTTTTATATCTTTTATCTACTGGTAAAATTGCATTATTAACTAGAAGGTAAGGGATGTCAAAGTTATCTTCTGCTGCCTGAAGTACTTTTTTTGCATCTGACATCTTCTGAAGATCAGCAGAAACCCAGATAGCTTCAATACCTTTATCTCTTAATTCTTTTACAAATTCCTGTCCTGTTTGTTCTGATCTTGATGTTAATACCAACTTCATACCCATTTCGCCTAAAACCTGGGAGATTCCTCTACCTAGACCCTTCTGAGCACCTGTTATTATAGCTGTTTTACCCTTTAATTCGGGATAATTTTGTATCATGTTAAACCTCTTTTTTATTACTATTTTTATCGACCCATTCCTGTAACATCTGGATGGCCTTCCCTAGAACACCTGCTGATCCTCTAAAAGTTCCTGAACCCATTGCTTTGTTATCAACAGTATACCACTCATAAAAACCATCATTCTTTATAACCCGGTCAACCATAGGAATCAGCTCAGTATAAGCTTCTCCTATAAATCCGTTTCTGATTAGTTCCTGTATCATACGGCCACCAAACCAGGTCCAGTCTCCACCATTTTGATAGCTATATTGTTTTGCCATCATAGGGTTTTTAAAAGAATTTTCTGGATAGGGAGGATAGATAGTCAAACCGATGGAACCTGCCCCGGATTTTATAACATTTTCTACCATTCTTCTGTTTGCAAAAATGATTTCATTTTGGCTTAATAATCCAGCCTGTATTGCAACAGCTGTACCACCATGATAATAAATTTCATCTTCATCTAGATCCTCTGGAAAAGGTGATCCTTCAAGGTAAATATGTGGGATAAATTTTCTTCTCTTTTTATCCCATAAAAACTCGTGAACATTATTTTTTAATTTTTTGAGAATGGCTTCCCACTTCTTCCTGGATTTTTCATCGGGTTTTATAATGTCCAAATATCCATTTAAGGCAACAATGAATAGAGCATTATTATAAATGCTAATAGCCCTATGACTTGATTCATCAAGAACTACACCCCATTCATGTTCAGGTTGCACATCACCCCAATCAGCTGTAGTCCCGCCCCATAACAGTCCATATTTCTCTGCATAACGATCTGCCATTAAGTATTCCATAGCCATCTCTATTCTGCGGGAAACGGTTTCTCCGTTAACTATTTCAGTTAAAATACTTCGATCTCCAGTTTTTTCTATATAGAGGCAAACTGAATGTATCAAAGAACTTTCCTGATCAGTTTCAACAGTGTTTTTATGACCTACATATTCTGTGGTTCCTGGGACATGAATGTACTCATAATCGATATTTGCCATCTCTTTTGGAGTGTATCCATCAATAATATTTCCATCTTCTCTCTGAAAAATAAAAAACAGAAGTAATGACTGCCTAATCTCTTCCTTGGCATAAACCTCACAGGATAGTTCAATAAATGTGGCCAGATCCCGGATCCAGACCTCTCCGTACCCGTCTCCAGCATTAAAACCTGTGGACAGTATTTTTTTGCTTCGATTTAAAACATCATCTAAGCGGTTATCTGATTTTATCTTTTCTACTAAATTCATATAGTCCCATACCTCTAATTATTATTTAAGAATAGAGTTTATTATCTGTAATTCATCATTTGAAAATTCCAGGTTTTCTAAAGCTTTTACATTTTCTTCAACCTGACTTATTCTACTTGCTCCAATAAGTGCAGATGTAACTTTCCCATCTCTTAGTACCCAGGCTAAAGCCATTTGCGCTAAAGTTTGACCTCTCTCAATTGCTAAGTCTTTTAGTAGCAGAGATTTTTTTATCACTTCTTCACTAACCTGATCTTTTTTAAGAAATCCAGAATCTTTTGCCGCCCTTGAATCTGCAGGAATACCCTTTAAATATTTATCGGTTAATAGACCCTGCTGAAGTGGCATAAATGGTATACATCCCACCCCTTCATCAACAAGTAGATCTAGTAAATCATCTTCTACCCATCTGTCATACATGGAATAATTTGGCTGATGTATCAAACATGGTGTTCCCAGTTTTCTTAGTTCATCAATAGCCTTTTTTGCTTGATCAGCTCTGTACATTGAAATTCCAACATACAACGCTTTCCCCTGTTTAACTATGTCATTAAGTGCTCCCATAGTTTCCTCTATAGGAGTATCAGGGTCTGGTCTGTGATGATAATAAAGATCAACATAATCCAAACCTAATCGGGATAAACTTTGATCCAGACTAGAGATAAGATGTTTCCTTGATCCCCAATCTCCAAATGGACCATCCCAGGCCTTATGACCGGCTTTTGTTGAGATAAACAGTTCATCCCTATGGTCTTTAAGTTCGTTTTTTAATACTTTACCTAATGTATTTTCTGCTGCACCAAGGGGCGGTCCATAATTATTGGCAAGATCAAAATGGTTGATACCAAGATCAAAAGATCCTGTTAATAATTCTTTGGAATTCTGGTATGAGTTTAACTCTCCGAAGTTATGCCATAAGCCTAGGGATATTGCTGGAAGTTTGATACCACTTCGCCCACATCTGTTGTATTTCATTTAATTCTCCTGTGTAGATTTATTTTTACTTTCATATTATTCAATACCTTCAATTTTTATCTTTAGAGTTTTAATCTCATATGGTCTAAAACTTAATTGGATAATTTTATCAAAATGTTCATCGGCAATCGGTATCTCTTTCATATCTACTTCCTGCCAGCTAGTTATAGTGAAAGGACTTGTTATTTCTGCTTTACCACTACCACCAATTGATTCATGAAGCCTAATAATTATAGATGAAGAGTCTTCAGCTTTTTTTATGGAATCTATAAGTATTCCAGAGCCCTGCAGATCAATAACCTGACCTGATTTTTTAGAAAAACTCCCGGTCATTACTGTTAATGGATCATTTAGTTGCCATGCTGCTTTTATTGTTCCACCAGTATCCCAGTCCCCTTTATGAGGAAGTAGAGAATAAGTAAATTTTTGAATACCCTTATCCCCTTCCGTATCAGGAAAAATTGGTGATTTTAAAAGTGATAGTCTCATAATATTATCGTGTATATCATATCCATATTTACTATCGTTAAGCAGACTTACTCCATAATCTCTCTGGGACAAATCTGCCCACTGATGAGCACAAACTTCGAAGCGACTTAAATCCCAACTTGTATTCCAATGGGTAGGTCTCTTAATATTTCCAAACTGCATATCATAGGTAGCATCTAGAGCTCGAATATCAACTGGAAATGCAACTTTAAGTAATTTTCTTGTTTCCTGCCAATCCACTTGTGTTTCAAAATCAATACGTTTTGAATCCCTGTAAAAATGAATATTCTGCTCTATTATTGAAAGGTTGTATTTCCACTTAAAGCTAACAGTGCATCTAAGTGAACCATCAACAGAGAAAGTTGAACTAATTAGTTCATCTACAATGTTATGTTTTCCCTGATAGTAGAGTTCAAGACCCCATGCATCTTTACCGTGCATTGGTCTATCATCAAAAACTTGAAGCTCATTTCCATAAGAATCTTTAGTAAGAACCTCTCTCTTGTTCTCTTTATCGTATATTTTTTCTATCTGCCCTGTTTTATTCCAAGTAATTAGATAAAAAGGAGTGTTTAAACTGCTATTTCCATAGTTAAAAACAGTGGGAATGGGGTTTGTTTTACCCATATTATTTGACGTTGGAGATATTGTAATCCAACCCATAGAAGGTATGTTTTCTATAAATATTAACCAGTTTGATCCAGTTTTAACAGCCTGTAGTGGTCTATTCATCTGATCCTGCCATGCCTCTATATTATCTTTAGAGGAGATAGAAATGATTTCACTAGATTCTGAAGATCCTGAATTGAATACTGTATAGGTATCAGAATTGGCCTTTAACATTGGTAAAGAGATATCCTGAATTTCTGATAATCCTCTGAAAACAGATTCATATTCAAGTTGGCTATCGTCATAAACTTCTTTAATTGATGTACCTGGAATAATATCATGGAACTGATTTCTTAATACTATTTTCCAGAGTTCATTTATTTTTTCCTGTTTATAAAGTTTCCAATCATTTTGTAACAGTACCGATGTTACACTGAGGATCTCAGTCCGTCGTAATCCAAGTTCAGTTTTTCGGTTATTTAGTTTAGTTTTTGCTTGGCTGGTATAAGTACCTCTATGTTTTTCCAGGTATAATTCTCCATCCCAAACCGGAACCTTCTGATCGCTCTCTTCTATTGTCTTTTGTAGTTTTGAAAAATAATTTTTAGAGCTTTCGAATTTTACTTTAGGTAGACCTGGCATTTTATCTGCCCGTTTAATTCTCTCTATCATTTCCCTAGTTGGTCCACCACCACCATCACCATATCCAAAACAAACCAGAAGATTCTGATTTAGTCTTTTCTGGCGATATGCGTTCCATACACCAATTAGGCTTGCTGGATCTGTATCAGCATTATATGTATAGATGTTGTTATTTGACATTGGTGTTGTAATCATATGAGCCAGAACTTCTGATCCATCAAATCCTCTCCAATTAAACGTATCATTTGGGAAGCGATTATATTGATTCCAACTGATTTTTGTTGTCATGAATGTATCTATTCCAAACTGTTTCATTATTTGAGGTAACGCTCCAGTAAACCCAAAAACATCAGGTAGCCATAGAGATGAGCAGTTTATTCCAAATTCATGTTGAAAGAACCGAGTACCAAAGAGCATTTGTCTAACAAGAGACTCTCCACTAACAAGGTTACAGTCAGATTCCAGCCACATAACACCATCGGGCTCCCACTGCCCCTGTTTTACTCGGTCTTTTATCTGACCATATATCTCTGGATTATCCTCTTTAAGATATTCGTATAACTGGGGTTGGGTCTGCAAAAAAACATATTCAGGATATCGATCCATCAACCTGAGGGCAGTTGAAAATGTTCTAACTGATTTTTCTCTAGTATGACGTAATCTCCATAACCAGGCCACGTCAATATGGGCATGGCCAATACATGAAATAGTTGGGGCATTAGTTTTATCGGTGTTTTCGATTCCTTTTTTGAAAAGATTTCCCGCTTTTATTACCGAGTCATAAAACGAAGATGAACCAGGTTCTGACCAGTCTAAAAGAAGAAATGAGCGCTCTAATAAATTCAGAATAAAATTGTATTCTGTTTGGTTTTCATTAAGGGCTTCAATTGTTTCAATTGCTGTTAAATACCAATAATAAAGATCATCTGTATCTGGATCTAACCATGCCAGGGACGCCTCATTTATTTTATGTTCCTGAGAGATATGTGGTCC
The DNA here is from genome assembly GCA_051531975.1 of Spirochaetaceae bacterium. Classification (GTDB taxonomy): domain Bacteria; phylum Spirochaetota; class Spirochaetia; order DSM-2461; family DSM-2461; genus Thiospirochaeta. The sequence goes on from JAOPTT010000003.1 coordinate 213,316, forward strand.
GCCACCTTCTAATCCTGACCAAAGAAGAAATAGAAACTCTCTGTTTTCACCGGGATTAACAACATCTGATAAAAAAACCTCTTTATGATTCTGATCTACACCCTGAAATGATCTGTTATCAATCATTAATAGTGATTCAAAACCAGAATTAGAACCATCACCGGTATTTCCAAAATCAAAAATACCGAGAGTATCTTTGTTCTCCCATCCTTTGGGAATTTTTATGTTCATTTTTAGCCAGGCATAAACATCCCGGCCTTCCCATTTAAATCCTGTAGTTATTTCATTCCATCTGTTATCAGAGGCTGGGCTAGGTTCTTTCGTTCCTGCTAACTGGAATGAAATATTATCTATTTGAAACCGATCCCTATATCGCCATAATGCCAACTCTTCTAATCTTAACTTTATCTGTTCTATAGTAAAATATTCATCGTATATCATAGACCAGGCATCACATTCCCACCACACACCGGCAGATAAACCCCTGTAATAAATGAAGCCATATCAGAAGCGAGAAAACAGATAGCATTTGCGATCTCTTGATCTTCTCCCCTATGGCCAAGTGGTACATTTTTAATATAATGGGCGTCGTCGGCTGGTTTTTCACGATACTGATCACTTATCATCCATCCAGGAGCAACCTGGTTTACAGTTATTCCATGTTCACCAATTTCCTTAGCCAAAACCCGTAAAAGTCGATCCTGTCCACCTTTTCCGGAAATATACGCTGATTGATTAGGCTGACACTGCATTGTACATTCAGTATTTGTAGCTATAACCCTACCGTATTTCTTTTTGATCATATCCGGTACAAATGCCTTGGTCATAAATAGATTATGCAATACGCTTGTCTTGAATTGACTTTCATAATCTGCTGGATCCTGTTCCAATACATGTTTCCAATCATATTGTTGTACTGCATTGTTGATTATTATATCTGCTGGACCAAATTCTGCTGTAACTTTATCACGCATTGCAAAAACAGAATCTTTATCACTGACATCTGCCTGAACAACTATAGCCCGACCACCAGCTGCGATTATTTCATCTGCTATAATCTGGGCTTTATCTTTACTTTTATAATAATGAAGGGCAACTGATGCACCTGCGTCTGCGAGGGTTCGGCTAATTACCCGGCCTAGTTCTCCACTTGCACCGGTTACAACTGCAATCTTCCCTGTTAAATCTAATTTAATCATTTATTGTTTGTCCTTTCAAATATGTTTTTATAATATTCAATAGTGGATTCTCTTCTATCCTTATCAGCTGTATCAATTGTCTCATTTAAATAGGCTATCTGGTTTCCATGAAAATCCTTACCCTGCCAGGAATGAAGGGCATTTATATGTTCTTTGATAATTCCTTGTAGGTCTTTATTATTAGAAAGATCATGGATCTCGTTGTCATCGTTTTTCAGATCAAAAAACAGCGGGATTTTATTGTCGTTATTCCACAGAAGTTTATAATTTTCACTTCTAACCATTGTCATTTTTCCATTATTAGAATGTGCAAAAACGTATTGGTTTTTGTGATTTAGAGATTTATTGAAACTTTTATGGCGAATATTACATTCTTTTAAAATTTCTGATGCAATAATATCATTACTGCTTAGTATCGAATTCTTTAACGGTTTCTTCTGGTTTACAGATTTAATGCACAGGGGAATTCTCATTAAAGGGTCATACATATGATTAGATTTTAGAAGAAGATGATGATACCCTACATAACTTCCGTGATCCGAGGTTAAAATAATCGTAGTATTATCATATATCTCTTTCTTTTTTAGTATCTGCACAAACTTTCCAATATAGGAATCAATTTCTGATATACAACCATAATAAGCGGCCTGAACAGTCTTTAGAGCTTCTTTATTAAGTGATCTGTTATCAAAATATCCCTTGTCATAATCTAAATCTCTAGGCAGACAACTTTCTGTCCAACCGTCTAGAATCTCCATATCTGAGGGATTATACATTGTGCTCCAGGGTGCAGGAGGATCAAAAGGATGGTGGGGTTTTACAAATCCAACCATCAGACATTCTGAATGGACATTCCAGTTTTCTAATTTCTCTATAGCCTTTTGGGCAATCCAACCCGAGGATGCCAATTCTGCTTCCAGATTATTCTCTTTTGTTCCAAATGTAGACCAATAGGAATCATCTGCCTTTTCACGGTATTCAGACCTTTGATCCATAATATCCAATAGATCAATTTTTCCTTTGGACATCAGGTCTTTGTGATAATCATCATCCCATCTGCCCTGCCCATCCTGTTCACATAAAATCATCTCGTCAAATCCTACATCGAGATATGTTGGTGTAAAATGCATCTTGCCTACAGCAGTTGTACGGTAAGCATTCTGCCTTAATAGTTTTGGCCAGGTTTGGATATCATCCTTAAGAGTACAACGATTATCCCATCCTTTATGGTCCTGGACATCAAGCCCGGACAAAAGAGAATAACGGGATGGAGTACAGACAGGATATGAACAAAAGTGATTATCATAAACTGTGGAGTGCCTAGATAAGAGATCAATATTTGGTGTTTTTATCTGTCTGTTTCCATATATAGAAAGGCAGTCCCATCTTAACTGATCAAGATGGATTAATAGAACATTAGGATTATTATTCATCCTCAATCTTCCTTGTTGAACTTCTTATTATCAATTCTGTAGGTAGTACAACTTTTTTTTCATTATGTTCTCCGGCAATATTTTCAATAAGTAGTTCAGCAGCTATTCGTCCCATACTATTAAAATCCTGAGCTACTGTAGTTAAAGGTATCTGCAGATGACTGGCAAGTTCAATATCATCATATCCAACGATTGATATTTGCCCTGGGATACTGAATCCCGCATTGATTGCAGCTCGCATAGATAAAGAAGCAACATAATCATTTATGCATACAACAGCTGTTACGTCCTGATTCATAAGTTCTTGGATAATCTCACCGTAACGGGCTGTAGTATCTTCTTTAGATATATCTTTAAGGAATCCCAGTTTTACAAAACTTTCGTCTATAACAATATCATTATCCTTAAGTGCTCTGCAGTATCCAAAATAACGGTGTCTAATGGAATGGGCACTTTCGATTGTTTCATCACTAATAAAAGCTATCTTTTTATGCCCTAAATCAATAAGATGTTTAGTTGCGATACAGGAACTTTTCATATTGTCAGAGACAACTGAGCTTATTGGTATACACTCAAAATATTTATCAATGGTTACTATAGGGAAATTGTTCATATATAATTTATTTATCATTTCAAAATTACGAAAGTCCGATTGGGGATAATATATGATTCCTCTGGTTCCATCCTCATAGAGCTGGTTTAAAATTTTCTTTTCAGAATCAAGATCGCTCTGAATACTATGTATCGTAAGTGTACAGTTATTCTTATTTAAAACTTCAGAGGCACCTTTAATAATATTTATAGCCCCACCCTGAGACTCTTCAAATGGTAAAACTATTGCTATCCGATTGGTTTCACTATTAGTAGATGAATCATTTTTTGTATCAGAACCGATATTTGCAACAAAACTACCACTTCCCTGGATACGATAGATAAAACCCTGTAACCTCAGCTCTTCTAAGGCTCTTTTGGAAGTTATACGGCTTACATTAAATTTTTCAGCTAGGTCTACTTCTGTAGGAAGTTTATCATCCTCTTTGAGTTCCCCTTTTTTTATCGAGTCTTTTATCTGATTTACAATTTTTTCATATAATTTAGCCATTACAATTTTTCTCCAATTAAATTAAGCATATAAATTGATGTCATGCTTAAGTACCACCTTATATTTTTATCTTATTGCCAGGGTAAAAATTTCCTTACCCATAATTTGAATCTGTTCTGATTCCCTGTTATTAAAACCAATTGATCCTATCTCTTTTTCATCGAGACTAACTTCTTTGAGTTCTGAAATGTTCTTAAAATAACTTATTGAAAATCTGTTTATCTCATCTGATGTATTATACAATCTGACTATTAAACAGTTATCGACCTCAGCCCTTTTAATAGCGGAGATTACAACTTTTTTGCCGTTTATATTTAGAAAATTCTCTTCTCTATCCAACTGAATTTTTGGATATTTATCTTCCCGATAAAAAACTTCAGCTATGCTGGAATCTTGAACGGCAACCCTACCACCTGAAAACTTCTTTAAATCAACGGGCAAAAAACTAGACAATAAAGGTGTCTGATATTCTTTATAAATTTTTGTTATTTCCGATGATGTACAGTTCCCCTGATAAGGCATAATTGCCATGGAGGTGTTTATTGTTCTTAAACATTGATTCCCAGGGACTTTCCACTGCTCTCCCAAAGCTCCAATACTTATTTTACCGTTAGCTCTTAATAGTGTTAAAGCGATAAAACCATCGTTTTCTGTTAAATGTTCATATTCATATAGACCTTTATTAAACAGAGCAATTCCCTCTTTTTCATTATCAATACAGACAAATCCTGAATTGGGCTGAGTCCCATTTTTGATACCATTAAAAACATCTCTTCTATCCCGTCTAATAATGTCAAAAGGTGTTGACGCACTGGTAAAATCTGTTTTTATACCTGTATTTATAAGGGCTCTTAGTCTGTGATTTTCCGACCTATTATCGATAGAGAAATCTATAAATAACATAGGCTGTTCACTATCGATAGAAAATTTAATGTCCACTCTGTTTAGTACAAAATCTTCACTTCTTTTATGAGAAATATGGTTATATCCCTCAGGTAGGCATAAATTATACCTCAATGTAAAACTTGAATAAAATTGATTATTTATCCGCTCTATAATTTTAGGTTTCAAATCCATGGAAGAGTATGTTCTTGAATTTTTTGACTTTAAATAAACATATGAATCACCACAATCTTCAGTATCTTCAAGGCTTATTATATCTTTATATATTTTACCTGTTTCTTTAAAAACTAGATCTGTTTTCCCGTCAGAATTTATAGTGATTTTAATATAGCTGTTTTCCATTTCAAAAGGTAATTGATTATTTTCTATATTATTAGTTATATTTCCGGCTGTTTTTTTGGTCTTTTTGGTTTTTTTGACAATATAAGTGCTGAAACCTGCTGGTGGAATATCTTGAACCTTCATTAATACTTCATAAAAATCAACTTCTTTTGTACCTGGCAGATTAATAGGGGTAAACATATTCATATGTTTTTTCCCTTTATCTAAAATAGAGTATGGTATAACTATATTCTCTGAATTTAAGATTTCAAAATTTGATACATTCTCTTCTACAGGAAATATAAGATCAACTTTAATAATACCGGATCTAAAACTCTCCACTGTATTAAAAATAGAGATCAGGTAATCTTTATTAGCAAGATTTTCTCTGTTTATTTTAGTCATGAGAAACTGTTTCGCCCTGTTTCCCAAATCCTCTGCTTGTAGAAAAAACCTTTTATATCGATCTTCCATAGCCTCATGAACTTCATCAATACTACACCCACAAATACTATCATGGGGATGATTTTTTATTAAACTTTTCCATAGATGTCTAATGAAATCCATAGGGTATTCTTTATGTGCTCCGGCAATCCATATCATGGAATATAGAGGCTCTAGAATATTTTCCATAAAATTTTGAGCTCTGGAATTCAAAACCTTCAAATAGACTCTAGAAGACAGGGTTCCCTGAAGAATCCTTTTATCTTTCCCGTGTCTCAGCTCTCCTGTATATGTTTCTAGAACTATATTATCTTCTACAATGAAATTTCGAACATTATTCAAATACTCATCCATTGCAATTTGTTTTATCATTTTTTGAGATGGAAGATTACTGTTTACTTCATCTAATATAGGAAGAAGGTCTTCTTGTGCTTCTAGGTGATCTACTCCATTCATTAACAAAAGGTAGGGGGTTGTAGCAATATCTTGGAAACTCTTCTCAATCACTTCAGCTAATTTTAAGGATTTAAAAGGATCCCCTGAAAACCTCTGTGCATTATTATACCAATGAGGAATGTGAATTGCCAGGATTTCTGAACCATCTGGTCCTGACCACTTAAATTCGGAATTTCGATAAATGAAATCCAGGTTCCCTGTTTCCTCTTCAAAAAAATCATAACCTCGCCCAAAGATGCAATCCTCAATTCCAAATCCTTTAAAGATCTGTGGAAGTTGAGAAATTAAACCAAATTGATCCGGCATATACCCTGTATATGTACACTTTCCTGCTTCTTTTGCTTGAGAAATACCAAGTAATAGGTTTCTAATAGTTGATTCACCACTGGTAAGATAAAAATCATTCTGAACATACCAGGGACCTAAGAGGATTCTTCCCTGTTTAATATGTGCATAAAGCTTTTCCTTGTTATACGGTTTTATTTCAAGATAATCTTCCAGGACTATTGTCTGGGCATCTAAATGAAAAATATACAGGGGATCTTCATCTAATATTTCTAGAAGATTATCAATTAGTTGTACCAATTTAATCTGAAAGTTTTCAAAACTCAGATACCACTCTCTATCCCAATGTGTATGTGATATTACACAAAATGATTTTTCCATTTGAAGATTCCCTATTTCCTGTTTTTTTATAAAATGAGGCCGGTATATTACTGGAATAAACCGGCCTCATATTGTAAAGTTCTATTATTATTTTTTTGTTTTCCCTAGATCCCCACCCTACCTAACTATTGTAGGGATTTTGGGGAAAACTTTAACCTAATAAGGTTATTATTTACTTGCATACCATGCAGCAAGTTGTCTGTTAGTCTCATCAAGTACTGTCTGAAGACCAGCATTATTTAACTGCTTTCTATACTCTTCAATATCAGTAACTGGATTAAGACCTAGAGCTAATCCACCAAACTCTGAAGCAACTGCATTCATCTGTGCAATTTCAGATTTAATAGGCTCTTGATCCCATGGGAAACCAATACTTGGATTTGCTAAAGAATTAGAGTTTACATTCGCCCAATTTAGGTAATCTTCTGCATCAGGAGTTGCGCTCATATCCTGTCTTAAGTGATTTCTGTTAAAGATGTACCACCATAACATTTCGTAGTTTTTCTTTTCAGGAGTAATTTTCGCTATAGCACCATTCTTAATATCATAATGAGTACCTTCGATTCCATATGCCCATAACTCGTAATTTGCCTGTGAAGACATGATCCAGTTAACAAACTTAGCTGCAACTACAGGAGTTTTACTCTGAGTACTAATACAGAACCAGTTTCCACTTGCTCTCATTAAAACACCTTGTTCTTTCTTATCTAAACGAACCCAGTCAACTCCAAAAGTATCTTTAACCTGAGGATAGATAGACATTGCGTAGTCATCTTTATCAGCACCTATAAATGCCATTCGACCAGAAACAAAGCTTGCACGTTTATCAGAAACTTCTTCAAACGTAACCAAGTTCATATCTTGAAGTTTTATAGCTGCTTTAACATCGTTTTCAAACTCTTTTGTAAACACTGCACTAAAAACTTCCGGTGCACCAGATTTATTAGGATCTAAATAAAGACTAAGACCTGTATTAAGTTCACCCCATGTAGCTGTCGCTGTTCCTTCTTGACCAAACAGTACTGCAGGAGATAAAGGTAAAGATCCTTCTCTCTCAGCATTAAGAACTAATACTTGTGGTTCATTTGCTTTTACAGTTTTACAGAACTCAAGAAATTCAGGACCTGTAGTTATGCCGTTTGGAGCATATTTTTCCATAAGATCTGCACGAACTGCTAATGATCCTCTATCTGCACGCTTAACATAGTTATTTTCAAGTGCAGGTAGACCATAAATATCTGCTCCAACACTAACAGCACCCCAAATTGTATCGTTGATATTAGCTGGATCGCCAAAGAAAGACAGTTCAGGAATTATATCATTTAGAGGTATAAAAGCACCCTGAGCCTGCATTTCATAAAAGTTCAACCATGCTGGATCAAATACAAGATCCATATGTTCTTTGGCAGCAACCTTAAGAGCGATTTTAGTTTTGTAGTCGGAAAATGGAATAAACTCAACAGTTAAATCCACAGGTCCAATTTCACCGGCAACTTCCGCTTCAATTTTTTCAATTACTAGATCAATATCTTTTGGCCTGTCTCCAGGTACGATTATATTAATCGGTGTAACTTTCACAGCAGGTTCTGATGTTGCCTCTTCCTTATTTCCAGAAGCAAAAAGGACCGATGCTCCAACAGTCAGAACGACCAACAACGCTAAAAATTTTTTCATTTTAATCTCCTTGTGTAATAACACTTTCTATATATTAGCGAGTTTAAAACCCGCAATTATATGCTTAAATAATTTATCCCTTTACAGCACCTAAAGAGATACCTTTGCTGAAAAACTTTTGAATAAAAGGATATACAATAATAAGGGGCCCAATGGCCATCATTGTTGCTGCAAGCTTTAAAGTCTCTGAAGGAAGAGTATTACTTCCCAAACTGGTTATCTGACTTGCATTTTGTGTAAGAAATTGTGCATTTGTAACCATTACCCGGAGCATGTACTGTACAGGATACAGTTGTGGTTTATTATCAAGATACAACAGTGCCAACCACCAGTCATTCCAGTAACCCATTGCATAAAACAGACCGACAGTAGCAATAGCAGGGATAGACATAGGCACAACTATTTTAACAAGAATATGTACCTCACTAGCACCGTCTATTCTTGCTGCATCAAACAGTTCATTGGGAATCTGACTTAGAAAATTCCTTAGAAGCATAATATTAAAACCATTTGCAGCCATAGGAAGTATTAGTGCCCAGATGGTACCTTTTATATGAAGCACTTGAACACAAACCATATACCATGGAACCAATCCGGCGTTAAACAATAAGGTAAATACAACAAAAAAGTTGAAATATTTTCTCAGCTTAAACTCATGTCGGCTAAGGGAATATGCAGCTAATGTACTTGCAAAAAGAGCTATGGCTGTTCCTCCAAGAGTAACCACTAATGAAACCATATAAGCGTCTAACATTGAGTTATTACCAGATAAAACAAATAGGTAACCATCAATGGAAAATTTTTCTGGGATGATTTTATACCCTTCCCTTAATAACGTCATTTCATCGGTAAAAGATCCACCTAAAATAACAAGAAGAGGATATACACAGGCTGCAGCAAACAAAACCATAATAACTGAACAGAATGCTACAAATATTTTTTCGTCCATGGGACGTTTCATAATTTTATCCATTAAAATAAAGCTCCATCACTTTGATATTTTCTTGCGGCTTTGTTTGCAAACAATACAAGAACAAAACCGACTATAGACTGATACAGACCGATAGCTGTAGGCATACCAACATCAAAGGTCTTAACAAGACTTCGGTAGACAAAGAAGTCAAGAACATCAGTTGTTGGAAAAAGCTGTGATCTGTTATTTATCAGAGCCACCATCATCTGCTGGTCACCCCGAAAGATATTACCTACAGCAAGAATCATTAATATAATAATTGTAGGCATCAGATGCGGAAGGGTTACATGTCGCACTCTAGCCCAGAAACCTGCACCATCAATTTTGGCAGCTTCGTGATACTCTGGACTTATAGCCAATAAAGATGCGGAATAGATAATCAATTGAACCCCTGCCTGCTTCCAGACAACTATTGCAGTTAAAATTCCAGGCCACAGTTCAGGCCTTCTATACCAGGATACCGCTTCAAATCCCGTAGAAACTAAAACTTTATTAAAAATACCGGTTGATTGAGATAAAAAAACCGTAGAGACAATTCCAAGAACAACCCAGGATAAAAAAGAAGGGAAATAAGTTATAGTCGTAATGGTTTTACGAAACATTTTGGATCGGACCTCATATAATCCAATGGCGCAAAAAACTGCAAACAGATGGGTGGATAGTATAAAAAGTAAATTTAAGAATACCGTATTTTTAGTTGCTCTCAAAGCATATGGGCTATTAAACAGGAATTTGAAATTTTCAAAACCGCTCCATGGACTACCCCAGATCCCCAACGATGCGTCAAAACTCTTAAATGCTAACTGCAAACCATACATTGGCAGATAAATAAAAGCACCTAACAAGAGAACTGAGGGAATCATAAATATGATAAACCAACCCTGTTTCACCGACTGATACTTTCTTTTTTGACTTAAAGATTTTCTTATCTTCACTACAACTCCTTAATCTATGCTTAATAACTATATTCATAATAAATGACATCTTTACAGCTGTCAACAATTAAATATACTTAATTTGCAAAATGACTATCTTCACGCATATTGAGTATGCTCTATATCATGTTAAATTTTTAGATTGACAAATTAAACTTAGTTTAGCAAATAATTTGATATATTCATCTTGATATTCATTGATATACTATTCATTCTATTTAAAGAGGATTTATATGAAATTAAACAGAGACTTTACATCTCTCCTAAAGCAAAATTTACATTATTACATTCAATCTTTCGTGTTTTTTATTATCAAACATGCTAGTTCGTGGATATTACCTATTATAATTGCTGAAGTCATTAACACTTTAATTAAGGGTGGCATTTATGACCTATGGAACCTACGGTGGATTGGTTTAGGATATCTGTTTTTACTTTTTTTAAACGTTCCATTTCATATATTACATGTTAAGGCACTTTCAAAAGCCAACAGAAATATAGAATCGAAACTGCGAAGCTGGTTAATTCGCAAGTTACAGCAGTTGACTATCTCATTTCATTCAGATTATCAATCTGGAAAATTACATGCGAAGTTTATACGTGATGTTGAGGCTGTGGAAATGATGCTTACCCAGAGTGCAAAATCACTTCTTCCCGCAATTATGACATTTATTTATATAATAGCCTTAACTTCCTACAAACAGATACTTATCACTCTCTTTTTCCTGCTTATTATTCCAATAGTTGCAATCATAAGAAAAATATTTGGGAAAAGTATTGATAAACAAAATAGGAAATACAGGGTTTCCATGGAGAATCTTTCAGCGAGACTTAGTGAATCAATCGAAATGCTCCCGGTAGCAAGGGCACATGCTGTGGAAAACCATGAAATATCTGAAATGGAAAAATTTTTTTGGAACATAAAAATGCAGGGAATTTCTGTAGATACAATAAACGGTAAGTTTTCTTCAATTTCCTGGGTAATTCTTCAGTTTTTTAGTCTGGGATGTTTAATCTACTCAGGGATTCTTGCTTCAAAGGGATTAATCAAGATTGGTGACATTGTCATGTATCAAACTTTTTTTACTATGTTAACAGGTTCCCTGGGAACGGTTCTGGCATCATACCCTATTATCGCAAAGGGAGTAGATTCTATTCGATCCATATCTGAAATATTGAACTCTCCCGACCTTGAAAATAATATAGGGAAAAAAGTATTCCCATCCATTAAAGGTTTGGTTGAGTTTAGAAATGTTAATTATTTATACCCTGGTACTCAAAACAAAATTCCTGCAATAAACAGTCTGAGTTTTAAGGTTGAGGCTGGTAAAACTATTGCCATTGTTGGTGGTTCTGGCTCAGGAAAAACAACCCTTATTAATTTAGTCATCGGTTTTTTAAGGCCGGACAATGGTCAGATTTTGATAGATGGTCATGATAATATAGATTATGACATGAGGAGCCTTAGAAAGAACCTTGCTGTTGTCAGCCAGAATCCTGTACTGTTTCACGGAAGCATTAAAGATAATTTAACCTACGGTCTTAAGGAAGTAAGGGAAGAGGAAATATTTAATGCCCTTGAAAATGCGAATGCACTAGAGTTTATTGGAAAACTGCCAGATTCAATTCATACGGTGATAGGTGAGCATGGAGCGTCCCTTTCTGGAGGACAGAGGCAGAGAATTGTTATTGCCAGAGCGATTTTAAGGAATCCAGCTATTTTGATTTTTGATGAAGCGACCAGCGCCCTGGATGCGGAATCAGAGGCATTAGTACAGCAAGCTATAAATAAAATTATTCAAAAGAGAACTACCTTCATTGTCGCTCACAGATTTTCCACAATAAAAAATGCAGATATTGTTCTATTTATGGAAGAAGGTAAGATTATAGAACAGGGAACCATTAAAGAACTAATGGATAAAAATGGGAAGTTTGCTGAAATGGCTAAACTACAGGGGATAGATTGATTTAAGAGTAGCTTTTTATATCTCTTTTTCTATCTTTTTTCAGCCTTTATATATTGTTTAAAAGAGTTGGCGAATCCATCACCGTTTTCCTTTAAACATTGGTATAGTTTATCCTGCATGTTTTTTCTAGTTAATTTAAACTGTGAATCTTCATGCAGATTATTTATCTCATGAGGATCACTACTAAGATTATATAGTTCCCCCTTATCTCCTGCATTAAAAATGTATTTATATTCTCCAAAACGTATCATCCTCTGGGAACAGGTAGCATAGCCCAAACCTGTAAACTCAGTTACAACACAATCGGGCCAATCAGGAACCGCTTCTTTGTCCATCAGACTAAGAAGTGACCGTCCGTCACGTTCATGTTCCTCTTTAATAACACCTGAAATATCCAGGATTGTGGAATAAAGATCTGTAGTGTTTACAAACTCGTTAACTTTCTTCCTATGTTTTGTTCCTTTAGGAGGTTTAATAATTAATGGAATATGTGTGGTTTCTTCATACATATGGAATCCCTTATCACCTAAACCAGCATGACAGCCTAGAGAATCCCCATGATCACAGGAAAAAATGATATATGATGAGTCATAAAGGTCTTCCTGCTTCAGATAAGTAAGCAGTCTTCCTATTTCATCATCGATAAACTCTCCGTAGGCATAGACATGTTTTATAGTTTTATTAAATTCTTCCCAAGTTGCTGTGTTTCTGGCCATATTGTGAATAGAAGGTTTATCTTTTTGATCTTCATCAAATGAAACCCATGGATCTAGTTTCATATCTCTATAACGGTCATAAAATGTCGATGGAACATAAGCTGGCTGATGAGGTCCCCAATAATTCAATTCGAAATAAAATGGACTCCTTCTGTGGTGGAATTTGTCTATAAAATGAATAGATCGCTCAGTTAGAAAATAATCTATCGTCGATTCTTTAGAAGATAATACCTCTGTTGTGCTGCTATTTTCATCTTTTAACCGATGCTCAAGGTTATTCTCCTCAAGATAATCCTGATACTGTTTATAATTATGACCTCCCCCTCCATGTCCTGGAAAATCATCTGCCTCATATCCAAGATCTGTAGGCAGAGAACTTCCAGCCCTATAAAAACTAGGATACTCTACGGTATTAAGGGATCCTTCCACATTATGAGTTTTATACCAGGGATCATTATGGGAGGCACTGCCGAAACCCAGATGCCACTTTCCAGTATGACCTGCTGAATAGTGTTGTTTTTGCAGTTGTCGACTTAATAGCAGTGGAGAGTCGGTTAGTTCATGAACGACACAACCCGGTTGGTACATATTGTTCTGCATACCGTGATTACAGGGGTAAAGACCAGTTTGCAGAGAAGCCCGAGCCGGTGTACATACCGGATAGACTGTATAATTATTCTCAAACAAAACACCATCAGCTGCCAGAGAGTCTATATTTGGAGATCTAGCTATTTTACTACCGTAACATCCAAGAGAATCTAGCCGTTGCTGATCAGTATATATAAGAATTATATTAGGTTTATTGGTCATTTAAATTCTCCTTTGTAACATGTCCGTGATATAAATAGAGGGCGCCGTAGGTCCAACCAGGCAAATCCGGATAATTAACACGATCCATTGTAAGGGCGATATAAGGGGCTGGGTAGCCATCGGGTAGAGGAATCACATTAGGCCAGCAACGGGTATTTATAGTATCATCCCATGGAGGTCTAAGCATATCAAGAGTTCCAATCTTATTAAGTTCTGGGTATGAATAGACATAGAATTCCCTATCTGAACTGCCAAATAGAGCATAATATTTTGAACCAAACTTCTGCAAAAGACAGCCTGTACTATTAACGTCTACCGGTCCATAAATCCTCTTGTATGGGCCGTCCCAATTTTTTGATTCATAAAGACATGCAGGGAAACCCTTTTCATCAGAGCAAACCAGAACACGCCATTTTCTAGCAACCCTATCATAAATAATATGGGGATCTTCACCTGAACCCGGCATCTCTAACTTCTTAGCTTTCATAATAGAGAATCCAAATCTTGGATCTTTTTTAGAGCAGACAGCCCACAATTGCTTTGGTACTGTTTTATCGGGATCTCCAATAGCGGAAAATCCAACAGTTAGTCCATGCCACTCATCTAATTCCTTATCATAAAAAATATGAGAAGCTATCTCATTGCGCAGTAGTCCATCCCCTCGATCAAAGACAATTATCCCTTCGAGCTTTATATCAAAAACAGAAGGGTTTATGCTAAAGACACCCTGTGTTGTATGATCCACATTACGTCCTCGTATGGTCATTGTAAACCAAAGTCTGCCCTGTTCGAGAAGAGGTGAGCCGTCTTTGTTTGTTATGGCACACATATCGGCTTGACCGGCACCGGTTGTAAGGTAAATACCCGCTTCATAAATAGTGACAGATTCATTTGATCCTAGCCTTGTTATAATATGAGATTCGAAAGTTCGAATGAATTCTTTCCGGCGTAAATCTATAATATTTGAAAAATCACAGGTATATAAAACAGTATTAACACCATTCTGCTCTGCATAGACATTAAGTCCACTACCTACCATCTGCACCCTGAAGGTGAATGGACCACAGATCGGTTGCTTCAGGGAATTGTTTTCACTGAATTTTTCTTTTCCACTAATTATTATTTGACACCTAACAGTGCTACATAAATTGTTTTGCAAACCTGCTAATAAAACTAAGCGATGAGTTTTGTCATAAGAACAAAACTCAACTCCTACTTCAACAGTTGCACCACGACTCTCATAGATTGATATATCGTAGGTAGCAAAAGCATTAAAACCCCCTAACCAAAGCAGTGATTCTGACTGTTTCTCCCCAGAAATCCTGAGTTGACCGCTTTTCAGACTATATTCACATTCCCTACCATTTAGAGTTTGCATTGGGTGTTCTAATGGGAGATTTACAATCTCAGCTGGTTTTAACACAGATAAAGGAATTGCTGATTTTTTATCAAATACTAATCGACGGACAGCCTGTCTAGTAAATTGAATATCAATAGGTGACATATTAGTCATATTATGGATAAACCTTTTGGGATTCTTCACTATATTCTATTATATCTTCATTCTTATGTTCCCTAACCTTCTTAGGCCATTCAGCTTCGGAGATTAAAGGCCGGCCTACTGCAACCATATCGAACTCGTGATTATTATATCGTCGAATGAGTTCGGTTTGGCTCTCCTGTCCTGAGCCAAAGTATTCCGAAGTTGATAGACCCACATTTCCTACTGTAATAGTTGCACTCTGGGTAATTTTCTTTGTCCAACCGGCTAGACCTAAATCCGAGCCTTCAAACTCAGGTTGCCAAAACCGACGGGTACTAGCATGAAAGATATCGATTCCAGCTTCCTTTAGTGGTAATAAAACGGCTTCTAGTTCTGCTGGTGTTTTAAACTGTTGTTCATCATATGTTGTCTTAACTCGCCATTGGGAGAAACGTAGGCAGAAGGTAAAGTCATCTCCAACTAACCTACGGGCTTCACGGACTATGTCGCATACAAAGTCAACTTGACCTGCCCGTATGAAACTATCTAATAAGTATCCATGAGCTGCATGGAACTCGACACCGTCAAAACCGATATCCTGAGCCCTAACTGTAGCTTTAACAAATGCGTCGAAGACCTTTTTACGATCACTATCATCTATCAGTTGTATATCTGTTTTTTCTGCATCTTCTTTTAAAGCACTAATACCAGGCCTAGTAATAGGTCCCTGATGCCAGAGTTGCACAATAATTGAAGACTTTTCATTATGGACTTGATCAACAACATTTCTCCATGCTTCTTCCGTGTCTTGGGCGATTCTTGGAATATCTTTCTCGTTTGTGGCAAGATCATGTTCAATAACTGTACCTTCTGTAATAATTAGTCCAACTTCACCGGCAGCTCGCCGACGATAGTACTCTGCAACATCCGCTGTAGGAATACCTCCAGGGGACTTTATACGGGTCATTGGTGCCATTACAAAACGGTTGGTTAAATTTATTTTTTTTGTATTATAACTTGAGAAAAGTGGATTTTCTAACACTTTAATCCTCCTATGATTTGATTGTATATTTAATATCAATTTATCTAATCATATGGTCTAAATGTACAGATGTCAAGAATTGAACATGCTCAATGAGGCTCAGAAACAATTATTGATAAATTAAATATACTCATTGTCAAATGAAAAGATATACTGTACAATATTGATTATTGGTTATAGTCAGTCTTTTATTATGCAACTGTCGATTACATACTCAATAAAAAAGAAAAGAACAAAGAGGCATTAAATGATTGTAAACAGAAAAACTATATTAAAACTAAACAGGATTCTATCTATTTATAGCAAAAATATTTTTTCAGCTATTGATGAGTTAGAGTTGGAGTTTACTAAAACATTTGAACATTTTAGATCATGCCCAACTAAAGATATAACTTGGCAACCATTAAAAAAGAACTATAAATGGGGAGAAGCATGGCAAACTATGTGGCTTAAAACTTCTTTTACTGTCCCAGCAGATATAAATTCAGATAAATTATACATCAAAGTTGATTCCGGTGCTGTGGAAGTATTACTAATTGTAGACAATGAATATAAAGGTATTTTTAATATTGAACGGGAAGAAGGTGTAAGAGGAATACATCACACTAGGCTTATGTTAAAAAATCCTAAACCAGGAGAAAGTCATAATATAGCTTTAGAATGTTATGCTGGACACCCATGTGTTGGAACAATGCCAGACGACGCGAGAGAAGAGAAAGCATTTGATCCAGAGACTTTTATTAGAACTTTTAACAATGTAACAGTATGTACTAAAAATCAGAATATAATGGGATTTGTAACAGAACTTAGAATATTATTGCAAATTGCTGAACAAACAGGAAAAGATAGCTTTAGAGGAGCGTCTATATACAAGGTTCTAGAAGGTGTTTTTAAAACAGTACCAATGCAACCAACTGATTATTCAAAAATTGAGATTGAAGGTTTTATAAATATTGCTCGAACTATGATGAAACCACTATTAGAGATGAAAAACGCCGATTCTGCACCATATGTGGGAATGATGGGACATTCTCATATGGATACTGCATGGTTATGGACAGTAGATGAAACCAAAAGAAAGTGTGCAAGAACATTTTCAAATACATTAAATATGATGGATGAATATCCTGACTATATGTTTCTACAAAGTGCTCCATTACACTTGGAGATGATGGAGAAAGAGTATCCTTCTATTTTTGAAGGGATTAAAAAGCGTATAGAAGAAGGACGGTGGGAGCCAAATGGTGGTTCATGGATTGAACCAGACTGTAATATTCCCTCTGGAGAATCATTCACAAGACATTTTTTATATGGGCAAAGATATCTTAAAGAGAAGTTTGACTATAGAGCAGATACTTTTTGGCAACCAGATGTTTTTGGATATTCAGCATCTATCCCTCAGATCCTAAAGCAGTGTGGAATTAAAAACTTTTTAACAACAAAACTGAGTTGGAACGAAGATAATAAGTTCCCGTATGATACCTTTAACTGGTCTGGAATAGACGGTACCTCAGTATTTACACACTTTAATACAACACATAACTGGACTGATCCAGAATCTTTAATATCTCAAACAGAAGTGATACAACATAAAGATCTTCAAGATGGCCGGTTTTGTGCTTTTGGGTACGGAGATGGTGGTGGTGGGCCACAATTTGAGATGTTAGAAATAGCACCATATATGAAAAATATTGATTCTGTTCCTAAAACGGATTATATGACTGTTAGCTCATTTATGGATAAATTAAACAATAATGGTAATGAATTCCCTACATGGAATGGAGAGTTATATCTAGAATTACATAGAGGAACTTTAACATCCTTCCACAAAATTAAAAGGTTAAATAGACAGGCTGAAACTCTATTAAGAGAGACAGAGTTTTTGTATTCATCTATGTCTGTCTCTAATATAGAGATCAAATATCCAGCAAAAAGAATAGAAGAATTATGGAAGATTGTGCTTCTTAACCAGTTCCACGATATTTTACCTGGAACATCAATACCAGAAGTGAACATAAAAGCGCAACAAGAGTTAGAAGATTGTATAAAAGACATAAAAGAGCTAATGGGAGAATTAGAACAACAATCTGGTTCAGGTGATATAGAGAATTATCACGTATGGAATAGTTGGAACTGGGATAGAGAGAATAACTTACAATTAAGTAACATCCCCACCGATCTCTCTCCTACTGACGATACATTAGAATGGCAAAAAACTAAAACTATAGAGGGGAAAAACAAAATACTTATAAATGGTTTTAAACTTCCCTCTTTAAGTTCTAAAAGTATCTCTTTCAAAAAAGATGAAAACAAAAACAGTAACAAGCGGTCATTTTATACATATAAAAACAATACCTTAGAAACTAATCTTTACACATTAAAGTTTAGTCAATTTGGAGCTATAGAGTCCTTAATAGACATTGAAGCAGATAGAGAGTTAGTAGCACCTGGTGGTCTGTTTAACAACATAATGTTTGGTGAAGATATACCTGCATTATGGGATAACTGGGATATTGATGTTGACCAACATATGAAAATGTCAGCTCTACAACCGGATCAAAGTTGGGAAATAATAGAAGAAGGACCACTTCAGATTAAGTTAGCGAATAAATTTAAAGCTGGATTAACATCATATATAGATCAGCATATTATTATTTATAGAGATTCAAAACAAATTGACTTTGAAACAGTTGTAGATTGGAAAGAAGATCACAAACTATTAAAAACAGAATTTGATCTTGATATTCAAGTTGATAAAGCAAAATACGAAATTCAGTATGGACATCTAGAAAGATTCACTCATACAAACTCGCCACAAGATAGATCTCAGTTTGAGGTATGTAATCACCAATGGAGTGATTTATCAGAACCAAACTACGGTGTAGCACTTTTAAACGACTGTAAATATGGAGTATCTAATGTTGGTTCTAAGATTGGATTAAGTCTTCTAAAAAGTGGGACACATCCTGATCCATCAGCTGATAGAGGTATACATGTTTTTACTTATAGCTTATTACCACATAACTGTAGTTTCTCCACAAAGAGTGTTATTAGACCAGCTAGAGAATTAAATACTCCACTAACTGTTTTCAAATCAGAGAGTACTCAGGAAACATTTAATTCACTGTTTGAAATTGATAAAGAAAATATACTACTTGAGGCAATTAAACAGTCTGAAGATGGTACTGGTTCAATAATTAGACTATTTGAAACAGAGAAAAGCAAAACAACTTGTACTATTAAGTTTAGTAATAAGCCTGTTAAAGTATATCTATGTAATATGTTAGAAGAGATAGAAGAAGAGATAGAAGTTGATAATAACAGTGTTATAGCTTTAAACTTTCATGGGTTTGGAATTAGATCTTTAAAAGTTATATGGTAACCTTGATAGATTAAAATTTTTACAGATGTGACATTAATTAAAAAAAGGGTCTACACCATTGTACACCCTTGTTTTGCTTGCTTACTTTTTTACTTTTATACTTACATCTTTATTAAATAAATATTTTTTTATATTTACTTTTTGATATGATCTAAATATAACATCAGATTATAAATCCGTACATGAGCTAGGTTCTTCATTTTGAATAGGGAAAACTCACTATTTATATGAGTAATTTTCTCTTTTACCCATGAAAAATATGTGCAATAATTATTTATATGATAAATATAACCCCAAAAGAGTTAAGAACTTTCCTAGTTACATATCAAGGTTTAAATACCAGAACTTTTGCCAATAAGCAAGGTATATTAGAATTTGTACAACGAGTTGGATGTTTACAGTACGACCCATTAAATGTTGTAGGCAGAAACATGGACTTAGTATTACAAAGTAGGATTAAAAATTACAAACCCACTATGTTAACAGACCTTTTATATAATGATAGAGCTCTCATAGATGGTTGGGATAAAATGATGGCTGTTTATTCAGTTTCTGACTGGAGTAATTTTTATAGGGTGCGAGCTGTAAAAAAAATAGAAGTTGAAGGGACTTTAGCTTATCGAAACTCTACAAAAGCATTAGATCATGTAGATAAAGTAACCAGGTATGTAAAATTAAACGGTTCATCTAGACCTAGTAATATAGACCTAGGAAGTACAAATCGTGGAAGTTGGGGTCATGGTAAAATAGCCAGTGCCACAATGGATTATATGTTTAACATAGGTACTCTAGGTATATATAACAAAAACAATACACAAAAAATATATGACTTAATAGAAAATCTACTACCCCAAAAAATATTAAATGCAGAAGATCCTTTTAAAACAGACAAAGAGTTTTACAAATGGTATATAAAAAGGCGAATTGGCAGTATTGGTATCTATTGGAATAAAAGTGGAGGTGGTTGGCTAGGTCATTTTATTTCCAAAAGTAATTTACGTATAGAACTAATTAATGAGCTTGTAGAAGATGGGGAACTTACTGAAATAATAGTTACTGGATTTACCGAGAACTTTTACATAAGATCAGAAGACATACATTTATTAGAAAACCTTAAACCTATAAAAAATCCTAAAGCTAAATTCTTAGCACCACTTGATAACCTATTGTGGGATAGAAAACTAATTAAGGATCTTTTTAATTTTGATTATAAATGGGAAGTCTACAAACCAGTTAAGTTAAGAGAATATGGGTACTACGTTCTTCCTGTTCTTTATGGGAATAAGTTAGTAGCCCGTTTTGAACCAGAACTTCAGCGGGGATCAAAACATTTAGAACTAAAAAATTGGTGGTGGGAAAAAAACTTTAAACCAACAGAGAAAGTCATAGATGCAGTATTAAAAGAATTTACACAGTTCTGTAAATATTTAAGTTCTCCAGGTTTATCAAAGTTATCTATAGAATTAATTAAAAGAAATTAGTAAAGGTTGTGGTGTATTTTTTTCGCAATCTAAAAAGCTTCTGAAATTATAGAATATTACTTTGCAAAACATTCTCTTAGCAATTAGAGTTTATACTATGACAAGTATAAGTATTATAGATGATGATCATGTACAAATAGTATTAGTTAAGACAATATTAAGTAAATTTGGATACGATGTTAAAACATATTACGACCCCAAGATTATGTTAAGTGAATATAGTATAGGTAGTACAGATTTAATATTATCAGATATTCATATGCCTGGTTTTAGTGGTCTGGATTTACTAAATGGGATTAGAACTATCGATAAAAATGTTCCTTTTATTATGTTTACTTCATCTTCTGATATAAAATCAATTATATCTCACTTTAAAAAAGGTATTTCAGATTATTTATTAAAACCTGTAAATCCAGATGATTTAGTCCATAGAATTGAACGAGTCCTAGAAGAAAAAAAAGTAAAAAAAGAACTCGAAAAAATAGAGCATGAAAGAGAACTTATAGAGCTAGAGAGGCGTAAATTAGTTAACTGGCGAACTTTATATGCAAATAAAGAGACCAGACAAACAGAACAGATGATGTCATTTTTTACAAGATCAATTAATTCTGGTTGTGGTTATGTTTGGCTTGATATATTAAACGATTTACCTAAAGAGGAAGATGGCAGTGTAATATTAGATAAGGATCTATTTCAGTTAGTTTCAGATTCTGCAGGAAGTCAAAGAAAAGCCTTCGATTATCTATCTTTTATAACTAATCTACCGGAAGTTAATAATGAAGTTGTATCTATGAAAAATTTCGCAGAAAGTTTATCAAACCTTTATGATGTAAAACTAAAAGAGGTATACGATAAAGATAATAAAGATCTATCATTTAACATAAGCTTAGAAAATGTTGAAGGTAATCTAAATATTGCGTCAGAATGGCTTTTAAAAGTTATAGCAGAGTTATGTATAAATGCAAGTAAATTTTCTCCTGAAAACAGTCGGGTAATAGCAGAAGTTTTTAAAGTAAGTAGTCAGCAAATACATGGTACAAATAATGGTCCCAAAAGATGGATTCTTTTTCAGATAAGAAACGAACTACTTAAGTCAAATGAGAAAGATGAATATGGGGAGGATATAATAGGTATACCCTACGATTATATAGAATTAGTATACGACCTATTTTACACAATAGAGTCATTCCCCACTGAACACCCCAGCGAGGAGTGGTCTAATGGAACTGGATTATATATTGCAAGATATTTAATAAAAAAAATGAATGGCTCTTTAACATGTAAAAATATGATTGATTACACAAATGGGGAAGCAAAGCCATATGTACAGTTTCAACTAGCATTACCTATAACTGATAAGTAATTAAATCTTAGAACTTATACTCTCCAGGACTTCTATAGCTTCTTTCATCTTATATTTTGATAAAAGCTTTTTACAACTGTTAAAATCAAAAATAAAGTTCTGGTCTAACTGGAACTCTTCTAGCTGCTCTAATATAGAAATTGCAGGTTTAGGTTTCCTACTTTTTAATGAATCAACAGCCTCTTTAAGTTTGATTTTCAGATCTTCGTCTGTAATTTGTTTATCTCTAATGATTGAATTATCCTGGTCTAATTCCAAGGACTTAAGTTCTTTGATAAGATCTAATAAAGTATTCCCAAACTCTTCTAAAACTTTTTTATCATCTATTTCTTCTTTTATAGTACTTTCTACTACTTCTGCCTTTTTTTGTAATTCTGAAGCACCAATATTACCGGCTACACCTTTTACTGTATGGGCTAATCTAACTGCAAGTTCAAAGTTTTCTACTTTCACTGCATCTTCTATCTCAGATAATATATTAGAATATTCCTCTCTAAACTTTTTAATAATATTTAAGTATAACTTTTTATTGCCATTAACATTTTTTAAACCAAGATTTGTATTAATACCTTTTATAGTAGGAATATTCAGTTCAGATTCTACAGAGTTATTATCTTGTATAAATGATTCTGGAAGTTCTCTATCTCCAGGTTTGATCCATGTTGTTAAAGCCTGCCACAAGTCGTGGGGTATTATTGGTTTAGTGACATAATCATTCATCCCTACAGCACTAACCTGATTTCGTACACCTGTCATAGCATCTGCAGTCATAGCGATTATAGGAAGACTATCGATGTCTTTGTTCTCTCTTAGCTTTTTTGTTGCCTCGTATCCATCCATGATAGGCATCTGAAGGTCCATTAAAACTAAATCATATGAATGATTATTATCGATTAAATCTACTGCTATCTTCCCGTTTTCTGCAATTTCAATATAAAACCCCTCATGTTCAAGAATCTCTTTTGCAACTTGCTGATTTATTTCGTTATCTTCAACTAAAAGTAGTTTAGCACCACGTACTTTATCAAATCCTTGAGGTTTAACATCTTTATTAATAGCTATTTTCTTAACTGCGATACTTTTGCCAAAGACTTCCATTATCGTATCATATAACATAGATGGACTTACGGGTTTAATTAAAAAACCCTGTAGCCCTACATCTGTGGCCTGTCTCATAATCTCTTCTCGGCCATAACCAGTAATCATAATAATTTTTGGAACTTCAATATTTTCTAATTCTGATCTAATCTTTCTAGATGTTTCAATACCATTCATTCCAGGCATCTGATAATCCATTAAAACAAGGTCGTAATCCCTATTTTTAGAAGCTTTAGACTGAACTATATTTCTGATAGCCATATCCCCGGAGGCTACAGATGTAACATTAAAAGAGAAGTCTTCTAAATATGAAGTAAGTACATCTCTTGCACTTTCGTTGTCATCAACAATTAAGATATTCAGACCTAAAAGATCTTCCGGAGTTATAATTTTTTCTCTGATTTCACCTTTAGCAATTTTAAATGGGATTGTAAAATAGAAGTTTGATCCCTCACCATATGTACTCTCGACACCTACTTCTCCACCCATTAATTCAGCGAGTTTTTTACTTATTGAGAGTCCTAGACCAGTACCTCCGTATTTTCTTGTAGTAGATGTATCTGCTTGGGCAAAGGACTGAAACAGTTTATTAATCTGTTCCTGGGTTAACCCAATACCTGTATCTTTAACTTCAAACTTTAGAGTAACAGATTTATCGTTTCTTTCAACAACATTAGTAACAACAACAATCTCACCTTTTTCTGTAAATTTTACAGCATTATTAGTTAAGTTTAATAAAATCTGTCCTAACCGAAGTGGATCACCAATTAAATTATTGGGAATATTTATATCCTGATCAAAAACTAATTCTAAGTTCTTATCTCTAACCTTATCCCCTATCATTCCAGATAAGGTACCAAGAACCTCGTTAAATACAAATTGAGTATTTTCTATTTCTAATTTCCCAGCTTCAATCTTAGAGAAATCTAATATATCGTTTATAATACCTAATAAGTTTTTAGCTGAACTGCCAATTTTGTCTACATAATCCAACTGCTTATGGTTTAAATCTGTTTTTCCTAACAAACTATCTAACCCTATTATAGCATTCATCGGTGTTCTAATCTCATGGGACATATTTGCTAAAAAGTCACTTTTTGCTTTATTAGCATCATCAGCTATATCCTTAGCACTGGTTAATTCATTTTGAATCTTTTTTAAATCTGTAATATCTATTACCCAACCTAAAATTGCCTTTTCTTCCATATAATCTATGCTAAAAAATGTTACTAAGACATCTAAAATATTTTTATTGACATCATATATCTGTGTTTCAAGGTTTCTAATTACTCCATATTCTTTAATGCTTACAAGCATCTGATTCCTATCTTCAATATTTACATAAGTACTAAGAATTGATTCTCCAATATTAATCCCTGTCATTTCAACTATTTTAGGGTTAACATTTTTAACTATGCCATCTACGGCAACAACAACTCCAACAGGGCTTGAATCAAAAATAGATTGTAATTGTTCCCTTTGTTTTGATAATGCTTCTTCGTTTACTTTACGTTCAGTTATATCCTGATTGATTCCCATAACCATTTTAGGGCTTCCATCATCGTTTCTTTCAACGATCTTACCGGCACCATATAACCATACATATTCATCATCTTTTGGGTGTCGATATCTAAATTCAGAAACATACATTTCTGTTTTACCCTCTAAATGATCTGTTAATGCTGTAAATGCATTGTTCAAATCCTCTGGGTGTAACCTCGATTTCCAAACTTCAGAAACATCTTCTTCTTCAGGGTCAAAGCCAAAAAGCTCTAAGTACATCTCGGAGCCTGTAGTTTTATCATCTGCTAAAGTCCAATTCCATGTAGCAATTCTAGCACTATCAGTTGCAATTTTTGTTCGCTCTTTTTCACCTTCTAATTGTTTCTGATTTTCTAATAACTCTTTTGTTCTTTTTAATACGGTCTCTTCCAAAGTTCGATTGGCATTTTCACCTGACTTCAATACTAAAATGATTATGAGACTACTCATTAACATGGTTAGTGAAAATACGATAATAATTGTTAATCTAAGGGAGTCAAAAACTGAAAATGCATCATTTACTTTTATTTCAGATATAATACCTAAACCTAAATTATCAAGCCAAAATCCAGCACCATAAACTTCTTCACCTATAGAATTAATATAACTTAACATATTTGTATAAATAGTATCGTCCTTAATATTAATTCCGTTTGTAATTACTCTATCTGCAATTACAGTAAGAGGAGCGTCTATACTATTTTCAGTTTTTGAATATAGGTTCATTGCAGATGTCTGCCCAGGTTTTAAATAACCAAGTTCTATAAATTTTTCATCTAGAAAACTTGTGGATAAAAAGAGTCCATTTTTATCAATTGCGTAGTTACTATTTCTTTTATTATGTATAAAACTTATAGAATCAGAAAATCCCTCTTTTGGATCACACTCCAACATAACTAATGCAATTACATTTTCATCTGTATCTGTTAATGGTCCGACAAAAAAGAGCTTTTTATCAGCTTCGAAAAACGATATATTTCCATTCCATGCACTTTCTATTAAATTTAAATCATCAACTATAAATTTATTACTAAGCCCTATCTCTTTTTCTGAACTTGAAGCTATATTTATATTTTTAGAATCTAAGATATGAAATCCAATATTGGGGAATTCTTCCCTATATTTATTGATACTAATTCTAACATTTATTGAACTATTTGAACTTATAAAGCCATGGGTTGATTTTACATATAATAACTCTTTGCAGATTTCTACTAGGTCATGATCTGTGCCAATATCTTTTAAATTATTATATCCATTTTGTATCCATATATTCAGATTATGTCCTGTAATATCTAAAGAGACATCTAAAGACTGTTCTATAGCCATTAATGTTTCATTTTTATTTTTATCTAATAGCCGTAACCCTACAAATAAAATTATTATTACTACTATACCAAAACTAGAAAGAATAAATATACGAAATTGTTTTGACCCAAAATTTATATTAAAATCTTTTCTATTTATCATTCTAGAAATTATTATAAATAGGGCAATAAGAATTACTAAAGTCAATATTATTTTAAGGCCATTTAGAAGTAAATTATTTGTGGTAACCGCAACATCTTCTTCAATAACATTAATTCCAACTCCCCACTTTTTTGTAAGGGCATCAAAATCATCTCTAGGAAAGGATCTAATAGCTTTGTTTAATATTGATTGCAGTTCAGGCCAATCATCCCTGACCCCGATAAAATACTCATCTGCACCTTCATCTTCTCCAAAGAAAGTATAAGCTCCTATTATTAAATTACTTAAACCTAGGTCACTTAATAAATAATTACCAACACCTGCATCAAATGGAGCCGCATCAGCATCTCCAAATGCTACAGCTCTTAACGCTTCAGCTGCATTTTCAGTTTCTAATAGAACTGCTTTAGGGTATTTCTCTTTAATATATCCTATGTCTGCAAAACCTGAAGGAATTGCAATAGTGGAGTGGTTTAAATCTTTGTCAGTTTTAAAAGATTTATTATTAATATTTATATATATTGCTGTTATGTTTTTAAAATATGAATCCGTAAATAGTGTGAATAATTTTCGCTCATCAGTTACAGAAATAGTGTGTAACATATCAACTTTTTTATTTTTAAAGTCTTCAACTGCTCCCACCCAATCATCCCGGCTTTCCCAATTTATATTTAAACCAACCATATCACTTAAATATTCCACAACATCGATACTAAAACCCTGGGGTTCATTGTTTTTATAAAAATCGTAGGGTGGATAATTTTTATCATTTATAACAGTAATTACTGGATGTCTAGATATAAACTCCCGTTCTGCATAAGTAAGCTCTATTAAACTATTTTCTATATCTTTCTCTATTAGGCTTGATATATCAATACTATATCTTCTTAGATTAGGGCTGTAAAATTTTGAATTCTTCCTAAAATTAATGTCATTTACATCCATTGATAGAAAAAATGAAAAAAGTCCTATATTATCTTTTGAAATAGCGTTGATTGGCGTATTAAAGGATGTTCCCTCATTTGCAAAGTCTACACCTTTTAAATAGTCGTGTAGTAGAAGAACTGCCCAACTACCTTCAAGGAAATGCCCTCCAACTGATACGGACTGATTATCATTAACTATTTCAGTTATAGAATCTGTATCCCAATTTATTCCTCCAACAAATATTTTATTGGTCAATTTAAGCTCTTTTATAGCTTTAACTACACCCCGGGCCATTAAATCAGTAGAACACCATACAATATTTATAGAGGGGTCTTGAATATACATTTCTTTAAATACATTACCAGCAATTTCTTCTTTAAATTTACCACTTTTTATATATAAAGCATTAATATCTTTTGAATATTTAGAATATGATTTTAGAGCTTCTATACGGTCTTTGTTTTTTTGTGCTGTTAAGTTACCAGAGATACTAAGAACATTATATTTGTTTACACCATTTTTGCTGGCACTGGATATTAATTGCTGAAGAAGCAGATTTCCCATATTAATTGAGTCAGGTACCATTTTACCTATCCAACTACTATATTTGGTTCTAGGTAAAAGCTCTTTATTTGGTAAGTCACCATCTATAATAAAAACTGGAACACTATATTTATCGGTTATTTCTAATACTTTTTCCCCATTTTTACCAGATGGAGGTATTATAATTCCATCAATACCATTAATACATTGCTCCTCTACTTTGGCCAGTAAGGCCCCGGTCGTAACCACAATTTCTAGTTCTGTATCTAGATCAAATGCTGTAGCTTCTGCATATTTTGCTAAATTAAGCCAAAACAGACCGTCACCTGGAATTAGTAGTGCAATTTTAATATCAGTAGAGTTTGAATATATTGGGAAAAGCATTATTAAAAAAAATGCTAATATAATTGTTTTACGAGTAGAAACCTTAAGAAAATTATTATTATTCATTTTTAATCCTTGTTACAAATTATATATAACAAAGGATCATTATTCAAACAATTAAATTTGTCATTATTGAATTATTACAAGTTAAAATATGTAGCATATAATTCCTCATATGCTACATAATTTTTATTTTCTCTGAAATGATACATAATCTATTTCAAGGCCTGCTTTGGTAATTTCAAGATCTAGTCTATACAGCCCTTTTTTAAGAAATAGGGGTATATTTTTCTCTTTAACCCAACGTCCAAAAGTTCCATTTAATTGAATATTTGTTACAACTTTACCATTTAATAGAATATTACAAGATGATTGAGCCGAAGGATCATGATCGTGCATCATACATGTGATAATGTTATAAACTCCATCGATTTCCACTCTAAAAGCGCTGCTCTTATTTTCTGTTGAATTAAACTTCAAATCACTATCTACAGGAAATATTTCACCGTTATAATCTAACTTTTCTAATGGCTCAACAGGTCTAGATTCTATAGCTTTTATTGGTCTATCCATTGCCTTAGTATTAGTTATAAATCTGCAAATATTTATTGCACATCTCTGTAGTTCAGCAATTGATAACTCTCCATTTTTTATAGCTTCAAACTGGTCATCATCTAAACTATTTACTTCTGCACCAAAGTTATTAACCAACATGAAAATATCATTCTGGGAACGAACCATACAGGACAGGCGTCTAATTGTAGCTTCACCACCATTTATAGGATCATTCATTTTAGCCCACCAGTCAGTCATGACAATTCCTGTATAACCCCACTCTTTTCTTAAAATTGTTGTATTTAAGTCGTAATTTGATGCAGCCCATATTCCGTTAATCGGGTTATATGCTGTCATTAAACTTTTTGTATCCCCTTCTTTTACAGCAATCTCAAAACCTTTCAGGTGGATCTCTCTTAAAGCTCGCTCTGATATAATTGAGTCAACGATACTTCTGTTATGCTCTTGATCATTACAGGCAAAATGTTTAACTGTACCTGTTGCTCCACCTTTTTTCAGGCCTAATGTAGTAGCTTTAGCCATACATCCTGTTAAAAAAGGATCTTCTGAAAAGTATTCAAAATTACGACCATTTAACGGATGTCTATGTATATTCATCCCTGGGCCTAATAGTGTATCGATGTTATTTAAAACAAGTTCTTTACCCTCAAAGGTATATAATTCTAAAACCATTTTAGTATCCCAACTCGAAGCTAATAAAGTTCCAATTGGTAATTGTATTGCCTTCTCTCCACTATCCATACGTATTCCAGAAGGACCATCCGCGGCACATGTAGCAGGGATACCATATTTTTGTAGGTTATCTCCAACACCACCAAATGCTCCTGCAGTTCCCGATGTTACTCTTGGACTACCCATACCTTCGCCACGAACTATAGTTTCTAATTCACTTTGTGAAAGTTGGGCAACAAAAGATTCCAAGGAATGTTTACCATCTTTTACATCCTGGAGTTTAATACCTAAATCTCCAGTCTGTTTATACTCTTGTGGTAACCACTTAGTCATACGTTCTTTTAAAGAACCAACTCTTTTTGGAACATCTTCATAAACTACTTCATATTCACCATTACTTTTTAGATTCCCTGGCTTCATACGTTTAAAGTCGACCGTTGGGCACATCGATTCATTTAATTCTTCAACAACCAATAGATCTAAAGTTTCTGATTTAATTAATTCTACATTCCTAATACTATTTCCAAGAAATAACTTATACTCTCCTTCTTCAAGAACATAAGCAGATTTAAAACCTGTTAGTCCAGCATCATCGTAGGATGCCATTCTTGATAATGGGATTTTTATAGTTAAGATTTGACTCTCACCTGGTTTTAGAAGATCTGTTTTATTAAATCCTCCAAGCTCCATGGCTGGTTTCCCAAGTTTTCCTTGTGGGGCAGAATAATAAAGTTGAACAACCTCTCGCCCGGAATATTTATCTCCAATGTTAGTAACATTTACCTCTATTTCAAACAGTGAATTTATGCCATTATCTATTTTTTTACATACAAAATTATCTAATTTGAAATCGGTATAAGTTAAGCCATAACCAAAAGGAAATCGAACCGCATCTTTATTAAAAGTTTCAAAGTATCTATACCCTAAATATATATCTTCCTGGTAGATATTTTTTGTTTCGTTTCCAAAGTTTTTATGGCTAGGGTACATTTCTAATTCATAAGCAATAGTATTTGTTAACTTACCACTAGGAGTAACATCACCTGATAAGATATCAGCTAATGCATTTCCACCCTCTATTCCACCTTGCCAAGAGTATAAAACCGCTGTGATACTGTTTTTAAGTTGATCATTATCCAACCAACTCATATCTATAATATTTGATACATTTAAAACTACAGCAATATCACTGAAATGTTTTGCAACATTTAATAACATCTGCATTTCTAGGTCGGTTAATAGATAACTACCTTTTCTGTTTTTATTATCGTGTTCTTCTCCAGCAGTTCGACCAATTATAACAACTCCTTTATTAGAGGTAGTTCTAGCTTTTTTAACAATATCTTCTGTTAAAACCATCTCAGTTTGAAACCAAGGCTCTGCTGCCCAACCTCCACCACCATTTTGAAATGGATTTTCGACTACAAAGTTTCTATATACTTCTTCAAGATAACTGTTATGGTTTATTGAATTACTGTTTTTTATACCATCTATGGCATTTACAGCGTATGGTACATTAACGGAACCACCAGAACCTGTTCCACTTCGGTAATAATCTATCTGACATCTACCAAAAACTGCAAGCTCATCATTTATATTTAAAGGTAACATCTGGGTACTATTTTTTAATAGAACAATACCATCCGCACCTGCTTTTCTTGTATATTCTGTAAATCCTTTAACTTCTTTTACATCTGATCCCATACTGGCCTCCAGTTATTTAGCATATATACAACATAATACAGCATTTACTCAACTATTACCTTGATTCTATTGCTAAATATTAGCACAATATTGCGAAGTTATGATAAAAGAACAATCACTGTATGTTTTACCTCCAATACCTGATAAAAGGTTCCCTATCTATGTTGAGGATCAAAAATATAGCAATAGGGATGAAATTTTTAGAGCTCATTGGCATGAACACCTAGAACTACTATTTATGAAGAAGGGTGAAATAAACCTAATTTGTAATGGTCAGACATATATTGCAAAGCAGGGGGATCTTTTAATAATCAATCCAAATGATATTCACCACCTACAAAGTAGAACTTCCTTTGTAAATATGTATTGTCTGATTTTTGATCTTTCACTTGTTAGAAGCTCTTTAACAGATCCAAGTGATCTTAACTTTATTATGCCTCTATCTAATAACCAGTTAGTTTTTAATCATCAAAATATTATTGATAATAATATGGACCGGTGTATAAAAAACTTAGTAGACATCTACAATAAAAAGTCAGAAACCAGATCTCTTAAAATTAAATCCCATATTTTTGAACTACTAGACCTAATTTTTACGAACTGCTCCTATACTATGTTGACTCCTACTAAATTCAAGAAAAGAAATAGTAATGTGAAAATTATACAGGATCTATTAGTTTACCTAAACCAGAACTTTAACAGTGAGATAAATTTAAAGGAATTAGCATTTAACTTTAATGTTAGTTACCATCATCTATGTCACCTGTTTAAGGATTATACAAATAGTTCTATTATCCAATATGTAACTTCTTTAAGAATTGATAAATCAATCTACTATCTAAAACATACAGATAAGACCATGTCTGAGATCGCAATGCTTATTGGATACGATGATAGTAATTATTTTAGTAGAACATTCAAAAAGCTTATGAATCTCTCTCCAAGGGATTATCTAAAGTCTCTAGAATAAGAGTGTATTTAACCAGTGCATCTTTGAAGTTATACTTATTTATTAAAGCACCTAATTCTACAATCTCATTGGCTAGACCAGATGGTAAAATATAGTTATTTATTGTCTGTAAAGTTATTTTGAGGTCTTTTGGTTTTCTCTTATCAAGATTAGGTTTTAATTCCAATATTAATTTTTTCAACACACCAGATTCTATTTCTAACTTAATGTTCTCTTTAGTTTTTATTAATGAGCTTAAGTTAGCCTTGCCTATATTAGTAATTAAGGATGATAAAACTATGTCGAAATCTTCAAGGTCAGAACTACTTATTTGCTCTGAATTTAAAATCTCTTCTAAAACTAGAGACTTTTGCTGTACTAGTTTTGCTCCAAGATTCCCTGCAACACCCTTAATAGTATGGATAATTCTTTTGACTGTTTCAAAGTCACTGTTATTAATTAGTTCTTTAATTTCTGTAATAGAATTCAGATATTCAGTTTTAAATTTAAGTAATAGATCTATATACAATAATTTATTACCACCTAAATGTCCTAAACCATCTTGAATATCTAGACCTTCTATATCCGGTATGTTTACTGTTTTTTTATCTCTGTTCTCTTTTATATTCTGGGATGTTTTTGGAATCTCTCGTTTTCCTGGTTTTATCCATAATACAAGGGTTTCCCATAAGTTCTTTGGTATTATTGGTTTTGTAACATAGTCATTCATTCCAACATCTTTAACCTGATCTCTTACCCCTGTCATAGCATCTGCTGTCATAGCAACTATTGGTAGGTCATCAAAATCTGGATTTGTCCTTATCTGTCTCGTAGCATCGTAACCATCTAGAATTGGCATCTGTAAATCCATTAAAACAAGATCGTATACTGTTTTACCATTAGTTACTATTTCAACACCTTCTTTTCCATCATTTGCAATATCAACAACAAAACCTTCTTGCTCTAATAACTCTTTTGCAACTTGTTGATTTATCTCATTATCCTCAACTAATAAAAGCCGTGCTCCACAAATATTCTTGAAACCATCAGGTCTATCTTCATCGGTAGATTTAACTAGCTTAACTTGGTTTGAATTTTTACCAAAAACATCCATTATAGTATCAAACAACATAGAAGGGCTTACGGGTTTTAGGAGGAATCCTTGTAGATCAGCCATTTCTGCCTGTTGCATAATCTCCTCTCTTGCAACTCCTGTAACCATAACTATTAGTGGGATATGTACATTCTCAAGCTCTTCCCTAATTCTATTTGAAGTTTCAATTCCATTAAGACCAGGCATTTTATAATCCATTAAAATCAGATCATAATCTATATCTCTACTTGCTTTAGACTGTACTAACTCTCTAATTGCTAATTCTCCAGAAGAGACAGCTGTAACTTTGAAAGAAAAGTCTTCTAAGTAAGAAGTTAAAACATCCCGAGCGGTTTTGTTGTCATCTACAACTAAAACGTTAAAACCTGAAATATCATCTGGTAATACATTTTCTTCAGCTTTACCTTCTTTCCCTATTTCAAATTTTCCTGTAAAAAAGAATGTACTACCTTTTCCATATTCACTACGAACTCCAATGCCGCCACCCATTAATTCTGATAGCCTTTTACTAATTGTTAAACCAAGTCCAGTACCTCCGAACTTTCT
Source organism: Spirochaetaceae bacterium (assembly GCA_051531975.1). Classification (GTDB taxonomy): domain Bacteria; phylum Spirochaetota; class Spirochaetia; order DSM-2461; family DSM-2461; genus Thiospirochaeta. The sequence continues at coordinate 247,191 of JAOPTT010000003.1, forward strand.
AGTTATTGAACTATCAGCTTGGGCAAAAGAGTTAAAGAGTTTACCTATCTGCTCTTCTGTTAAACCAATACCTGTATCACGAACTTCAAATTTAAGCACAACTTCGACTTCGTTAATAGATTCAACTTTAACTGAGACTTCAATCTCTCCTTGAGCAGTAAATTTAATTGCATTATTTGTTAAATTTAGAAGTACCTGCCCAAGTCTTAATGGGTCTCCCATTAGGAACCTAGGAATATCCTTAGACTGGTTAAATATTAGCTCTAAGTCATGATCTTTTGCTTTGTGCCCAATTATTTCTGAAAGATCGGTCATAACATCTTTTAAACTAAATGACCTAGATTCCATATCTAGTTTACCAGCTTCAATTTTAGAAAAATCTAAAATATCGTTAATAATTCCTAAAAGGTTTTTAGATGAGCTACCTATTTTATCAACATAATCCTGTTGCTTAGATGTTAGATCTGTCCTCGACAGAAGATTATCAAGACCAATTATTGCATTCATAGGAGTTCGTATTTCATGGGACATATTTGCCAAAAAATCACTCTTAGATTTATTAGCATCTTCTGCTCTTAACGTTGCATCTTTTAACTCTATTACAAATGAACGAACAAAAAACAGGACAATTATCCCAATAATTAGGGATAGAAGGGAGATAAAAAGTGTAATACTTACAGCTTTATTTATTGCTTGTTCAGCATGTGGTCCTAGGATATCTTGCTCATTTTTAATTGTTAGTTTTAATTGCTCTATCTCATGGGCGACACTAGGACCAGTTTTATCTAATTTGTTTTTTATAACATCATTTCTAGAAGTAATTGCCTCGTAGACTAAATTAAAATTACTTCTGTATTTGTTTATAGTGAATTTTAATGATTTAGCAATTTCTAACCGGTTTGGATCTTCTATATATGAAAAAAGTTTAGAATAGTTTTCCGACATAATAGAAAATTCTTTAATAACACGGGTATAAGCAACATCTTCATTAGTTACTAAATATCGTGTTGCATATATTCTAGCAAGTAACAAATTTCTCAATGTCTCACCTGCCCAGTATGTGACATCTTTATCTGAGTCAAGATAAGCACTTTCCATAATTGTGGTTAAATCTCTCTCGATCTGAGGACCAATAACATTTAGTACATCATTAACATAATCATTTCTTAACGTTTGATATATTATTACATCATTAAAGTTACTAATGTAACCATTTAATTCAACTCTTAAGTGACCAATGATGTTGCTAAGCTCATCATTGGTTGAGCTAATAGAAGCTACTTCGATCATATCTAGGGTTAGTTGTGCTCTTTGATTTACACCATTAATACTCTCGGTGTCTGGGTCAATAATAAAGTTTTTTACAAATAACCTAGTCATTAACATATTTGCTTGGACTCGCCCATATGCATTTGTCTGCCTAGCTAGGGTTCTATACTCTTTAAAATTCTTATCTGCTCTTACTAAATTTATAGTCCCAATTCCTGCAATTAAAAAAAGTAAAAGTAATATAATTACAAAACCAAATATGACCTTTTTCCATATATTTACTTTATGATTCTTCAATTATCACACTTCCCAATATAATTTTATATATAACTATACTAAAATGATAAGCATTCTCATTAAATTGTCTACTAAATTTGCTGTATTCATATAAAAAACTAAAAAAAGACTCAAGACTATTCCAATAGAGGAATTGTTGTCAAAATCCGTTATTACTTATTATCTGCGGTATACCATCTGGAACTCTGTAGTTCCACTTCTTAATATAGGATTAATATTCTTAATCTTAATCCTCCAAAGAGTTTTAACTCCCCAACTTCCCATTTTATGATCATCTTCAGGAATCTCTTTAGGTTCTACCTCTAGGTTGTAGTTTTTATAATCCCAAGTCATATCAAACTGACCTTTACTTGACTCTATGGTTAATAGACCGGGCTTATCATTAGACAGTTTAGGTCTAGCTACAAACATAAAATTCCAACAGATGTTATTATTATCTTTTTCAAAACCATAAGAATCTATTAATCTAATTGATGAGTTCTCCCTATTTAAAAACAATTGTCTATTCCAAAGGTTTACTCCGGACTTTATAGGATACGCATTTGATATGCTCATGGAAACACTATCACCTGACTTATGGAAGTTGTCACATTCAAAGCTTTGTCCCACTTCCTGACAGGTTCCGTTAATAGTTGGTAGGTTATGCCAACCGGACTGCATGGTCCAGATTGCATAACGTTTATGATTAAATGTATCCTTTGTATAATCTCCAACCCCAGGGTCGATAACCATAGGTTCCCCATCGGCATAAATTACAAACTGACCTACATCGTTATGGTTATGACACTCGTTATTATGTCCACCTTTACAGGCTAACATTAGTCCTGATTTGGTGTCATTAAATATGGCAATTTGCAGATCTTCAAAGAGGTCCGTTTCCAGTTTACCGGTATTAACATTTTCATCTAAACTGACGCTGGCAAATAGATTTCGAATCAGTCTGAATGATGAAAATGCCTCTTCGAAAACATCTTTGTTATCCAGATCCACTGGATTATTCTTTTGTGATTCTAATGCAAACTTTATTAATGATTGGTTGTTTACTGCTTTACCTATCCGGGCTATCAAACCATATGGAAGAGAGTCCAACTTACCGGAAGAGTCAGCAAAGTTTATAAAATAGTTTTCTGATATAAACATTCTTTCCAGATATGATGCAGCTTTTTTAAACCACTTATCCTGGAAAGGTTCTTCAGTACTATCACATGCAAAATTCAGAATATCCAGACAGTCATAAAGTGATCCGATGGAGTGGTTCCAATAGGCAGGGCCTTCGTTACATCCACCATCAGCACTTAATGTTTCTAGATAATTATTGAGTATAGAAACAGCTCTGACAACACCTTGTTGTGGACTATATTTACTCTTATTCAAAAGAAATAGAGTATGTAGAAAGTTGGAAGTTATCCAGGGATTCCAATTATTAACCGGTCCAAAACCAGGGGTTTCAACAAACCCCATCCACCACTGGGAACTGTTCTCCATATATGGTTGTATACACCTCTTATAACATTCCAATGTTACTCTTTCTACTAACCTTGGAACCTCTTTCATTAAAGGGTCTTTTAGAAGATGAACTGTCATAACCAAAAGGGAGGATGTATTAGCAGCAAAAAGATCCACTATATTATGATCCAAAGGGGGTAAATTTTCAGTTTGTGGCCAATTATGGGCTGGAACAACCCAGGTGGACTCTTCGCAGATACTACCCAGGGCATTAATTATTCCATCCAACATTTCAGGGGAATCCTCCCCAACACAATGTGCCAGTACCATATGAATCAGCTTAATCCGTCTATCAAAATAGAGTTTTTGAAACCTTTTTCTGTTTCCAGTTCTATGAAAATCCATATAGAGGGTAGTAGGTATGTTACTCCATGGTTCTTGTAGTGCAGTTAAACCGGTTTTTTTAATCTCTTCTATCTTATTGATATCTAAAGATCTCCACCGGTTTTTAGATTTTGTGCCTGGTAGATAACTCTCTAGGTCGATAGTTTCTTTTAATCTGGCATCAACACTATTCAACCAATTTTGTAACATATTTACCCCTTAATTCCACTTGATGCGATACCTGTAATAAAATATTTCTGCAGAGCTAAAAATAGTATCATTACAGGTACGATTGATACTAATGCCGCGGCCATCTGAGGCCCAAAATAGATCTCATACTCTCCAACAAAATCTGTCATCCCCAATGGTAGAGTCTTCAATTCAGCATCAGCCAGGTAAATCAGAGCAGAGAAGAATTCATTCCAAAACCACCTAAAAGAGAAAATTAGTACTGTCGCTATTACTGTTTTAGCAAGAGGCATTATAATATGTAAAAATATTGTCCACTCTTTAGCCCCGTCAATTCTTGCAGACTCTAATAGTGAGTTTGGAATTGTCATAAAAAACTGTTTAATTAAAAAAGTTCCGAATACAGAAAACGAACCAACTAAAATAAGAGCTAAGTGGGTATTGTAGAGTCCAAGAGTTTTAATTATTACAAACTGGGGAATTATTATAACCTGTATTGGAATCATCATAGACATTAAATATAGGATAAATAGGGAGTCACGTCCCTTCCACTTTAGTTTAGCAAAAGCGTAGGCACTGGTTGTTGCTGTAATTAGCTGAATTGCTGTTGTAAAAAAAGTAACTTTTACAGAGTTCCAAATATATAGTGGAAACTTTGTTAGTTGTTTGAAATTAAATAGCCCCGAATCTTTTGTAAAAAGAGAGATAGGAGAATCAAAAATATCAATTTCGGTTTTAAAAGATGCAGTTATAATAACATACAATGGTAACAGTATTAATAGTGTCATTAATATTAAAAAACACCATGATATAGATTTTTTTATAAGGTTATTAAATGTCATAAGTCACCCACTTCTTCTGCTGTCTATACTGTAAAAGTGTTACAGTTAAAATGATAATTAAAAGCAATAAAGATTCTGCAGCAGCATATCCAAATCTATAGTTAATAAACGAGTTAATATAGACATCAAATACCACAACATTTGTTGAACCCGCTGGTCCACCACCTAACTGGCCGCCTGTCATCATAAATACCTGGCCAAAAACCTTAAAACTACCAATAATGGACATTGTTAAAGCAAAAAACATAGTAGGACTTAACATTGGAAGAGTAATTTTAAAAAATGTTGTAAAACTTCCGGCACCATCAATAGACGCAGCTTCGTACAGGGATGTATTTATCGATTGTAATCCACCTAAAAAAATTATCATGTAGTATCCAAAAGTCATCCAGACTGTTACAAAAATAATTGTATATAAAGCAGTATCAGGGCTTGTAAGCCAAGATGATGCCTCTAATCCTAAAAAAAGCAGTAGTTTGTTAGCAGCACCACTATTAGGATGAAAAATTAGGGAAAATGCCAATGAGATACCTACAGTAGACAGCACGTTTGGCATAAAAAAGAGACTTCTAAAGAACTTTTTACCACGGATGTTACCATTTAAAATTGAGGCGAATAATAAGCCCAAAACTATCTGGAATATCACAGTAATTATTACAAATTGAATTGTTATAGCTAAAGATTGTCTGAAAATTGAACTATCTATTAATTGGGTGAAGTTTCTAAGCCCAACAAATTTCCATTTGGGACCACCTGAATAGTTAGTAAATGCAAAGCCTAATGTGGTTATCATTGGAATAAAAACAAAAAGTATAAAACCTGAAAACCCAGGTAAAAGAAAAGATAGAACAGTAAACCAGTTGGTTTTTTCTAAAGTCTTTTTTTTCATGCTGATCTCCTCCAGAGAGAACTATAGCCCACCATTAAGGCAAGGCTATAGGTTTATTATTAGTCAGTTGTATCAGATACTATCTGAAGCTCTTTTTCCATTGTTGATAAGTAGTCCACTTCTGCAATTTCACCTAATAAATACATCTCAGTAAACCGGCTTATTGTCTGCTCTACACGGCTTCCGTACTTATTATAGAACATAGGAAGAACCGGAACATCTTCAAGGAAATATTCTAGGGATGCTGGATCTGTTACTGATTCAGATATTATTTCTTTAATATCACTGTTTACAACAGGGGGTAACAGTCCAAGTTTAGCGGCTGCCAATGCACCCTCTGAACCTGCGTACCATGATAATACCTTAAATGCTGCCTCTTTCTTTTTAGACCGAGATGAGATATGGCCAAACGTAGGAGCTCCAACAGTGTTATACATCGGAGAGTCACTAGGCATTCGTGTTATTCTGAAATCTTTCTCTTCCATTGCTACTACTTTTCCATCTTTAAAAGCGTTATGCATCATCCCTGCAAACCACTCTCCAATTATTAACATTGGAGCCATACCGCTATACATAACCTGGGAATAATGAGTTTTAGTAACTAAAAGATCAGTCATTGGTGTCATATCCTGTCCATCTTCTAAAGTTTTCCGAAGTTGAACTGATCTTAAAACACTCTCATCTAAATCTATTGTTCCATCAGCATTTATAAACTGAACACCTTTTTGTGTTGCAGGAAAAACCTGCTGGCTTCCCCATGTATAGATACAGGAACCATATGTTTTACCATCGTTTTCTGAAACAGCCTGGGATAGTTCAATAAATTTATCCCAAGTCCACTCTCCTTTTTCTACTAACTGTTGGGGAGTTGGAAGACCTTTATCAGTAAACGCTTTCTCGTTATAGTATGTATAATATTTCCCAGCTCTAAATGGTAAACCTAATATGTCCTCATCTACTTTTAAAGCAGACTCCCAGGATTTAAGAGTAGAAAAATCAAATCCCTGACTTTCTATTAAGTTATTAAGTGGTTCGATATATCCATTTGCATTATGGGGAAACATATCTGTCTGCCGTTTCTGAAAATAGATATCCATCTCCATACCACCAGCTAAAAGTGTAGTTAACTTTGACTCATAATCTGCAGCCGAGATATATTTAGGATTGATAATCACATCTGTAGCCTGTGCATTATATGCATCAACCAGTTTGGAATTATCGTCATCACCATTTGACCATACATATAGGTCCACTGAAATGGGTCCCTCAGGTTTAGCTTCAGAACTCTCATTTGCACCATTTGCAAAGACCACACACATTGGTAGAATTAGTAATAAAACAGCTATAATTTGTTTCATTTTTTTGACTCCTTTTTGTCATTTAATCTAAACTCAGTATGGAACCGAACATTGAAATCGGCATACTTTCAATTTTAACAAATAGTTGTAGATTTACTTTTTTAAACTCTAGAATTTAACAAAAACTACAGTTTTGAACTCTTTCGTCTAAATTCCGCAGGAGTTTCACCTTTAATTCTCTTGAAACATGTAAAAAAAGAGTTGTAATTTGTAAACCCTGCTGGCTCATAAATCTCTTTTACAGAGTCACATGTTTCCAATAATAGACGGCAGGCCTCATCTATTCTTTTTGATACCAGGGAATCAGAGAGGGAGATACCGGTATGGTTTTTATATATTTGCCTTAAGTAGTTTGGAGAAAGGTCTAGTTTATCGGCAATAGATTGAACACAGCAGTTAACGTCTTTATAGTGCCCCTCTACATAGTTATGTATAAGGTTAAAATGTGTAATGCTTTTCCTGCCTGGTTTCTCCAGTTGTTTGAATACCGATTCTAAAATATCCTGAAATACTATTTTGAAATTATCCAAGGTTTCAAGAGTTTGAGGGGATGAAGCTATATTTTGTAATAAAGATTGAACCTCTTTTACATCCCTATCCTTTAAGAATCTCAGTATTCTGTAGACAAAGATTCTAATAAACTGAATAAAGTCCTGATAAGTACCACCCTTTAATATATTAACCAACTCTTCCAGTTTCTTTATAACACCTGCAATATCCCCTTGTCTCATAAATTGAAATAGGCGGTCAGAAATATCCCCGGGGTAGATAATTGAACTCTTATCCTGATTCGAGTATGGAACTATAGCTCCAAATCCTGTTGAAAACTTTCCCCCAACAGCGGACAAAACTTTTGGATACATCTCTTTAAGTCTCAGTACATTCCAATTTTGTCTATGAATCCACGATATACTAACAGAACAGGAGAGATTTTGTTTTAAAGTGGTCTGTATAACTTCCATTACCTTTAAATACTCTTCCGGTTCCCCTGAAAACAGACAGATAATATTTCTATTATCCATATCCACCAGTGTCTGAGTAAAATCCCATATGTTTTCCTGAATAATTTCTACAATGGATTTTCTAAAAGATCTAAGAGCTTCCGGCTCCATTTCTTGTGCAATTCTGTAATAGTTATCTATCTGAATTAAAAACATGCTTAGAGGATTTCTAATAAGATCCATATCTTCAGTAGATAGTTCTTCTTCCCAACTGTGATACTCCTGTCCATCTATAATTGAACGCAATATTTCTAATCTATAATCATCCTGTAGATTTAATAATGTCCCTTCTAAAGATATATTTCTATTTAAAATATTTTTAAATTTATTTGAAATAAAACTCATCTCGTGACTATCCCGATTGGTATAAGACGATTCTGTTGTAACATCACCTGCCATAATATGCATTAAGGAGTCTATTGGTTTGTAAACTTTTCTGGTTGCAAAATAAGATAAAACAACACTTAAAAACAGTATACCAAGCATAATAATAAAAGATGTTCTACTAACTGTAAAAATCTCCTGATTAATATGATCCAAGGGTATAACTCCAATAAAATACCAGCCTAAACTATAATTAAACTGATAAGAAACTAACTGATTATTAACGGTTATCAATGTACCACGCTCTTTGCCATGCTTTTTTAATAGGGGAAATATTGAGTTAAAATCTGTATTGCTACCCCTGTTGCTTTGACAAATCAGCTCACCCTGGCCATTTATTACAAAGATCTCATCACTTTGTGACCCATACTTTGTACTTAACAGTTTATCCAGCTCCAAAACATCAATATTTGATATCAAAGCACCATTAAGGCGTCTGTTGTCCTTAGTTGGTATACCCATAAACAGAGTTAAAACAGGCAATGACCCTATAGCAGTATTTTGGGCGTAATGGACAGCATCCCTAGGCAGATAACTCTCTATCCGGTTACTGCCATGTTTATTGACAATATTAAGAACATCTTTATCAAAAAAGTCTTCAGATTTTTGTAAACCATTAGATGTAGAAATAAAATAATCTTTCTGTCCATTATAAAGATATAGAGAGTCTATTAGAGGATATGTATATAATAATTGATCAAGAGTTGCTATTCCATCCAGCATTTCCCGCGTGGATATATCCTGCCCGTACATCAGCTTAAATAGATTACGGTTATTATAACTTGCCTCTTTTAATCCCGGGATCAGTTGGGAATGCAGTACATCGAACATTTGACTGACCTGGGAAATTGAAGTCAGGGCTCTCTTGGAGAAAGCCCCTTCTATTATATGTTGTGTACTCCTAAAAAAAAGTCCCATAGAGAAGAGGACAACGAAACTGGTAACTAAAAGAAATAACCCTAATATTGTGGTAAAATAACTTTTTTTTTTACTCAATGATTAACCACTCCCTAGGTATCTCAATTTTCTCTGTTTTTCCAGAGATAGTAATAGTATCAGAAGTATTAATATTAATATTGGAAATATCATTTCTGAATTTTTCTAAGCCTGCACAAACTACCGAAGCCCACATTGCTATACCTGAAGATTGTCTTCGGATAAGGGATGGTATAGCAGTTCTGGGAAATATCAGATTACTATTTGGTTCAGCAGCAATATTCCAGGCTTCCACACTGTTTTCTGATTTTTTGATTGTAATATTTTGAATATGTGAGTAGTGCCCGTTACCGGTATAATAACTACTCTGCCCATTCAATAGTATGTTATCCTGAAGTTGTTTATCATCATCAATAGGGCAGACACATCCACCTTCACAGAATTCAATATCTTTATCAGTTTTAACCAGATGGATTCTAACCTGACATCCATCCATCCAGGTTTGTATAGTTCTAAATACAATACCGGAATTCAGCACCCAGTCAGAAGTAAGAGCTTTCTCTGTAAATTTGTGGTTTACTGTTTTCCCCCTATGTAACCAGAGCCCAAACTCTGTTTTTAACATTAGAGTATTATCCCCACCCTGTTCAGAAATTTTACTGTTACCTGTGGGAACTGAGAATGCAAACCTACTGCTATAAGATAACTTTGAATATTTTTGTTTATTGTGTCTTGGTTCAAATCCTGCAAACTGCCCACCATTTAAGAAGGTAACATCTCCGGATATTTTATCACGGCAGACTAAAAACTTTGGGTGTTTCTGCAGAGAAACTTCAGGACCGTTAATTGGTAAGTCTTCCTCTTTGGCTAACCAGAAATCTGAATCATCTGCTAATGCCAGGACAAAAAATGTTTTCATCCCCCAATAGGGACTTCCCGGTGCATTGTAACCCTCCGCCATTATTAAATTGGGGTATGAGTAACCAATGGATAGAAGCCCTGACTCTGTAAATATAGGTTGCCCAAACCACCATCTAAAATGTCTTAATACCATACCTTTTATTATTCCCGGTGTTAACCAGTCACTATTTTCATGAAGGTTACAAAATGCAGCGGCGGACCAGAAACTTCCCTGGGCAAAACGGTATGTCTGGCTTCGTCCAAATGCTACAGCCTCTCCTCCTGGTGCAAACCACTCTTTAAAATCAACAGCAAAAATAGCTGCTCTCTCTTTAAAAACCAGAGACCGTTTTGGATCTTTTTTACCCATAATCCCCGCATACAACATACCGTAGAAATGCATTCCAAATGAGATATAGTAGTCAAACTGGTCGTTTTTACCATCAGAGTACCAGCCGTTTCCCAGGTAGTAACTCTCAAGTTCGGCAAAGTCCTTTTCAACCATTTCCTGGGAACCTGCACCACAAACAGAGTTTAGGCCTATATTTACAAATATACGGAAAAACAGCCAGTTATTTGCCGGATAGGCATGATCATTTACCGATTCAAACCATATTTTAAAATTATTCTGATCTTTTAACTCCAACTTATTCCAAATAAGAAGTGGAGACATTATTAGAGAGAGACCTATAACCGCCATCTCTACAAATTTCTGATCTAGGTCAAATGTATCCCCCCAATAATCTTTATGGTTAGGATCAACTCCACATTTTAGCCCTTTAACTGCCATGGACAAAAAAGGATCTAATAGTTTTTCATCTGTACCACCTGCTACTGCAGATAAAATACCCCAGAATGGTCTTGAATAACCTTCAAACCCTGCACCATTTACTGTATAAAAAGCTCTATTACTTCCGGGAATAACAAATGTATTACTGTGGGAAAACCAGTTGGATAACGGTTTAATTAGGGATATTAAAGCTTCTGTAAGATCCTCTTTGCTGTTTATAGGATTATTCTCTATCTCTTTAAATATCATATTAACTCTTCTGGGAACCTCTTTTTCTTAATAATGCTTCTAAGAAGTAATAATCTCCATAGATTATAGGTTTATCAACTTCATCATTTTCCGGTTTGCTTCCAACACTATGTTTCAGTAAGAAACAGTTATTTGCCCCAATTTCTGCTAAATACTCCCTCGAGGTTAAACTTGTAATTAATTTATCAGCAAACTTCATGTACTTATCTGAATCCTCTTTTAAATATGTAACCATTTCATATAGACCTGAACTGATTATTGCAGCTGCAGAAGCATCCCTTGGAGCGTTAGGAATATCTGTATCATCAAAATCCCAGTAAGGAACACCATCGGCCGGTAAGTTTTTATGATTCATAATCATATCAGCAACTTTCACTGCATGATCTAAAAACTTCTGATCCCCTGTTTCACGGTAACACATAGTATAACCATATATAGCCCAGGATTGACCACGGTTCCAGGTTGAGTCATTACTAAATCCCTGGTGGGTATGTCTGTGTAAAACTTCCCCATTTGTTGGATTATAATCTATAACGTGGTAGCAACTATTATCATCTCTAAATTGATTTTTTAGTGTTGTTTCAGCATGTGATATTGCAATCTCTCTGTATTTCGGATTACCACTCTTTTTAGATGCCCAGAAAAGAAGTTCAAGGTTCATCATATTATCGATAATTACAGGGAACTGCCATTTATCTTTGTTAAAATCCCAGGATCTGATACAACCAACATTAGGATCAAATCTGCTGCTTAGACTCTCTGCACTCTGAAGTATGATATCTATATATTCAGAATTATCTGTTAACCTATACCCTGATCCGTAACTGCAGAACATTCTAAAACCAATATCATGGTCACCTTTATTAAACTGCTGTTTAATCAGTTTATCCGTATATTTTTCCGATGCAGTTTTCCAGAATTCATCCTTAGTGGATTCATATTGTTGCCATAAACATCCTGCAAAAAAACCACTAGTCCAATCTGCCGGTTCAACCAACCTTATTGTTCCATCGTTATTTGTTGACCTTGGGATAAGATCTGAGCCGGCGATCTGTTTTAACATAGATCTCATCTGCTCTTCAGTATGTTTAAAAATATTATTCAATTTCATTCAATTCTCCTGTAGTGCATTTTGATTAGTATCAGCCTGATGTTATGTTTTGGATACTCATAATGTTAATGAATAGTTACCAATTTAATTATGCTGTCGATATATGACCTGAATCCGTATAAAAAACCTTAAAAAACTCAATTCATTGTTGATTGTATAAAGAATACCACAGAGCAGTTAGAAGATATAGGCAGATTAATTTCTTCAGAAGGTAGTTACATTCCTGTAACCTATAAATTAAGGATATCCCCATTTCCTGGTATAAAAACATTCTGGTTATAACTAATATCCCGAAGTTTATCCCTTGTATCACCACAATGATTGATTGAGTCCATATGAACTGCAACCGTAGTACTATCAGGTAAAAGTTTACTTATTTTAATTATATCTCTGTTTCCCATTGTTATTTGTCCTAAAAACTTCATTTTAGCTGCTCCACCATTGGCTATGATCCAATTTGGTTTTGTCCTTAATAATGTGTTTTTAATCTTAGGAGTTAATAATGTATCACCTGTTAAATACAATATACCTTCTGAACTCTCTAATAAGTATGCTGAAGATATACCAAGCTTATTTTTTAAAAGCTTACCACCATGTGAACCTATAAATCTTGTACAATCAAATCCTAACCATGATCTATTATCTGTTATTGAAGTTAAGTTTGTAAAACCAAGATCTTCAAAGATCTCATTATCTTCGACCTGACATAATATTGGAATATTTTTAGGCAATACTTTCTTTGCTAACTCATCAAAATGATCATTATGATTATGGGTAATTAAGACACCATCAACATTAAACAACTCTTCATAATTTATAGGTAGATCAACTAATGGATTCCTACGGTTATTGTAACTATATACTATGGGAGGGTATGTTTCCTTTCCTGCAAAAACAGGATCTATAAGTATTCGTTTATTGTTTAATTCTATAATCGATGTAGCGTGTCTATAATGTATTATCTTCAAATCTAAACTCCTCTATTTGAGTATAAACTATGTAGTAACCTACAGGGTCAACTAATATCCATGATTTTGCATATAACATTACAATAATTTTAAATCTTTACTTCTAGTTAACATAGGTTTATATTACCCTATAAAATTAAATTTATCAGGATGTTATTATGTATAAAAGAAAAGAGGTTGCTGAGTTTCTAAATATAAATAGTGAGACTGTTAGATTTTATGAAGATAAAGGACTTTTGCCACTTCTTGAAAGAGGCTCAAATGGCTACAGAAAATATGAGAAACAACATTTAGTTAGGTTAACTTTTATATTACAGGCTAAAGAGTTTGGCTTCACGTTAGCTGAAATTAAGGAGGTAGTTGAAAGTGGAATTGCTGATTATATAACTAGGGAAAATAATGACAAACCCAATAATATGGAACTTGAATCTATGTTAGAAAACAAAATAAGTAGTGTAAATGAACAGATAGATAATTTAAAAATAATGAAGCATAAATTAACAAAATACAAAAACCAGAAGATGTATTTAGATCTAAAAAAATATGATTTTTGTAAATTAAATCAAGTTATTGACTCTGTACTATAATACAGGGTTTAGCCTAAGTCCAAGGAGTAGATATGACAATATTTTATTTTTCAGGAACAGGTAATAGTCTTTGGGTAACTAAAAGTATAAAAGAGAGTTTTGATGGTGTTAAATTAGAACCAATAACTAGGTATATAAATAGAGAAATTAATGATGATAAAATTGGGTTTATATTTCCATGTTATTGTCTAACAGTTCCCCCATTTATTAGGAAGTTTATATCTGAACTTAATATAACAGCACCAAATCCATATATCTTTAGTGTAATAACCCACAATGGTGTTCCAGGTAGAACTCTATCGGTTTTCGATAAACTTCTAAAGAAGAAAGGTTTTAATCTTAACTATGGTGATGACCTGATAATGCCAGGAAACTCGGTAATTATTAAAGATTATACAAACAGTAGAGTAGAGGTAGAAAAAAGGTTAAAAGATTCTTTAATTAGTATCAAACCTATAATAGTAAATATTAAAAACAGATTAGAGAGTAATAATTATCCTAGGATTTCTCTAGGAGGTATTATAAAAAATAACTTTGAAGAATTTATATTAAACAAAGTTTATATGCCTAAACCATTCTGGACATCAGACAGTTGTAATAACTGTGGAATCTGTAAAAAAGTATGCCCTACAAATTCAATAGAAATTATTGATAAAAAAATAATATGGGATAATAGTTGTGTGGCATGTTTAGCCTGTTATCATTGGTGTCCAAAAAAGGCTATTGAATTAGATAAATATACGAAAGCGAGGCCAAGATTAACACATCCACAAATAAATATAAAAGAGATGTGTCTATAGTTTAATATTGGCTTATCAAATACATAGCATTTTAAATATGACCTTATAAAAAATCTTAATACTATTATTAATTGTGATTTATACAACCTTATAGTATGATAGTACAGTAGAACATGGTTAAGCATTATATAATAAGATAAAATAAGGAGAACAAATGACTAAGAAACCAAATATTCTAGTTATTATGGTCGATGATCATGCAGCAAAAGCAATTAGTGCTTATAATTCTAGATTAAACAGTGTTTTTTCCACACCAAATCTAGACAGAATAGCAAACGAAGGGGCTCTATTAGAAAACTGTAGTTGCACAAATGCTATATGTACCCCAAGCAGGGCTGTAATATTAACTGGTAAGTCATCCCACATTACAGGAGTTAGAACTCTTTCAGATGCAATGGATCCTAATGAGCAGACTTTTCCAAAAATGTTACAAGAAGCTGGTTATAATACAGCACTTTTTGGGAAATGGCATGTACATTCTGAGCCTTTGGGTTTTGATGATTATAGTATACTTCCTGGGCAAGGAGACTATTTTAATCCATCATTTGTAGCTAAGGGAGCTAAATGGGAAACACATCATTCAGGATCAAATCACGATTATCCAGCCTCTACACAAGAGGAAGGATATGTTACTGATATAATAACTGATAAAACACTTAATTGGTTAGATAATAGAGAGAGTAACAAACCATTTATGTTACTCTGCCACCACAAAGCACCACATGATGATTTTGAATACCACTCAAGAGATGAACATATGTTTGATGGTATAACAATACCAGAACCAGGAAATTTAAGAGAAGATAAATCACATAGATCTGATGGTTCTAGAGATTTTGGAACAACTATTTCCGAAAAAAATAGAAAAAGAAATGCTGTTATGATAATGAGTAAGGAGGATTATCCAACTGGATCTTTAGATGTTTCAGGCTTAAATTCAGATCAGAGGACATCAGCTGCTTATCAAAAATATTTAAAAGATTATCTACGTGTTTGTAAAGGAATTGATGACAATGTGGGAAGACTTTTAGAATATCTTGATAATAATGATTTAACTGAAAATACTGTAGTGATCTATACTTCCGATCAAGGGATGTTCTTAGGAGAACATGACTATATGGATAAAAGATGGATTTATGAAGAAGCACTTCAGATGCCATTTTTAGTCAGATACCCTAAAGAGATAAAGCCAGGTATTAAAATGGATAGTATCGTGAGTAACCTGGATTTTGCACCTACGTTCTTAGATATTGCAGGACTTAAAAAGCCAAATGATATGCAAGGCAGAAGTTTCCTTCCAATTATAAAGGGTCAGGAGCCAGAGGATTGGGTAAACATAGCATATAACAGATACTGGATGCATATGGCTCACCACGATGTCCCAGCTCACTTTGGTATAAGGACAAAAGAGTACAAAATAATATTCTTTTATGGCTTAGCATTAGATGCAACAGATGCTCTTTTAGATTCTACACCAGCAGGTTGGGAATTATATGATTTAGTTAATGATCCTAATGAAAATTGTAATATCTATAACAACCCCAACTACAAAGGATTACGAGATATTGCAAAAAAGACTTTATTAGAATACAGAGCAAACTTAGGAGAAGATGATACTAAATACCCTGAACTTTGCAAACTTTTAGAAGAGGTAAAATAAATGGATAAATTAAGAACTATAAGCAATGAAAATCAATCAGAAATGTTTAAAGATCTGAAACCAATAGGTAGAATATTGGAACTTGATGGCTACCATGTATGGGGGACATCCCCTATCCGCGGGGAAGACGGAAAAGTTCATCTTTTTTTTAGTAGATGGTCAAAAGATGCATCCCACTATGGATGGGTCATGAACTGCGAAGTGGCACACGCTGTTTCAGATAGCCCAGAAGGTCCTTTTGAAGTAACTGGAACTGTTTTGGAAGGAACAAGGGGCACAGAGTGGGATTCATGGTCTATTCATAACCCAACTGTTCATAAAATTGGTAATAAATACGCTATCTTTTATATGGGTAGTAATGGATCAAACTTTGATAAATCTCAAGAAGAGCTAATAACACTTAGTAAAGAAGATAAAAATGCTTACCAACCATATTTCCATGCTTTAGTAGCATCAAAACAGGTTGGTATCGCTGTTGCTGACAGCCTTAATGGCCCCTGGGAGAGATTAACAGAACATCCTGCTGTTCCCCAAGGTAAAAATGGAGAATGGGATGACTTTGTTACAAGTAATCCAGCTTTTTTGAACCACCCAAATGGTGAATTATGGTTATATTATAAAGCATGGAATCAAAAGAGTGCAGAAGAAAACAATGGAAACAGACAGTATGGTTTAGCCATATCAAACTCTTTAGATATACCATTTAAGAAGTTAGATGCTAATCCAGTTATAGATCTTTCACATCTTGGCAACAATACACAATGTGAAGATGCATATATGTTTTATACGAATGGTTTGTTTCATATGTTATGCAGAGATATGGGGTATTATGATCATAGCGTAGGGCTGCATTTTACATCAAAAGACGGTCTAACTTGGGATATTCCTAAAATGGCTTATAGAGAAGCTAAATATTATTTTGATGAACCAATGCCCGGTTTAGATAGAGAGGGCCGTTTTGAAAGACCCCAACTGCTTCTTAAAAGCGATGGAAGCCCTGACTATCTTTTTGCCGCCTATGTAGGAGGTAAGTCTGGGACTTCTTCTGCTGTTATACTAAAATTTACGAATTAAATAAGTTTATTACTACCTGGATATGGTCTTTCCCAATTAGTTTTATAAAAACTATGGGAAGGATCATCTACTCCAGGGACTAAAAGTTTATCACAGTTAGATTTAACTATGGAACTATTTAACCAGAGCATTAATTCTTTGTTCAAACTCGAAATAATATCCATATTATCACTATTGCTCGCCAAGTTATTAGATTCAGACGGGTCACTCTCTAAATTATATAGATAGGACTCACCATTTTTATATAAGGAGTAGCGCCAGGAACCGTAAGCGACAAAATAACCTGAATCTAAAAAACCCAAAATGTATCGATTTTCAGGTTGTGTATAGGGCTTAATATTTGCGATATTAAGTATTGTTGGATATAAATCTGTAAGAGATATCAGATTAGTATTAATTTCTCCAGGGAGGAAACCTTCCCCTTTGATTAACATAGGAATATTCACAGACTGATTATGGTAGAACATTTTACCTATGAGTCCTCTATCTCCTAAATAGTCTCCGTGATCAGAGCTAAAAATTATTGTAGTATTTTCTGCTAATCCCTCTTTATCCAGGTAATTTAGAATATCCCCTACACAGTCATCAAGTTGTTTAACCATAGCAAAATAGTGGTGCCTTATTTTTTTTATATGTTGGATATTCATATCACTATAATCGATTCCATTCCAACTTCTAAGATTAGATAAAACACACTCATCAATCATCCATTTATCAAAATTTTTATCAGGTTCTTTAATTAAGTCTATATCAACCTTATCAATATATTCTTTTGGGGGATCATATGGGCAATGGGGGCCAGGAAAACCTATCATTAAAGCAAAAGGTTCTTTTGTGTTACGATTACCAAGGTATTCAAGAGATCTATCTGTAACCCATTTATCGATCTGTAGATCTGCAGGAAGACTATTTATTATTGCACCTTTATTATCGAAATAACCTTCAGATTCATTCCCATGAACCCGTTTATACCCTCTTTTATTAAGAGCTGTTTGATAATCATCATGAATATGAATATGTCTTTTATCCTCAGCAATAACTCTATGTTTAAAACCTTCATCTATATCCCATGGATAAAAGTGCATTTTACCAATTGCTACTGTTTCATAACCAACAGAGTCTAATACTTCGGGCCAAGTTTTTATACCAGTTTTCCCTCTATCAGGTCGTAACCAGCCGGAATTATTAACAACACCAGTTACAACCGAGTCCTCTCCTGTTAAAAACGATGCCCTTGCAGGTACACACAAAGGAGTTGGACTCAATGCGTTTTTATAGTTAACTCCGTTATCTGATATAGAATCTATATTAGGGGTAGATATTGCTCTATTCCCATTACAACTTAGTGCATCAGCTCTTAACTGATCTGGAAAAAGGATTATAATGTTTTTTTTATTGTCTGACATCTCTAATCTCCAATTTTTTAGCAAATTTTCTTAGATACTTACTTTTCAGGTATTTTATTTATATACATTTTCATCTGATTAAAGATTGCCTATAACATATTTAAAGTATCTAATTTTTTTCGAAGTCTCATTAAAGAATCAATCCATCTCTTTGGCATTCGACCCTGTCTATCAGGAGGACAGTTTAAGAGAAAATTAACACCTCGGGATGTAGAAGCTAGATACATTCCTAATAATTCTTCATCGGAACGTGGTTCATCGTCATCTTCGTAAAACCACTCTTTTCCAATGGTATCATTCATTTCACCAGGTATATAATATTTTTTATCCATAATAAGTTTTTCATTATAATATGACTTTTTATCGTGCCCTCTGTTACTATTTGGTATAGTTCTCTCTAAAGTCATAAAGTCGGAAGGCCAGGCAAATGTGGGATCAAATTTAGTTCCATCCTGGCAAGAATGGTTAAAACCTGTAATCATAGAGGGTTTTAATTCTGTAAGTTGTTTATATGTTTCCAATCTAGCATAAAGTGGAAGAACCTTTGGCATATCTATCCAGAAATAATCAGGGCTATAATTTTCAACTAGCTCTTTCATCTGTAACTGCATAAACTCAATATATTCAGGATTAGTATAACACATACCCTTTTCGTATTCTGTCCAATCTGGAGTTGACTCCATACCAAAGAGGTTTGTATTATCCCAGGCACAATAATAGAAACCAGGAAGTATACCCTTAGATCTACAAGCATCTACAAACTGTCCAACCACATCGGTAGTAACACTGCTATTCTTTACAGAATAATCCCCATACTTACTTGGCCACAGAGCGTGTCCTGCAACATGCTTTGTAGTTAATACAGCATATTTCATACCTGCATCCCGAGCAACAGATATCCACTCGTCAACATTGATATCAGTTGGGTTATATGTTTTTATAGCCTCCTGTGACGACAACTCTTTTCCATCGAATGTAGACATACCCCAATGTATAAACATACCATACTTTAACTCTTCATATTTTTTTAGTTGATCAATTGATAACCGTTGATTACCGACAATATTTTGCATATAGATCTCTCCTTTTAGTATAAAAAAAACCCATATACTTATATAGTATACGGGTTAATTATTAAATTTAATCTAGATTATATTTTTTGATAACGCAATACTTTTCTACTAAATTGACCATTAAAATATGAGTAAATGTACACTTTTTATAATTATCCATGCTTTTGTTTAAAATAGTACATTTGTGTCTAAATATTACAGGGTTAGTATTTAAACATAACAACAAGGAGACAATAATGAAACCAAAATTTACAAAGCTAATCATGATGTTTTTAATGACAATGATTTGTAGTTCACTTTTTGCAAGTGGTAACAACGAAAAACCTGCTGGAACAGAGAAAGTAGAAAAAAAACAAAAAAGAGAATTAACAGCAATGTTACTTCAGTCAAGAAACTTTGACGGTTTACAGGAAATGATTGCAAAACTTGAAGCTGAAGAAAACATTGTAATTGACTTACAAGTTATTCCTGACGATCAATACGACAACTTATTGAAAATCAAAGTTAATTCAGGTGTTGCTCCAGATATTATGGATTACAATGTCCCACATATTTATGACATCCTAGACCCAGATAAGCACTTTGAAGATTTAAGTGATCAACCATGGGTTTCAAAATTAGTTAACCCTTCTCTTTCAGAATATAATGGAAAAACTTATAGTTACACATTTATGTCTACTGCTGGTTACCAAGCAATGATCTATAACAAAGATGTGTTTGATAAATTTGGTTTAGAAATACCAACAACAGTTGCAGAGTTTGAAAATGTTTGTAATACATTAAAAGCTGGTGGTGTTACTCCAATGTTATTAGCATCAGATATATGGGTACCACAAATCTGGATGACTGCTGGATATAGTAGAGCCCTAGGTAGTACAGAAGCTGCACAGGATTTTGCAGATAAAATATTAACGAACCAAGCTAAGTTTACTGACTACCCACAAGTAGTTGCAGCTGTAGACGAGTACCTTTCAATGTTTGAAAAAGGTTGGATGAACGATGACTTTATTACTTTAAATGTTGATGGTGTAGTTCAAAAATTAGGAACAGGAGCTGGAGCAATGTTCTTTGGTTCTTTGGGACTTGCGAACAATGTTGAGAAAGCTTTCCCAGAAGGTAACTTTGGAATGTTTAACATCCCAACATCTTATGATAAAAAAGATGTTATTTCAGGTACAGTATTTTCATACGGTTTTGTTGTAAATAAAGATTCTAAAAACAAAGATCTAGCAAAAGAAGTATTTAACCATTTTGCTTCACCTGAGTATGCAGATATATACTTTGCAGACAGACCTGGTTTCCCAGCGCTTACTGATACAAACGGTGGCGAACTAAAAGACTATGCTCAAAAAGTATATGACGACTATGTAGTAACAGGTAAAATGGTTCCAGAAATGAACCTTTTCTTAAATCCATTAGGTGCTCTTAATGGCTCTACTATTTGGGTTTATTACCAAGAAGCTCCTGTTAAAGGAAACATGGATGGTTACCAACTACTTGATAGATACCAACAAGATGTTAATAAGTTTATGACAGAGCAAAAAGCTCCAGGTTGGTGATAATAATAACAACAATATAAGATTATAATAATTTAAATAATAAGACGGCAATCGATGGATTGCCGTTCTTATATATTAAACCAAGGAGTAATTATATGATACGAAGAGAAAAAATGTTTTATCCAGTTGGTTTAATAGTACCAGCAATAATCGTTTTTACACTTTTTACGATTATTCCAGTTTTAATGAGTTTAGTTTACTCCTTTACAGACTGGAATATTATGCGTTTAGATGAACCCGAATTTAGGGGATTATTAAACTACCAAAGACTATTTTCAGATCCAATCTTTCTTCGATCTTTAGGAAATACTCTGCTATTTGCTTTTTCAACAACATTCTTAAAAACAATATTTGGATTGTTATTAGCAATTATTTTAATTAAAAAAGTACCAGGGAATGGACTTTT
This sequence comes from Spirochaetaceae bacterium, assembly GCA_051531975.1. Taxonomy (GTDB): domain Bacteria; phylum Spirochaetota; class Spirochaetia; order DSM-2461; family DSM-2461; genus Thiospirochaeta. Next base: position 268,769 of record JAOPTT010000003.1, read on the forward strand.
TAGAACACTTTTTTATCTACCATGTGTATTAAGTGCCACTGTAGTTGGGATTTTATACAAAGCTATCTTAGCTTCTAATGGTCTATTAAATAATGGTTTAGCCGGTATAGGATTAGGATTTTTATCATTTGATTGGTTATCTACTTACGCAACAGCTATGATATCAGCAATATTAATTGAGACATGGATGTGGTCTGGATTTAATATGATTATTTTTATTGCAGGTCTTCAAGCAATTCCAAGAGATTATTACGAAGCTGCAGAAATGGAAGGAGCAGGAAAACTTACTACATTTTTTAATATAACTATACCACTTTTAGTTCCAGCATTTACTGTTGTTATTACACTTTGTATTACTGGTGGTCTAAGAGTTTTTGATATTATTTATGTATTAACAAATGGGGGTCCTGGGTTTGATACCCAAGTTATGAATACTTTTGCATTTAGAGCATTTGGCCAAGGATTACTTGGAGAATCATCAGCCGCATCAATATTATTAGCTATTATTGTTGTTACAATATCCTTTATTTTGAACCATACACTTAAAAATAAGGAGGTAGAGGCATAATGAAGACGATAACTAAAAAATATAGCCCACTTATTTTATTATTAATTTTACTTGGTATATCAATGTTCTACGTTGTACCAATTATAATGATGCTTCTTGGATCTTTAAAAGACCAGACTGAAGCAGTTCTTTTTAACTTAGATCTACCCTCAAAATTCCACTGGAAAAACTACATTGATGTTATTCAAAAGGGTAAAATATTAAACGGATATAAAAATAGTTTTATTATAACAAGTTTAACAACTCTGTTTACTTTAATAGTTGGTGGTTTTGCAGGAATAACCATTTCTAGAAGAAACGATAAAGTATCAAACGGTTTTTATTACTATTTTATTTTTGGTTTAACTATAACACTACAAATAGCATCTACATTTTCTTTATTAAGAACATTTAATATCTATGGGTCATTTATTTCAGTCATTCTGATATTTATAGCACAAAGAATGCCCTTTACAATTATGACATTTACTAGTTTTGTAAAAGGTGTACCAAGATCCCTAGACGAAGCTGCAATTGTTGATGGTTGCAATGTTTTTCAATTATATGCATTAATTTTAATGCCTATTCTTAAACCAATAATTTTGACAAATACAATTGTAACAATTATTAGTGTCTGGAATAACTTTAACATATCCCTGTTCTTCCTTAACTCGGCTAAACAGTGGACTGTATCTCTAACTATATATAATTTTTACGGAATGTATGCTAGAGACTGGCATCTTGTTTTTACAGCATTGGTTCTTACAGTAATTCCTGTTATGTTAGTTTATTTATGGTTACAAAAATTTATTGTATCTGGTATGACTGCTGGATCAGTAAAAGGATAAAAAAGAGTAACAACCATATTTTATTAATGATCGCTTAAAATAGTGTAGAATAATATTATTAAAGAGGAGAATAAATTGAGACGTGGTCAGAGTCTTAGAGACAAAATTGTTAAAATCAATATGTTTTTTTTCTCCTCTGTACTTATCATATTATTCACACTATTTTTTTCATACTGGTACAAAATAGAGAACAATAATAACAAAAAAGATCTGGACACTATAGCAAACGTAAAAGCAAATCAACTTTATGACAAACTTCTGAGCATGGATAGAACAGCACTGCAACTAGTAAGTGATCCATATATAGCAAATGACCTCTTTAAAGGTTTTTTTCTCTCTCCAACAGAAGGAAATGTATTTGAAAACGATAGAATCTTAAATAATAAAATCATAACCCATATTATTCCCTATATACTCAACGACAGTATAACATCAAGGATTTGCCTATTTAATGATTCCAATGATTTTGTTTTTGTCGGAGAGATAGTGGATAACGTTAAAACACAAAATTATTTTAATAACATAGATATTATACCAGCAATAGAGAAATTGTCCGCTGGAGACTTTTTAGCCCTTATACCCCCGAGAAAAGATCCATTTTATTACAATAAATTTAATTCAAAAGAAAAAATAATAATATCTATAGTTCGGGAGGTTATAGATTATTCAAATGCAGAATCAGATAAAGTTGGCTATGTAGAGGTCCAGCAGACTCTAGAAAAATTATCACAAATGTTCGAAGATTTAGATTCATCTATCTCATTTGAAATAAAAGATACAGATGATAATATAATTTTGAATAGTAGTACTCCCTATTCAAAGACCAATCTAGAGATATCGGTACCGATAAAAGATTACGGTTATACCCTTATTATCAAAAAGGATAATAAGTATTTTGTTACCATGACATACTTGTTAGGTGCAGCACTTCTCATAATGTTATCTTTATTAATTTTGGGAATTAGAACTACAGAAAATTTTGTAATAAAGACATTAACAAAGCCATTAGATGAACTTCAGTCCTTAGTAAATACCATAGATATTGGTAATATGGATTTTTCATTTAAAATGGATGGAGAAATTGACCAAATTCAGCATTTGGAATCAGCATTTAGGGAGATGTTAATAAAACTAAAAGATTCTATCGATGATAAAGTCGAGGCTAGAACTGAGGAGTTAAGATCCCACTTATTTGCGTTACAAGCACAGATGAATCCACACTTTATTCATAATATGATGGCAGTAATATCCTCTATAGCGGAGGAGTATGATGCAACAGAAATTGAAGATATCTGTGTTAAATTATCCAGTATTATACGTTATACCGTTCAATTCAATCAGGCTGATATAGCTTTAGAAGATGAAGTAAAACATGCCCAAAACTATCTTGATCTTATGCACATTAGATATGAGGACCAAATTGTATACTCTATATCTGAAGGATTCCAAACAGGAATTAAGGTTCCAAAGTTTTTTCTACAACCACTTGTAGAAAACTGCTTTAAACACGGATTCTTAAATTCCCCTTCTCCATGGAATATTCATATCGATATTATTATAGAAGAGACAATATGGAAAATAACAATAACAGATAACGGCTCAGGATTTTCTGATAAAATATTAAAAACAATTGAGAACCTATTATTAGAAGTAAAAAACAGCAGAGCAGACGAGATATTAAAAAACCTGCAAATAGGTGGTATGGGATTACGTAATGTTTTTGCTCGTTTATACCTTAATTATAAAGAGAAGATGATTTTTAATATTAGTAATAGGAGTGATACTCCAGGTGCCATAGTTGAAATAGGAGGCCCTAAATGATAAATGTTTTAGTTGTAGAAGATGAACCACCTATTTTAAAAAGTATATGTAGAAACATAGAGAAGGCAAATGAGAACTTTAAAATAGTTAATACAGCTTACGATGGGAAAGCGGCTCTAGAGATCCTCGAAAATCATCACAATATTATAGATCTAGTAATTACCGATATACATATACCACTCATGAATGGTATAGAATTATTAAAAATTATTAACAAGAAATATCCTGATATTATAACAATGGTATTAAGTGGATTCGAAAACTTTAACTATGCAAAAGACGCTTTTAAATGTGGGATATTTGATTATATGTTAAAGCCTGTAGATAAAATATTACTCAAAAAACAGTTGGATTCCATAGAAAAACTCATCAAAAAAAATAGGAAAACAGATATCAATAAAATGCTCTATGATGGGATCAATTCTGGAAAGGTAGCGGGATTAGAAACTCTACTAGAAGGCCAACCACTTAAGATATTATTAATTTGTGCTGGCCCATTTCCAATTAGAGAATATGACTATCTTCTACCTGGACGATCTTATTGGGAACGGGTGGATTTAAAAAGGGTATGTAAAAGATTTTTAAACAATATGAAGTACTGGATTATTCCTGGTAAAAATTCAGTAGAGAAGATAATAATTATAGCAGGTAACTCTCAATCTATTAAAAACTATGAACAAAATATCCATAGCTATTTAAACAGTATTGATCCTATGCCAATTACCACCTGCTCATCTCCTGTTATTGTTGACTACTCCAGTCTTTCTAAAGTTCATTACCAGCAGAGGATTGCACTGCACAACAACATAAAATTTTCAAAACCATCATTTATAGAGTATAATCCTTACCTTTCTGAGCGTATTACAAAAGTGGATATTAAGCAGTTAAATCAGCAGCTAAAACAAGAAATTATATCACACCGAGGGAATAATATATCAGAGCTGATAATAAATAAAATTAATGAGGTAATCTCAGAAGACCTTTATCAGGTAGATCTTGAAGCCTTTTTACACTTTATAGTCTATTTTCTGAATAATTATAAATCTAACAATAACTTATACACTAATCCTGAAAAGATGATCAAAAAATTAATAACCAACAGTTTCACTAAAAAGGATATACTAGAGGGAGTAACAGATTTCTTAAATGAATTTCTTACTCATAAAAATTCTATTACACTCCAGAAAGAAGATATGGTAAAAGAAATTGCAGATTTTCTTATGTTAAATTATGACAAAACTATTTCAAATCAGACCCTATCGGATCAGTTTGGATTAGTACCATCATATATTAGTAATATTTTTAAAACATCAATGGGATTAAGTCCTCTTGATTTTATACTTAAGTATAGAATGGAAAAAGCTAAAAGTCTTCTAATCAATAGATCAGACCTTCTAACAAAGGATGTCGCAGAGTTAGTTGGCTATAGTGATCCGTTATACTTCTCAAGGGTTTTTAAAAAATACTTTGGAGAAAATCCAGCAAAAATAAAGAAAAGTAGACCCATCTAAATGAATAATGTGACCAGTAAAGGTGTCATTTATTAGTTATTTTATATTTCCCCTAGTAAAAACCATGTCTCGACCTGTTCAAGGTTTTTTATTTTAATTAAACCTCGAGGCTCTAGGTTGAAATCATCTTTTAGAAGGTTATAGGTTTCTTTTGAAACTTGAATTTTACCTGGTACACCATGGGATTCCATTCTAGAGGCGAGATTTACAGTATCACCCCAGATATCGAACGTAAACTTTTTAGTACCTATAACACCACCAATTACAGGGCCACTATGTATTCCTATTCTAACTTGCAAAGGTATAGACATCTTGTCATTAAACTTATGAACAGTGTCTAACATTGCTATAGCCATATCTGCTATAGCATGGGCATGATCCTCACGTTCATCAGGTAGCCCACTAACAACTAAATATGCATCTCCAATTGTTTTGATTTTTTCTAAACCAAGAGAACTTGATAACATATCAAAAGCTGATATTAATTCATCTAAGATTGTAATCATCTCTACTGGTGTGTGGTTCTTAAAATACTTCGTAAAACCAACTAGATCACAAAACAGGATTGTAGAGTCTATATACTTATCTGCTATTAGTGTTTCTCCATTTTTAAGTCTCTTTGCTATAGATACTGGTAAAATATTAGCTAAAAGTAGTTCTGTTTTTTTGTTTTCTTCTTCAAGTAGTTTTTTAGTCTCTTTTAAACTGAAATGCATATAACTTATATAAGCACTAATTATTGAGACAAGAATATAACTAGTTATACCCATAAAAACTACTGGATTAAATACATCATCTCCAGTAATAAGAAAAAATGTAGAACTTGTTACCACAGAAGATAACAAAGTATAAATTAATCCGTACTTAATATTGGTATTCCAAGTATATATACCTACCAAAAAAGCTCCTATAATAGCAGCCTGAGTATGAATTATTGGATAAAAAATATTAATAAATATAAAATGAAAAAGTAGCAATATTGGGGCTAAAATAAGCATCTTTTTACTTATTTTAAATTTGACATGCCCGTTATTAAAGTTGTTTATTGATATCACACCTACTCCTTCTAAAGAAATTAAATGATATTACGTATTTCCTATACGCACAAGTTAAAATATAATTACATAAATGAAGACTATAGTACTCAAATATACATTATCGTAATTATTACTTCTCTAAACCCATAAAACACTACTTAAAACATGGCATAAATAATGCTTCCTATTATTAAGGAGTTTTATTATGTTCCAAGATATAAAACACATAAAATATAGCAACATCAATGGAGACTTAGAATCCATACAACCATTTGAAGAGGTTAAAATTAAAACTAGTATAGGCACAATAATCCCTGTTTATAATGTAGAAGATATGGGTAGAAAAAAATTAACCCCAATTAAATTTGATTTAGATGGGAATATAAAATCTTTACAGCTACAAGATGTTAAAAAAATAAAGACCTCTATTGGAATGTTTTTAACTGAGTTTATTACTTTTTATGCAAGTGGGGAAATGTGTAGACTTTTCCAACTAAATGGTAAACTTTCTGGGTTTTGGTCAGAGCAAAATGAATATGATTTAGCTAAAACAATAAAGATTTCTACTCCAATTGGAGATATAATTGGAAAACCTATATATATCCATTTTTATAAATCAGGTGAACTTAAAAGTATTACTTTCTGGCCCAAAGAGAGAGTTTCAGTTCAAGGAGAGTATGGGTTATTTGAGATTAAAACTGGTATATCTTTTCACCCTTGTGGTTCACTAAAATCATATGAACCAGTTGAACCAATAATTGTACACACTGCATTAGGAAACATTGAAGCTTTTGATCCTGATCCTGTAGGAATAAATGGAGAGCGAAACTCATTAGAATTTAATACATCTGGAGATATTTTAAGACTCTCTACAATAAAGTCTCAAGTAATGGTTATAGATGATGATGGAAACAGTGAAATATTCGCACCTGTGGAAATTATAAGTAGATGTAATGATGAATTATTTGTAATTCAACCCTTAAACATTGAATTTAGCGATGATGAGGTAATTTTTAGATATGGATTTAAAATTGCAGGTAAAGCTTCGAGGAATTTAGTATTTGTATTGCAAGAATTTTCTCCACAAAATCAACTTGCAAGTGTAGGTTGTTGTTCTGAATAAAAAAATTAAAAAACAGAGTGGTTTATGCCAAAAGTTTATATTTGGTATAGACTCTTCGAATCCTAAAGAATTATAAAGTATTTTATGTTTTAAATTTTTCTATATCGATTCCATATTTCTCCAACCTTAAACCTAACTGCCTATAAGATATACCAAGGTTATCACTTGCCTCTTTAAGTTTTCCCCTCGTTCGTTTTAACTCCTCAATTATTAACTCGTATTCTAATATTTCCATATGTTTTTGTAACTTTCCACTGTCTACTGTGGTAACTTTACTTATTGTTTGCAGAGAGGGAGGCAAATGATAACTGTGTATAACTTCATCATCTACTAAAATAACCGCTCTCTCTATACAGTTTTCAAGTTCCCTAACATTACCAGGCCAATGATATGTCATTAACATATCGATAGCCGGAGTTGATATTCTTAATACTTTATTATTACTTAAATTAGAATACTTGCTAATAAACATATTAACTAATTCTGGAATATCAGTTTTCCTCTCTCTTAATGCTGGAACAGTTATTGGAAAAACATCTAGACGATAATATAGGTCCAATCTAAAAGAACCTTCTTCCACAAGTTTTAGTAGGTCCCTATTGGTTGCAGCAATTACTCTAACATCAACCTTGACCTGTTCGTTTGTTCCAACCTTTTCAAACTCCCTCTCCTGAATAACCCTTAAGAGCTTAGCTTGTGCATTTAATGTTAATTCTCCTATTTCATCTAAAAAGATAGATCCACCATCTGCAATTTGAAACTTTCCATCTTTATCGACAATTGCTCCAGTAAAAGAACCTTTCCCATGTCCAAAAAGTTCACTTTCTATTAAATTTTCAGGTAGTGCTGCACAATTAAAAGTTACAAAAGGTTTTGTTGCTCGTTCACTAGAATAATGGATAGCCTGTGCTACGAGCTCTTTTCCTGCTCCACTCTCACCAAAGACTAAAACAGTAGAACTTGTTTTTGCTACACGCTTAATCATAGAAAATAAGTTTTGCATAATGCTAGAATTACCAATTATATTTTCAGGTTTGTATTTATCAATTAAACTCTCTTGTAATCGACTATTCTCCGCAACCAAAGAGTGTTCTTCATGAATAGCCTGATGTAGGCTTACCGATCTAGAAATCATAGTTGTTATTATAGTTAAAATTGTTAGATCATCTCTTATATACTTCGCTTCTTCATAAGATTTATGAATACTTAAAGCTCCAATAACTTCGTTAGTAGTTTTTACAGGGACACAAATAAATGCTTTTTTTACACTACTTTTAGTATTTCCTGTTCTATTTAAAAATCTAGGGTCTTTTGATATATCTGGAATAATAATTGATTCTCCAGTGTTGACAACAGTTCCTGTAATTCCCTCTCCTAGATAATATATTCCTTTCGATTCCTCTTCCTCTGACATGCCAAAAGATGATGAAACTATTATCTGGGAGGTTTTACGGTTTAAAATAGTCGCCATACCACGTTCTATTTCTAAACTTTCACCCATGAAATTAAATAATCGAGGTAGAATCTCTTTTAAATTCTCCCCTGGGGTGATAATTGATGAAATTTTTAGTAACAATGTTAAATTTCGACTATGTCTTTCCTGACATTTATCTTGTAAACATTCTTTTATATCCAAGATGTAACCTCACATTTATAAATATTTATAACCTCAGAACTTGTTAAAAAGTTCTTCTTAATAATTGCTTTATTTTTTAGTACTTTTAATAATTTAGGAATATCAGCATTTTTATATTTAATACCTGCATTCTCGAGTAAATGTATAATATTTGATCTACCAGAATGAGTTCCAACAACAATAGAGCTAAAACTTAATCCTTTATCTTCAGGACAGAATGGTTGATATGCTAATCTATTTTTTTGCATACCATGGCTATGAATTCCTGACTCATGGGTGAAGACAATATCCCCAACTATTGGTTTATCCACAGGGATAACTCTATTTGAATAAGATGAAACTAATTTACATAGATCTTTAACTTTTGTTAAATCTACCTTTGATGATAATTTTTTATGCATATCTAAGATAAATACTAATTGTTCTAAGGATGTATTACCTGCCCGTTCTCCAATACCATTTACTGTAACATTTACAGAGTCAGCTCCATTTTCTAATGCGGTTAGAGCATTTGCAGTTCCTAAGCCAAGATCGTTATGCCCATGGAAATCAATCTTACCAGAAAATTTATCTCTATATAACTTAATTAGTTGTTTAACATTATTAGGAGTGGTATTTCCTACTGTATCTGAAAATCTAATCCTGAATAAATTATGATCTTCAGCAAAATTACATACATCTAGTAAACGACTATGTTCAGATCTAAAACTATCTTGTAGACCTAGCGATACAAACTCAAAATTATCTTTAGCGAATGTTACTACTTCAGTTAATTTTAACATTGCACAGGACCAGGAACCTATTTGAGTTTGTAGATGATAACTTGATATAGGCATAGAAATATGTATTGTATCCGCACCTGTTTTAAAAGACGCCTTTACATCTTCAATACTTAATCTAGACCATGTCGAAATTCGAGTATTTGTACTTTCCGATACTAACCATTTTATAAATTTTATTTGATTCGAACCCATAATTGGAGTACCAGCTTCTATCTCATCAACTCCAATATTCATTAAGCTATGGGCTATATTAATTTTCTCTTTTATTGAAAAAGAGACACCAGGAGCTTGTTCTCCATCTCTTAGGGTTGTATCAATAATCTCTTTATTCATATAAATAACTATGCAAAAAGTATGCCATGTCTAAACACGATTAGAAGCGAGTTTAGATACATAAAGACTACACGAATGTATGGATGTTTAATTTCCTCAACTGTAATGTAGGGAACACTCATGAAACCTTTCCTAAGTTTATCTTATATAAAGTATTGGTCATAAATTTTAAGTCATTAAAGTCGTGACTTATTACTAATATTGGAATATCAAGTTCTTTGTTTAAACCCTTTATATATCTTAAAATATTTGATCGTAAACAATAATCGACTGCATTAAATGGTTCATCTAAAAGTAATAATTCCGGGGATGTTAATATTGCTCTACCGATAGCAATTCTTTGAGCCTCCCCCCCAGATACTAAATATGGTTTTGCTGATAAGATTTTCCTTAAATTTAATATCTCGACTATTTTATTAAAATCAACATTTTGTTTTTTAATATATCTAAGACCAAACCTTAAATTTTCTTCAATTGTTAAGTGAGGGAATAATAAATTATCCTGAAAAACAATACCCACATTTCTTTTATTAGGAGGTGTATTAATTTTTTTTTCCACATGGGTAATATATCTGTTATTTAATTTAACAAAACCTTCTGTAGGTTTCTCTAATCCAGCTAAAATATTAAACAGCGATGTTTTTCCTGCTCCTGAATCACCATATATTCCTGTAATACCTTTTCCAAAATGACCTTTCAGTTCTAATTTATAATTTAATCGGGGTAGTTTAATGTCAAATTCAAGACTCATTAATTATCCTCCAATTGTTGTATTTTTTATTGAGGGTTGAAGATGAAAACAAAGCTAGAAACGAAATAAATATAGAAATTGCAACTAAAAACATTGCATCTCGCCCTCTACCTGGAATCTGTAATAAAGTATACACAGACAGAGGAATTGTTCGTGTCTCCCCTAATATATTACCAGCAAATGTTATTGTAGCTCCAAACTCTCCTAAGCTACGAGCAAAACCTAAGATTGAACCACTAATAATACCAGGAATTATTAGCGGTACTATTACTCTAATAAATGTTTCAAATCTTCCTGCACCTAATGTCATTGCTGCTTTCTCCAACTTAGGATCAACCATTTCCATAGAAACTCGTAAACTTCTTGTAATTAAAGGAAAGGAGACAACCATAGAAGAGAGAATGGCTGCCCCCTCAGTAAATGCTATTCTAAGACCAGTAAATAAATATAATGGAGCACCTAGTAGGCCATTTTTTCCAAATATCAATAACAGTAGAAATCCAGTGGTAACTGGAGGCATAACAAGAGGAAGATTTATAAAACCATCTATTAATTGCTTTCCTTTAAACTGTTTTCTTGCCATGATATACGAAACAAATAGAGCAAATGGTAAATTAATTACCGTTGCAAAAAAACCGACCTTAAGAGATAAAAGAACCGTTACTAGTATATTCATAGGTTACTAAATCCATTTGTTTTATATATTTGTTTTGCTTCTTCATCCTCTATAAGGAATTTATAGAGATCTGCAGCCTGTTTATTATTATTAAGAAGGGCACAGTAATATTCAATTTTATTATGAGATTCTTCTGAAAAAACCTCTACTATTTTAACTTTTTTACTTCTTAATGCATCAGTATTATAAACAATCCCGAATTCAGTCTCTGACATTTCGACTACAGATAAAGCTGCTCTTACATTTGCTCCAGGTAGAAGTCTTGATTCCAGAATTTCATACCAATCATAAAACTCTAAAACCTCTTTTGCATAGGCTCCTGCAGGTACATAATCTGGGTCACCAACTGAAAGTTTCCCTGTAAAAGATCCCGGAAAACTATTATCAAGATTAAATGTTAAGTCACTATCTTTAGGAGATATTAATACTAACGAATTAGATAGAAAAGGTTCTATCCTTATTGTTAGATGTTCGATGTGATCCATCCATTTTTTTGATGCTGAAATGTAGATATCGGCAGTGGCACCATTTAAAACTTGTTTTGCTAAGACTCCACTAGAAGCTGGACTAAGCTTTATTTTAATACCTGTTTTTGATGAGTACAAATCAGATAATTCCTCCATCAAATCTGTACTACTTGAAGCAATAAAGAGGGTTATATATTCAGATTTATTATTTATTGGTTTTACAGATATTAAAAAAATAACCAGAGTAATTGTAAATATTAATACTATCTTCTTCATTTAACCCTACTAATATTATGAAATCTCGTAATCTGTATTTATTTCATCATCTTCTATACTATCTAATATATTATCTATATCTTCTTCAGAGTTGATTCCGCCATACCATGTGTTCTCAGGATAAACAACCAATGCAGGCCCTCTATCACAAACCTTTAAGCAACTTGTTAATGACAACATAATATCGTGTAATCCCCTATCATCAATTTCCTCTTGGAGGTATTGAATTAGTGCAACACCCCCACTTTTATCACAAATCCCCTGAGGTGTTCCATTTGCTCTAAAACTCGCACATAAAAAAATATGTTTTCTTGGTTTTTCCATAACTATATACTCCTTCTTTTATGAATTTTAATTACAACCACCACCTGAACCACTACACGCGATACCACAATCTTTACTTCTACATGTCATAGGAGCTAGAGATTGACCGCTATATACTTTATTAACAGCATCGCTTAATAGACCTTCTATCTGGTAAACTTTTAATCCTTTACTCTCCAACACTTTTTTAGGACTATTACCAATACCATTCACGATTATTGCCCTACAGTCTGAAAAACAATCAGCTAATGATTCCCACCTAGTTGTATTGCCACCTTTAGAAGGAGTAATTCTCCTCTCTTTAAGTTTAACTTCGTCACCAATTTTTTCGTATATTGCTAAGCTACTAGCTTCACCTAAATGTTGATTGACCAAAAATCCTTCTCTTGTTGCAACAGCTACAAATGGCCTATTTTCTTTAGGAAATATAGACATTGTAGATGCTTGTCGCATTAATCCTTGAAACTTAGTTGGATCTTTATCATCTAACATTCCAGCAGCATCAGCTCTGCAGCGTTGGCAATGTTTCATTTGAGGAAGATACTCACCAGCCTCTTTTTTAATCTTATACATCATCGAATGGTCTGGTTCTTCAAGATCAGAAAATGCTGTACCTTCAACAGGAATCATTGGAATGCAATTAAAAATGTCTACACCTCTTTTAGCCATCTCCTTAGCAATTTCTGGAATATGATGATCATTTATTCCTGGTATAACAATAGAATTAACTTTTACAGTAATCCCATGATCTTTTAAAGAAGCTATTGCTGCTAGTTGGTTTTCTAATAAAAGAGTTGCAGCTTCTTTACCTCTAAATATTCTTTTTCCGACTCTAATCCAACCATAGATCTTCTCCCCAATCTCAGCTTTAATAGCATTGACTGTTATAGTTACGTGGCTAACTCCAATTTCTGCTAAGTCGTTTACAGAACCTAATAAATTGAGACCATTTGATGAAATACATAACAGTGTATCAGGATGAGATTCTCTAATTAACCTCATGGTATTTAGCGTCGGTGCAGGGTCTGAAAAGGGGTCTCCAGGGCCTGCAATTCCTGCAACGGAAATAGGTATATCTGCTGAGATCTCATCAAAAAACCATGCTGCTTGACCTGGAGATAATATGGAACTAGTAACACCAGGCCTAGACTCATTAACACAGTCATAATCTCTGTTGCAAAAATTACACTGGACATTACATTCAGGAGCAACAGGGAGATGCACTCTACCATATGATTTTGCTGCTTCTTTGTTAAAACACGGATGTTTTGACTGTGACCCTAGGCTGTCTTTTTTTAAATTCATAACTTTCTCCTTTATTGATACGAGTACCCAACTGGGGATTTATCTTGTTTTATTGTTAATAATGTATTTGTAATTTGATCTAGTAAATTCATTGCACCTGCATAGCCTAAATGAAGAAATCTTGGTCCTCCAATCCGGTCATGGATTGGGAATCCACACCTAACTAGAGGTATATCTCTAGTTCTCGAAATTCTGTATCCTTTACTGTTACCAATTAGAAGATCAACTTTTATATTGTCTAATAGCTTATCTAGGGTCTCAAAATCTACATCTGCTTTTATGAACTCTGGTTTTGAAAATTCTAAACAACTATCTATATACTCTTCAAACTTTGGAAATGGCGTTCCACATGCACAAATTACTGGAATAATACCTACTTCATCTAAAAATGAAGCTACACCAGCAACAAAGTCTGCATCACCATATACAACAGCTCTTTTTCCAAATGTATATTTATGAGAATCTGCATATGCATCAATAAGTCGTGCTCGTTCACTTAAATAATATTCATTGGTCTTAACTCCACTTCTTTTACATAAAAGCTGAGTTAATTCATCTGTTCCCCTAACACCTATTGGTGGTCTTAGCCCAAAAAAATCTACATTATCATTTATTTCTAAAGTTTTACCTGGGTTAATATCATCTCTTAGTAGTGGACTAAAACCTATCGAAGTATTAGCTAAGTGAGCGGCTGCAATGTTTTTTAATGCTGTTCCTCCAGGGGCTATTGGGACATATTCCCCCCAAACTCCTCCATCTAAAGTTTCTGAATAATCAGGAAGAACCATATAATTTTCAAAATAACTTCCTACTAATTGTTTTAAATATCGTAGATCAGCTGTAGAGTAAATTGATGGAAAAATATTTATATCTTGAACTTTTATATTATCCCTCTTTTTCTCAGTTACCATACTTGTAACTGCAGCATAATATCCGTCTAAATGTGCCCCACCAAATGTTGGGGGTGTAATTGAAATAACTTCTGCATCCACTTCTTTATTACACTCTCTACAGTATGACTTTATATCATCACCAATGGTCTCAGACAAACATGTTGCCGCTACTGCAATAAACTTCGGATCATATTTTTTTTGAACATTTTCTATAGCCGCTTTTAAGTTAGTTTTACCACCAAAAATTGCAGATATTTCACTAAAACTTGACGATGCAATATCTAAAGGTTCTTTAAAGTGACTTATCATATATCGTCTTATATAAGTGGCACATCCCTGGGAACCGTGCATAATACTCATTGCAGATTCAACACCTTTTATAGCAAGGCTAACCCCTAAAGGAGCGCATACTTTACATGGATTTGTTGTTGATACAAAATCTTCTTCTATCATACTTAATTCCTTAAACTGCCAATTTTTCTTGGGACAAAACTCCAAACAGGACTCATTACTGAGCTATAAACTTCTCTAAAAAAATTAATCATACCTTCGTAACCTGCTAAAGCTATCTTTCTCTCATGATTATGGTCACAAAATCCAATACCGATTTTAAATGCTATTGGTCTCTCTTTTACTCCACCAATGAAAAGATCCGCACCTTTTTCTATTACAAAGTCTGAAAGTTCTAAAGGATTTGAATCGTCAACAATAATACAACCGGGATCTGATAACATTTTAAGCTGTTCATAATCATCTTTGTTTCCAGTTTGAGAACCAGCAACTACAACTGACATTCCTATTAATTTAAGGGCTTTTATTAGGGAGAAAGCCTTAAATGCACCACCAACATAAACTGCAGCTTTTTTACCTGCTAAAGCTGTTCTATACTTCTCTATTTCAGGCATTATCACACTGATCTCTTCTCTAACTACTTCTTCAGCCTTCTTTCGAACTTCTGGGTAGTCACCAAAAAAATCCGCAACATCGTAAAGAGCTTTAGACATGTCCTCTATTCCAAAATAGGAAACTCTCATAAATGGAATCCCATACTCTTTTTTCATATGTTTTGCTAAATAAGATAAAGAGCCTGAACATTGCACAACATTTAAACTTGCACCGTGGGATTTACTAATTTTTTTAACTCTACCATCACCAGTTAGAATTGATACAACCTCTATTCCCATACGTTTATAATATTCTTGAATCATCCATGCTTCACCAGCTAAGTTAAACTCACCTAATATATTGATGCTAAGTTTTGGTACTTTTGAGATATCACCTGTACCTACAATTGTGGCTAACGCATCACATGCAGCTTTATACCCATCTTTTTTAGTACCTTTAAATCCCTCTGAATGGACTGGAATTACTGGAATACCTACTTTAGAACCAGCAGTTTTACAAACAGCTGCAATGTCATCTCCAATAATTCCAGTTATACATGTAGCGTATACAAATGCCGCTTTAGGATTATACTGTTCTATTAATTTTTCTAGAGCACGGCCTAGTTTTTTCTCGCCACCAAAAACTACATCTTTCTCTTTCAAATCCGTAGAGAAACTTAAACGATGCAGTTCTGGACCAGAACTTAAACTACCTCTGATATCCCATGTAAAAGAAGCACAACCTATAGGCCCATGAACAATATGTAGAGCATCAGCTACTGGATATAAAACCACACGAGATCCACAAAACACACATGCTCTTTGGCTAACAGAACCTGCCAAAGATTTTTTCTCACATGTAATTGACCCCTCACTTTCCGATTTTATCCATACCTGATCTTTTCTCTCGTTTAATAATGTTGAACTCATATCATTAACCTCTTCTATGTTAATAACATTGCAATGAGTATGCCAAAAATAAAAAAGTATGGTAAAAAGTAGTAAAAAGGTAATTTTTTACATAGATGTAATAGATTAGAGTTTTAAAACAAACATATAGACAAATATGTGAATTCAAGTTTCTGTTTATATATTATTAAAAAAAAGATTAGAACATTAATGTCTACAAGTAGCCGGTTTATGCCATAAATGTAGTTTAAAGTAATTATAATAATTAAATTCTTTTTATATGTATCACGTATCATAACCCATTTTTATAAGTTCATTTAAATCGTTATCGTTAATTTTAACACCCTTTGATCTAGCTTCTTCCAAAGATTTCCACCCTCTCTGCCCGGGATAACGAACCTCTGAAACTCCTGGAACTGGAGTGCTATCTAATACCCACGCCATTAAGTCCTCTATTAACATATTGTACTCATCCATATTTCCTAGGGCATCTATATTCAGTGCAAAAACATGGGTATTTTGACCACCTACCTTTTCTTTATTAATAGGTTTAGAACCAGCTGCTGCAGTCATGGCCTCTATTAATAGTGCTAAAGATGTACCTCTAAATCCATAGTCAGCACCACCAAAAGGTAAAATAGTTCCACCGTTTCTTGCCTCATCTGGATTATTACTTGGGTATCCCTCTTTATCCTGATAGATATTGCCAATAGCTTTTACACCATTTGTAGACATCTGATTAGTCTTTCCCATAGATATTGTAGATGTTGAAAAATCGGCAACAAGTGGTTTTAATCCAGTCTTTTCTCTGTTAAGTGGAAAGCTAAACGCCATTGGACTAGTATTTAATTTAGGTTCTTTACCACCAAACATATTAACAAATGCAATATGTGATGTCTGATTCCAAGCCATCATTAAATATCCTTTTTTTGCCCAATGTGACAGGTGATAACCCATAGTTCCAACCCATCCACCATTAATTAATGAAACAAAACCAAGACCATGATCTTTAGCTAAATAGGCAGCTCTGTCCATACCCCATAAAATAGGTTCAACATTAGGTGTTTTTGAGCAATCTGCAGTTAGTAGTGCTCCAAACTCATTAATTATTTTAGGAAGGACTATATTTTCTGGTGATTTTTTTATATCTCTAATAGTACAATTTAGTGGTGGTAATCCATGTGTATCGACACCAAAACCATGAACTTCAACCTGAGCTGTGGCCATTCTATTTGCCCGATCAAATGGTACCCCTAGTTCTACTAATTGTTCTGTATAAAATGTTATTAAATGATTTATCTCTATTTTTTCCATATTTCACGATTATACATAAAAGGACTCTTTTTTAACATATCTTTTTTTACAGTCTATTCATTATCGAATTACTAATATATTGATTTTATACCCTAAATAATCTGGGAGAACAGAATGTCTAATATAGATTAACTTGATCTGGTTTGACTATCCAAATTTCATCATCATGATAGACATTTAAAAATATCTTAGTATAGTTACCAAGTTCATTCATATTGTTTAGTCTAATTCTAAGGGTGTCTATTTCTTCAGATCCCCACTTTTTTGCAAACTCAAATAGAGCTTCCCTTGGATTTTTTATTGTTGAACTAATTATATAATCAGAAAATTCAAGATTATGCATAATCCAGATTTTACTATCGAGGGACTCCGTAGATCTAGCAAACCATATAGAAATATATGGTGCGGCTAACCACTCTAAAAAAATAGTCCCATTAAATCTGACCCTTGTTTCACATAGATAATCTAATACATTTGTAAACTCACTATTTGACCACTCTTCTGATGGGGTTGGAGGTTTAAACTGTTCATTTTTAGATAACATTATTATCTCCTTTAATATAAAAAAGAACAGCCGATAACAGTGAGGAAACCGACTGTCCAAAAAAATTAAGGTTTTTTTACATTACCAATTCGAACTTCTCTTCTAAAGATTCTGCATCAATTTTATCCATTAATGCTGATAGAATTTTCTCAAGAAGTCTTATTCCGCCCTTATATCCAACTATAGGGAAATAACTATGACCAATTCTGTCATAGATTGGGAATCCTAATCTAACAAAAGGAATATTTTCGTCTCTTGCAATATACTTACCATAAGTATTTCCTATTAACAGGTCTACTGACTCTTTTTTAATCCACTGATGTAATAAAAACATATCAGCTTGTGGACCATTTTTAACATTTGCTTCTGGTACAATTTTTGCCATTGAACCGACAAATGTTTTATCTGGTGTCCCTGAAACAATATGTACTGGTTTCATACCAATATCAACTAAAAATTCTGTTAATGGTAATAACATATCTGGGTCACCATACAGTGCAACTTTTTTACCATAAAAATATTGCTCCATATCGGTTACAATATCTACTAATTGACCACGTTCATCTGATAACTCTTCAGATACTGGGCAGCCAGTAGTTTTACTAATTCCCATTAAAAAACGGTCAGTAGCTTTAATCCCTAGAGGAATATCAAAAGTCTCAGTTGGAACTTTACATTTTTTCTTTAGCTGAAGACCTGCATCCTCAGAGCATAACTTTCCTAGTGCAAAAGTTTTTTTACTTGACCCTGCACTTTTAAGTTCTGGAATAGTTGTTCCACCTTTAGGAAACATAATATGACTTCCAGTTTGTGGAGCATCCATAACCCCAGATGTATCTGGGAAAAGAACATATGGTACTTTCATAGAAAACATCATTCTTTTAAGCTCTTTCATATCAGAAGGTTCAACCCAACCTGGTAATATGTTTATTTGCTCAGTCTTTTCTTCTGTTAATTCCGGAAAAGTTTTTGCAATTGCAGCACACATATTGGAGAATCCAGTAACATGGGAACCAACATAACTTGGAGTACTAGCTTGTACAATATATTTCCCCTCTGGAACTTTTCCATCAGTAATTGCCTTTTGGGCAATCTGACTAACATCATCACCAATTGTTTCAGATAAACATGTTGTATGAACTGCAATAATATCTGGATCATAAAGATTAAACATATTCTGGAATGCCTGAATAAGGTTACTCTGACCACCAAATACAGAAGAACCTTCTGTAAAAGATGATGTTCCGGACATAACAGGCTCTTTATAGTGCCTTGTTAAAGCTGATCTATGGTAAGAACAACAACCCTGGGAACCATGACTATGTGGTAAACATCCGTGTAAACCTAAAGATGCATACATAGCACCTACTGGCTGACAAGTTTTTGCAGGGTTTATTGTTAATGCTTTTCTTTCTACTACTTCTTTTGTTGTGTGTCTTAATAACATAATCCCCCCTATACGACCTTACCAAATGTTGCTTCCATAGCTCTGTTCTCCCATGGAGCTTTTACTAAGGACCAAACTTTAGTATTAACTAATCGCTCAATATCTTTGTAAAAGTTATATGCACCTTCAAAACCTGCATATGGACCACCATAGTCGTAACTATGTAATTGCTTTAAAGGAACACCCATTTTTTGGACAGCATATTTCTCTTTAATACCTGCACAAAAAACATCTGGTTTATACATTTCAATAATTTTTTCCATTTCAAAATGACTAAGATCATCAATAACTAAAGCACCTTTTTCCATTTCAACCATAATCCCACCATAATCACTAAACCCTACACCTTTTGCTTCTAATGCAGCTTTTTTGTCTACTAATTCCTGGGAGTATCTAGTCTCATCTTTTTCAACTTTTAGCTCTTCAATATTTCTACTATCAGCATCAACCTTAATATTTGGGATAACCCTTCTACCTTCATAATCATCTCTGTGGGCAAACTCATAACCTGCAGCAATTGTCTCCATGCCTAACTCATTAAAAAGTTCCTGATAATGGTGTGCTCTAGATGCGCCAACAAATAACATAGTTGTTTTGCCCTGGGTATTTGGTTTAATCTTTGCAAGTTTAATATCTAATTTTACTTTCTCTTCTGCTATAACTTCTTCAATTTTGGCAATTAGATCTTTATCTTCGAAGTACTCACCTAATCGTCTTAAAGATTTAGCTGTGGCTTCAGCACCAATAAAGTTTACCTTTAACCAAGGTATTCCATATTTTGTCTCCATCATCTCTGCAACATAGTTAATAGAACGGTGACACATTATTAAGTTTAAATCAGCTGTATGAGAGTTCTCAAAAGCATTAAGAGTTGAGTTCCCACTAAAAGTAGAAACAATCTCAACTCCACATCTTGCAAATAGCTCATCAATTACAAAACCATCTCCACCTATGTTATATTCACCTAATAAGTTAACTCTAAATTTTGCTTCACTTCTTGTATCATCAAGTCCAACAACATGCTTAAAAATTTGGTTATTTGCAATGTGGTGACCAGCAGACTGGGATACACCTTTGTATCCTTCACAAGAGAATCCAAAAACATTACAGTCTCCAAACTTCTCTTTCATCTCCCTAGACGCCGCATGGACATCATCCCCAATTAAACCAACTGGACAAGTAGAGAATACTGCAATAGCTTTTGGATGGAATAGATCGTAAGCTTCTTGAATAGCTTGCTTTAATAACTCTTCTCCACCAAATACAATATTTTTATCCTGCATATCTGTACTAAAACAGTATGGAATGTAATTTTCAGATGTTTCTGAATCTGGTCTAGTCTGGTTTCTTCTTGTTAACCATGAGTAGAAACCACAGCCAATTGGGCCATGTGTAATATTTACGATATCCCTAGTAGGGCCTAAAATAACCCCTTTACAACCAGCATAAGTACACCCTCTTTGGGTAATTACCCCAGGAACAGTTCTAACATTTGCTTGTATTTCTAATTCAGCCTCAGGGTCGTTAACAACAACACTTTTTGCTCTCTTCCTATATATCTTTTTGGGATACTTTTCCTGCATATATTCGTCTAATTTTTCATAACTCATATCTGTCTCCCCTAATCTAATGTAACTTCACCACGTTCCGCGGTTCGTACTCTATATGAATCTTCTATTGGTAAAATAAAAATCTTACCATCACCAGAATTTCCTGTCTGATTTGTTTTAATTAAAGTATTAACTGCAAGGTCTACTTTTTCATCGTTTACAATTAGTGTTAATAATCTTTTAGGAACCATTTTAGGCTGATCTCCTAGCTGAGAAATTGCCTCTGGGTGCCCGTCCTCAGCCCCTTTAATTATTCTATAATCTACAAGTCCTTTACCTCGACCAAATACTCGCCCTGTTGCAGTTAAAGAAGGAAACCCAGCTTTTGCTAATGCCTTTTTAGTCTCATTTATTTTATTTATTCTAATTATTGCCATTACCTCTTTCATAGAGTCTACTCCTCTTTTACACCTGAACTTATGGTATAAACATCACCTACAGGAGAAACAAAAACTTTACCATCTCCGTAGTTTCCCTCTCCGGTTTTTGCTGCATCTAAAACAGTGTTAATAATCAACTCTTTATCTGAATCTTTAACTACTGTCATTAAAAGATCCTTTGGGAGTTCGTCGTATACAATCTCCCCAACTTTTAGCCCGTGTTGCTGACCTCGTCCAGCTACATTTATCTTAGTTACAGCTGGATACCCAGCATCAAATAGTGCTTTTATTACATCCTGAGACTTCTCAGGTCTTACAATCGATCTAATCATTATCATTTTTTAGTTCTCCCTAGTTCGCTATACCAAAATCAATTAATAACTTTTCTAAATCCTCTATCTCCAACGGAGTAGGAATAACCCTCATTGTATTTGAATCAACTTTTTCAGCTAATGTTCTATATTCTCCAGCTTGAGCATGGTCTGGTGCAAACTCAATCACTGTTTTTCTGTGAATCTCTGCTTGCTGAACCATATTCTCTCTTGGTACAAAGTGGATCATCTGGGTTCCTAATTTTTTAGCTAACTCTTCAATCATCTCTCTCTCGTTATCAACTTTTCTTGAGTTACAAATTAATCCACCTAATCGAACTCCACCGGCATCAGCGTACTTTACAATACCTTTACAAATATTATTTGCAGCGTACATTGCCATCATCTCACCTGAAACAACTATGTAAATCTCTTCTGCTTTACCTTCTCTAATTGGCATTGCAAATCCACCACATACAACATCTCCAAGAACGTCATAAAATGTATAATCTAGTTCCTGTTCATATGCACCTAACTGCTCTAACATGTTAATAGAAGTAATTATACCCCGCCCAGCGCAACCAACTCCAGGTTCAGGTCCCCCTGACTCCACACATCTTGAGTTTCCATAACCGTCTTTCATAACATCATCTAATTCGATATCTTCACCCTCTTCTCTTAACGTATCTAGGACAGTTTTTTGTGCTAAACCACCAAGAAGAAGTCGAGTCGAGTCAGCTTTGGGGTCACAACCAATTACCATTATTTTTTTATCCATTGCAGCTAAACCTGCTACTAAGTTTTGTGTTGTAGTAGATTTTCCGATTCCACCTTTACCATAAATTGCTATTTTTCTCATTGTTTCTTCCTTCGCCTTAATTTGATTTATACAAACACTAATGCAAGGAGTGTGCCAAAAATGGAATTGACTCAAATCTCAGTAATATTTATAGTTTTTTACAATTATGTAAATAAATAAAAGCTATTTGAAGGAATGTGACAGTTATGTAAAGCAGGTTGTTCATACATGTAAATAAGAGTGTATAAGTTTTAACATTTAGGTAGAAAGTTATATAAAGATATGCAAAACAATGTATTACATAAAGTTAATAAAGAATTTATATAAAATTCACATCTCATTTACATTTTAATATTACCTTATATGTAATTAGAATTATTAAGGAGAATATAAAATTGAAAAAATTCATAAAACCATACCTACTAACTGGTGTAGCTATATTAAGTATGAATAGTTCTTATGCAAACAATAATAATACAGTAATATCAAAAGAGAGTAAGCAATCCCAATTAAATGAGCAAAGCTCTTTGGTATTACAAAATAATAAAGATATATTAATAAACAAATCAGGAATATATAGCTTTAGTGGAGATGTAACAAACTCATCAATCATTATAGAAGCTGGGGAAAAAGATACTGTAAATATCATTTTAGATAGTGTTACAATCACAAACCAAAACACTCCAGCAATTTATGTTAAATCTGCAGATAAAGTCTATATAACAACAAACAACAAAAATAGTTTAGCTGTAACTAAAGAGTACATACCAGATGGAGATACAAACTTAGATGCTGTTATATTTTCCAGATCAGATCTCAGTCTAGATGGACTAGGATCTCTAAATATATCTGGTACAACAGGAAATGGTATCTCTAGTAAAGATGATTTAATAGTTGCTGGTGGCTACATAACAATAAATGCACTTAAAGATGGACTAGAAGCTAACGATTCTATACAAATTATAGGTGGAGATATTGCAATAAGAGCTGGAGCAGATGCTTTACACTCAGAAGGTTACATTCACATAGAGAAAGGGGATTTAGAACTTAACGCTGCAGATGATGCAATTAGGGGAACTACTTATATTTTAATCGACGGAGGAACTATAGATATTCCAAACTGCAAGGAAGGAATTGAAGCTACAGAGATAGAGATAAATGGTGGGAAAATCACTATTAATTCTTCAGATGACGGTATTAATGCTACTGCCAAAAGTGAAGGAGAGGTAAAGATAACTGTTAATGGTGGTGATATTTTAATAAATATGGCAGACGGAGATACTGATGGATTTGATTCAAATGGAGATCTTTATATTAATGGTGGAAAAATAGAAGTTAATGCCCGATCTGCTTTTGATGCCGATGGAACAGCTGAATTAAAGAATGTATCCGTTATAGTAAATGGAGAAATACTAAATGAACTACCAATTACTAGGGGTGGATTTAGAAAGAAAAGAAAGTAACATTATATAAAAACTTAAGTTTATTTAAAATCCAATGGTGAAACAGCATTATTGTTTGGTTTCACAGAGACATGTGTGTAGACCATGGTAGTTTCTAAGTTTTTATGCCCAAGGTAACTCTGAATAACTCTATGTACACCAAAGTCTAATATGCCCTGAATTAGGATAAACACTATCATTTATCTGTATGAAATATTTAATAAACTTTTTACTCCAAGAACTAAAGCTATTCTCTCGTCCTTCTTCAACTAACTGGTTTCTATTAAGAAATTCTTCATAACCAGCGATACGTTTATTTAATTCATTATCAATTCTATCCACAAATCTCTTATACATAAAAATTGTACAAAGCTTCAAAGTATAATTATTAACATTATTATTGACCTATCATTATCCCCCCGGAAGATGTCAACATAGTTGAAGTGTGCTCTTAATTTTTTTCCTATACTGCAGGCCTCATTTTTTTATTAAGACTAATCCTAGTATCTGCTGAAGGATTTAAATATACGACATGTTCCTCTTGCAACTGTTTTACATTATTACTCCAGTGCTTTGGGTTTGCTGCTTTTGCTTCAAGCATTACATTATTTCTCTTTTTACAATTTTATTATATTTTCCATTTCGCATTTCTAAAGGTGTAATGAAGTTTATTCCTGAATGACTATGGGTAGAATTATATCCATCAACAAATGAGGCAAACCATTCTCTAGCAACAACTACGTTTGGGAAATCATGAGGATATGCAGCCCCATATCTTAGTGTTTTAAAACATGATTCAATAAATGGATTGTCATTACTAACTCGTGGTCTTGAGTAACTATTACAAATACCTAGATCATAAAATAGTGCCATAAGTGTTACACCTTTCATCACGCTTCCATTATCAGAATGTACAAAAACATCTGGGTGTTGGTTTTCAAGTAGAGCACACTGGAATAATTCCTGGGCATGAGAATCATGTTCTCTATCATGAATAGCCCATTTCACAATACTTCTATCCCAAATATCTATAATTACATATGCATAAAAAAAGAGCCACCTGATATCGGTTTTAAGATAGGTTATATCCCAGGTCCAAACCTGATTTGGACCGGTAGCTTTTCTTTCAGGGGGAGGATTACGCCTCTTTGCTGGACGTGAATTACCACTATGATTTATTAGACTCTTTTTCCGTAAGGCACGATAGAAAGAGCTTACACTGGCGATATAGATGCCATTATCTAGTAAAGAAGCATGGATCTTGTAAGGATTTAAATCTTTATACTTTTTACTACAGCACATTTTTATTAGTTCTTGCTCTTCTTCGTTAGTCAATTTGTGAGGGACGTTTTTTACTGATCCTTTATTGGTATCTGTAAGATTTCCAGCTCGCCAACGCTCAAAGGAACTCATTGATATTCCCATCGCCTTGCAGGCCCTCCCTTAAACGAGCGCCAGCTTCAGTTGCTGTAGTTATTAATGCTACAGCAGATTTCCTTCTTTCTGTAGAAATTAGTCGTCCTCTTGATCCCCCCAAAGTTCGTCCGCTTTTTTTTAAAGCGTATAAAGAGCAGCCTGACTTCTTTTAAGTTCCTTCTCTAATCTTTTATTCTCTACTTTTAACTTTTTGTTAATTGTTTTTTCAGAATCTTTCTTATTTTCCACCATGTCTCTCAGTTCCTGTTCGTATAAAGTTATATGCTCTGAGTGTAATCCTTTATCACGAAGCCAACGACCTTCATCTTCTTCCGATAAGGACTTGGATTCTATAACAAGACTTAGTTTTTCTCTCGCTGAGCGATTAGCACTATGAACAGTATCATTTACATTGAGTGTACCTTCTTTTGCTTTGTTAAACCATCTTCGTAATGTTGGTTCTGAAACTCCGGACTCTTCTGAAACTGTTTTTATTGATTTATTAGATGGTGGTAGAATCTTTTTAACCTGTGATTCTTTGAATCCTATACTGTATCTCATAATTGAAATTCTCCTTTAAAAGTTAAACTTCAACTATCCTGAAACATAGGGCCCCTGAGATAACCATACAGTAGAACGAGAACAGAATTAAACAAAACTATCCCATATAATCGGAATCCTGATAACATTGAAATATATCTTATTAAAGATCCTTATAAGAAGTTGTTATGTACATACAAAAATTTGGCCTTTTCAAATCTTTAGTTTTTTAACCATACAGGGGGCTAAAAAGAAATTACTTATAGAAAGTATTAGTTGTAATTATTTTTTATGTCTTTACATATGTCTTACATTTTATAATACCATCTTTGCCCATCTATAATTAAAACACGTAATATGGATTACATCATTAATGATTATATATATTAAAAAATTCCTATGAAAAATAAAAATTGAGATTACTAATCATGACGATGAAGAGACTAAAGGATATGTGACTCTTCCACTATCACCAAATCATTTCAAAGACTTTATATCGGGTTTGCTTGGAAAACCACAATCAATTGAAGGTGATATACATGGTACATTTGAAATAGATAAAGGTGATTTAGTTCAACTGCATCATCTTATAGAACAACGAATTTCTCAAAATGATAGTTC
Source organism: Spirochaetaceae bacterium (assembly GCA_051531975.1). GTDB lineage: Bacteria > Spirochaetota > Spirochaetia > DSM-2461 > DSM-2461 > Thiospirochaeta. The sequence goes on from JAOPTT010000003.1 coordinate 295,316, forward strand.
CCTTGTTTCTTTAGAAATACAAGTTAGTTATAATGATGATTCTAGTATAACTCTTACAGATTTTGAATCATTAATAGCTTGGACCAATAGTACCAGTAAAAGTATTTATTTCATGGACATACCTTGTAACTTTTACCAAAAAGAATGTTCCTGAGAAGCAAGTTATTAGTAGTTCTATGAGTGCATATAGTTATGAATCAAGAAATTTTTTCAAAAGTAATTCATTTCGTTTTAATTCTATTCCTAGTCATAGTCCTTTAAACTATAGTATTCAAACTACAGAAAGGACTTGGGGGGTTGATTTAGAAAATTTAATAAGAAATCATTTTTCAACATTGATCTTCCACCAATCAAAAGTTAAAAGCTTTTTAAAAGATTTTGATTATGATCGAATTTCTTTGGTTTTCTTTTTAATTACATCATTACTATCTTCATTTGAGGCATCTTGGTTTATGTCAAATAAAATTACTGATACATTTAATAATATTAATACAATAGATATTTCTTCAAAAATAGATTGGATTTCAGAGGTAATCTCATCAGGATTATGGGCAAATTTCTTTTTAGGAATAATAGCTCTAATTGGTATTTCTATTTTAATATCAATTCCAATTGGTGAATTCTTAGATTCTAAATCAAATATAAATGTATCAAGTCATTTTTTATTTAATGAAGAAGCAATGCGGAACAAAGAACTAATCGACAAAAAATACAAGGTCGATTGGCAAAAATTCTTTTCAACAGTAATTCTTGGAGTTATATCAAGTATTACTGCAAGTATTTTAGTTCCTTTGATTGTGAACCCAAGAAAAGTACACTCTTTAATTTCAGCGACCTTACTCTTTTCTCTGTTAATTTTTAGTTTTTAATTTACCTTCAAGATAACAAGTAACCTCAGATAGAATTTGTAATCCTTCCTTCATACTCTTTTCTAAAATTATAACATCATCAGCATATCGTGCAAAAGGAAGCTCTTTTCTCTCTAATTCCTTATCGAATTTATCAAGTAAAATATTAGAAAGTAGTGGTGAAAGTGGACAACTTTGTTGTGTCCCTAGATATTATAACACAAAGATAAAATTGTACTCTTATGAAATACATACAATAATCAATATAAAATAACAGTGAATCAACTGTCACTAAACTATCATCCTTAATGGGAATAAAGAATCCAAGTGTTTCTGAGTTGATTTCGAAATTAAACAAGAAAAATATGAAAATAAAACATAATAAAAAATGGAAAAAATTGTTCTCTCATTAACTGAAGAAGGCTGGCTAGTATTTAATGGTCATAGAAAAATATCACAAAATGAAATTAAAACTTAAAACTTAAAACTAGATAGTATAAGGTGTAAATGAAGAGTTATGAAAATTACAGCGTTAGTTGAAAATGAAGAATAAAATTCTAAACAAAAAATGAAAACAACACATGGTTTATCATTTTAATTAAACACCAAAGATAAAAAAAATTTAAATGAAATCTATGTAGGTGACACTATAAACACAGATGAATTAAAGCAATTTAAATCCACTAATTTTTACAATGTCTGGAAGTATAGAAAATATAAGCTTCATCTTTTTATCGCATGTCGAATGGGATATAAAAACCTTCTCTTAATAAATGCTATAACGTTCATATCCGAACAGCATTTTGGTCAAGTATATGGGGCTAAAATTAATCAAGTTTAAAAAATTTCATACTCTCATCCATTTCTATTGCTTGGGCTGACAGTTCTTCAGTGGCGGATGCAGCTTCTTCTACTAGAGCGGCATTCTTTTGGGTATTTTCATCCAATGATGATAAAGTCTGATCAATCTGGTTTATACCATTTAGCTGTTGTGCCGAAGCTGATGAAACTTCTCCCACCATAATGGTCACTTTTTTTATTACCTGATTAATCTCCTGCAACATATTTCCTGCTTTATTGGCAATTGCCACACCGTCCTCTACTTTTTTATTACTAACTTTAATGATATTGGCAATTTCACTTGCCGCTTTGTCCGATTTCTTAGCCAATTTTCTCACTTCTACAGCAACTACTGCGAACCCTTTGCCTTGAATACCCGCTCGAGCCGCTTCAATCGATGCGTTTAGAGCAAGAAGATTTGTCTGAAAAGCAATATTATTAATAACTTCAATAATATCTGCAATCCGATTACTCGATATACTGATATCATTAATTGAATCTATCATCGAATTAACTGCGTCTGAACCATCTTCGGTCTTGCTTAGTGCTTCTCTAGCTAAATTGTCTGCTGCACTTGCATTTTCTGAATTAGACTTGATCGAAGCATTCATCTCTTCGATAGCTGCAGCAGTTTCCTCAAGGGCAATAGCTTGAACTTCCGTTCTGTTGGATAGATCCTGATTCCCGGTTGCCAGCTCAGAGCAGGCCGATGAGATTTGTTCAGCGACAATTATTGTTCCGGAAATTGTCAATTTAAGTTTTTCGGACATCATCAGCATATGTTTCATGATGCCTGTATATTTTTTGCCAGATTCTTTTTTCAAACTGAGATCACCATCTGATATAACTTTGGTTATTGCTTCCAGATCATTTGGCTCTCCGCCTAATTGCTTCAAGATCCTATTGATTAAAAAAACAGTTACTAGGGTGGTTAGAATTAAAATTAACAATGTTAATAGACCGAATAAAATAAAATCTAACCTGGCTTCTGTTTCCAATCCTGAAGCATTTCCAATTAATTCCTCAGCTAAAAAATCATCAACTTCTTTAAGCTGATTTATTTTTGCCGTGATCGCATCAAACCAGTAAGCTGAATCCACTCCAAAATTTCCACGGTTGGCATTTTCAATGGCGATGGTTCTCATTCTCGCCACTTCTCCAACCGAATCATGAGTCATTAATTGATTATAAAAATTAATTTCCATAAGTGTTGCCGTATTCAGATAATTTTCGAGATATGCGTCCTGCATTGCAATCAGTGATATAACTTTCTGGAACATTCCCTTATCAAATTTATCCTGTGCAAAAGTATTGGATAATATTGCCCTTTCGATTCCAGCCCGTTCTTTAGCCTGAAGAAAGTTCACGAAAGAGAATAACCTGGCGGTGATTTTTGCATTCGTACTTAAGTTCGTTCCATATGCAATTACATTTAAGAAGGAACTGTTCATATCCGTATAATAGCTAATGGCATCACTGCCACTCATATTTAATTCCGAAATACTGCTTCTCTTTAGGGATATGCTGTCCAAGCGATTCATCGCTTCATCAAGCAGAGTTTTAAATTTATTGTCAAACTTGTCTAAATCAAAGTTTTCGAGGAATCGATTTAATTCTGTTATTCTAACATCTGTTTCCTTTCTCTGTTCCGGCAATTCTTCGGTAAACTTTGTACCATGAGAACCTAAAAAGGTTGCTGTTCTTCCTCTTTCTTTTTGTGTTTCATGGACCAATGTACTCAATATGATAGAAAGATCTGTAAGATTCTCCAGGTTTTTCATTTCAGTAGAAATTCTATATCTATCAATAATATTATCTATTGAAAAAAATAATAAACCAAATAAAGGTAGAGCCAACATAACCAAAAGCTTTGTTCTAAATTTTGTTCTGTCAAAAATTGTCATACAACCCTCATTTTAGTAGTGTTTAAATTTAATATTACCTGTTAGATTACACCAATTTTTTATTTTTCTCTTACAAGTATTGGTTTTTCTGCTAGATTATCCTGACAGAAATTCCTTTTCATTGAATCGAAGTAATTATTTTAAATCCCTTTAAAATAAGTATATTCATCATCCATATAAACTTCCATCAATTTAAAAAAATGTGTCCACAATCTGAATTTGTACATCGTATTAATGCCACTGCTTTCAGATAATCACCGCAATCGATGAAATGGTCTGAAACATTCATAACAAATTTAATATTGTAGAATGTTTACCTTTTTGATTGTAAAATAAAGCATAACATATTTGATATTATAGGAGTTTAGCTATGTCAATTAAACTATTTACAATTGGTGACAGTATATCCCAGGGTTTTATGAGTGCAGCAGCTGCAAATACAGGGCAATGTTATAGCACAATAATAGCTGAGTTATTAAAAATAGAAGATTATACATATAACAAATACGACCCTAAATATAAACTTGGACTTGATCTGGAATTAATATTACGGACTTTAGAAAAGAAATATGGAAATGATATTAATGGCTTAGAAGGTTTAGGTGTTATTAAAACCATAGCTGATATTTTTGATACCTCTGAGGATTATTATGAACGAGGTAAAGGAAAAATTGGTAACTCACTAAATGAACAGTCGGATTTTTACCATAATATCGCATGTGAGGGTATGAAAATAACCGATGCATGGAAAGTTACATCGTCAAAGTGTAAAACTGCCATTAAGGATCTGCCTAAAAAAGACAATTTAATGGGTGTTGCAAGTGGAGGATTTTATAGGAATGCCTACAGAATATTAAATCCAAATGCAAAACCAGAATTTGAAGATTTCTCCGGGCTAGATTGGTTAAAATATCATTCAGATAAAACAGGAATTGAAAATACAGTATTATGGATAGGGGCTAATAATGCTCTAGGAACTATATTAGATCTAGAAATTTTACAGACTCCCGGTGATTTAACTGTTTTAAATCAAACTAGATCACAACGTGAAAAATATAACTTATGGCACCCTAATGATTTTAAAAAAGAGTATTCTGAGCTTTTAGACAGAACATTAGAAGCCCTAAAAAATAACAAACATACAGATTGGCACTGTATTGTTGGAACAATTCCTCTAGTAACAATAACCCCTATAATAAAAGGTATTGGAGAGGAGAGAATGGTAGATGGCTCTAGATACTATCAGTACTATACCTACCAACCTATTACACCTGAAACAGCGATAAAAACTGGGAAGTATCTTAAGTTTAGAGATGCTCTATTTATTGATAACTCAATAACAGAATTTAATAATATTATAAAAGAGTTAGTTAGGAAAAAAAATAGAGAATTAGGACGTGAGGCATTTATTATAGCTGACATATCTAAATGCCTAACAAAAATGGCATGGAAGAGAAATAGTGGTAGTCCTACCTATAAATTCCCAGATGAGCTTAAATGGACTTACCCCCAAGTAGATACAAAGTATTACCATGTTAATAGAAAAGGACACATAGAAAAAGGTGGCATATTTAGTTTAGATGGTGTGCACCCGTCATATACTGGTCAAGGAATAATAGCCCATGAATTTTTAAAAACTATGAAAAAAGCTGGTATTGTTCATAAAGAGATTAATATAGATTGGGATAAAATAAGAAAAGCTGATTCATTAATATCAAAACCAATAAAGTTAATGCCAGAGATATATGAACATGAGAAGTTGATAGAATTACTTTTAAGAGTCGTAAATTATCTGAATAAATAGTTTATAAAACAAACAAACCCTAGATAAATCTAGGGTTTATATGATATTTATATAAGATTATTAACCTTTTACAGATCCACTCATTAGTCCACGGACAAAATACTTTCCAGAAACAAAATAGATTGTTAATGTTGGTAATGCCGCTATCATAGCAGCTGCAAAGTGTACATTATACTCTTTAACACCTGTTGAAGAACTTACTAGGTTATTTAAAGCAACAGTCATCGGCTGAGAAGTTGCATCACCAAAAGAGACTCCAAACAGGAAATCATTCCAGATATTTGTAGTTTGCCAGATAACAGAAACAACAATAACTGGTGCCGAATTAGGAAGAATTATTTGTTTAAATACATCAAAAAAAGTTGCCCCATCAATCTGAGCTGACTCTACTAACTCCATTGGAAAGG
>JAOPTT010000004.1:0-290242 GCA_051531975.1 Spirochaetaceae bacterium
TTACCGGTTCAATTACCGGTTCTGGTTCTTTTGCAATAATCTTTGGTACATTTAAAATTGCAGACTTTTTCACAATAACTTTAGACTCTATTATGGGTTCTATGATTTTTACAGGAAGGCTCCATATTGTTGTCTCTAGCCTATCAGAGAATGACCAAGCTCTTCCTGTCGTCTCAAAAAAAGAACCTAGATAAGAGAACTCACTTGCTAAATCAAAATTCACAGATCTTAACTTACTATATAGACTATCTGATTTCCGAAAGTCATCTAACTCATAATAACAACGGGCGATACCTAATAATGAAAGAGAGTTTTGACCATCAACAGTTAATACGTAACTATAGTACTTAATGGCTTCTTCATAGTTCCCTTCCATATAAAAAATATTTCCAAGATTAACCCAGGGGTGTAGACTATCAGACTTCGCAGCCATAATAAATTCCTCTTTTGCTTTAATTAACATCCCGTAGGAACCATAGGAGACTCCCATAGCATTTCTAGACTCTAATGAAATACTACCTGTTGTACCTGCTGAAAGCTTTATCTCTTCTTGGATTCTAGGTGCTATTTCATTAGCAACATATTTATCTAGGGAGCTCGTGAATGCTTTAATTGTACTTTCTTTACTAGGAAGATTAAATCTCGAAATTGCACCAGGAACAGATACAGGAGAGTATCGAGCCCATGACTCTTTCATAGGTAAAAGAGATGCACTCTTTGCAGAGCTTGCGTCTCTCCACTCTTTTGCACCAATAGACCAGGCTTTATTAAATCCTTCTTTAAGCATTGTCGTTTCTAGGGGGATCCATGCTTTTTGATTTTCATAAATTATCTTATTAGAATCCAAAAACACAGCTCGGGCTTCATTTTCTGAAAGTCCAGAATCGAAAGCCATAAAAATGTGACCTGGTATAGTTATGAATGCAGTATTTATACCGACAGCTTCAAGTAGAGAACAGAATAAAATTGATAAATCATCACAATCTCCACCACGATACATTAAGGTTTGATAGGGATATTGTAAAAAGTCTATAGATGAACTATTACTAGCTAGTTCAGCGTAGGAGCTAGATGGATCAACAACATAATTAGTTCCATAGACATTTAGAGCTTCAAACATACTAATAGCAATCTGAATATTCTTATTTATAGATTTTCTAGACTTCTCTGATACAATACTTGTAACAAACTTTGCAAACCATAACGCTGCAGGATCTTTGGATGATACAAAAGCGGCTGCTTTTCTGTCATCATCCCAGGACATTGCATTTCTATGGAAGATTTGCTGTGTAATTAGGGTGGAAGTTTCCTCTTTTACTCCTAAACGTCTATACTCTACTATTATTTGAGCTGAACTTCTGACTTTTTCATTTAACTCTAATATAGATGAATCAAAAAAAGCTGTTAGTGGAACGTCAATAGACTCCCCAGGTTTAATTTTTTTGATAGAAGAGCATCTTTTAGGTTGTTTCATATACTGCTCCATATAAAATGAAACCGAGATATCGGTAATGCTCGTATTCTCGTTATTCTTAATAGCTATACTACCAAAGGAGTTCTCATCATACCATGAGTAAAAAACAGGGAAGATAGGAATATTCTCAATCATGGAAACTTCAACTCTGTTTTTATGATTTATTGCCTCACTAAAATTTGTGGATAGACTTATCCCTATGCTAAAACTCTGCATAAAAGGGGTTGATGAAGTAGCAAAGAGATCATAACCACCAAACAATGATGCTGTAATTGATGGAGTAACTTTAAAATCTCCTGAGATATTGGCACCAGTTGAGATTCCAGATAATGTATCACTTTCAGAATTGACAGAATAAAGCCCTACTTTTAACCCTTCCCGTAACGAAAACCTCTCAGTTAACGGCTGTATATACTCTGCCCCAATTGAACCACCTATAAGAGATAAAGAAGATATTTCATCTAATCCGATACTTATGTACTCCCCTTCTAAAAGAAGATTAAAGTTCTTATTTATGTTGTAATCTAATTGTAGTGATGTTCCAAAACCTTCTTCTAAAAGATCAGAATCGATTGGGAAGTAGAACGCAGGGGAAACCTTTGATCCAAGTGTTGGGTCTGCAAATGAATTTTTAGAGCTAAGAATATATAAAAAAAGTATAAATGCTAGAAAATATTTAAATTTTATCATTTATAATATCGCTCCTTAGAAAGATAGTTCTCTCTCAACTTTTTGTAGACCTTTTAAGGCTTTAGAATTTTTTGGATCTATGTTTAATACTGCTTCAAATAGCTCTTTGCTTTTTATAAAATTTTTTTCTATGATATAAATATTTGCAAGATTGATTCTTGCAGAAATTGAACCTTTATTAATTGCTTTTGTATACTGCTTTTTTGCTTCCTGATAAAGAGCAGCTCTAGTATATAGTAAGCCTAATCTATTATATAGTTTTGGGTCTTCTTTATTTTTAAGTTGTTCTTTAATGAGAGAAATTTTGGGTCCAAACTCAGTAGAAATGTAACGTGATATCTCTTTGGAGACCTCTTTTTTTATGGCTGCTTCTGTAGGTTTTTTTAAGCTTACTTCATCCCCCCTTATTCCTGATGGAGGATATGTTTCCCATGCTACAGATAGTGGTATAAAGTCGACAGTTTCGTCTCTATCAAATGAACTGTTTATATTGTTTATACCGGAGTTCCAGCTATTTATAAAACCCTCTCTTAGTGTAGACATCGCTATAGGCATCCATGCTTCATTGTTAATAATTAGAAGAGAATCTGTGTTATTGAACAGGCTACTGGCTTGTTTTTCTGTAATTCCTAAAGAATAGGCTACGATAAAGTCATTTTTTAGGGGGATAATTGCAGTTTTAATACCAACTGATTCAAGTATAGATGAGTATAGTATACCTAAGTCATCTAGGTCTCCTTGCTTATATGAAAGTGTTTGAAATGGATACTGAATATAGTCAAGCAGGTTATTATCTTGATGGTATAATGTGTAAGGTGTTGTTTCATCAAATGAGTATGAGATTCCTGCAACTTTTAAACCCTCATATAGAAACATTGCAAATTGCATATTTTTATTTATGCCAGGGATCAGATTGTTACGAGCTAGTCCAACAGCATATTTTGAATAGTCTAGAACTTCTGGAGAGTTAGGGGAAATAAACAAAGCTAAAGATCCAGAATCATACCAATGTATATTGTTCCTATTAAAAACCTTTATAATGAGTGATTTTGATATTGTTTTTTTTGTTCCTAGTATTTCATAACTAATAATTACTTCCCCAGGTATCTTTCCTGATTCAGTAAATGATTGGATTGATTCAATGAAATTTGCATATAGAGGAATTTCGATAGACTCTTTCTTATGTAAAATTGGAGCTGTTCCACAAAGTGAGGACGACGATGTAAAGTTCTTTGCTCTATATTCTACATTAATATTTCTTATTTCAGCTGATTCATTATTGGTAATTGTCAGCATTCCAACTTCATTATCTCTATATACGGAATAAAATAGAGGAAATACAGACTCGTATTGGTCTAATGTCAATCCAATTTTCTCTACCCCACCATCAGTAGGTAGTGAGAAGTTAACTGATATACCAACGGAAGCTCCTGAAAATATTGGAGAGCCATCACCAAGATAGCTTTGGTATCCTCCTTGTAGAGACATTGTTAATAGCGGAGAGAGTCTATACCCAGCATTTAGGAATCCTTTCCACCAAAAATTACTTGTACTTTCCTCATCAAAAGTAGCTGTGTATACCCCTCCAGCACCACCAATTCTTAGACTAAGTACCGATACAGGGTAAAAGAAAGCACTGCTATTAATGCCTACAGATGTAAGTTGAACATAGGAATCACTTTCTACTAATGGAATAAAGGAAATCCCAACTTCTGGTCCTAAAGATATTGAGTCTAATAGATCGATGGAAGCATTCATAGAGATTCCAATACCAGTTGTATAAATATCCGAGAATTCAGAGCCAATAGGAAATAGGGCTGATGGTGTTAAATCCAAACTTAAATCTATAGAATAAATTTTACTAAATGAAAGAAGAAGATATATATATAATATAATTCTTAAATTTCTCAAAATTTAACCTCATCATATTATAGTATTAAAGCATCAAAGTATCAAATATTTAAATTAATAAACCCATAAGTACTTTTCTATATTTTGAAATAAACTTAGATAAATTGGTTCTTTTAGTTGAATGTTACATGAAATTAAAAATATAAAAAAAAAGGACTGTCTAACAGACAGTCCCGAAACCCCAATAAAGGAGGAAGAAAATTAAGATTTCTTTAAATATTTCTTAGTATCAAGTGCTACCGCAGAAACGATAATGATACCTTTTATAATGTACTGATAATACATATCTAAACCAACAAATGTCATACCATAACTAATAATAGTAAACATAAGAACACCAACTATAGCACCAGAAACTTTACCGATACCACCACTGAATGAGATTCCACCAACAACACATGCTGCAATTGCATCTAGCTCGTAACCAAAACCTGTTCCATTATTTGCACTACCAATTCTGGCTGCTTCTAAGAAACCACCAACACCGTATAAAAATCCACCAAAAACATATACTAATACAGTTGTTACTAATACATTAACACCTGAAACTTTTGCAGCTTCTGGGTTTCCACCAACAGCATACATGTTTTTACCAAAAGTTGTTTTATTCCATAGAACCCATACAACACCACTAGCAATTATTGCAAATATAACAATATTTGGAACACCTAATGTAGAACCAATAACTAAGTTTGTATATCTATCGTCAAATCCACCAATTGGTTGTGGTCCTGGAGCTCCAGAAGCAAAATAAATTGATAAGATACCATAAAGTGTAATCATCATACCCATTGTAGCTAGGAAAGGATGAATCTTGAACTTAGCAACAACCAAACCATTAATACCACTAAAAAAAGCACATATTAACATTACAATAATAAGTGGTACAAACAGTGGAAGTGATGCCATATCTGGATAGAATCTATTTGCGTAATCTGGTCTCTGTAATAATGAACCTGCAACAACAGCAGCAAACCCAACCATTCTACCTAAAGAAAGGTCAGTACCTTGTAGGATAATAATTCCACCAACACCAAAAGCTAGTATTAGTCTTACCGATGATTGTGTAAGAATATTTTTAAATACCGCTAATGAAACAAATGATGGTTCACTAATAACTATAAATACAATAATTGCAAAAATTACTATATATATTGCATTGTTTGTTAATATCTCCGCCCACTCATCTTTATTTCTTTTCAAAAACGTTTTTTGATCAGTTGTACTTACTTCACTCATACCTCAGCCTCTTCATTATTATTTAAGTATTTTGTTGAAAGATTAAAAATTTCTGTCTGTGTAGTTTCTTCTGTATTAACAGTTCCAGCTATTCGACCATTACTCATAACCATTATTCTATTTGTTATTCCTAATAACTCAGGCATCTCTGAAGAAACCATAATTATAGACTTTCCTTTATTAGCTAGATCTATAATAAGTTGATAGATCTCATATTTAGCTCCAACGTCGATACCCCTAGTTGGTTCATCTAATAAAAGGATATCAGGTTTTGTTAATAACCATCTACCAATAATAACTTTTTGTTGGTTTCCACCACTTAAGTTTCTTATTCTCTCTTTTCTATTAGGTGTTTTAATTCTCATACTCTTAATTTGAATATCAGTATCTACTTTCATTTTTTTATCAACTAAGAAACCTAGTTTGTTTTTATACTCATCAATATTAGATATACATGAGTTAAAAGTAATATCAGCTACAGGATATATTCCAGTTTCTCGTCTCTCTTCTGTTAGTAGAGCAAATCTATTGTTAATTGATTTATGTGGAGTAGAGTTATCAATTAATTTTCCGTCGATATAAACTTCTCCAGACGTTTTGGTTCGTGCTCCAAAAATCGCTTCAACTAACTCTGTTCTACCTGCTCCAACAAGACCAGCAATACCAAGTATTTCACCTTTTTTTAAGTCAAAACTAGCATTGTAAACAAAAGGAGGATATTTTGTTGTCATATTTTTTACAGACATATGAATACCTGATGGAACATTTGTTTTTGGAGGGAATCGATCATCTAAATCTCTACCAACCATCATGTTTACAATTTTTTCCATTGTAAGGTCTTCTATTTTTTTTGTACCTATATGGGATCCATCTCTAAGTACAGTTACTTCGTCTGAAACTTCAAAGATCTCTTCCATTTTATGTGATATATATACAATCCCTACACCCTGATCTCTTAATACTCTCATGATATTAAAAAGCATTTCTACTTCGTGGGCTGTTAAGGAAGATGTTGGCTCATCTAATACAATAATTTTTGCGTCGTATGAAACTGCTTTTGCAATCTCTACCATCTGTCTCTGTGATACAGATAGTTTATCTAATCTTGTTCTAGGATCTAGGTGAATATTTAACTTCTTAAAAAGATCCATAGTATCGGTATACATCTTTTTTTCGTCTACAAAAAGACCTTTAGTTGGATATCGTCCCAACCAGATGTTATCTGAAATTGTTCGTTTTGTTACTTGGTTTAGTTCTTGATGTACCATCGATACACCACTTTCAAGTGCATGTTTTGGGTCTGTAAAGTTGACTTCTTTACCTTCTAAAGTAAACCCACCTTCATCTTGTTTGTAAATTCCGAAAAGGCATTTCATTAAAGTAGACTTTCCTGCACCATTTTCACCCATAAGAGAGTGAATTGAACCAGGTCTAACGTCTAAACATACGTTTTTAAGAACCTTTACTCCGGCGAATGCTTTACAAACATTTTTTATACTTAATAAATATTCTTCTTGTATCAAAAGAAATACCTCGCTCTTGTTAATAAATAAAATAAAGGAGTGCTTTCACACTCCTTTAAACCTAATAATTATTGGTTATTATTATTTGTATTCCATGTAGTTATCAGCAGTTACACCGATATACGCTACACGTACAGCTTTAGTTCCGTTAGTTTGAACTTTCCAAGAAGTACCAGCAGTAACGTCTTTACCCATTGCAGCGTTAATAGCTAAATCAACAGTTGCTCTAGCTTGGTTTACACCATCGTTAAGTACAGTACCGTCTAGTTCACCATCAGCAATGTGAGTAAGAGCTTGAGCTAATGCATCAACACTGTAGATAGGAAGTCTAACACCAGCAGCTTTTTGAGCTGTGATAGCACCAAATGCCATACCATCGTTGTTAGCAATAACTAACTCAATATCGTTTCCGAAAGAAGAAGTTAACCATGCAGCCATTTTATCGTTACCATGTACAGTTGACCAGTTTGGGTCAGCTTCTAATGCTAATTGCTCAACAGCGATTCCAGCATCAGTAAATGCTTTAACAGACTCAACAGTTCTAGCTTCAGCATCTGGATGTCCTGGCTCACCTTTTAACATAACATATTGAACAACTCCGTCACCGTTTTTGTCCCAGTCAGCGTTAGCTTTCCAGTCTTTAACCATCATTTGACCCTGGATAATTCCAGCTTCAGCAGAATCAGTTCCAACGTACCAAACTTTGTCGTATGATCCCATAACACCAGCTTCAGTAGCTTCTTTGTTAAAAAGAACTAAAGGAATCTTTGCAGCTCTTGCTTTGTTAATAATTGCTTGTGCAGCAGCAGGGTCTACTAAGTTTATAGCTAATACATCAACACCTTTAGTAATAAAGATATCAACTTGATCGTTTAATTTTGCTTGCTGACCTTCAGAGTCAACAATTTGAATTTCAACACCTTTTGATGCTGCGTAAGTTTCTAATTCTGGTTTAACAACACCATTCATGAAGTTATCCGCGAAACTGTAGATGTTTGAACCGATAACAACTTTACCGTCTTCTTTTTGACCGTTTGCAAAAGTAGTGAATGCAACCATAGCAACTAATGCTAATGAAAGAATTTTTTTCATTTAAATCTCCTATTTTTCTTCGGGATACAATTATGTACCCCTTCCATAAGATAAATACTAGCACCGATTCTGGGGTCAACAATGTAATATTCTATTCAAAATTTGTCAGATTTTCTAAAAAGGAGGTTTTTTTGCAATTTATTGCAATATTTTATAATCTACTAGTATGTATTTACCATTTTCTAACTTAAAGCTCATATTATCAAAACTTTTGTTATTTAGCAGACAATCAGATAATTCAGCAATAGCTTTAGCTTGGGCCCTAGAGTCATTTAATACAGTTCCATATATGTAGCCTGAATTAATGAGTTCAACAGTCTCTTCTAGGCCATCTATTCCTACTATAGGTATCCAAGTGTCATCGTTTTTATCTATTTTTTTATTTCCGTTACTATCTTTAAACATCCCTGCTAGTCTAAAAGCATTAACTGCTCCAATTGCCATAGAATCATTATTAGAAATAACAAGCTCTATTTCATTTTGAAACTCAGAAATTATAGGTTGCATTTTTTCATAGGCTTCAATCTTATTCCAGTTTGCAACTTCTATTGCTAAAATATTTAGTTTGAATCCTTTTGCTTTTAAACTATCTACAACTTCAGTAGTCCTAATTTCAGCATCTTGATGTCCCTGTTCACCTTTTAAAATAATTGTTTCTATTAAGCCATTATTGTTTTTGTCATACTTATTGAGTTTCTTTGGAATATTTCCAAAAACTGTGGCAATTAACTCGGCTTGGAAATGGGCCGACTGAACACCTTTTGTTCCAACATAATAAGCTTTGTCCCAAAGATTCAGATCTTGTGCTAGAGGTTCTCTATTAAAAAATATAACAGGAATATCTTTTGACTTCAGCTTTTTTATTATCGAGTATACACCAAGACGATCTACGGGATTTATTATCATTAAGTCATCACCAGCTAATATTCTTTCTTCTATGTTCTCATTTTGGATAATTTGAAAGTTCTGAGAATCAATTATTTCTAGGCTTAACTTGTTTTTAGTCTCTTGAATAATATATTTTTGCATTAGTTCCATAAAAGGATCAGCATAGTTATATATAAATAGTGATGCTTTTTTTTCTTTTTCCATACAACCTAAAAGTAGAATCGTAATTAATAATAAAATAACCTTTTTCATTCAACATCCTTTTGTAGTGGAATAATAATCTGTATCTGAGTTTTTTCATCTAATTCACTAGTTATTCTTATATCTGCCAATTCCCCATAAAATAGTTTGATTCTCTGGTATACATTTCTCATACCAACACTTGCTTCCACATTGGTACCTTTTAAAGAGTCGTATATTTCTAATATTCTCTCTTCAGTAATTCCATAACCAGTATTTTCAATCTCAAACATTAGAAAGTTAGCTTTTTTGTAAGCCTTTATGGATATTAGACCCATATCATCACCAACACCGTGGTATATAGCATTTTCCACAATTGGTTGTAGTATTAGTTTCATTACTTTAAAATCATAAATGTCTTCTTCTATATCGAGTTTATACTCAAATTTATCTACATATCTAATTTTCTGAATTGTTAAATAATTCTCTATGTGGGAAATTTCATCCTTAACCGGAATACTCTGGGCTCCTTTAGAAATACTGATTCTAAAAAATTTAGCAAGGGCAATTACTGTAGTTATAACATCTTCAGATCTATGGTTTTCGGCTAACCATACTATTGAATCTAATGTATTATATAAAAAATGTGGATTTATCTGGTTCTGCAAAGCTCTTAATTCATTTCTTCTTTTATCTCTCTGTTCTGCAACAACTTTGTCCATTAATGATCGAATTTTATCAATCATACTGTTGTAAGAAACAGAAAGTCTAACTACCTCTTTTTGGCCCCGTACTTCTACCTTAGTATTAAAATCACCACTTTCTAACCTAAACATACTATCTTTTAATTGATTTAGTGGGCGAGTTATTCTATTTGATATAAAAATTGAAATTACACCTGTTAAAGTAAAACTGATAATAAATATTACAAATAATAGTAATACCATTTCCTCTCGGGCTAATGCGATATCATTAACATTATTTACTGTTACAATTCTCCATCTCGTATGAATTAAAGAGCTGACGCTGATAAAAAACTCTGTTGAATTTATAGTTGCCCTTATTCCACCGATATAGTGTTCTATAGCAATATTCATACTTTCAACAAACGGTAAGCTATCCTCATTTCCTGATATATAGATAAGGTTATCTTTATCATCAAGGATTAATATATGACCATCTTCTCCAAGGTTTGTTTTCGAAGCTAGATCTATTAAGGTTTTAAAATTAAGTTCAATTAGAAGAACTCCTCTATATTTATATCCATTTAGTTTATATTCAACTAATCTTGATAAAAATATAATATTCTCGTCCCTAGTTAATGAAAATCCTCCAGTTTGAGGAGCGGAGAAATGTGAGACATTTGTCTGAAATATTGCACGTTTAAACCATACCTCTTCAGAGATATTCTGGTTTAGAGTTTCTATTTCATTTCCAATTATTTTTTTACCATGCCTATCAAATAAAAATATAGAGACAACATCTTTTTTTATTGTCGTATTTAATTCAAATATATTTTGTAGTTTATTATATGAATCTGAGATATCCATATTTAGTGCCGAAAATTGTATGTAGTTGGCAGTATCTATTACACTATTTATATAGTTCTCATAATTTAAAACAATCTGCTTATTTATCTCTCTTGATTGGCTCTCTATTAGCGCGTTAGTTCTACTAGAAAAAACAGTGTAATAAACCGCACTAGTAAAGAGTAAAACACCCATAACAATTGTTAGAGTTGCAGCTAGAATATTTTGTCCTATCGATAGGTTGGTTTTAATTCGTTTCTTCACGGTATTTCTTTGGGGAGACCCCTACATATTTTTTAAAACAGTGACTAAAGTAATATACATCTTTAAACCCACACTTTCCTGCGACCTCTATTATTCTATCACCTGTAAATTTTAATAACTCTTTTGCTTTTTCAATTCTAACCATTGTTAAGTATTTTACAAAAGTTGTCTCTTTGTTTTTTTTAAAAAGCAGACTCATATAGGAAATACTGAGTCCTAGATCATCACAAACTATTTCCATAGATATTGTAGGGTCGTTAAAGTGGCTATGTATATATTTAATAGCACTATCTAAAAGTTTCTGAGAATTAGACATTTTGGTTTTTACGTTGGACTCTCTTAATTTTAATAAAGTTGCTAAGAACCAGTCAAAAATTTGTTCTAATGATGTGAATTCTAACATTGTCTCTAACAGATCAGCACCAATAAGACTACTAAGATCAGCCTCTATTGAATCAGCAAAGTTTATTATAACATTCATCATGTTTATCATGTATTGGTGATAGTTCGTTACTGTTTTACTATCTCTTAGTGCATTTAGTTTAATAGAGTCTATAACATTTCTAATCTCACCCTCAGATCCAAACTTAACACTGTATTCGATATTTTTAATATCAATCTCGCTTAGGCTAAGTATTTTGGGTTTGTTTTCTTCTAACTGATTTATATATATTATTCGCCCTGTATTTAAGAACTTGCTATACTCAATGGCTTTTTCAGCTTCTTCGTATGCTGTAGTTAATGATGCAAATTTTGTATAGAGGTTACTAATCCCAATGTCTATTTTTGTTGATAAGAACTTTTGTGACATTTTAACCATCTCATAAAATACACTATCAATCTCTTTTAAGAAGAAATTTCCTTTTTCTTTTATTATTAAGATGATTCCACTATTAAAAAGAAAACTGTAGTGTTCGTATCCATACCTTTCGAGCATTGAAGTTGTTGCAGACCTTACTGAGTATTTTGCTTTCTCAAACTCCATAATATCCCAAGACTTTTCTGTTTTTTCAATTTTAATAAATGATAATAGATAGTTTTTATCATCTAAAGATATGCCATAACTTTTTAAGTTTTCAATCTCTTCACCCTTTTCACTTCTTGAGGAGACTAGGAATGAACTAAAATAGTTATCTATTACTAAAGGAATGCTCTCTTCATATCTTTTTCTTAAAATATCTCTGTTATAATTCTCTTTAAATTCATTATCTAATTCAATTTTTAGCTTTTTTAAAAACTTAGATATATCATTTTGAGTTATAGGTTTGGTTAAGTAGCTAATAACATTTAGTTCTATTGCCTCTCTAGCGTAATCAAACTCATCGTACCCTGTAATAAAGGCAACCCTTGTTGTTGGAAAATCTCGTTTAATGGTTGCAGCAAGCTCAATTCCGTCAATAAAAGGCATTTTTATATCTGTTAGAACTACATGGGGGGAGTGTTTTTCTATTAAATCTAAGGCATCGTATCCATTTCCTGCAGCTCCAACGACAGTAAAACCACTTTCGGTAGATATTTTAGATGAAATTCTTCCTCTAACTTCATCTTCATCATCTACCAAGATCATTTTATAAAAATCTTCCACGTTAACCCTCTGTTAAATAATATTATATTAGACTTATACTATAGAGTAGGATAGGGCGTGGATTCAGTCAATCTTATAATTTAATGTTCTTACAGAATTAAGTATCGCTATAAGTCCAACACCTACATCTGCAAATATCGCCAGCCATAATCCTGCAATACCTATTATTCCTAACGTCATGATAATAACTTTAAAACCCAAAGCAATAATTATATTTTGTATTATTATTTTTTTTGTAAACTTAGAAATCTTGATAGCTGTAATTATCTTAGATGGCTCATCTGTCATTATAACAATATCTGAAGCCTCAATTGCTACATCTGAACCAAGTCCACCCATGGAAACACCAACATAGGAAGAGGCTAAAACCGGGGCGTCATTAATTCCATCTCCTACAAATAGTACTTTTTCTGTTTTACCTAGATCTTTTATAAAGTTAGCTTTATCTAATGGTAATTGGCTGTGTTTTATATTTGTTATATTTAACTCTTTACCAATACTTAGAGCTGCTTCTTTATTATCCCCAGTTAACATATATATGTTGTTTTCTCCTAACTCTTTTACAAGTCTGTGAGAATCCTCTTTAACTACATCTGCTAGAGTTAGTGTGCCTAAATGTATGTTGTTTTTTGATATATATACCTTTGTCCCTGACTTTTTGTTATTGTTTAATATTTTAATCCCTCTCTGTATTAGAAATTCTTTTTTTCCACCAAGATATATACTATTTTGGTATTCTGCTTCTATTCCGTTTCCACTAACTTCTATATATTTCTGAGGTTCATCTATATCTGTTACATTGCAATATTGTGTAATCGCTTGGGCAATAGGGTGATTAGACTTGTGTTCCACCTTAAATGCTGCATCTAATAACTCATCTACGTTTGATTCAGGTGTAGTGAATATATCAACAACAGTAAAAAGTCCTTTTGTTAACGTCCCTGTTTTATCAAATACAAACTTAGTAACACTATTTAATGCTTCTAAATATGAACTACCTTTAATTAGTATTCCTTCTCTACTGGAACGACCGATTCCTCCAAAATAACCAAGAGGAACTGATATTACTAATGCACATGGACAAGATATAACTAAAAATATTAAAGATTTATATATAGACTGATCATATGTCCAAGAGGTAAAAAGTGGAGTTAATACTGCAATTGCTAGAGCTGTAAAAACAACTATTGGAGTATATACTTTGGAGAATTTGGTTATGAAGTTTTCTGTGGTTGTTTTTTTTGATGATTCGTTTTGAACCATCTCTAGTATCTTTGATATGGTTGAATCTTTAAATGTTTTTGATACTTCTACTTTTATATTACCTGTAAGATTTACAAATCCACTTAATACCTCAGCATCTTCTTGAATATTTCTTGGAATAGATTCTCCTGTAATCGTTTTGGTATCCACAGTTGTAATTCCACTAAGTATAACTCCATCAATTGGAATCTTTTCTCCAGGTCGAACTTCAATAATATCCCCAGGTTTTACGGTTTCTGGTTTAACTATTTCACCATTTTCTAATCGAGCAAAATCAGGTTTTATGCTAAGTAGAGATTTTATTGATTTTTTTGTTCTTCCTACTGCTAAATCTTGAAAGAATTCACCTAACTGAAAGAAGATCATAACCCCAACACCTTCAGCTACCTCACCAACAATAAATGCACCTATTGTCGCTATGCTCATTAAGAAAAATTCATCGAAGAACCTACCTTTTATAATATTTTTTATTGCCCTAAGAAGCACATCAAATCCAGAAATGAGGTATGCCATAGTTAGTAGTGGAATTTGAATGTAAAGATTATTTCCTGACAATAGACCTACAATAAAAAGTGGTAGAGATAGACATAACTTAATTAGACTTCTATTTTTTTCTAAAAAACTTTCTTCTTTTTCAGTTCCAGAAGTTCTTAATAATACTCCAGGTTCTATATCATCTACTATTTTTTGTAGAGTATTCAAAGAATAATTTCTACTGTTTTCCATTTTGACAAAAATATTACCAAAAGCAAAGTTTATTTTTGCTTCTTTTATCCACGGTACAGCATTTATTTTAGCTTCTATTTTATTTGCACATGACGCACAGTTTAGTCCGTCTATTTCAATTATTTTATCCATAATTTATTATATACCTCATTTTCACAATTAAGCAACCACTTAACTGTGAAAATATAAAAAAGGAACAGTGTTTTAGCTGTCCCTTTATCATCATTATTTTTTAACGACTTATTTTGCAACCTTTTTAGTGGCAGTTTTTTTAGTAATCTTTTTAGTTGGAGCTTTTTTCTTTTTAGGTATATTTTTTTCTGATTCAATTAATACTATAAGTTTAGTGAATTTATATTCAGAATTTTCCATTAAAAGAGTTCCAGCTTCTTTTGTTACTGTTTTACTGCTACATGTTTCTATTATAGTTTCTAGAGTTGTAATATAATTATCTCTGTTAAACCATTTTACACCATCGTACTCATGCACACCAATTGATTCTTCTACTATTCTAGTTCCAAGAAGTTCTAGGAAAGTTAAGTTCTTATATTCTCTTAAATAGATAATAAGTTTAATTTTTTTAACATCATCACAAAAACTGGAAAATAACCATTCATCAATAATATCAATTTTTAAAAGATTTGAAATTTCTATTATCATAGTAACTTTAAAATTTAAGTTATCTTCTATATCTAGCTGTTTAGTTAGTGCAGGTGCTAATTTTTTAGCATCAATTGCCACTAGATACTCTTCTAAAGTCTCTGGCGTTATCACTTTCGAAGTGAAAATTTCTTTTGTTTTAGAAAATATATCACCTAAAGCCATCTGCCTTACAGCTAAATGAATATCTTTAAAACCTCTTCCATCTAAATCGTGGTGTAGTTTGGCATAAAACCCCTCTTTTACATCTTTAATTTCATGGATATCTAAAAATACTTGAGATTCGTAACCCTTTAAGCCAAAAAACATACCCTCTTCCCCAAGTTGTTTACTACTTCTGATATAGGTTAGTCCATCCCTTTGGTTTGTAAGTAGACAAAAATAGTCTCCATCATAATGTAGTCCAAAACTGTCACTTAGTTCTATTACAGAGGTATATCTATTATCTGAACTTTTTACTAATTTTTGCTCTGAGTGATTTATCCAACCATTTGCAGCTGTTTCACTGTTGTTATATAAGACAAGAGAACGTTCTCCATCATATTTATTAGTATAAGCAAAGACATTATTATTAGTATTGTTATGTCCATCTTTAAAAGGGTAGAGGTTAAAGTTCTCAACCTCTGAAAATTGTTCCCTTTTTCTCATTAATGGGAATATCAGCTGGTTATGCCCTTCAACTAATCCTTGGTCTACTTCTTCGTCCCAATAAGCTTTTGAGTACTCCATCCCGTACTTTTCTTTATATCCTTCAATTTGACCATGGCCAAACATTGGTAATCCTGGAAGTGTTACCATTAAAGTACAAACTCCAAAATATTTATCTCCAGAACCAAATTGTTCAATTGCCGTATCTTCGTCTGGGTTATTCATAAAGTTAACATAACGTTTTAATATATCAGGATCAAAAATAATTGTATTTATTAGTGAGTCTCTATATTTCTGATTTTCTTCATTTTTAAGCATATTCATAAATGCTGAGTTATACACTCTATGCATTCCAAGTGTTCTTACAAAATAACTTTCTAACATCCAGAATGCTTCTGCAAGCAGTAGGGTTTCAGGTGCTTCGACTGCAATTCTATCTACAACTTCTCTCCAGAATTCTATTGGTAATAAACGGTCAAAATCTTCTTGGCTTATTACATAATCCGATCTACTAGCAATATCTCCACCGTGCCCTGGTCTTGGATACCACAATCTTTGTATATGTTTTTTTGCCAAGGTCATAGCTGCATCAAATCTTATTATTGGGAAGTTTTTTGCAACATGAAGTATGTCTTGAATTACAGCTTCTCTTACTTCTTCTTTTAAAAAATCAATTTGTGCTGTGTCGTTCCAGGGCATCATAGTTCCATCGTTACCATGATATATGTACCTAGTATCTCCACTATTAAAGTCTACTCTTTTAAAAACAACTGCTGCGTCATCTTTACTGTAGTAGTGATCCTCTAAATATATTCCTATATTAGGATCATCTGATAAATTTTCACTATTAAATGTATAGGTAGGAAAAGGTGGGTGGTCAGCTTGAATAAAATAATCAGGTTTTGATCTTACCCATTCACTATCTATACCAGTATGGTTTGGAACCATGTCACTTGCTAATCTGATTCCTCGTTTTGCACATCTTTTCCGTAATACTTCAATTCCACTCCAGCCACCTAGACCTTCATTTATATCGTAGTTATATAGAGAATATGCAGATGCTACAGCTTCTGGGTTTCCACACCTTATTTTAATTTTTTTAGATGCTTCACTTCTATTCCAAAGCCCAATTAACCATAAACCGTTAAAACCCTCTCTAGCTAAAAGATCTAACTCTTCATCTGGTATTTGGCAAAGAGTTGTAATCTCTTTTTTATATTTTTTACTTAACTGATCTAGCCAAACCATAGCACTTTTTGCAATTAACATTACATTTGGCATCCAGTGTTTATCTATAGTAAAATTTTCAATATCTTCTGCTTGTTCATGATATGTTTGAGTAAATGTCTCTACTGGGCCATTAAAACCACCAAAGAAACCTGGCTTATTATCCTCTTTAATTGAGTCTATAGCCTTTAGCATTTTTATGTTGAACTCTGAAATAAGAACACCCCAATGGCCCATAATAAACTTGAGCTGTTCTGAAATTGAATTTGGACAGGCTAATGCAGGAGCTCTTAATAGATCATATAAACTTGAACCTGGGTTTACTGAACCAGCATCCATTGCAGGCACTTCTGAAACTCTTTTTTTACACCCTTCAATAAGTATATCGTATTTAGTATTTTTTCTTAAAATTGACTCATCAAATAGCTCTGAGAACATATTAAGTGCTGGATTTAAATTTGTAATGTGTAATAACAGCATCTCTTCTAAGATTATCTCTTTAAAACTAACCCCATGTCTGTTATTTCTATTTAAAAATTGCTCTGGAGTCTCTTTACCTTTTATTATGGAAGATCCTGGAAACTCTCTAACAAAAGTCAAAAGAGTTTTATCTAGTTGATCGATGCCAATTGTAGTTTTAAGATCTGTGAGTATATTTTTAAAAAGATCTGGAGCCCTGTTTTGTCTATGCTCAGCAATTACAAAGTGTAGAAGTTCGTCCATTAACCCCATAGCAAAGACATCCGAGGCATTTACACCGTTGTTTGTTACTGAGTTTATTTTATTAGCAAAAACCCGGGCTCCATATATATTAGAAAATATCACATTCCCTGTTAATGAGAAAAGTTCTTCGTCAAAATCATATTTTTCCCGAGATTTTCCAGAGATATGAAACTCCATAGATCTATCCACTTTATATTTTGTGGTTTTGAGCAATTTTAATTTTATCATTGTTAAACCTATCCTCTTTTGCTTAATAGTTCTTGTACTTTATTTGTAAACGAGCTGTTTAATATCAATTCTTCAATTGTGAAATCCATTCTATAACTCCAGTTATATTCAGTTACTGTTCCTGGAACATTAATTCGTTCTTTGTCCATATCTTTTCTTCGTAACTTACCATCTAGAGCAAGAAGGTCCTGGAATTGAAACATCGCTATCTGAGATGTGGTTTTTAATAACGCTTCATACATTTTAGATATCTGTTCTGGAGTAGCTTCATCACCTAACCTTTCAGAGAGGTTTAATGCACCAGATATTTCGTCTTTATTAAATTCAGTCCACCACTGTCTTACTGTTGTAGAGTCATGTACTGCTGGAGTTGAAACAGATAAGTAGTTATACTCTTCTGGTTTCATAAATGGTTCACCATAGTCATTATATCTTTTAGACCACCTAGTAACGTGTAGCCCTAATATGCCTAGTTCAGTTAAAACTTCTGGAACACATTGTGGAATTGTTCCTAAGTCTTCGGCACATACAAGCATATTTTCACTCTCTTTCATGAACTTTAGAAGTTTTGATCCTTGTATTTTCCAAAGATCCATCGAACTGTTTGTCTTTGAATTTAACAGTTCCCCTAAAAGATGTTTTTCAAAGTCGGATAATGTATGATACGCTCTTGAATTATAATAGAACCACGTTGGAATATAATTATTAGAATCGATTTTTATTAAGGTAATATTTCTAAAAAAATGGGACATTTTATCTTTTGCTTCATCAGAAATACATTCTAAATTATAGATATCGTTTTCAGAAGTTATTTCATCGTTAAATAGATAGAGATCTTCTGCTCCTATCTGGCTTAACATATGTTTAATAGCTTCGTTAGATTCTAGTCCAAGACTCTCCCTTAGTTCATGACCAGGAACATGGGGTTTTGTTAACCATGTTAGCCTAGATCCATCAATTCCTATATTAGTGAGGTCTTCTAAAGATAAAAAGTTGTTTGGACTATAATAACCCATACTTCCAGAGTTGTATTGTTCAGGAATTGTCCAGATTCTAAAAAATCCTAGAACATGGTCAATTCTATATACATGATAAAATTTAGCAGCTTGTTTTAGTCTATCTTTCCACCATTTATAGTTATCTTTTTCCATAGATTTCCAGGAATAGGTAGGGAACCCCCAGTTCTGGCCATTAGCAGAGAACATGTCAGGTGGAGCACCAGCTCTATTTGTTGTATTGAATATCTCTCTAGATTCCCAAACATCAGCACTATCAACGTTCATAAGAATAGGGATATCTCCTTTTAAGTTAATTCCTATCTCTTGTAAGTATTTAGATGCTTCAGTTAATTGTTTTTCTAGGTAATATTGAACCCAGGAATAGAAAAGAACTTTATCCTGGTTATCCACATATAACTTTTCCATATCTTTAGAGGTTGGATTTTGGAATTTTTTCCAATCCTCCCATGAAATATTTTTGTTTTTTTCTTTAAGGAATGAAAAAACAGCATAACACTTTATCCATCGGTTGTTTTTTTCCCATGTCTTTATTTTTTTGCTTTTTTTTATCGTTTCAATATTTTCTTTGTATATTTTTTTAAGTAGAGACATTTTGTCTTTTAAAATTCCGTTAAAATTGACACTTGGTTTTGAATTCCACTTTTTACTTATTTTCTCCATATCTTTTTTATATAACTTTGACTCTGGCAGACTGGAGATTCTTATATATATAGGATGTAGTGCAAATGCACTTAGGGCACTGTATGGGGAACTTTCAGAGCCAGTGTCATTCACTGGTAAAAGTTGTATTAAATCTAAACCTGAATTTTTACACCAATCTCCAAATAGTTTAAGATCTGTAAACTCTCCAATACCACAACTTTTTTCACTTCTAATAGATGAAACAGGAATAGCAGCTCCTGTTACAAATTTTTTATCAATGGAGTATTTCATTTTATTTCTCCTCTGTTTTATATTTTTTTATATTTTATTATATTCAATAATAGTTGTTTTTAAGCCGTAGTAACTTGGTTTTTACCGTTGTTTTTAGATATATATAGATACTCATCAGCTCTTTTAATTACATCTTCAGGTATAAAATCAATGTCGTTATCAAATTCTGCAACACCTAGTGAAATCGTTATCCTAATCTCTTGATCACCTGATTTAATTCTCAGATCCTCAACTCCTTGTCTAATTCTTTCTGCGACAACTATGGCATTATCAAGGATTGTCTCTCTGAGCATTACGACAAACTCCTCTCCTCCATATCTAGCAGCTACATCGTGGGTTCTAATTGCTTGTTTAATTATATCTGCAACAGCAATTATTGCATCATCCCCAGTTTGATGGCCATATGTATCGTTAACTTTTTTAAAGTCGTCTATATCCATCATTAATATAACAAATTGATGGTCTCCTACTTTTATACACTCATCCATAAATTTAGTCAGGTAGTGTTTCACTTTTAGCTCAGTCATCATATCCATTGTTGCCATATCAAATAGAATGGAGTTTTGTATCGCAATGGAAGCATAAAAACCAATTTGAGACAAAAACTCTTTTTCAGATTTTTCTATTGGTTCAGAATCTATTCTTCCACCTAATAAAACTAATCCAGCAATTTTATCGTTAATAACCAGAGGGATTATTAGTTCTAGATGCTCATTTATATATATCTTAAGTTCCTCGGTGCATAGACTTAAAACCGGAGCAAATTCTGACGGTGTCAGACATTTTCTACTTTTAGTAATTGATTCTATAATTAGGTTCTGGCAATTAATTTGAATAGGTATATCAGGAGTTATATCAAAACCCATATAATTTCTTTGCAATGAAATAGTTTCTGGTTCAATTTCTTTACCAATATAAAGTGCAGCTTTAACACATCTGGCCTGGGCCATAAATGAAAAAAGTATTGAATCTACAAGTTTTCTGAAGTTAAGAGTTGAGTTTAAAACTTTTGTTATTTCTAAGAGTTGTTGTAATTCATATATTGTCTTCTCTAGTTTTTCTATTTCCACTACATAAACATACTCTTACAGAGTAGAGTTTTCAAGAATTAAATAATTTTTTTGTTGCGAAACGGCTTTAAATTACTGTAATTGGGCAAAATAACTGAGCATACTTTTGTAATCTTAATTTTAGTTTGACAAGTACTAATTTGTTCACCTATTATAGTTACCATATTACAAAATATATTATTTGGAGAATAAATGAAAAATAAGACCTCTTTATTGTGTTTAATATTATTAATACTACTGTTTAGTTGTGATTTGTTTGATGATGACTCAAATTCCGATGACCCTGATTCAAGTATATCTAGTCTACTCGCAAACCTTCCAGATTTTAATGTTGATCTGCCTGATTCATTACAAGGTGGATCTGGTTCACGTAGTCCTGGTGATGTGGACATTCTTGATGGAGGTGTTTTAGAAGGTGTTAAATCTCAAGCATGGGCTGAGTTGAACTCTACCTTTAACGCAGAAAATGCAGCAATGAGTAACAATATCTCACAATTGTTTATTGAGGAACTTAGAGAATACGCTACAGAGATTGAAGCTTCTAGTGGAGAATTAGAATTAGATACAGTATATGACCTAGGAGTAAGGAGCTTATACGATCAGTATGGTCTTGATGGTATGATGTCGTCTTTTGATCTTGGATCATTTAAAGTATCTCAAGATGGAGATCTCTCAAAAATATATTGGAGTTTAAATTGGCCTGAATATGATTATATTGAGAATGTAACGACGGGTAATTATGAAGAAGTTCTTTCTAGATATATGGATATGCAATTTTATTTTGAAATTGATAATTCAGATTCAGAACCAACTGTTCTATTTTTAATGACTGCTGATTCTGGCTCTTTAAAATATTATAGCTTCTTCGATGGTAATAACATGATTTTAGACTCCTATAGTATGTATGATGATGAAGATGGTATCGGTTCTTGGGCATCATACTCCTATGGTACTGGAGATTCATTAACTCTATTTGAAATAGATAACGGTAGTGATTATAATGATAAGAAGATTGCATATGGTGATGATAGTAATGGTGGACTAGTAAGTATTTATTCATGGGACAATGGTGGTGGTAGTACTTATACTGGTGGACGAAAAGAATATTTTGATAATAACGGTGACCTAGTTATGGAAGAGTGGGGTTCTGAGGATTCTGATCCATATTGGATTAGTTATGCTGAGTCTGGTGTTAATATAGCCTCTGCTTTTGGTCTTGGAACAGCACCAGACAGTATTAAAGTAAGAGATAATAATGGTACGTGGGAGTACTCAACTGATGGTGGTACAAATTGGGTTGATCCTGTAGATAATATAGATCTATATAATTTACATTTCAAAGCAGGAGATAACTGGGCTGTTGGAGATTGTGAATATTGGTGGAACGATAGCGATTGGGATAATGCAACCTCAACATATACTATAACCATGACTAAGGGTAATGTTATTAAAGTTCCTGAAGACTATCTTGGTACAGACCTTCAAGTTTCAAGGAATTATCCATTAAAAAGTATATTACCACTCTCTGGACCTAAAGCTACAACTCATGAGATAAAGCAACTCGAAGGTTCTACAACTAATTATGACTGGGACGGTGATGGTTCAAATGACTATTCATGGACAGATTATAGGTTTTTCTTAGTACCAATTGGTGATACTTTAGATGAAAATATAGACTTTGAGATTTATGGATTAAATATTCAGGATTATTGCTCATGGAATAATAATACTAATGACTGGGAGGATTCTAAATCTTATATCTTCTCAAGTAGTGATGCACTTCCTGACTATTTTAGTTTTACAGCTCAATCAACAATAAATTCTGTAGAAACTAAACTTGATAACCTTTATTCTGGTGAATTTCAAACTTGGTTAAATAGAGATTACGAATCAGAGTTTAATAGTTTCCCGTCTGATGACTTTTATTTGGACCTATAAACGAATTAACTACTTATTTATACATAACTCCCTTATCTTTGGTACAGGGAGTTTTTTTTATAACAAAATAACTCTCCATTGGAGATAGTCATGAAAGTATTGGTATTAGGTGGAACAGGAGCTACAGGGAAACTGTTAGTTAGAGAACTTTTAAATAGAAATTTAGAGGTCGTAGCTGTTGTTAGATCTTCTAATAGATTACCTGAAGATTTTGTGAAAAAAGAGAAATTAACAGTAATTGAAGATTCTATTTCAGATTTAGATCTGGAAAAGGCATGTAGTTATATTGCTGGTTGTGATGCTGTTATATCTTGTCTTGGACACAATTTAAATTTTAAAGGTATCTTAGGTAAACCATTCAAACTTGTAACTGACGCCACTCGTCTATTTTGCGAAGCAATTCTATTCACTAAAAAAAACAAATCTGTAAAATTTATTTTAATGAATACAACAGGAAATAGAAACAAATACGCTGGGGAGGTTATCTCATTTAGAGAAAAGCTTGTAATTGGTTTAGTTCGTGCACTACTTCCTCCTCAGAGGGATAATGAGTCTGCTGCTAAATTTTTGCAATCAAATATAGGTCTTAAGAGTAAATGTATAGGGTGGGTTGCAGTTAGACCTGATACATTAATTGATAACAATGAAACATCAGAATATGAAATACATAAATCTCCTATACGAAGTGCAATATTTAATCCTGGTAAAACTAGTAGAATAAACGTTGGGCATTTTATGGCTGAACTTATAACTGACGATGAATTATGGCAGAAATGGAAAGGTGAGATGCCAGTAATATATAATAAAGAATAAAAAACTATTTAAGATTGTAAAATCTATTTTTAATATAACCAGATTGATCTAATGATATGGTTTTGTTATCTATATTCACTGGATAAACTTTACTATAAACAATCTGGTTATTGATTAAGCCGATACTTAAAATCATACTCTCTTCCCCTGTATACCAACCAGTCATTAATGGAAATATAAAATTACCTAGGGAATAGGCTATAAATCCTTTTTTATATGGTTCAATTTTTTGAAGTACATGGGGATGACTTCCTAAAACAAGATCTACTCCCATATCTATATATTTTTTATATAACGTCTTTTGCTGTAGAGATGGGTTCTCAGCCCACTCTGTTCCTCCGTGGACATATACAATATCAAAAGTACTATCTGAACACATCTTTTTTATGGCATTATCTGAAATATCACTATTAAAGAGTATTCCTGCTCTATTCTTTGTTACGAGAGATTGTTTATAACCATCATAACCATTTTTTTCATTTGGAAATGAGGCAATAGATAATATTCTAATATTATCAACTTCATAAAAATCTGATGCTTCTTTTATAGTTAAACCAGCACCTGAAGTTGGAATGTTATATTCTTTTAGATTTATTAATGTATCTTTAAAACCAATCTCTCCAAAGTCATAAATATGATTATTTGCAATACTTAGGTAGTCAAATCCCACTTCTGTTAAATATGGCAAAAGGTCCTGTTTAAAACGAAAAGTAAAAGATTTTGAATTTTGTAAACCTCTATCTGTCACAGCTCCTTCTAAGTTACCTAAAAGTAAATCAAAAGATTGTAATACAGGTAGAGTATTCGTGAAAACTGAGTTTATGCCTTTATTTCGTAATAGTGTATCTACACCTCTGTTTAACATCATGTCACCAACAGCCCCAATCCAATATATTTTTGGTTGCCTTTCGATATTTTCTTTTTTACTTTCTACATATCTATCTAGCCATAAGTTAACTTCTGGGGATTTAATGTTTAATCTTTCTAAAAAAACTTCTGTAATTAGTGGGTATTCAACATCTGATGGATATAATCCATTTATAGATAGAGCCTTTTTAGGCATTTCTACATCTTTTAGTGGTATAAGTTGATATTTAGAAATATCCTTTAAATCTATATCATCTAGTGGGTTTGTATGATGAACAATTGCTGTACTATATCTCCGTAATATAAGATCAGATCTGTTTATATTTGATGAAATTTCTTTCTTTGAAAATTTTATAACCCTTAACTCTTGTCTGTTATTTAAATTTATTGTGGAGATATCTTCTAGAATAAAGTTTGGGTGGGGTGTAGATTTTAATTCTTCTATTCCTTCATTATACCCAGAGGAGATATCATAATAAATAATATTCTCTTTTTTACAGCTAAAAAATATGGATAATATAGAAATAATAATTATGTATTTATACATCTTCTAATTATCACATATTAGTGACTTTATGCCAAATAATAGGTAATCAAGGTTTTTATGTGTGTATTTTATTGTTAAACGATCATAAGAGGCTGGAGATTTCTCTCCAGCCAAAACTTTTATTTAAAATACTTAACTCCAGAGCTAAATATTCCCTGATCTTTTGCGCCGTATATATTTTTACAAACATTTGAACCAACTCGTTCAGAATGACCCATTTTACCAAAAACTCGACCATCTGGACTTGTAATACCTTCAATAGCCATTACAGAACCATTTGGATTAGCTCCAATATATTGAGTAGCTATTTGACCGTTTGCAGCCAACTCTTTAGCTGTTGCTAGATCTGCTATAAATCTACCTTCACCATGGGACAGAGCAATTTGATGCCTATCACCTACAACTGTATTTTGTAACCACGGAGATAAGTTAGAAGTAACTTCAGTCTCTGCCATCATGGAAATATGTCTACCAATAGTATTATATGTAAGGGTAGGGTCATTTTGATTTATATCTCTAATTTCTCCATATGGAACAAGTCCTAGTTTGATTAAAGCCTGGAAACCATTACAGATACCCATCATTAAACCATCACGTTCATTTAAAAGTCTTGTAACAGCATCTTTAATTTCAGGGTTTCTAAAGAAAGCAGCAATAAATTTAGCCGATCCCTCAGGTTCATCACCAGCACTAAATCCACCAGGAATCATAACTATTTGTGAGTTATCTATATAATTAACCATCTGAGAGATAGACTCTTTGATATGGTTTTCAGTTAAATTATTTATTACAAAAGTTTCTGCAATTGCACCAGCATTAGTAAAAGCCTTCGCTGTGTCATACTCGCAGTTTGTTCCTGGGAATACTGGAATAATTACCCTAGGTTTTGCCACAGAAATCTTTGGTTTAACTATATTAGTCGTTTTATATTCAACCTTAACAATATCCTGTTTGTCTTTTACTCTAATTGGATAAACATCTTCTAATGTAGTCTCCCAAGTTGTAAGAGCACTGTCCAAGTCGATAGTAATACCTTTTATAGTGATAGAATTGTTGGCTACAGTTGATCCGATAGTTACGAAGTTTAATTCTGATAGCAAACTTTCATCTTTTACTTCAATTACAAAGGCACCTAACTCTGCAGAGAACATATCTATATCTGCTGTAACATTTACACCGATCTGGTTACCAAATGACATTTTAGTTATCGCCGATGCTATACCACCTTTTCTAACAGTTTGTGCAGATAAGATTTTACCATCTTTAATAAGCTTAGTTATTTTATTAAATTGAGCCTCAATAACAGGGTAGTTAGGTAGGTCAAACTCATCTTTTGGTAGTGCTAAAAACACAACTTTATTCCCTGGGAATTTAAACTCTGGACTAATAACATAGTTTACATCGACTGGTGCTACAGCAAAAGAAA
Source organism: Spirochaetaceae bacterium (assembly GCA_051531975.1). Taxonomy (GTDB): domain Bacteria; phylum Spirochaetota; class Spirochaetia; order DSM-2461; family DSM-2461; genus Thiospirochaeta. The sequence goes on from JAOPTT010000004.1 coordinate 26,464, forward strand.
CAAGTGTTGGAGGAACATGTAACTCTTCAAAGGTTCCACTCATAGAGTCTTTTCCACCAATTGCCCCTATTTTAAGCTCTGTTTGTGCTTGGTAAGCACCTAATAATGCGTTAAATGGCTTTCCCCATTTTTTGGGATCTGTACCAAGTCTTTCAAAGTACTCTTGGAAAGTTAATCTAATTTCCGATAGTTCTCCACCACCAGCTACTATTTTTGCAGCTGATTCTACAACTGCATAAGCTGCTCCGTGGTAAGTTGACCATGTTGATAAGTCTGGATCAAAACCAAAACTCATTAGAGTTCCATTTGAAGTATCACCCTCTAATACAGGGATCTTAGCACACATAACATCTGTTGGAGTCTGCTGAGTTTTACCACCAAATGGTAATAGAACTGAAGATGCACCGACTGTACTGTCAAATGTCTCTATTAGACCTTTTTGGGAACAAACATTTAGGTTTGCTAAGTTTTTTAACCAATCGACTTTAATATCGTTTGTAGTTTCTATTACTTTATTATCTTTAAACCAGTTCTTATTTTCATCTGGAGATATAGACTCTATATCCATATCTTGGATAACACCATTAGTATTAATGAATGACCGCTTCATGGAAACAATCTCTTGCCCTCTCCATTTAAGTTTTACTGTTGGATCTTCCGTTACTAAAGCAACTTCAACAGCTTCAAGGTTTTCTGTTTCACAAAGTTCTATAAACCTTTTAACATCTTTTGGGTCTAAAACTACAGCCATTCTCTCTTGAGATTCTGATATTGTAAGTTCTGTACCATCTAAACCATTATATTTTTTAGGAACAACGTCTAAGTCGATAATAAGACCATCAGCTAACTCTGCAATTGCTACAGATATACCTCCGGCGCCAAAATCGTTACATATTTTTATCATTTTAGAAGCCTCAGGGTTCCTAAATAGACGTTGGATCTTTCTCTCTACTGGAGCATTACCTTTTTGAACTTCTGCTCCACTAGTCTCTATTGATTCCTCTGTATGTTCCTTAGAAGAACCTGTTGCTCCACCACAACCATCCCGGCCAGTTCTTCCACCGGTTAAAACAATAATATCTCCAGGAGCAGCAGAGTCTCTAGTTACGTTTGATCTTGGAGCTGCTGCTATTACAGCACCAATTTCCATCCTTTTTGCAGTATAACCTTCGTGGTAAATCTCTGTTACATTACCAGTAGCTAAACCAATCTGGTTCCCATATGAACTATAACCATGTGCAGATTCTGTACATATTTTTCTCTGTGGAAGCTTCCCTGGAATTGTATCTTCTATTGCTGTAAGTGGAGAACCAGCCCCAGTTACTCTCATAGCTTGGTAGACATAACTTCTACCTGATAATGGATCACGGATACATCCTCCTAAACAGGTTGCAGCTCCACCAAATGGCTCAATTTCTGTAGGATGGTTATGAGTTTCGTTTTTAAACTGTATTAACCACTCTTCCTCTTTTCCATCTATAACTGCAGGAACAATAATTGAACAAGCGTTAACTTCTTCAGATATCTCTAGGTTTTCCATTAAACCACGACTTCTTAAGTCTTTTGCTGCTAAAACTGCCATATCCATTAAACAGATATCTTTGTTTTTGCCAACATATAGTTTTTCTCTAGTTTTTAAGTATAGGTTATATGATGCTTTTATTGGTTTAGAATATTTCCCATCATCAAAACTTATATTCTGAAGTCTTGTCATAAAAGTTGTATGTCTACAGTGGTCTGACCAGTAAGTGTCTAACATTTTGATCTCTGTTATACTTGGGTCTCTATTTTCTTCTGTTTTAAAGTATTTTTGGCAGTGAAGTAGGTCTAAATCACTCATTGCAAGACCTAACTCTTTTCTTAATGACTTTATTTGATCGTCTGTTTGATTTATGAAGTTTGTTAAAAACTTTACATCATCTGGAACAATCTCTATCTCTTTTAGAGTTGTTGGTTTTATAAGTTTTGCTTCTCGAGAATCAACAGGGTTTATAAGATACTTTTTTATATCTTTTAAATCTTTATCGGTTATATTCCCCTGGAGTACATATTGTAGGGCAGTTCTTATTAGTGGGTTTTCCCCTGGTGCCATAATTTGAATACATTGTTCTGCAGAATCTGCTCTCTGATCGTATTGACCAGGAAGGTATTCTACTGCAAAACTTTTATGATTGTCTGTATTTAAGTTTTCTTCGTAGTAATAGTCGACTGGTGGTTCCGATAGAACCGTAGTTAATGCATTATTATAAACAGTGTCTGATATGTTCTCAATATCATACCTAATAATAACTCTAGCACCTGTTAATCCTGTGAGGCTCAGGTGGCTTTTCAAGTCTTGCAGAAGATGGTCTGCGGCAACACTAAAATCTTTCTTTTTTTCTACATATACTCGTTTAATAATAGCCATGACTATTATTATCAGATTTGACCCTATTAATCTATATCACAGGTTTAGATTATCTTACTTACGAGGGAATAAAACAAAATAAAACCTCCCAATAATGAGAGGTTTTTCTTGTTATTTTATTGCAACTAATTCAACTTCGAAAATTAACCATGAATTTGGTGGAATTGCACCTGGATAACCTTTCTCTCCATAAGCTAAGTTTGGAGGAATTACCACAGTTCTCTCTTCACCAACGCTCATTTCAAGAACTGTCTCATCCCAACCTGGAATTACACTACCAGTTCCAACTGGGAACTCAATAGGTTCACCTCTTGATACAGATGAATCAAATGTTTTTCCATCCATGAACTTTCCGGTGTAATGTACTGAGACATTTTGACCTTTAGTTGGTTTATTTCCATCACCTTCTTCTAAAATTGTATAGTAGATTCCTGAGTCTGAAACTTTTGCATCAGGGTATCGGCTTTTTATATCAGTGATAACAGCTTCGCTAGATTTTTTAGAAGATTCAGCAGCTCTATCTGATGTTGTTGATTTTAATTTATTAAAAGTCTCTTGAGTGGCAACAAAAGCTTCTGCTTTTTCACCAATTCTAATAATCTCAACTTTGTTAATTAAGTCTCCCATAGCTATGTTATCAACTACATCTTGACCTTCAACAACATAACCAAAAACAGTATGTTTCCCATCTAAATGTGGTGTTGGACCATGTGTGATAAAAAATTGACTTCCATTAGTTCCAGGCCCTGCATTCGCCATAGAAAAAGTTCCAGGTCTGTCATGTGTTAATGATGGATCAATCTCATCTTCAAATTTATATCCAGGATTTCCACTACCACTACCAAGGGGACAACCACCCTGGATCATAAAGTCTGCAATTACTCGGTGAAAGTTTAATCCATCGTAGTATCTTCCTTCTCTTGAAGCTTCTGTCATAGCACCTTCAGCCAATGCAACAAAGTTAGTTACTGTCATTGGTGTTTTCTCATATTCAAGTGTTAAAGTAATATTCCCTTTTTCTGTCTGAAATTGGGCGTATAATCCATCTGATAAGTTTAGTTCGCTCATATATTTCTCCTATTTTATGTTTAATAATTCCATTTCAAATTTAAGCCAAGATTTTGGTGGTATTGGCCCACGTCCATTAACCCCATATGCTAATTGATAAGGGATGTATACAACTCTTTTTTCTCCAAGCGTCATGTTTAACAAGGAGATATCCCAACCTGGTATAACTCTACCTGTTCCAACTGCAAACTCTATAGGTTCTCCCCTAGTTACAGAAGAATCGAAAACTTCGCCATTTAAAAATTCCCCAGTGTAATGTACTGATACCATCTGGTTTGCTGTTGGCTTTTCTCCATTACCATCTTTTAAAATTGTATAATAGATGCCTTCTTCTGATAGTTTTATATCTGGATAGTCAGATTTAATTTTACCTATAATTTCTATGTTCTCTTTCTCAGAAGCTAAAACTTCTTCTAATTCGATATCAACTTTTAGTTGCTCAAAAGTATCTTGTGTTGGATTAAAATTATTAGCATTATCTCCAATCCTCATAATTTTAACAGATATTATCTTATCTTTATTTGCAATTTTATTTACGACATCTTGTCCTTCAACAACATAACCAAAAACCGTATGTTTACCATCTAAGTGTGGTGTCGGGCCATGGGTAATAAAAAATTGACTACCATTTGTTCCTGGACCAGAGTTTGCCATTGATAGAGTACCAGCTCTGTCATGAGTTAAAGTTGGATCAAATTCATCTGGAAATTTATAACCCGGATTCCCTCGACCAGTTCCATCAGGGCATCCTCCTTGTATCATAAAGTTAGCTATCACTCTGTGAAAATCCAATCCATCAAAATACTTACCCTTTCTAGTAGCATCAGTCATTGTTCCTTCTGCTAAGGCTACAAAGTTTGTAACTGTTAATGGCGTCTTTTCATATTCTAATGATAGTAAAATATCACCTTTGTTCGTAATTATATTTGCATACAATCCATCATCTAGATTCTTTATGTCGATATTTGATTTCTTTTCCTCATTTGAAGTACACGATATTGTGCTTATAAATAACAGTGTTAACAAAAGTATTACAGTTCTTTTTGAAAAATTCACATTCTCTCCCTTAAATTGTGTCATGATATGTAAGTAATATAACTATTTTTTTATGTTAAGAACAGCGCTTAGGGTGAAAAATAGCAGAGCTAATGCGATAAATATTCTTACATATATCATATAGCTAATGTAGGGAGAATAAAGAAAGTTTAGATATTGTTTAGGCATTCCTGGGTAAAGTTCATATCCTTTAATTCCTGAAATAGTTCCATCTAGGTATTTTAATGCAAATATAGTTATATCGCTACCAGCTTTTATTCCCCTGTAAGTAGATCCATTTTCTATTACTTCAGTATTGTAATCTGCTATCCCATAACCACTAAATAACATAATTTCTCCATCGTTTAATGACACTGTTAAATTTGGAGTTTTTGGTTTTTCATTGTTATATGCAACTAAATTATCTTTGATTGTGTTATGATCTTCTTTAATTTTACCATAGATTAGAAATGAGCTATTGGATTTGTTGACTTCAAATAAACTTTTTATAATATTTGCATTTGACATCTGCTTATATAAGTTACTTTTACTTGAACCTTTAAATACAATTAAGACTGAAAGGATCAAGCAAAGTATTGATAATAAAAGCATTATTAATGGTAGTTTTTTTAACATTAACTAATGTTTATTCAATATTTAGGTACATAAATGGTTCTACAATATAAGACTGACCTTCAAGGAAGTCATAGCTATCTTCTATAACAAATGCTCCTGACTCAATACGAATTGTATGGTTACCTGGTTTTACTGAAAAAGTTAAACCTCTTAATAAGTTTCCATTATCGTATACATAAATTTGGCCATCGGTTCCAGTTGCATCAGCATTCATAAATTCATCAGGAATACTAATTGAGATGTTTGCTGGAAGTACCTTTTTAGCCCGTTTTAAATTAGCTTTAATGACTTTATTTCTAGTTAATTCTACATTAACAGCATAATCTTGAAATCCATCTGCCTTAACTTCCACATAGTAGCTTCCTCGTCTCAATGAAACCCGATTTCCTTTGATTAAATTTCCATCTATAAATACTGAGTAGGACTTTGTATTACTCGAAACTGTTAACATATAAGTTACAGCTTTTGCAGCAGATTTTGTTGCAGGTGCTTTTGCTTTGATTTGTGAAAAACCTAAAGTAGCAGTAAATAATATTAGCGAAATTAGAATTATTTTTTTTAACATAATATAGTCTCCTTGTTATCTAAGTATATATAGAAAAATATAAATTAACAAATAGTTTTTAAAGTTCATCCCATTTTACATATCTATTTATCATCTCTTCCATATGTCTTGGATTAAGTGGTTTTGTTAAAAACTCATTCATTCCAGATTTTGAGCAGTTTTCTCTATCCTGGGGGGTTGAGTTTGCTGTTAAAGCTATTATTGGAATATCTTTATTATGATATCCTGCAATCTCTTTTCTAATATTTGCAGTTGCTTGAAGTCCATTCATAACTGGCATCTGAATATCCATAAATATAATACTATACGTCTCTTTCTTTAATTCTTCTAAAGCTAGTGATCCATTAGATGCTTTTCCGGCATGGAAACCCATTTTACGTAGTAACTTTTCAGCTATTATTAGATTGATGTCATTGTCATCAACAAGCAAAATTTTAACTGCTGATCTTTTATTCTCTTTTAAGGTATGAATTGTTACTAGATCTGTATTTTCGCTCTCTTCTGCTATTATTATTGAAATTGTCTCTAATAGTGGTGTTGGGTAAAATGGTTTTACAAGGTACCCATCAATGCCTAAGTTTCTACAGAGCTCTCCATCACCTTTATTTCCTGTTGATGCAAGAGCAAGCATTTTTGATTCAGTTTTTTTATTAATAAATTCTGTGAAATCTACAAGTGATAGTTCTTGAATGTTTTCGCTATGTAGATCAAATATTACAATATCAAATTTATTATTATGTATAATCTCTTCCTTAGCTTTTTCAAAACTTTCAGACAGTGAAAAGTCTATTGATTCGTTTATAAAAATATTTGAGATGTGTGATTTTGTATCACTGCCAATTACTAGACAGGTGGCGCTGTAAATATCTCCCATTTTTTTTGGTTTTAATAGAGTACTACCTCTTTTTAAATCTAAAGAGAACCAAAACGTTGACCCTTCATCTGGTTTACTAAAAGCTCCTATTTTCCCAGACATTAAATCTACTAACTGATTTGAAATTGCTAATCCTAATCCGGTACCTTCGTATTCTCTTGTTGCAGAACTGTCACTTTGAGTAAACTCTTTAAAAAGAAAGTCTAGTTCCTTTTTTTCTATACCGATTCCTGTATCCGAGACTGAAAAGAGTAGAGTAGAATAATCTTCATGCTCCTTTAAAACCTCACATCCTATAGTTATAGATCCGCTGTTTGTAAATTTAAGAGCATTACTGTATAGATTGGTTAGAATCTGTTTTATACGACCAGGATCGCCAGAGAAATAGTTGGATACTTCTGGGTCAATACTAGAACTAAATGATATATCTTTCTGATTTGCAGATAGTTGATTTGTATTATAAAAATCTTTCATTAATTTTCTTAAATCGAAATGAATTGATTCGATAAAAAGTTCACCTTTTTCTATTTTTGAATAATCTAAAATATCGTTGATTGTTGATAAAAGAGACTCTCCGCAACTACTAATTATTTCTGCATACTCTTTTTGCTCTTTTTTTAATTCTGAATTTAGTAGTAGATTATTCATTCCTAACACACCATTTAGTGGAGTTCGTAACTCATGGGATATGTTTGCAAGAAAATGGGATTTTATCTGATCTGACTTCATTATATCTTTATTCATTTCCCTGTTTTCTCTTTGTATCTTTAAAAATAAAGAGATAAATACAGATATAATTCCTGAATATATAATTCCTAATATAATATAATGGCTGACTTTTAAGTTTACATCTTTAAGAAGATAAAAATTCATAATCGCTAAAAATACAGTTAGAAGTAATAGAATTATATGTAATTTTGTCTGTTTTATCATCTGTTCTCCTACTGTTAAATCATTGTTCATGAGAAAGTATTTTACAAGTATAACCCTTCTCTTCTATAATTATTAATAGTTGTTGAATTTAAAAAGGAGAATCCTTTGACTAGTTTTGAAGAGTTAATATCAGTTCATTGTATCAGATTATATAAACTTTGTTTGTTTACCTCTGAGTTGAGCAACAAAGATGTAGTTTTGAATAGAAGATTTTTAGGGCAGTTAAATCTTGAAGCAACATGGATGGAAGAGACATTAGATGCTTCTGGGGCTATGCTTAATGACAAATGGTTTCCCTTCCGAGAAGGGGTGTCGGCTATTAAGTTATTCTCAACGGTTACTTACGATGTTATTCATGTTAATGAGAGTTATCCTCATTATCACTTAATTGAGATATCAGAGAAGTTTAAAAAAGATATTACAGGGGTATTACATGATCTGCACTTATCTTTAGTTAAAACTTCAAAATATCTTGTAAAGAATGCTAAGAAATGTGGTATCCATGGCGATTATACTGTTTCAGCCGATGAATATGAGGATTTTGATATAGCTTTATTTCTAAAAAATGATAACCTACCTAGGAATAGAAAGTTAAGGCACATAAAAAATCCTGGAACAACTTTAATTTACCTATCTACTGAGTTTCTGAGCTTAAAATCTTCGATGTCAGTTTTTAATAAATTTTCAAATCTAAAAAAAAGTGAGTATAAAAGCTGTATTCCAGACCTTTTTAGTGAGGAAAAATTACGACTTATCTTAGCTAGGTTTCATAATTTACAGTCTTTGTACGATACATACCTTTCAGAGTCAGATATTGAAGATGCTGACAGTAGATTAAAGGTTTTAAGAGGTCATATTAGTATCATTTACCATATGCTAGAATCTGCCACTAAATTTACTCATTATTACGAAAGACATATAGTTCCAAGGCAATCATCGATATTCTTTTCAGCACTTCTTCCTTTAGAGATTGATAGGTTTTTAGAGATCACAATAGACTTTTTTATGACAAATTTTATATGTTTCTTTAAAGATGCAAAAGAGTTATGTGGAGATGTTATTGATAGTTATGCCGAGATTGGAGAGAAAACAGTTCCAATACCAAGGTATAGAGGGTTTCATGTAAGACCTTCATCTCTAATTTCTAAGATTGTAAACTATTATGGAGGCCGAGTTAAGATGTTTATTGGGGATGCAGTATATGATCCATCAACACCTTTAGAGCTTTTTAGAGTTAATGAAGAGATAAATGCTATGAAAAGAGTAAGACTTTTTGAGTTGGTGAATAATCAAAATATTGAGAAAAAGGATATAAGGTCTTTATTAGATGTTTTATCTGACAGTGGAGATGTTATTGTTTACGATAATAGTTTCCCAGATATTGAAACCAATAATGAGGAAACTATTGTCGAGTATCATAAAAAAGCAATTACATTTCTTTTAGCCTCAGGAAAAATCGATATTAGCATGGATATTACTGTAAAGTTTGTAGGGGATATGCGTTCTTTAATCGATATCGAGTTATTAGCAGAAAACGGCTATGGCGAAAACAAATATGGGGCAAACATTTCTCTGCCTAAAAAGCTTTGTTATCTGAAACGTTGAATTTAAAATGTAATTTTTCTGTAATTCTCTGTAATATTACAGAAAAAGTTTGCTGTTTTCCGTTCTTGATGTTAACATAAAAAATAGTGTTGAAAATCATCTCGTTATGGATAATAGTGAGATTATGTATAAAGCACAAAAAAAGGAGAACAAATGAAGATTTTAAGTAGAGTAGCTGCTGTTTTATTAGTAGTAGGTTTAGTTTTAAGTTGTGTAACAAACCCTATTCAAGAGAAAGGTGTTGAACACGAGTTGAAGATCCTTCATACAAATGACCATCATGGACATCCATTGGCATTTTATGATTACCCAGCAGGTGGACAAGGTGGATTACCAGCAAGAGCTACATATGTTGATGGTGTAAGAACTTCAAATGAGAATGTTTTAGTTTTAGATGCAGGAGATTTTAATACTGGAAGACCTGAATCTAACTTCTTCAAAACAGAGCCAGATATTATTGGTTATAATTATGTAGGTTACGATGCAGTTGCTATGGGTAATCATGAGTTTGATAATGATTGGGAAGTAATGCAGTCGCAAATTGCTCAATCTGAATTTCCATGGTTATGTGCAAATGTTAAAAAAGATGGTAAATATTTAGACAATGTTCAACCATATATGATTAAAGAGTATGATGGGTTTAAAGTTGCTGTTATCGGTTTAATGACTACAAAAACAGAGTTGACAGGAAACCCACAAAATATTGGTGGATTAGAATTCTTAGATGAAGTTGAAGTTGCTAGAGAGCTTGTTCCTATGTTAAAGAAAAAAGCAGATATTGTAATTGCTGTAGTTCACATGGGTTTATATGATGACAATACAAAAGGTTCAAGAAAGTTAGCTGCAGGAGTTCCTGAATTAGCACTTATTATTGATGGTCATAGTCATTCTATGATCGAAGAGCCAGCTATGGAGAATGGTGTTGCAATCGTTCAAGCTAGACACTGGGGTCTTTATATGGGTAACGGTTCTCTGAAATTCAAAGACGGAATGGTTACTTCTTTTGATTGGAATTTAGATCCTATCAATGTTCAAACACGAACAAAAGATGATGCTGGAAAAAGTACATACCACTACGTAACTGAGGAAATAGAAGAAGATGCAGAATTATTAGCTCTATTAACTCCTTATGCTGACAAAGTTGATGCAGTTTTAAGTGAAGTTATTGGTAATGCTACTGACGTTTTCTTAAACGATGATACTAGAAGAATGGAAACTGCTTTAGGTGACATTGTTACAGATTCGCAGATCTGGTTCTTAAAAGAGATGGGAATGGATATTGATTTTGCATTCCAAAATGGTGGTGGAATTAGAGCTACTTTAGGAAATGGAGAAATCCAGAAACAGACAGTATACGAAGTACTTCCATTTGATAACTCTATAGCAATGGTTACTATGAAAGGTTCTGATGTTATAGCTCTATTTGACCAAGCTGCAGGTAATATTGGAGCAGGATCTATGGCTCAGGTTTCTAAAGAAGTTAAAGTAACTTTTAATGCTGAAGCTAAAACTGTTGAATCATTATATATTAATGGAAGCCCAGTTGATACTGATGAAGAGTATAATATTGCTGTTAACTCATACTTAGCTTCTGGTGGAGACGGATATAAAGTATTTAAAAAAGCTACTTATTATTACGATTCTTCATTAATGCAAAGAGACGCATTTATTGATTATGTTATATCTTTAGGTGGAGACATTACTCCAGCTACAGATGGTAGAATAACAATTAAATAGATTGTAGACATTTTTCCCCCTTGGTATACTATGTTAGTTCCAAGGGGGAATCATGGAATTTAGACCGTGTATAGATATTCATAATGGCAAAGTAAAACAGATTGTTGGTAGTACTTTAACCGATGGTTTAGAAATGCCCGCCGAGAACTTTGTAAGTACTCAAACCTCAAGTTTCTATTCAGAACTTTATAAACAATATAACCTAAAAGGTGGCCATATAATAAAATTAGGCCCAAATAATGACTCCGCAGCAATAAGTGCATTAAAAGCATGGCCAGATGGATTACAGATTGGTGGCGGTATAAATCCTAATAATGCAAAACAGTATTTAGATGTCGGTGCTAGCCATGTAATCGTTACTTCTTATGTCTTTAAAGATGGTTTGGTTAATTTAGATAACCTCAAAGAGCTTGTAGATTCTGTAGGACCAAATAAACTGGTTTTAGATCTTAGCTGCAAAAAAAAAGATGATGAATATTATATTGTAACTGACCGATGGCAAAAATGGACAAGTGTTAAGATAAACAGAGAAACGTTAGAGCTTTTAGGTGGGTATTGTGATGAGATATTAGTTCATGCAGCATCTGTAGAAGGTAAAATGATGGGGCCGGACCTAGATCTTGTTAAAATTTTAGCACAGTTCTCTCCAGTACCAACAACATATGCAGGTGGTATAACTACAATAAATGACTTAGAAGATATTAGAGATTGTGGAAAAAATATTATTAACATAACTGTAGGATCTGCTTTAGATATTTTTGGTGGTAAACTTTCATTTTCTGAAGTTATTAACTTTTGTAAAAACAGTTAAACTAAGATTGAATTTATTAGAGCTTAGATAAAATATCCACATATTCACTTTTCAAATAGTTCCATGTAATTGTATTTAAATCTGGTAATGTACTCTTTTGATTGAACATCGTTATTATTTTTTTTGCCATATCTTCAGGGGAATTATCATATAGATAAGGTTTAGGAAACCATTCTGGATAACTTAGTCTATTTGGAACAATTGGGATTGCTCCGTATTGAACTGCCTCCATAACTGCTAGACCTTGGAATTCATGAATTGCAGTAGATACAATTAACTCACCTTTACTTAACCAGGAGATATAATCTTCTTTAGATTGTTGACCCCAGCATAGAATGTTTTGGCTAAAATTACTTTTTATTTTATCAAAGACCCTAGGTGAGTTTTTAAATTGTATCCCCATCATTATCAATTTAAAGTCTATATTGTTCTCTTCTAATATTTTCAGGGTCTTATAATAGTCCTCTGGATTCTTATCGTATTCCCATCGGTGGTTCCATATTAGACTATTTTTTATTTTTGGAGTTATAGTTGTTGCTTTATCACAAATTGGAACCGGAATAATAGTACTCTTATTCCTTATTTTCTCTAATATAGAAACTGGGCTATGGTCATTTATTTTTCTAAGTAGTTTGTGACCACCGCTGAAAAAACTATCTCGGTTATATTTACTATTAAAGACTACTCTGTCTGCACAAAATGCTCCGTATAGATTAACCATCATAGATTCAACATTTGAATGATTTTTATCGTCAGAAAGTGGATACTCAAATTGGTTTTCATGGAAGTAGATAACTTTGTTTGCACATCCTAAATGTGGGAAGAGACCTATTATAGTCGATAAATCAACCATAGATGTAGCTAATATAGTATCGTATGTTGAGCCTAGCTCTTTACTGTTTTCTGCCATCCAGCTCAGAGGGTTTCCTCTAATTCTCCACGAGAACTTTCTTGGGGGAAGCTCTAAAAATACCCAATCATGTTCTGGTAGATTTTTTATCAGAAACTGGCCCCAATAATTGTGACTTTGAGTATTATATGCAGATAATAACAGTATTTTCATGTGGTTATTTTTTTAACCGTTTCATAAAAAGAGCCAGGACAACAAATGTTCCTACAGATATTAATCCAGGAACAAGCCAAAAAAGCTCAAAGTTTATAACGCCATTTATCATAACTCTGTTTGCAAAGATTCCAGCCATAAAGTTACCTAAAAACCCTGCAACTCCCGCATAAATTAATGTATGAATTTGATGTAAACTACCTCTTGAATTTATATCTGTAAAATTATCTAAATATATAGTTGATCCAACATAAAATAGCGCAAAGATAAAACCGTGTAGTGAAATCCCAAAATAAGTTAACAATAACGGCCCATTAAACCAGAATATTGTATATCTTGCTATTTGTAATATAAGGGACAATAAAAAAATCTTTTTAAACCCTAGTTTTTTAATAATTGGAGCCAATGCAAATAACATAATAATTTCTGGAAATTGACCAAAAGACATTATCATTGGAATATTATTTTGAGATGTCCCAATACTTTTTAAAAATAGAGGTAAACCGTATGATAAAAACCTATCAGCTGTAGCACATATTAAAGTTAATGCAAAAATGAAAATGACTCTTGGATTTTTTAAAACTTCAATTGTTTGTTTAGGGAAAAGTGTTAACTTTACATTTTTTTCAAGTTTAATCTTTGGAAGTTTAAAGGTTAATATAACTACTATTATTGAAAAGATAGCAGAGATTTGTAGTGCTAGTGGCATACTTCTAGTACTACTTGTATTATTCCATATAAAGCTAACTAACCACCCGGCAAAAATCCAACCTACAGTTCCCCAAAGTCTTATTGAACCAAATGCACTACTATCTTTAATATTGTGAAAAATTAGAATATTTACTAGTGCATATGTTGGTGTTAATAACATCATATATATAAAATATGTAAATATAACTGATATATAGTTTTGCTGGAATGATAAAATCGTTATAGCTATAGCACCACTAATTTGACATATCATTAAGAATTTTCTCGATGTAATTAATCTATCAACAATAAAAAAGCTGATTAAAGGAGCTATAATACTTGGAATTGAAGCAATGGATAGAATAACTCCAACTTGAATAGCAGAAAAATGCAAATAATCCATTAAATACATACTTATGATTGGGATAAAACTACCAGCAACACATAGCTGGAAAAAGGTTAATAATGATAAATGCAATTTTTTAGATTTCATTTCTGGAATTTAACCTTATGGGCAATATATTGCAATAGATTTTTCTTGTGCGACAACGTAATACTAGGTTAATATGGAAGTCTTAAAAGATTTAGGAGATATAATGTTATTGATCATAATAATACTTGTAGCAATAAATATTTTACTGCTACTAAATGCCCTTTCTAATAAAAAGAAAATTAAGATGTTATTTTCAGAGTTAAAAGATTTTAATATAGATAATGGAATTGATTCTATAGAAAGTGATTCAGCACTATTAGAGAGTTTCAAAGTTAAAAAAGCAAAGGTTATCAACTTCTTTCATTCAATAAAAAGTGTAGGAATTAAAACAGAGCGTTCAAGTAGTAAATTAAGTAGGGATATCAGGAAAACTATTTATGAAGTAAATGAAATTGGAAAATTTGTCCTAGATGTTGAAGAAATGGCTAATATGCTTTTTAACTATATAACCGATGGTTCTGCGGCGGTAGAGGAGATTCAAGCTTCAATTGAGAGTTTAAATCGTCAAATTGATGTTCAAGACGATAAGGTAAAAGAGAATTTTGATGTTGTAAGATCAATGACATCCTCCTTAGATTCTATCTCTAAAACAGCATCTGAAAAAATGAGAAATAGTGAAAAACTTGTTGTTTTAACAGCCGATGGTTATAAAAAAATTAATACAACTAATGAATTCATGAATATTGTTAAAATCAGTGTAAATGATGTACTTCAATTTAATAGTGTAATTAATTCTATTGCAGCTCAAACTAATTTATTGAGTATGAATGCAGCAATTGAGGCTGCTCATGCAGGAGAAGCCGGTAAAGGATTTGCTGTTGTTGCTGAAGAGATAAGAAAATTAGCATCTTTAACTGCGGATAATGCAAAAAATATATCTGTTAATTTAAAAGAGCTAAACCTTAATATAAATAAAGCTACAGATTTAAGTAAAACTGCAGGAGATACATTTAAAGATATAAATGGAGAAGTAACATTAGTTATTGACTCTTTTAAAGAGATCACTAATGAAACAATGTCTCTTTCTGGTAAATCTTCAGAAGTTACGGAGAGTATAAGTGAACTTGTGGCTCTATCAGAGAATACTAAGAACTCCATGTCAGAAATGAGTCTTGGAGCAAGAGATGTAACTGAAACATTTGAAAAAACGAAATCTTTTGGACACTCCTTAAATGAATCTATTAGTGACCTAACCATTGTTTCACATGATATTACAAAAGTAGTTACAGGATTAAGTGAATCTTTCTTCTCTATGAATAAAGTATTAATTGAACTAGTTAAGGATACAAAAATATTCTCTTCCTCTGGGGAGGATATTGATAAATTAGAGAATCATATGTTAATTAATAATATTGTTTTGTCTCATATTTCTTGGGTTCTAAAAAGCAAATCTGTAATTGATGGTGTTTTAAATCCTGATGATTGTGATCTGGTTTCTACTACTTCATGTGTAATGGGTCAGTGGCTAGAAAATGAAGGTAAAGAGCGATTAGACCGGGATACGTATGATCGTTTAATAATAAGGCATAATCAACTTCATGGGACGGTAAAAATTATTATTGATCATGTTAGAAGTGGGAATAAAAAAGAGGCGATGGTTGCCTTTGTTGAATTAGGAAGCCACTCTTCTGCAATAATTCAGATGTTATCTACTGGGGATTCAAATGATTTTGTAACATGGGATAAAGGTTTGTCGGTTGGAGTAAAACTGTTTGATGATCAACACATAGTTCTTTTTAATTTAATTAATGACTTAGCTTCTGTTATGACAAAAGGTGAAGCTAGTGGAGAAATTGCAAAAGTTTTAGCTGAGCTTATTAAATATACAGATGGTCATTTTAAATCTGAAGAGCAATGTTTTGAGAAATATGGTTACGCTGAAGCAAAAGAACACACTCAAATTCATAAAAAGCTTGTTGATACTGTATTAGCACTTCAGGATAATCTGAATAGAGGAAAGAAGGTTATGTCTACCGAAGTTTTAGATTTTCTACAAAACTGGATATACGACCACATAATGATAGAGGATAATAAGTATACTGAATTTCTACGATCAAGAATGCCAGAGAACGAAGTTGTTAGATAGAGTAGTCAAAAGGAAGTTAAACCCTATTGAGTTTTTTATAATTTAACACTAACTTATATTTAAGTTATGGTTGGTCTGGATATTTTTCCTGGCTCACCTTTATACGCAAAGGCATGCTTTGCGGGTCGGAAATAAGTTCCTACTCGCCAATGCAACCAAGGAGAAAGTTATGAGTATTTGCCCATGTGGTAGTGGAAAAGAGTTAGATGTTTGTTGTGAACCATATATTTCAGGTTCAGTTAAGGCTCCTACAGCAGAAGCATTAATGAGATCAAGATATACTGCATATAGTTTGGTTAAAGTAGATTATATTTTAAAAACACACGATTCTAAAACTAGGGATCAAATTTCTAAAGATGAAACTAAAAAATGGGCTGAAAGCTCTGAGTGGTTAGGTCTTGAAGTTGTCCAGATAGTGAAAGGTTCTGAAAAGGATTCCGATGGAATGGTTGAGTTTAAAGCTATATATAAACAAAATGGTATTAAGCATACACATCATGAAGAAGCAAAGTTTGTGAAAAAACGTGGCTCTTGGTTTTTTGAAGACTGTAAGATTGTAAATAAACCAGTGGTAAGAGAAGGTGCCAAGGTTGGAAGGAATGATCCTTGTCCTTGTGGTAGTGGTAAGAAATATAAAAAATGCTGTGCATAATTGTTTAATAAAAAAAGTCACTTTCAAAGTGGCTTTTTTTTATTAATAACATTACAATAACTAGTATGAAGCTCTATTTATTAAGACATGGTGATGCTGAACTATTATCAGCTAACGGAGATCGAGGAAGAGTATTAACTGAGATAGGTCAAAAGCAGTCTAGAATTGCTGGGCGTTACTTAAGGCATATTCATCCTTCAGTAGTTTTAATTTCTACTTATACTAGAGCAAGAGAAACTTTAGAAATAGTAAATAGAGTTGGTGGAAGTTGTTCTTTAAGAGAGTTTGTATGTTTAGATGTTGCTCCTGGAGGGTCTATAGAAGACCTTATGGTAGAAGTTACAACTTATACAGATGATTCTCTACTTATCGTTGGACATAATCCACAACTGTCTGCTCTTATTTATCAAATTACTGGGGAACAAAGAGCTATGGGAAACTGTAGTTTTGCTGAAATAGATTTACTTAGTAATAAACTATTAAATTTTACAACAGTTGAAGAGATGTCTATATGTACGAGTTAAATAATAAGGGTGTTGAGCTATCTAAAAATGGAAAATTAGATGAAGCCATATCTGTCTTTAAAAATGCATTAGATATAAACCCCAATGATGCAAATATAAATTTTAATATTGCGTTGGTTTATATAAAAAAAGACAAATTCAATGAAGCGATTAAATACTTAGATATCTCGGTTGAAAAAGACCCAAATGATGATAATTTAAGGGAACTTGGAACTTGTTACATTAGATTAAATAATTTGGAGAAAGCTAGAGAGTCTCTTGTTAGAGCTGTTACAGAGTATGGTTCAGCAGATTCAGAGAACTCATTAGGAGTACTGTTTTTCAAATTAGAACACTACGATGAAGCTAAGAGGCATTTTGAACACGCTACAGTTCTTAACCCTGAAAGCAAGGATGCTTGGTATAACCTGGCAGATACTTATTCTGAACTTGGAATGTTTAAAGATTCCAAAGCAGCAAAATATAAATACGATAAACTTGGATAACAAATGAAATATAAATGCTTAATATTAGATCACGATGATACAGCTGTAGATAGTACTGCAGATATACATTACCCAGCTCACTTGGAAGTAATGGAAAAACTTAGACCCAACGAAATCGTTATTTCTTTAGATGAGTGGTTTTTAAAGAATTTCCACCCGGGAATTATGGAGTTTCTTAGAGATGAGTTAAATTTTTCTGAAGAAGAGATTCAAGAAGAATATAGGATATGGCAAGAATATACTGCTAGTAGATCCGCAGACTTTTATCCTGGCTTTCTGGATGTCATCAGGGAGTTTAAAGAGGCTGGAGGAAGGGTTGCAATTGTTTCTCATTCTATTCAAGATTTCATAGAACGTGATTATGAAAGAGCTGGAGCTGGAGATATTCCTGAGTTAATATTTGGTTGGCATGTAGATGAAGATAAAAGAAAACCTGCAGCTTATCCTGTTGAAGAAATCCTAAAAGAGTTTGGACTACAAAAAGATGAAGCATTAATCTTGGATGATCTTAAACCAGCTGTTTTAATGAGTAAAAATACTGGCGTCGCTGTTGCTGGTGCAGGATGGGGGCATCAAATTCCTCAGATTGTTGAATATATGAAAGAAAATTGCCACTTTTATTTTCATAATATTGACGATTTTAGGAAATTATTATTTTCTTAACATTGATGATTTACAGAAACTTGTATTTTCATAACTTAGATATTATAACGAAGTAAAAGGTTCGCAATAAAACACTAAAAATAGTATACTCTCACAAAATAATGATATAAAAAAGGAATTTAAATGAAACAATACAGTAAGTTTATTTCTACAATTTTGTTCTGTTTTTTACTACTAAATTGTCAAACTCAATCTAAAAATATCCCTGAAGTTATTTCAGATCTTTTAGAAATTAACCCAGCTATATTAGAAGGAAAGCTTGATAATGGTTTAAGCTATTTTATTCAAGAAAATGCAAAACCAGAAAATAGAATAGAATTACGTCTAATTATTAATACGGGTTCTATTCAGGAAAATGAAGAACAAAAAGGTCTTGCACATTTTGTTGAGCATATGGCTTTTAATGGTACTAAAAACTTTGAAAAAGACAGACTAATTAAGTATTTAGAGTCTTTAGGTATGGGTTTTGGACCTGAGATAAATGCATATACATCTTTTGATGAAACAGTATATCAGTTATCAATACCAGCCGATGACCCTACTGTATTAGCTAATGCCTTTCAGATCTTAGAAGATTGGGCACATCAGATCTCTTTTGAAGATGAAGAAATTGAAAAAGAGAGAGGTGTTATCGTTGAGGAGTGGCGTGGAGGTAGAGGTGTTCAAGGTCGTTACATGGATAAACTTCTTCCTGTATTATTACAAGACTCAAGATATGCAGAGCGGCTAACTATAGGGGATATGGATGTTATAAAAAACTGTGAAACCCATGAGCTCCGGGATTATTATAATGAGTGGTATCGACCTGAATTAATGGCAGTTGCTGTTGTAGGAAATATTGAATCTAATAATATAGAATCATTGATTCAAAAACATTTTAATTTTGAAAACAATAACAAAGGTCGTGATAGAATTTTATATCCTGTCCCTATATTAGACCGTTTAGATGTTATTATTATGGAAGATGAAGAGATGACATATACAGATCTTCTATACATAATAAAAAAACAGGGATACAAGCTAAAAACTATTGATGATTATAAATTATACATTAACGAATTACTCACAATGTTTATGTTTAATTCTCGGATGGAAGAAATCTACACAAAACCTGACTCTCCATTCTTATATGCTGGATCTGGGAATAGTAGTTTTGTTAGAAATGTCTCTATGTTTATGTTTTCGGCACAACTACACGATGACAAAATTGAAGAAGGTGTCTCTGCAGTTCTGTCTGAGGTAGAGAAAGTAAAGCAAAATGGATTTAACCAGGATGAGTTAGATAGATCAAAATCTCTTATTTCAATGATAATGACCAATATGTATAATGAGAGGGAAAACAGTGAATCTTCAGGTTTAATAAGTGAAATAGTTAGGTATTATTTAGAATCTGTACCTGTTATGGATATAGGTTATGAAAACAGTATCATAAAAGATATTTTGGAACAAATTACTCTTTCAGAAATAAACTCTAAGTCCATAGATCTATTCTCTGGTTCCGATAGGACTCTTACTGTAAATACTCCAAAAGATAGCAGTAGATCTCTTCCTACTGATAAATCTATTAAAGACCTTTTTATTCAAATATCAAAAAACAATTTTGAAAAAAGAGAAGTTGATGAAGTTATTGATGTCTTTTTTGATAAAGATCTAAACCCAGGAAATGTTATAAACATGACCCAGGATAAAGAACTTGGTATTACTACTCTAGAGTTAAATAATGGTGTTATTGTTGTATTAAAACCCACAGACTTTAAATCGGATCAGATAGCATTCTCTGCAGTTAGTTATGGAGGACTATCTTTAGTTGAAGATGACGAGTTTTATTCAGGTTCTTTTGGCCCCAGCTTAACGCGAATGTCAGGGTTGAATGGTCTTGATTCTATAGAATTGGATAGATTTTTAACAGGTAAGAATGTAAATGTTTCTCCATGGATTGGAGCGTATTCAGAGGGTTTTTCAGGTGGTTCTAATATTGTAGATAAAGAACTTATGTTCCAGCTATTACATCTATATTTTACAAATCCTGAGTTTAGTGAAGATTCTTACCAAGTTCTAATAACGAATGTAGAAAATTATATAGCAAATCGTAATAATTCTCCAAATACCATATATTCAGATAAGATCAATGAGATACTTGGCAGTGCCCATTTTAGATCAAAGCCCCTAAGTATGGATTCTTTAAAGGATATAGATTTTGAAGAGATAAAAGCAGTTTATAAGGAACGGTTTAATAATCCTTCAGACTTTTATTATATTTTTACTGGAAATTTCGAAATTGATGAGATGACATTATTAGTTAATAAATATCTAGGTTCATTATCATCAACAAATGAGAGAGAAGAGCCAAAAGATTTAGGTATAAGATATCCAAGAGGAATCATAGAAGAGGTTGTTGTAAAAGGAATAGAGGAGAAAAGCCGAGTACAAATAATCTATAGTGGTGATTTTAATGGTACACCTGAAGATGAATTTACAATTAGCTTATTATCAAATTATCTTGAAGAGGAACTAAGAGTTTTAGTTCGAGAAGAACTAAGTGGAACATATGGTGTTTCTGTATTTTCTAATATTAAACTATATCCTACAAAAGATTATAAAATTGGAATCTCTTTTGGTTGTGAACCAGGTAGGGAAGAGGAACTCTCTAACGCAGTATTTAATGAATTAGATAAAATAAGAGGTGGATTTATAAATCAAGAAGCTGTAGATGCTGTTATTAAAAACTTCTTATTAAATATGGAATTAAGTCTTAAAGATAATGGTTTTTGGTTGAGTCGTTTAACAAGCAAAACACTTTTAGGTCGAGATTATAATTCAATTATAGATACTGATACCTCTGCTGTTACTGGAGATAAGTTTATAGAATTAACAAAGAAGTACATTAATAAAGATAACTTTGTTAAAATTATTTTAAAACCAGAAAACTAGTATTGACAAACCACTATACCAAACGGTATAGTGGTGAAATGAGTAAGAGAGAAGATATGTTAAAGTCAGCACTTGTTCTATTTGCAAATGAAGGATACGAGAATGTTGGTATTCAAAAAATTGTAGATTCAGTCCAGGTAAAAAAACCGACACTTTACCATTATTTTGGGAGTAAACAAGGGCTATTGATAACTCTGTTAGATGACTATTATACAATATTTTTTAATAACTTAGTCACAACTGCAAATTATAACGGTGACATTGTTTTAACTTTAGAAAGTATTGTTAAGCTATATTATCAAGTCGCTATTAACTCTCCAGAATATTATAGGTTTTTGCTTTCATTAAAATACTCTTCATCATTAAGTGAAGCTAGTAACACCGTTCTTCCATATATGGATAAAGAATTTAATATTTTAGAGCAGTTGTTCAAAAGTGCAGAGAGTGACCATGGAAATATGAAAGGTAGGAGCAATAATTTTGCGATTACATTTCAGGGAATGATAAATTCCTATATTACTAGTTATCTAAATGGGAAAAATAGTTTAAAAGATGAAGATGTACATCAGGCTTGTAGACAATTTATGTATGGAATATTTTCATAATTTTTTTGATCAAGTTATATACCTATTGGTAGGTATGGAGGAGTTAATATGGACAATCTTTGGTACAAAGAGTCAGTTTTTTATCACATTTACCCACTTGGTTTTTGTGGAGCACCAAATGAAAATGATTACAGTAAAGAGCCTGTAGAGCGATTATATAAAATTTGCGATTGGATACCACATCTAAAAAGCATGGGTATTAACGCCCTTTATTTAGGCCCACTATTTGAATCGCAAAGTCATGGTTATGATACAACTGACTATTATAAAGTAGATCAAAGATTGGGGACAAACCAGACATTAATAAATGTTATTAAAGAACTACATATTAACGGTATAAAAGTTGTATTAGATGGAGTCTTTAATCATGTAAGTCGTGATTTTTTTGGATTCAAAGATCTATTAAAAAATAGGGATAACTCGATATATAAAGAGTGGTTTACTGATATAGATTTTAATAACAGTAGTCCATATAATGACTCTTTTTCATATGGATGTTGGAGTGGCCATTATAATTTACCTCGATTAAATCTAAGAAATGAGAATGTAGAAAGTCATATCTTTGATGCAATAACTATGTGGGTAGAGGAATTTAATATTGATGGTTTAAGGTTAGATGTTGCCGATGTTTTAGATTTCGACTTTATGAGGGAACTATCAACATTTACTAATACAGTAAAAAAGGACTTCTGGTTAATGGGGGAAGTTATTCATGGAGACTATTCTAATTGGGTAAAACCTGAGATCTTAGATTCTACAACAAACTATGAGTGTTATAAGGGTATGTTCTCAAGCTTTAATGATAATAATTTTTTTGAAATTGCCCACTCTTTAAAACGACTTTTTGATGTTGAATCAGGAGTTTATAAAGATCTGAATCTTTACAATTTTATTGATAATCACGATGTTAATAGAATCGCATCTACACTAAAGGATAAGGGTCATATTTTTCCTCTACATATTTTAATGTATTCAATCCCAGGATTACCATCTATATATTATGGAAGTGAGTGGATGATAGATGGTGTAAAAGAGGGGACTTCAGACTCTATTGTACGACCAGAGTTGGATCTAGATTATATGAATAACAGTAATTCTTCGGATTTAATCGATACAATTTCAAGACTTAGTCATATTTGGAAAAAATATCCTGCATTAAAGTTTGGCTCTTACAAGGAAATTCAAGTTAACTCAGAGCAGATAGTTTTTTCACGAGAATTTGATGGAGAGCAGATACTAATTGTCATTAACTCGTTACATCACCCCGTAACATTAGAAATTGATTTAGATAGTTCTAAAATTAAAGTAACAGATCTATTAAATAGTGGGTTTGAAAAAAGTATAGATGATGGGCAATTGATGGTAGAAATTCCTGGATGCTGGGGAAGAATACTTAAAACATATTGACATAGAGATCAAACTAAATGAACATTAGGGTATTAAGGAGAATTTTATGAAAAAAGTAATTGTTGCAATACTGTTTATTTTAACAGGTATATCTACATTAACTGCAGGAACTAATGGTAATAATTCATGGTACGGAGTAGTTAATGTTGGAACTGGTGGTATAATTCAAAAGGGTGGAGATGATGATCTAATATCAAGGGATGATGCTGACGTTAGTCATTCTACACTTATGGTCGATGTTGGACTTTACGGTGTTGTAAGCCATGGGACACTTTTTGGTCTTAATGCTAACTTTGCCAATGACATTAATACCTTTGAAGATACAGAAGATCTAATTTATCATCATACTTTATTAGCATTAAGTGGAATACATTATTTTGATGGGGAAACTGGTACTGGCTTTTTTGTTAGAGCTGATGTAGGGGCCTCACTTTTATCATATGAAATATTTAGTGATACTGAAAATGTTTCAGACTGGGGATTTGGAGTTCTTGTTGGTGGTGGTTTTGCAATAAATCTAGGAGAGGTTAGTGTTACAATTAATGGTAATTACGCTTATAGAGGTATTGATCATAATGGAGATACAAACTTAGCAAATGCTAATTATGATGCTAATGTTTTTACTTTCGCACTAGGTCTGTTATATTAGTATTATTTCAAATTATGTAGCAGTTCGGGATTTTCTACAAACTTTTAAATTGTTTAATAACTTGTAGAAAAGCCGCCTGCTATTTCCATCTTCAGAAAAATATATTTAATAAATCTGTTTTCCTTATCTATCTTAAATCGTTAATAATTAATTTTTTGTCCTTACATATATATGAGAATTTGAGGAACCATCATTAAATTGTTCTAATTTTATCTCAATATAACTCAATGACATTATTAGTTTACTTAGTTTTGTAAAACCATAATTTCTTGGATCGAAAGAGGGATTGTTTTTATTTATGTATCCACCAACACCTGCTAATGTTGCCCATCCATCCTCTTTTGAAACAGCCTCAACGGCATGCTCGACAATTTCTCTATTTATATTATTTAGGTTCTTCTTGTTATTCTTGACATCTTTTTTCCTAAGTATTTCTGTATAAACAAATTTATCACATGCTGATACAAATGGTTCAGGTGTCTTCTCTTCACCAAATCCAAATACTGTTAGTCCTGATTCTCTAATTCTAGTGGCCAATCTAGTAAAGTCACTATCGGATGAGACCAGACAGAAGCCATCTAGCCTGCCTTCGTGTAATAGATCCATAGCGTCAATAATTAAAGATGAATCAGTTGAGTTTTTACCTTGAGTATAACTAAACTGCTGAATTGGTTGTATCGCATGTTTTAGAAGGTGGCTTTTCCAACCTTTTAAGTTTGTAGTAGTCCAGTCCCCATATGCTCTTTTAACACTTGCTATACCAAATTTAGCAATTTCCCCAAGTAGTTCTGCACAAATTGAAGCTTGCGCATTATCAGCATCAATTAGTACTGCAAGTTTAAGTGTATCATTTTCTGACATTTTTTATACCTTTTTAGTTATTTGTGTTCCATTGTTACACATATAATACTCTGTTTTTTATCAATTGTATACTTTTGACTCAACCATCAAATAAACGGAGTTCTAAGTAGGTTAATACCTGTTTAAAACTTGGCATGTCATTTGCAATACTAGTAGTGAAAAGAAAATTTATGGAGGGTCAAATGATGACACTAAGATACAGAGATGAAGTAATGGATAATGTTTGGAATAACTATTTTAATGGTGAAAGAGTGGAGAGATTTTCCCCAGTTTACGATGTTATAGAGACTGATAAAGAGTACGTTCTGAAGTTTGAATTACCAGGAGTAGAAGAGGATTTAGTAGATGTTGAAGTTAAAGACAGAGAGCTAAAATTAGAAGTTAAACCAGAAGATATTAAAGAGACTAAAGATGATGAAAAAAATAGATTTTTAGTTAAAAGTAGACGTAACAAATCTTTCACTAAAAATTTTAAGTTACCAGAAGATGTTGACCCAGATACAGTTAAAGCGTCAATGAAAAATGGTATACTTACTCTTCTTATAGATAAAAAAGAGCAAGTTATTCCTAAAAAAATAGTTGTAAATGGTTAAAACAAATATAATATGGTGCTATTAAGCACTGTATTAAAATAGTGCATCTTCAGGATAATAGATCGAATCATAACTAGTATATGTATCTACATCTATTTTATATACGTCTGAAGAATCAAAAGCAACAATTACAAAATCAGTTCCTGAGTAATCAGTAAGGTCAATAGTTACATATGAATTATTATACAAGGAAGAAGAACCAAGAACATTCGTATAATTAGTATTGTAGTAGCTGTAATATGTTGACCATGAAGAACTTAGTGCTACATAATCATCTGCTGGAACTACGTATAAGTAATAAATAGTATAACCAGTCTCATTTGTAATCTCCAATGTGTAATCTTCGATAAGGGTTAAGTCACATGAAGCAAAAAATGCCATTACTGCTAAAATTGTTAAAAATTTAAATAGTTTATTCATTTTACATTCCTTCAATCTTTTTTTGGTGTATTTATAAGTTTATTTCATAAATAACTGGTTGTCTATAATTCATAATAGCTTTATAGCATTCTTCTTGAATTCTTTTATCTGTTTAAAATATGGTACATGTTTTGTAATAACTATTTCAATGATACAAGAGTGGAGAAGTCCTCCTCGATTTACGAAATTATAGAGACAGATAAAGAGTATATTAAAGAGACTAAAGAAGATGAAAAAAATAGATTCTTAGTTAAAAGTAGACAAACAAGACTTTTTCTAAAAGTTTTAAATTACCAGAAGATGTTGATTCTGATACAGTAAAAGCAGAAATAAAAAATGGTAAACTTACTCTTTTAATTGATAAAAAAGAGCAAGTCGTTCCTAAAAAAATAGTTGTTAATGGTAAATAGTTTAAAGGGTGCTTTATAGCACCCTATTTATTAGAATAATGTATCATCAGGATAATTGATAGAATCTGAACTAATAGAAGTATCTATTTCTATTGTATATACATCTGAAAAATCAAAAGCTACAATAACAAAATCAGTAGTACCTGGGTAGTCTGTATAGTCTATTTCAACCCAACTATTAGGAGTTAACGTATATCCACCAAGAACATCAGTAAATACTGCACTATAGTAAGTATTATATGTTGAGTATGAAGTTAGTATTTCATATTCATCTGCAGGAACTACGTATAAAGAAGTAATATTATATATTGTTCCATTTGTAATTGTCACTGAATCATATAAAGTAACTTCTGGAATGATTAATGTACATCCAGTAAAAAAAGCCATTACAGCTAAAACTGTTAATAATTTAAATAGTTTATTCATTTTATTTTCCTTTTGTCTTTTATTTAATATAAGTTTAGAACATAAACAACAACTTGTCTATATTCATTAATTTGTGTAAACATTCTTATTTAGCTATTTTAATATATTGCATCTTCGATATCCAAAGTTGTAGCACTCATACTTGTAGTTATATTTACTTTGTATACATCGGCATTAACATAGGCATCATCATCAAAAGCCACAATTACAAATCTAGTTCCAGTGTAGTTATCAAGATCGATTGAAACCGAATCATTATTCAGGAATATTGTTGCTCCTAAAGCATCATCGTATCTATCACTATAATAACTATAATAATTATTCCAAGTCTCATTAGTTAAATATTCAAAATCACTCTCAGGAACAATATACAAGTATTCTATAGTATAACCGGTACTATTTGTAATTGTTAATATGTTATCATCGATATCATCTAGTGGTATAATTATACATCCAGTAAAAAAAGCAAACATTACTAAAGCCGTTATTAATTTAACTGTTTTTTTCATTTTAAATCTCCAATGTTGAAAAATTTAAAAGTTATTAACATCTAGATGTTTATAACTCTTCAACCTCTTCAACACTTTCTGATTCAACTCTGTTACCTTTTTTGACTATATTCATATATTTTGAAAGGATATGTACAAATTCAATATTAAAATCTAACTTCACAGTATATTTTTTAGCATCAATTTCTACTATCTCTCCAGAGAGTTTTATAGGTCTATTATTAAATCTTATTACAAACTGATATTTGGTATTTACTTCTATTTCGGTATTTGGCTGGAATACTATTATTTTAAAACCAGATACTGATAAATCAGCTAGTTTCCCATAACAGATAAGCTTATTACTTTTTAGTATTTCTGTAGAAAAAATGGGAGCCTTTCTAATGCCTTCAATTTGGTCATCTGACAGTTTATTATCAAATATTTTTTTGTATATGGCTGATATCTGGCATAAATATAAAAATATCTCTTTATAAGCATCGGACATATTAATAAGTGTAAAGTCTATAATGTATACATTTTCTCTCATGGTTTTTAGACTTTCAAATTTTCCTTTTAGAAAGAATGCAACTGGTTTATCAAAATATGTTTCATCAAATGCTAGGTTTAGAGCAATAGTTTTTTGTTCAAATGCTTTAAAGTACTCTACTTCGCTTGGGTTTAAGAAAAGAAGAAATTTACACTCTTTTAAAGAAAATGTTCCAGGTGTGCAATGTAATAAGTGAGTATCAATTTTAAGTCTAGTTTCTTGTGCGTTATATCCTGAAATTCTCAACAAAAAAGGTTCTAGTTTTAATGTATGGTTAGCATATAATTCTGATAGTTTACTCTTCTGGTACTCTAACACTGATACTCCTCTAGAGATAATTATATCGCAAACATCCTTGTCCCACAAGAATTATCTGTTATAGAATAGTTTTATGATACTAGAAGTAGATATATCAAAACCAATCGAAGACTATTTAGAGAGTTTAGGTTATAAAGTTCGGAGTGAAGTTAAGGGTTGTGATATTACTGCGCTTAAAGGTGAAGAGTTACTTGTAATTGAGTGTAAAAAGACATTATCACTGAAATTAATTTACCAAGGTGTTGATCGGCAGGAGTTTTGTGACAATGTTTATTTAGCATTACCAATAATCGATGGCAAAAAAATCCCAAATAGAAAACATTTTATGAAGTTATTAAAGAGATTAGAGTTAGGATTGATAACTGTAACATTTCTTAAAACAAAAACAAGAGTTGATATCGTTTTAGATCCTAAAGAGAATAAAAAAAGAGTAAGGCATAAAAAGAGAGTCTCAGTTCTAAATGAAATATCAGAACGAAGTGGTAACTACAATAAAGGTGGATCAGTTAGAAGTAAGTTAATGACTGCATATAAAGAGAGAGCTATCGAAATTGCAAAGTTATTGAATTTACATGGAGCTTTAAGCTGTTCCGAGCTAAAAAAATTAGGAACAGGTTCTAAAACCTATTCTATAATATATAAAAACTTTTATGGTTGGTTTTTTAAAGATACTGGGTATGGTAAATATGGTTTAACAGAGAAAGGGAAACATGCCATTGGTCAGTTTAAGATATTAGATAGCTGACTAAGAATTTTTGTAATAACTAGAAATAGATATTAAGCCTAATATAAAATCATTAATAGATATATTAGGCCAATACTTATAACATTAAAAGTTTACTGATTTTTTCTTTAGTCCCAGCATTATGTACAGAGGTATAACCTTCTGATTTTAGAGTACTACATGCCGCACTTGATCTCATTCCACTTGCACAAAATAGAATTAAAGGTGTCTCTTTAGATATCTTATTTTTTTTCAGACCAGAAGATATTTTATCATGGGGTATATTTATTGCTTTTTTAACACTCCCACCTTTAAATTCTGCTTGTGATCTCACATCGATAAATTTAGCCCCTTTCTCAACTAGTTCGGCTACTTCAGAGCTTTTTAAACCACTTTTATTCATTAAAACTCTTACAATTACAAATAAAACAGGAATTATTATTAGTATTGGATTCATCAAATCTCCTTTGGTTTTTCTATATATGCTTTATGCTATATTTGTTTCTTAGTTAAATCAAGGTAAAAGATTGTAAAATAGTTGTTAAAAGAGGAAAAACAACCTAAAGTAATTTTATGTTACTTTTTATTATTGCAGCAGTTGCTTATATTGGTATTTTTATTTTTGTAGCTCAAACAAATGCACCAGAAGAATACAGTTCAAGAATTAACACAATTAATGAACTGGGATGTCAAACCTATGAAAATAGAAATATTATGCAGTGGGGATTTAAAGGTTTTGGAGTAATAATTATAGTTGGAGTTTTATATGACTCTTCTACATCTTTAGCACAGTTATACTATTCAATTCCACTTTTTGCATATGGCTTATTTATGTTTTTATCAGGAGTCTTTTCAACAAAGCCTTTTGAGCATCTAGTATTCTACTCTGTTAAAGAAAATAAAATACATACTCTTTTTTCTCAGTTAGCTGGGCTTTCCATAGCTCTTTTAGTTGTTATGAAGTTAGTTATGATCACAGGGGCAATAAATAGAGTTGTAAATATTTCTACTTTAGTTTTTGTCTTATATACATCGGCTCAGGTTGGACGGAGTAAAGAATTTCGTGGAATATATCAGAGAGTAATGTATTTAGGTTGTTTTTTATGGTTGATATATGGAGTGAGTTTATGAAAAAAATAATGTTAATTGTTATTATGTTTATTGGGTTTTCTCTTTATGCAGACAACAATATCTCTATATCGGTAAAGTCTAATAAAGTAACAGGAACAATAAATCTTAATCCTTCGGAATATATAATTTTAAACGAACAGTTTCTATTTCTAATAATTGAATCTGAGGAATATGAATTGAATTTTAGTGGGTATCCTGATGGGGAATTACATGATGATGGTGATATCTATTATTCAGACAAAGTTATATTACAAGGGGATTTGGTTTTAAAAGACGGAATAGAACCTGGCGATTATAAAATAAATGTAATTTTAGGGTATCAAAGTTGTGATATAGATGGGTTATGTAATATTCCTGTTGAAGTCTCTGAAGAGATCTTAGTTAAAAAATCGTATGGGTTCAGCCCAATATTACCTATACTAATATTAGTAATTTTTTCTTTTATGTTATTATTAATAGTAAAAAGAAAAAAATCTTGAATAAGGAAGATGCTATCACAGTTGATCTAACTGCTGTGATCATACGAGTAAAAGAGTCAGAACCCCAGGTGATGACTGTTCAGGAACCTCTTTCATTACCTAGTGGAGCCTTTTCTCCTGATATTCATAGAACTTTAGAGCTTGGTTTAAGAGCATGGGTAAAAGAACAAACAGGACAACAACTAGATTATGTCGAACAGTTATATACCTATGGGAATTGGAATAGAAACTCAGAAAGTCGCCATGGAAGTAGAAATGTAACTGTTGGTTATTATGCGCTAATTCCTTATGTCAAAACTGATACATCACTACCTGGCCGATGGGTTAACCTATACTCTTTTTTCCCATGGGAGGACTTTAGGTCTGGAGTTCCAGATATTGTATCAAAAGTAATAAAACCATCCTTAGAGCATTGGATTCAAGAAGCGAGGGAGGATATTGAAAAAAATCAGCGACTTTTACGAGTTAGGGAAAACTTTGGTGATTTTTTGACTTGGGATATGAGTAAAGTTCTATTTAGATACGAAGTTTTATATGAAGCAGGACTTGTTTTAGAGGCACATAGAGATTGGGATGATTGGGCTAAAGATGCTGTTTATAGACTTCCTATCAGAACTAATAATATAGAAGATAAAAATTACAGAGAACTTTCAAATGGCCTTGGAACATGTATGGAAGGGGATCATAGGCGTATTTTAGCTTCAACTACTGCTAGGCTCAGAGGTAAATTACCCTATAGACCAATAGTTTTTAAGCTTTTACCTAAACATTTCACACTATTAACAATTCAAAAATATTACGAAGGGCTAATAGGATTATTACTACATAAACAAAATTTTAGAAGATACTTAAAACAGGGAAATTTTGTAATGGAAACAGGAGACGTTGATTCTACTGGACCTGGTAGACCAGCAGCTCTATATACATTTAGAAGTGGTGTTAAAGCTGAAATGATAAATGTAGGAGTTAATTTACCTTTCCAGAGAACGTAATTTTTTAGTTAAATTCTGGTTTTGTGGAAATAGTTTCAAAACTTTTTTTATAGATTCAATTGATTTATCCTTTTTTTTATTCTTTTCATAAGCATCACTTAAAGAATTATATATAAAAAACAAATCTTCTTTATTAATATCATTTCTTTTAGTTAATTCCTCTAATGTTTTAATTCCTTCTTTAATATCTCCACCAAATAGTGCTGGTGCATTTATTAAACCCTGGGCTACGATTAGTGCAGCTCTTGCATTTCTAGGATTTAAATCTAAAGCATTTTGAGCGCTTTTATTTACCTTTCCAGAATTTTTTATTATATAAGTAACACCTTTTTGTAGCATTATATAACTTCCTATTTCTGCATTTACCCTCCAGTTTTCAGAGGTTTGTTTCTTGTTTAGGGCTAGTTCTGAGTACTCTTGTCCTTTGGCTAAAGCTTTTAGTGATAATTTTTTATTTCCTGCTTGAAAATAACCTAAACCAATATATAGCTTTGATATACTTTTTCCTGAATTATCATCAAAGTCGATGTTTTTTTCTAAGTTTTCGATCTCACTAATAAAATCTAAATCAGTAATATTACTGCTTAACCACTTATCAACTATTGGTGATGTTTTGTCTAAAAAACTTTCTGATGGAAAAACTTCAAATAGAGTTATTGTTAAAATTGATAATAAAATTAAAATCTTTTTAATCATTTTCACCTCATGCTAAATATAAAATCACTTTAATAATCATTACTATGTTAAAACAAATGTATCACAATCTATTGACTTTTTTTAGCATCGGGAGGAATATTCAGATAAGACGTTATAGAATAGTTATGCTCATAATGAGCATTAATGAGGAGTCGTCATGACATTTATACCTGAGTTTACTCCTGAGGTAAAAGAAGCTACTGAGCATTTATATCACTTAGTAAAAGATGTAATACCAAGAATGGAATGGGAAGTAAAAGCCCCATATATACATAGAATTAATTTATTAAAAAAAGAAAAAAATGTAGTTATATTAGCCCATAATTACATGACACCAGATATTTTTCACTGCATTTCTGACATTAAAGGTGACTCATTAGCTTTAGCTAGAGAAGCTGCTGAGACTGATGCAGAGACCATTTTAGTATGCGGTGTATATTTTATGGCTGAAACTACTAAGGTTTTAAGTCCAGATAAAAGGGTATTAATTTCCGATCCAACTGCGGGCTGTTCTTTGGCAGATTCGATTACTGGAGCAGATATTAGAAAACTTAGGGAAGAACACCCTGGAGTACCTGTAGTTACATATGTAAATACAACAGCAGAGACAAAAGCTGAAGTTGATATCTGTTGTACCTCTGGTAACGCTATAAAAATTATTGAAAGTATAGATAGCGATGAGATCCTATTTGTTCCAGATAGATTTCTATGCAGAAATATGCAGACACAAACTGACAAAAAGTTAATTGAGTGGTCTACAGGTAGTTGTGAGGTTCATGAACTTTTTACTGTAGAAAGTATTAACGAATTTAGAGCAGCACATAAAGACTTAGTTGTGATTGCACATCCAGAATGCCCTAGAGAGATTGTTGAAGCCTCAGACTTTTCTGGGTCTACAGCGAATATGATTAATTATGTGGATGCCAATAAACCTAAAAAGGTTTTAATGGTAACAGAGTGCTCAATGAGTGATAATTTAACCGGGCTTTATCCTGAAGTTGAATTTGTTAGACCATGTAACTTATGCCCACATATGAAAAAAATTACAGTTGAAAATATACTAGAAACATTGGAGACGATGTCTCCAGAAGTTTTTGTAGACCCAAAAGTTATAGAGGGTGCTAAAAGATCTGTTGAAAGGATGTTAGAGGTTAAATAGTGAAAACTGTTTATGACCTGATTGTTGTTGGTTCAGGTGCTGCAGGTCTAACTGCTGCACTAGAGGCCAATGGTAAAAAAGTATTAGTAATTACTAAAACTAACTCATTTGCTAGTGGCTGTACTCCTTTAGCTCAAGGTGGAATTGCTGCTTCTGTAGGTTCCGATGACTCTGCATTATTACACTATTTTGATACGGTTAAAGCAGGGGTATATTCTGGGCGCTCAGACCAAGTTTCATTTTTAACAAAACATGGTGTTTCCGCAATTGATAGTCTATTAAAGTTGAATATGACCTTTGATAAAACAAGTTCTGGTGGATTAGATCGAAACCAAGAAGGTGCTCACTCAAGGCGTCGAGTATTAAAAGCTGGTGGAGATGCCACAGGCAGAGTCTTAGTTGAAACTCTTTATTCAGAGGCGTTAAGAAAAGATAATATAAGTTGGGGATCAGACCTTTTTGTATATGATTTAATATTAAATACCGACACAATTAATGGTGTCAAAGCTTACTCCAAAAAAGATGGGTGGGTGAAAATCTACTCACCTAGAGTAATTTTAGCAACTGGTGGTTTAGGACAACTTTTTGGACATACTACAAACCCTATAGAAGCCACAGGGGATTCAATGGCTATTGCCCTTCGCTCTGGATTAAGGTTAAAAGAAGTTGAAATGGTTCAGTTTCACCCTACTGCTTTAAATGTAAATAGTGGAGACTCTTTAAAGTTATTAACCGAAGCTTTAAGAGGTGATGGTGGAAAGCTTGTAAAAAAAGATGGAACTCCTTTTATGGGAAAATATTCTCCACTAAAAGATTTAGCTCCAAGAGATATTGTTGCAAGAGCTATTTGGAACGAGATGGGGAATGGGCATGACATCTATTTAGACCTTAAGGGAATAAAAGATATTAGGGTAAAGTTTCCAACTGTTACATCTTTTTGTTTAAAAGCTGGACTAAATCCAAATAGAGTTCTAATTCCAATTACCCCGGCAGTGCACTATGTCATGGGTGGGGTAGATATTAATTCTAAGTTACCAAAAGGCTTAGGTGTCGCTGGAGAGGCCGCTTATACTGGTGTTCATGGTGCAAATAGATTAGCAAGTAACTCCCTTTTAGAGTGTTTAGTTTATGGTAAATCAGAAGTTGAGAAGGTTTTTAATTGTAACCATACTGTAGAAGATATAGAAGTTGAATTTCCTGTTGTAAACAGACTTCCAAATCAAAACATGGTAAAAAAATTCAGAAAGTTATTACAAGAAATAATGTATAAACATTGCGGTATTATTAGAAATCAAGAAATGTTAGAAGCTGGGGAAGTTAAACTTCTTGATCTAAAGATACTGATAGACAGCTGTGAAAGACCAGCTACAAAAAATATAAAATATAAAGATGTTGTTAATTGGTTAGAGTTAAATAATATGATCATATTAGGATTAAGTCTTATCCGATCGGCAATATATAGAAAAGAGAGCCGTGGAGCTCATTATAGAGAAGACTATCCAAAAACATCAATAAAATGGGATAGAATAAAGAGTTAGGAGAACCAGTTGAGTTTAAGAGAAATACAGTATAAAGATATAATTGAAAATGCTCTTTTAGAAGATTTTAGAAGAGGTGGAGACCTTACGACTAATGCATTAATTCCAGAAAATGCAATTGGCGATACAGTATTAAGAGCTAGGGAGAGTGGAGTTATAGCCGGCCTAGAGGCATCTTTATATGCATTTATTGTATTAGATCCATCTGTTAAGTTTAATATTTATAAAAATGATGGTGATAGGGTAATATCTGGAGACAAAATTGTTAAAATTTCTGGAAACATTAGAGCCATGTTATCTGCAGAAAGAACATGTTTAAATCTCTTAGGGCGATTATGTGGAATAGCTACCTTTACAGACTCTTTAGTTGAAGAAGTAAAAGGAACTAAAGCTAGAGTTGCTGATACAAGAAAAACAACACCTGGGTTTAGAGCTCTTGAAAAATATGCAGTAAAAGTTGGAGGTGGTATTAATCACCGATTTGGCCTAGATGATGCTGTAATGATTAAAGATAACCATTTGGCATTTAGTAAGTCTTTGACTGATGCGGTTAATAAAGTTAGGGCTAGTGTTGGACATACTGTAAAAATTGAAGTTGAAGTTGATACCTTAGATCAGTTAGCTGAATTATTAAAAAATCCTGCAGATATAGTTTTATTAGATAATATGCCCCCTGAAACATTAAAAAAAGCTGTAAATATGGTAGATGGTAAAATGACAACAGAGGCTTCTGGAAATATCTCCATAGAGACTATAAAAGCTGTTGCAGAGTCTGGTGTTGATGTTATATCTAGTGGTGCATTAACTCATTCTGTGAAAAATTTCGATATAGGGCTAGATAGGAATTAATTTATTGTAATAGATTCAACCATCTATTATTATTTACCTTATGTTTGATATAAAAATAATAATTATTATCGCTCAAATGTTTATTCCTCTCTTTTTCATAATCATTCAGTTTGAAGAATCGGGTTGGACTAAAAAAAATGCAATAAAACTGAATATTGGTGCTAACTTTTCTCAATTTATTGGATATCTTATAGTATTATTCAGCTTTAGGTTACAGTATTTTTGGGTCATAGATCTATCAAACTTATTTATTTTAATTAGTTTTTCCTTTGTTCTTGTTTCGACACTAAAACTTTTTAATGTGGATATTTCAAAAAAATTATTAATTGGCTGGGTTACGGTCAGTTTTATATTAACTACATTTTCTACAGTTTTCTTAAAGTGGCATTTTGTTAGCCTTTGTATTATGACTTTTGGTCCAGGAATCCTATTTTTATATTCAATGTTACTTTTTTATCTCAAATTTAATAAGATAAACAGACCTCTTTTAAAAGTATTTATTTCAGAGTTTATAATAATATCTATATGTCTATTTATTCGTTTTTTCCTCTCAATGTTTTGCTTTAATAAGTATGAAGGTCTATTTTCATATTCATGGGTATTTACACTCTATATTATTGGTAATTCTCTATTTATGCTTGTTTGGAACTACACCATTCAGTTAAAAAGAGCTTCCCAGTTTAAAACTGAAATAGAGGGGAATGTAGATCGATTATATAAGATTCAAGAAGACCTCTCTATATTGAATCATGTATATTATGAAAATAGTATTAGCTGTAGTCTCACGGAACTATATTCAAATATATTTGATATTATTTATGACAGGTTTTCTGCTGAAAGAATTATACTTTATTTAGAAGACCAAGGTAACCTTGTTCCAGTTTATTATAGAGGGGTAACTTTAGATGAAATTCATAATGTATTAAGTCAAGATGAAGCAGCAATAATTAGAAATGAAGCCTTTTACGATATGAAGGTTTCTGAAGTTTATGTTGGAAATTTACCAGAAGGTAACCTGAAAAAAATGTTACTTTCTAGAGGTCTTATTGGAGCAGTTTCTTTTCCTCTTTGTACTAGGGGGGTAGCTATTGGTTCCCTCTCCTTAGGAATATCATCTAATAGTACAATTATAAATAAAGATAGGGAGATCTTTTTATCTATTTGCAGGCAGGTCGCAGGCGTTATATATAGTGCAAAGGTTCATAATGAACTGCTTGAAAGTCAGAGTGAATTAAAAAAGATGGCAACTACGGATCAACTAACAGGAATATTTAATAGACAGGGTTTTTTAAAGCAGTTTAAGGGTGAATTTAGTTCTGCCTTACGGCATAAAGATTTCATAACCCTTTTTATGCTAGATATCATTAATTTAAAAAAAGTAAATGATAAATATGGCACTGATATTGGGGATCAAGTTTTAGTAGAAGTTACTGGAATTATAAATAAACAATTCAGAGAAAATGACCTTTTTGCAAGATATGGAGATAAGGAATTCGCAGGAGCTCTATTAAAAAGTCATAACAGTGGGGCATTATGTAAACTTCAGAAGATTGTTGATGATGTTTCAAGTTTAAAGCTATATGGATATCCCGACTTAAAAATAATAGTTTCATTAGGTTTTTGTCATTTTATTGATAGTTTAAGCAGTGCCGATGAGATGCTTAAAAGAGCATCTCATGCTCTAACAGAAGCTAAAAAAATTGGTGACAACAAACTTTCTGAGGGTTAAAAAAACGCTATCAGTTCTAATCATTCCGTTGTATTATTTATCATCACTAAATTCTTATGTGAAATAATCTTTTAAAAGGTGGAAAGTTGTCTATAACTCATTTTTTAAATAAATATCTGAAAATTAATGTTTCAACCTATCTATTCAGACTGCTTCCTAAAAGAGAAAAAGAGTATCTAAACCAAATAAAAGTATTAGAGGAAGAGTTATTAACAATAAGAGAGCGATTAAAAATATATATTCAAGACTATATCGATCCCATAGAAGCCGGTCTAACATCAGCAGAACTTATACTGCTAGAAAACCTATGTTGTTATAAAGAGTCTAATTCACAACTTGGTTTAAGATTAAAAAAGTCCGAAAATACTGTTAAAGTTCAACTGACAAATATTATGAATAAAATAGGAGCTGATGATAGACATCAGCTAATTGATTTATGTAGGTTTTACTACCTCAAAATGAAAGAATTAAAAGCCTTCACTATTTAGAATTAAGGATCTTTTTGAAATCAGAGATTGTTGCATAAGCTTTACTCATAGGGAATGTCAATTTCCCTGTTTCACGGAATTTTGCTGCAGCTTTATGGTTAAAACATTGATTAGCTGTTAAAAACTGACCCCAGAAACCAAGATGCCACTCAATATCCCACATTCTGTCATGAATGGAATTGTTCCACTCTTTTGGCATTTTTTGTTGCCATGCTGGAAGATCATTAAGCCAACTAACTGTCCTTAATCCTTTGAATCCAGCTTTTTCTGCTTCGGATACAGCTATATTAAGTTTGTTGTAAAAATATTTTTCATCAGATAAAAAAGATTTTGGATATAGTGAGTTTTCCATGTGAATTTCCAAGAATTCCTCTTTTGATGAAAGATCGTATCTAATCCAACTCGCTGGGCGGTATTTATCATTATTAATTCCTACCAAGTCTCTCTTAGCTCTAGTTTCTATATATGGTTTTAGTAGTTCAAATCCACTTATTTCAAACTTTTTTGGGTCGTTATCTAAATTATATATTTCTTCTAGTTCTAAACGTAACTTTGGCCACTTCTCGCCTTCAAAATTAGGAAAATCATAGATTGTTTTAGGATTGAATTCTGTGTGACAAACTAAAGGTGTCCTTTCGTGTAAAATCCAAGTAAAATCCTTGTTAGGCTCTCTATTTTTCCACTCTGCAGCTACCCAAAGACTCAACTTTACTGTTTCATTTAAATATTCTTTGTGTTCTTTTAATGTTTTTTTATTATGCATATATATTCCTTACTTAGAAAGATAATACATAATTACTCTTTTTTCTATAAAGATGATGATGTATGTTTATAAGTATGAATAATTTTATATATTATAATCCAGTTAAGATTGTTTTTGGAAAAGATACAATCAATAAATTAGAAAGTCTGCTTCCCGTAGATAAAAAAATACTACTTCTTTACGGTGGAGGATCAATTAAAAAAAATGGTGTTTACGATCAAGTTATTAGTGCAACTAAGAAGTTTGAAGTCGTGGAGTTTTCTGGAATTGAAGCTAACCCTGTTTATGCAACATGTTTGAAAGCTGTAGAAATAGTTAAAAAAGAGAACATAGAATTCATATTAGCTGTTGGAGGTGGGTCAGTTGCAGATGCAGCAAAGTTTATTGCGGCAGTATCAGCAATGGAATGTGATGATCCATGGGATACTATAGTTGTAAAAGCAAATGTTACAAGTGCTCTACCGGTTGGAACAGTTATGACTCTACCTGCCACAGGTTCAGAAATGAATGGTAACTCAGTTGTATCGAATAGTGAGTTAGGTATTAAAAGAGCATTTTCAAGTCCTAAATTATATCCAGTATTCTCTATTTTAGACCCTGAGACTACATTTTCATTACCTCCTAGGCAAGTTGCTAATGGTATTGTTGATGCATATATACATGTCTTAGAGCAATATCTTACAACTGATATTAACACATCTGTACAGGATCGCTGGGCTGAAGGTATTCTATTAACACTTATAGGTTTAGGTAAACGAGTAATAGATAATCCAACAGATTATGATGCTAGATGTAACTTGGTTTGGGCAGCAACCTGTGCGTTAAATGGTATTATTGGTGTAGGTGTAGATCAAGACTGGTCCACCCATGTAATAAGCCATGAAATTACAATTGCATATGGTACTGATCATGCTCAAAGTTTAGCTATAGTATTACCTGGTCTTTTGAGTATTCAGCGTAAGCAGAAACAAAAAAAACTACTACAGTATGCAAGTAGAGTTTGGGGTGTTACTCAAGGTGATGCTAATGTTGTAATAGACGAAGTTATTACAAGAACTTCTCTGTTTTTTCAATCTGTAGGTGTTTCTGGTCGATTTGTAGACTACAATATCGACCCTGAAAAAGCTGCAGAAGAAATAGGTGAAATTTTTATTGCTAGGGATTCAATGTTAGGTGAAAAGCAAGATATATCTGGAGAAGTTGTAAAAAAGATTTTATTAAATAGGCAGTGTCTATATTAATAATAAACTACAATCTCTTCCCTTAGTTTTGTATGATTTGGCATAAAGTAAAGCAGTTGGGTACTTGGTTCGTAGTAGTACCCAATACCCCATTTCTCAAAGTTTTTATCAGCACGCCATGCAGTACCTTTAAAATTTAAGCTTTTATATGGTTTAATACCTGATATAATTAAAAAGTGAGAATTGACCTTAGTATATTTGTCTAATGGATAAGTTATAGTAATTCTTGTATCTTTACTTGATCTGTTTATTACAATCGAGTCTGAAATTGTCCAAATCTTTATACCGTTACTCTGATAATAGTGTGGTAGATATCGGTTTTGTGAAAGTAGTAGGTAACTATCTTCTGCTTTTATAATTTCCTGGGAATATGTCTTCTCTTTGAAATTATAGAAAGTAAAATTTGATCCTAAATTATCACTATTGTTCATATAGGTTTGTATTAGAGCTTCACCAATTGGTTTTGAATATTCACTTGTTTCATGTTGGGAAGCTTCAATTAATAGTTTCCCTGTTTTAAGGTTTAATAGTTGAGATGAAATATCTTCATTATTAACTAGATATATCCCAGAGTCATCCCATTTAATATTTTGAATTATTAAGTCTGTAATCTGCTTTATACTATCACTACTTATACTATTTATAGTTCCCATATCTAGAATTTGTATTAGGTGATATAAGGAGTTGGAAAGTTCGGTTAAGTTTAGGTTTTTTTTATCAATTTCATTTATAATCTTCTCAAGAGTAGTTATTTCAATCTCACCAGCTTCAAAATAATGTAATGGAATTTGTGATTGGAGTATTTTATTATCTCCAGATTTAATTTGCCTCTTTATCTCTGTTAGTTCTTTCTTATCTAGGGACATTCCCTTGTTTCCATTACGTACAACATTCCCAAGAAAGGGTGTGGAGTTATAGGTAAGTATATTAGGGTATCGAGATTTTATTCCCTTTATCTTTTTAAGACTATTTGTATAATTTCCTGTTAACATCGCCTTTGCAAGATAAACAATTATACTATTTTCTGAGAATTTATTTAGGCTAGGTATATTCTTCCAAGTTTCACCATTAGTATCATTTTTGGGTACATATCTAATTGGACCAAAGACTTGGTTAATACCGTCATCAATCTTACTAAGATAATTTTCTAATAAAACTGCTAAAGACTCTTTTTCAAGTTTCTTTTGTTCAATATACCACTGTTCTGCTATAGGTAGATCACTATCGTCTAACTGGCTAAATGTAAGAGTTGAAACTTTATCATCCAAAGCAGTTAAATGTATCCGTTTTTCCAATTGATTTACAAAATATTTATCATTGACTTTAAGGTGAAATTCCTGGTTTTCATTGCTAATAACATAAGATAACTCTGTTTCGTTCAATTCATAATTATTAACAAGTGTATAAGGAATGTATAATTCTTTTATATTAGGAAATACCCTAGGAATATTACTGCTTATTGTTAGTCTTTCCCCATAGTTATCAACTCTAAATATTAAAGAGATACTGTTTTCTAAGTTTACTTGCACAGAATTATCCATAATACTTAGGTCTTCTATATTAGAAGATCGTATTATATCGTCGTCACTAATTACAGTTACGACATTCTTTTTTGATAAGTAAAATGATAAACCTTTGTAAGTTAATTCAAGAGATTTTATTCTTTTTGGTATCAAGGGAAAATCTATTGATGATGTCTCTTTTATGTCTAAACCATCAATGTTGTATGAATGAATCTCTTTCCCTGAAAAGAAAAGATATAATAGAGTTATTATTACAGCTATATATATTAGTCTAAATATAGATGTTATTTTAAAGATTTTCATACAGAGTTTTCCTTATTCGCCGAACATAACTGTATGATAACAAGATATGTACCCATGGGTCTACTTTGTATTATAGTTTTTTTTGGCTGTAGTACTATAGAGATTGAAGAAAAAGTAGAAACTATACCAGAACCTAAAAAAATTGTAATAGAAATCGAACCAGTACCACTTTTACAACAAGTAGAAGATCTTTTAAATGAATATAATAATGATCCCAAGTTACTACTGAATACATTACTTAAAATAGTTCCATCTGATAATTTTGAATATAACCAGTTGATATCTAGACTTTATCTCTCTACAGCAAAATACAACGACGCATTAGAGGCAATTTATAATATTCCTGAATTTCAAAAGGATTTAAATAATCTTGAGGTTATTGTTATGTGTCAGTTAGCTTTACTGCAGGATTACACTCCTACTTTAGAAGTTATGTTAGGTCTTGATAAAAAAAATATTTTTGCACTAAATTATTTAGCGAGCTACCAAATCCAACAGGATGATTTGGATAAAGCTGAAAATAATCTTTTTGAAGTCTATTATCAAGATTCAGAAAATAGTATGGCCCTGGTTTTAATGGGGGATTTAGCCCTTAAGCGTGTTGAAAAAATGGGGTTAAGAAATAAAAAGGTTTTAAGTCAAAGAGAAGAGAAATCTATAACGGCTTTATATAATAGAACTCTACAGCTTTATTTAAAGGCTGGTGATTCAAATAATCCATCTTACTATGTAAAACTTAGTAATGTTTATAACAAACTAGGTAATAAATTAGATGCAATTAATTCGTTGGATCGAGCTATAAAGTTGGACAGTACCGATATATGGAATTATTATGATCGAGGAAAGCTTTTTTTCTATACAAATTCTTATGAAAAAGCACTACAAGATTTTAATGTTGCATATTCAATCGATCCTGAACATTTTTTTACAAATGTCTTTTTAGGTAGGGTTAATTATAGTCTTAATAATTCCAAGGATGCCCTCTTTCATTATTCTAAAGCTCTTAAAATCAACCCAAACTATACTCCTGCATATAAAGAGGTTAGTATTTTATATTACATTTCTGGGGATAAGGAGAGATCTCTAGACTATTTAATTCGGTTATATAAAAGTAAAAAAGATAGAGATCCTTTTCTGCCATTGTTCCTTGTAAATTCTCTCTTTGAATCAGGCAAAGATGATGAAGCTAAAAAGTTATTACAAAATCTTGTCAAATATGAAAAAAACAGTACAATGAAAGGGATTTATAAATATTATCTAGACCCTAGACGAACAGGGGATCGAGTACTTAATAATGCTATGAACGTTGAAGATGATAACAGCCGTTTGAGGTTTTCTTATTATGTCTCATATGCATTAATCCGTGAGGGAGTTTCTTCCCTCTCTGAAACTCTTCTAAGAGAGGTCTTAGAATCTGGTATCGATTTTGAATCAAAATTAGCTATGTATAAACTAGGAGAAATATAAATGAGTAACGAAGTTATAGTAATAAAAGAGGGCGATACTATTACCCGCGTTAATATAGGTGATAGGGAGATATGTCTAATTGGTACTGCCCATGTTTCTGCTGAAAGTGTTGCTGAGGTCGAGAGAGTTATCTCGGAAGAGAAACCAGACCATGTATGTGTTGAAATTGATGCCACTAGATATAAATCAATGACACAACATCAATCTTGGAAAGATATGAATATTGTTAAAATCATTAAAGAGCAAAAAAGCTTTGTAGTATTAGCAAATCTAATGTTATCTTCTTTCCAA
The DNA here is from genome assembly GCA_051531975.1 of Spirochaetaceae bacterium. Classification (GTDB taxonomy): domain Bacteria; phylum Spirochaetota; class Spirochaetia; order DSM-2461; family DSM-2461; genus Thiospirochaeta. The sequence continues at coordinate 69,822 of JAOPTT010000004.1, forward strand.
AAAAGAATGGGTTCATCGGTTGGTATGAAGCCAGGAGAAGATATGAAAGCAGCAATTGATGTTGCAGAAAAAGAAGGTATACCATTCTCTTTTAGTGATCGAGACATTCAAGTAACTCTGAATAGAGCTTGGCGTAAAAGTAGTTTTTGGGATAAAAATAAGGTCCTGGCTGTTCTGATTTCATCTGCTTTCTCAGGTGAAGAAGCTAGTGCAGAAGATATTGAGAATTTAAAAGATCGAAATGAACTAGAAGGTATGATGGATGAACTTGCTAAAGAGCTACCTAAAGTAAAAGAAGTTCTTATTGATGAGAGAGATCAATATTTAGCAGTATCAGCATTTGATAGACCAGAGAAAAAGGTTGTTTCTGTTGTTGGAGCAGGTCATGTCCCTGGTATGATTCGTTGGTTTGAAGATTTAGAAAGTAAAAAGAAGACAAATGATGTTTCAGAAATATCTCATGTTCCTCCAAAATCAAAGTTATCTAAGGCACTGCCTTTTATATTACCTATAATAATAATTGCCTTAATTACTGCTGGATTTATCTTTAATGGTGCAGATGTAGGTTTTGAAATGATAAGACAATGGGTTTTAACTAATGGAGTTTTATCTGCATTAGGATCAATAATTGCTTTAGGCCACCCTTTAACTATATTGGCTGCTTTTGTTTCTGCTCCAATTACGTCGTTGAACCCAATGATAGGTGTTGGAATTGTGACAGGTATTGTAGAAACAGCTTTAAGAAAACCAAGAGTAGAGGACTTTGAGACATTAACAGAGGACGTTTCCAGTATTAAAACTTGGTACAAAAATAGAGTTTTACGAATTCTCCTAGTTGTTGCCCTATCATCTTTTGGTAGTGTAGCCGGAACATGGATCGGCGGAGCATTTATTGCAGCTGTTTTTGGTGGATAATCAACAAATTTATTAAGAATTAATTAAAACGCACATTTTCACCTTTTTTTAAGTAACAAAAATATTATATAACTTTGTTATAACTAATTATAAAGGTGATTTTGTGAAGAAGATTTATATACAAACTCTAATATTTTTATCAATTCTGGTGAGTTGTAATAAAAATGTTATAAATGAGGAAGACACTAAAGTTAATAGTACTGCTATTCCTATAACTGTTTTAACTGCGGAAATATCTAGTTTTTATGAATACGGTGAGTATTATGGTAGAACCCAGGGTGTTAAAAGAGCATCAATTATTAATATTCTTGGTGGAACTGTTGAATCTGTAGAAGTTTCTGAAGGTGCTGTTGTTAAGAAAGGTGACTCATTAGCAAAGATCTCCCATAGAAGTTCAGAGATAGCGCTCCAGTCAGCACTGTTAAATGAAAAAATTAGCGCAGATAACTACTTAACTCTTAAAAAGTTTTTGAAAAGTGGTAACTCTACTCCAAAAAATGTAGATCAGGCACAACTAGCTTGGTTATCAAGTCAAACAGGGCTTATTAATGCTCAAAAAGCCTACGATGCTTCATTCTGTATAAGCCCAATTGATGGTGTAGTTGTTACACGTAACATCAATGTAGAAGACGAGGTAATGCAGGGGCAAAATACATTTTTAATAGAAGACTTATCTATTATCGAGATTAATATCGGAATCCCAGAAGGTGATATGAACGGTATAAAAGAGGGGAGTAAGGCAAATGTAACCTTAGATCTATACCCAGGAAGAGTTTGGGATGGAGTCTTAACAAGGTTTTCTAGAAGAAGTTCAGATAAAAATCTTACATTTACAGCAACAATAATAATAGACAATAAAGATGGAAATATTTTATCTGGAACTACAGCTAAAGTTCAATTATTAAGAAATAGTTATGAAGATAATGTAATATTGCCCACCGATGTTGTAATAAATGAAAATGGTCAAAACTTCGTAATGGTATATAAAAATGGAATGGCTTATAAAAGAGATGTTGTCGTTGGTGTATCTAATGTTGAACGCTGTGTAATACTTAATGGAATAGAACCAGGTGAAGTTTTAGTTCAAGAGGGTCTTCATCTGCTTGTTGATTCTCAAGAAGTTATTGTTATGAACGAAGGTATATAGAGTGATTAAATTTCTAGTAAATAAATTTATACCAGTTCTGTGTTTTGCTATTCTTATAGTTATTATAGGTGTTAACGCTTATAATACCATTCCTAGAGAAGCTCAACCAGAAGTTAAAGTCCCTTGGATAATGGTTAATACATCTTATAGTGGAGTTGCTGCAAAAGATATTGAATCACTTATTACTTCAAAAATAGAGAATGAACTAGAAGGATTAGATGGACTTGAGAAAATAACATCTAGTACATATCAGAGTTACTCTTCTATTTTCCTGGAATTTTCTGCAGATACAACAGTGGAAAAAGCTCTAAGACTTACTAAAGATCGGGTAGATGGTGTTAAAGGTGATTTACCAGAAGATTCTAGTGACCCATATGTTAAAGAGGTTTCCATGTCCGATTGGGCTCCTGTTTTAACTATTGTGTTATCCCACCCTAAAGGTGTTGCAGTATTAGATAGTTATGCTAAAGAATTAAAAGAAAAGTTAAATGCTATAAACGGAGTACTAGAAACCGATATGTCTGGAGATCAGACTTGGGAGCTTGCTATAGAACTTGATCCTGATAAATTAGAGCATTATAATTTTAATATTGATAATGTTAAAAATGCTATAAGGGGAGAACATACTACAATTCCTGGAGGGATTCTTAGAAATAGTAAAAAGAGTTATTCATTATCAGTTACTGGAGAGATCAAAGATCCAAATTTATTTGGTGATATTGTTGTAAGTAAAGAGGGAAGAAAAGTTAAATTAAAGGATTTAGGTGAAGTTATCTTTAAACCTGCTGCTCCAAATTCTTTTGCCAGAATAAATAATAAAGCAGCCATTACATTAAATGTAAAAAAGAAAGTTGGTGCAAACGTAGTTGAACTTATTAAAAGAGCAAAATTAATTATCGAAAATATGGAATCCCAGCTACCTAAAGGTGGTGAAATAATAATTACATATGACGATTCTAAAATAATCGATTCCATGATTGCTGATTTAGAAAACAATATGTTTACAAGTATTATTTTAGTGTTATTTGTAACATTCCTATTTTTAGGAAAAACCAACTCTGTGTTTGTTTCGATAGCAATCCCTTTCTCTATGTTAATATCTTTTTTTGTTTTACAGCTAATGGGTATAACTTTAAATATGATGGTTCTTTTTAGTCTCATATTAGCCCTTGGAATGTTAGTAGATAACGGTATTGTTATAGTCGAAAATATTTTTAGGCATGGTGCTATGGGTAAAGATAGGAAACAAGCTGCAATTGACGGAACTAAAGAGGTTGCCGGTCCAATTATTGCGTCTACACTTACTACTTGTTTGGTATTTTTTCCAATACTATTTATGCCAGGAATTATGGGTGAATTTATGTCTTTCATCCCTAAAACTGTGATTGTTGTTTTATTAGCATCATTGGGAGTAGGTCTATCTATAACGCCTGTTTTTTGTTCAAAGTTTTTACGAATCTCTGATACTTCATTAAAAAAGATGGTTGAAGGTGGTGGATTTTTTGGGACTATACAGTCGTGGTATTACAAACTATTAAATTATGCAATTCATAGATCTAAGAGGTTTATTATACTCTCTATTGTTATATGTTTATTAGGAGTTGGAGCCTATATTTTAAGAGGTGTTGATCCTACATTTTTCCCACCTATGGATCCAGGTCAAGTTAGAATTTCTATTGAGGCTCCAAATGGAAGTTCCATCGAAGAGACTGATAAATTTGTAGAAAAAGTAGCAGGAATTGTCGCTACATCTAATACATCAATGGCAAGTTTTACCTCTAATACTAATAGTGGTGGTAAAGGGGCCATAACTGTCAACTTTCTAGACTATAACGAAAGAGAAATTTCTGGAGAGGAAGGCCAAGTAACCCTGGCTGAAAATCTGAAAAATGTTACTGGGGCCAAAGTTGTTGTAGAAAGTGATACAGGAATGGGTGGAAATGATATCTCTTACCGTGTGATTGGAGATGAATATACAGTATTAGGTGACATTAGTAAAAAGTTGATAAATATTATTCAGTCTCATAACGAGGTAAAAATTGTAGATACTGACTATGAAGCTACTGAACCGGAATACTTAATAGAAGTAAATAGAGATAAAGCTGCATTTTATGGACTTAATACTCAACAAGTCGCACTTACTATAAGAAATGCAATAAATGGTTCAACAGTAGGAAAGTATAGGGTCGGGGATGACGAATACGATATAAATGTTAGGTATAAAGATAGCGCAAGAAAGTCTATTGAAAATCTTCAGAATCTGCAGCTTACCATGGATGGGAAAAGAATTGCCTTAAGGAATATAGCAACTATAACACCTGGAACTACAATTGGAGTTATTAAAAGAGAGGCTCAACAAAGAACTGTAAATGTTTATGGTAGTGTTAAAAAAGGTCTTACAAATACACAAGAAGTATTAGGTGATATTAAAACAGAGATAGAAGAGATAAAAAAAACTCTTCCAGAAGGATATGATATTTTATTAGGGTCCGATGGAGAGATGCAAAATGAAGCTACAGGGTTTTTAATACAGGCTTTTATTATTGCTGGTTTTTTAATTTTTATACTTTTAGTTGGTCAGTTTAATTCTATTGTAGATCCAATAATTAGTTTTACAGCATCTTTATTGGCTATTGGAGGAGTTTTTTGGGGCTTTGCAATATCTGGGATGAGTTTTGGAATTATAATGTCTGGTATCGGTTGTATATCACTTATAGGAGTAGCTGTTAATAACTGTATTGTTTTAGTCGATTATACAAACCTATTAATAAAAGATGGCATAGACTGGAAAATAGCAATTCCAGAAGCCGGGAAAACTAGACTAAAGCCAGTTATATTAACAGCTCTTACAACAGTTTTAGCATTAATACCGATGGGTATTGGGATAAGCTTTGATTTAGGCTCTCTTGGAATACAGTGGGATTCTGAAAATGCAGCGATGTGGAAACCATTTGCTTGGGCAATGATGTTTGGTTTAACTTTCTCTACATTTTTGACATTAATTATTGTCCCAGTTATGTTAAGTGTTAAACATAGTACTTTAGAAAAAATGAGAATAAAAAAAGAAGCGAGAAGAAACCTTTCAGAAGGAAATGAAATTAATAATGCATTTCAAATATAAGGACAATTAAATGAAAAAAGTAATATGTTTGCTGTTTATACTACAGATTATAAATATATATGCAGAACCAATAGATATAAGTTTAGATACTGCATTAGATATGGCAACTAGGAATAATATCGATATAAAACGAGCAGTCCTAGAATTGGAAGGAAAAAGAAGAGGAAAAGACACTGCTTATAATGTATTTTTTCCTACAATCTCTGGGAATACAGGCCTTTCTAGAAGCAATACTGAACCGTTAGAAAGTACAGGAATGACTGATACTAATTTCTTTGCAGGTTATACAGCCAGTTTCAGTTTTACCCCAGCTCTTTTTAATGCCATTACACTTTTGAAAAGAGATTATGAACTAGGTGAGATTACGTATGCTAAAGCTATAAAAAGTACAGAGACAAATGTAAAAGAGATTTTTTATAACTTAATTCTATTAAAAGAACAAATATCTCTATTAGAGGATAATTTAAAAACAATAGAAAATAGGTATGAGCAGATGAAAATAAATTATTCTGGTGGCCTAGTTTCGGAATTAGAACTATTACAACTCCAGGTAAGTTTTGAAAACTTTAAACCAGAACTGAATACAGTGAATAATACGTATAATTCAATACTTCTTAATTTTAAAACACTTCTTGGAATCCCTCTAGATCAGGAGATATCAATTATTGGGGAGATTGAGCCCGAGATTAATGAATTATCAGCCAAAGATGCATTTGATCTTGCTTTATTAAACAATAAAGACTTACAAGCTGTTTATAAATACAAAGAGATATTTGAAGCACAAAAGAAGACAAAAAAAGCTCAGAATTTTTTACCTATTATAAATATTTCATACTCTGGGTCCACAATGTTAAACGATCCATTTGAAGATGATAGGTTTGATTTGGATAATTTTACAGACGATGGAGGAGCCCTACAATTTTCAGTAGTATACTATTTTAATGCACTCTTCCCAAATAGTAAGGAGCGAATGGAAATAGAAGCTATTGATAGATCTATAGAGGATACAAATTTACAAAATGAAGCCTTGTCAGATGGTTTGAAATTACAGATTACAAATTATATTTCAATCCTAAATAACTCTGTTAAAATTCAAGAAGGATTAAAACTAACTGTATTATTAGCTAAAAAAAGTTTAGGGCAAGTTCAACAAGCATATGATGCTGGAACTACCCAGTTAATTGATGTAGAGAGCGCAGAAAATGAGTATAAAAAGTCTAGGTTAGAGCTGTTAAAAGAGAAATTTAACTATGCTAATAACCTAATTAGACTAGAAGCTATAATATTGCCTTAATCGCGCTTTTAATGTTTTGAACCTCTCGTATATCTAGAGAGGTTTTTTTTGCTTTTTCTGGAGATATAAATGTTTTAAACCCCATGTCTTCACCTGTTTTTATCCGTCTGTCTAGGTGTGGTACTGTTCTAATTTCTCCAGCCAATGATAGTTCTCCAGTTGAAACTATCCCATCTTTTATAGGTATATCAGTTCTAGATGAGTAAAGTGCTAAGGCTAAAGGCAGATCTATTCCTGTCTCTTTTACCTTAATTCCCCCAGCAATATTTACATAAATATCCCTATCGGAAAACTTAATTCCTGCATGTTTTTCTAAAATAGCGGCAACTCTAGATACTCTATTCATATCTACTTTATCACTAAAAATCCTAGATGATGTACCTTTTGCTGCAACAGTTAGTACTTGTATTTCAATTAAAATTACCCTAGTTCCTTCTAGTGTTGCTCCAATAGATATTCCTGGAGGTAACCCTTGATCTCTTTTAGTTAAAAATACTCCAGATGGGTCCTTTAACTCTATTAAGCCCTTTTCTTCCATTGAGAATAGTCCTACTTCATCAATTGAACCAAATCTATTTTTTACAGACCTTAATATTCTTATCTGGGAAGCTGAGTGATCAAAGTAAAGCACTGTATCAACCATATGTTCAACAACTTTAGGCCCTGCAATAATACCCTCTTTAGTAACGTGTGCAATAAAAAATAGTGATGCTTCTAACTCTTTTGTCTCTTTAATTAATTGGCTACAACAATATTTTAACTGGTTAACACTACCTGGTATATTTCCAGCTTCATCACTTTGAAGTGTCTGTATTGAGTCTACAATTATTAGTTCAGGTTTCTCATTTTTAATAGTTTTTATGATTGTTTCAAAATGAGAATCGCAGAGTATACTAATGCCTTTACCTGATATGTTAAGCCTTTTAGCCCTAAGTTTTATCTGGTTTGCAGACTCTTCCCCAGAGATATACAATACTTTATGATTTTGATTGATTGAATCTGCTATTTGCAATAACAGAGTAGATTTTCCAATTCCTGGCTCTCCTCCAATTAATACCGAAGAACCCTTCATCAATCCGCCACCTAGAACCTGATCTACCTCTTTTATCCCAGTTTTGTATCTATATGAATCTTTAATTTCTATTTCATCTAAACTAACTGAGTTTTTAGATTTAACTTCAGTTCCTTTTGACGTTTTTGATACTTTATGTTCAGAAAAACTATTCCATTCTCCACACCCTGGGCACTTACCTAACCATTTACTCTCTTCTTGCCCACAATTGGTACAGAAAAATATTGTTTTATCTTTTGCCAAACTAAACTCCTAATTTATGATACAAACATATCCTGTTCAATTTCTAATAACTTCTGTTTTGCACTTAATCCACCTGCATAACCAACTAATTTACCATCACTACCTATAATCCTGTGACACGGAACTATAATTGATATTGCATTTGCACCATTAGCATTTGCTACAGCTCTTACAGCCTTCTCATTTTCAATTTTTTTAGCAAGGTTTAAGTAAGATACTACAGAACCAAATGGTATTGTTATTAAAGATTCCCATACCTGCTTTTGAAAAGTTGTTCCTACAAGTAGTAAGGGGATATCAAATGTTTTTCGTTTATAGTTAAAATATTCATCTAACTGTTTGATTGTCTCTCTGATTATAGGGGTTTCTTCTAATATAAATTCAGCATTTAGACCATTTTTTATTCTATTATCAACAGTGTCTCTCATTTTTCTGTATCGCCAGTCACATAGGCATATTTTACCGTCATATGAACCTAGAATTAGTTCCCCAGCTTTTGACTTATAATAACTGATTTTGATATCTTCCATATTAATAGCATATAATAACAAACGGTATAGATATAGTATATTCTAATAAAACATAGTTAAACATTTGTTTTGAGGCGTAATAAATATTATAGTTTATATATGAAAAGATTTATTTTTTTGACAATAGTATTAATTACTATGCTTTCTCTACCAGCCAAGAGTTATTTATCCGAAGATAGTGATTATTTAGATGTATATTACGAGAAGTTGGATGATGGTGGTTTTGCTTTTTATGGGGATAATAAACATTTTATCCCAATGTATATCAATTTGAAATTTACTAAACTAACAAACCTAAAAATGAGTGTCCCTAATCCTATTAAGCAAGTATTAGAGCCAGGAACTAAAAATGTTTTATTATGTGAGTTAACTCCTATAAAAGCTGGAGAATCTTACAGGTTTGGAAGTAGTTTTAGTTATAGTAATGGCGACCCATTAAATACTAAACCAGATGATTATATCTATATGTTCCCTTTTGCTCATGGAGAAAAAAATAAACTAGACCAGGGGTTTGGTGGTAAATTTTCTCATACCAAAGAGAACTATTATGCATTAGATTTTTCTATGGATATAGGTACCCCAATATACGCAGCTAGAGCTGGTGTTGTTGTTGAAATAAAAGAGAACTCAAACCGTGGAGGGGCAGGTTCGTCTTATGCAAAAGATGGAAATTTTGTCAGTATCTATCACTCTGATGGAACATTTGCCAGTTATGTACATTTAAAGAAAAATGGTGCAATCGTAAAAGTTGGAGATAGAGTAAAAATTGGAGATAAGATTGCATATAGTGGAAATACAGGGCTTTCTACTGGACCACACTTACATTTTTCTGTGAATGTTGTAGGTGAGTCTGGAGTAAAGCAGTCTATACCAATAAAAATGCAAAACATAGATGGGAAAGCTTTAGATCCAGTCACCGGGGAATTTTATTATGCAGTACATCCCAAAGGCCCAGAATTTGTTGCCATATTTGGAAAAGATATTAAAAGTTCAGATTATGAAGGATTCTCAAATAAAGTTAAAAAGGATAACAAGGTTAAAATTTATCATGAAAAAGTTGACCACACAACAATTGTTTATTGTAAAAATGGATATGATAAAAAGATTTCCGGAACAATAAAGTTTAGCTTAAGAAATGCCCAGACAAGTAGAAAAAGTCCAATGAAAATAGAAATTCCACCTTTAACAGAGATTTATATCTGTTTAGTCACACCAAAGGACAGGAGTAAACCTTATTCTTTTTCATCATCTATGTCGTATAGTTATTTAGAATAAATTGTGTTATATTCTTTTAAACATTAGGAGGGTGCTATGCCAATAAAGATTCAAGATAAACTACCAGCAATTGAGATTCTTAATAAAGAGAATATCTTTGTCATGACAGAGACCCGAGCAATGAAACAGGATATTCGTCCTTTAAAAATTGCAATATTAAACCTGATGCCTAAAAAAGTTACAACTGAGACCCATCTACTAAGATTGTTATCTAATACACCACTACAGGTTGAAGTAGACCTTCTACATCCTAAAAGCCATAAGTCTAAAAATACAGACCATGCACATTTAGAATACTTTTACAAAACGTTTGATGATATAAAACAAGATAAATACGATGGATTAATAATAACTGGTGCCCCTGTTGAAACTCTGAAATTTGAGAGTGTAGACTATTGGGAAGAACTTAAAGAGATTATGGACTGGTCAAAAATAAATGTTACCTCTACACTTCATATTTGTTGGGGTGCTTTAGCTGGACTATATTATCATCATGGTGTAGAAAAGTACCTTGCACCTGAGAAGATTTCAGGAATATTTAAACACTATGTTATAGATAAGAATGTACCAATTGTTAGAGGCTTTGATGATGATTATCTAGCACCACATTCACGGCACACAGAAGTACTAAGATCTGAAATAGATCAGGTGAAAAACTTAACAGCAGTATCGGAATCTAAGGAAGCTGGAGTATATATTGTCGTATCAAAAGATGGGAAACAAATTTTTGTTACAGGGCATTCAGAATATGATCCATTAACCTTAAAAGACGAATATGATAGAGATTTAAAAGTTGATCCACAAAATACAATCATTCCAAGAAATTATTTTCCAGATGATGACCCAACAAAAACTCCAGTTGTAAATTGGAGAGGACATGCAAACTTATTATTTCTAAACTGGTTAAACTATTATGTATATCAGATGACTCCATTTAAACTTGATTAAAACCTCAGGTTAACCTATCTTACCACCATGAGCAGTAGATTTTTACCAATAAACAGAAGAGAGATGGAACAATTAGGATGGGAAAGACCTGATTTTGTAGTTGTTACAGGTACCGCATATGTGGACCATCCATCCTTTGGAACCGCAGTTATTAGCCGAGTTTTAGAAAGCCAGGGTTTTAATGTTGCTATATTAGCCCAGCCGGATTGGAAAAACTTAGATAGTTTTAAAGAGTTTGGAAAACCAAAGTTTGCCTTCTTGGTAAATGGTGGGAATATGGATTCTATGGTTAGTAATTATACTGCATCAAAAAAACCAAGAAAAACTGACTCATATTCTCCTGGAGATAAGGCTGGATTAAGACCTGATAGAGCAACAATTGTCTACTCGGCAGCACTGAAACAGATCTATAAAAAAGTTCCCATAATTTTAGGCGGCATCGAGGCATCTTTAAGACGTATGGCACATTACGACTACTGGTCAGACAAGATTAGGCGCTCCATTATACTGGACGCTAAAGCTGATTTAGTAATATTTGGAATGGGTGAAAGACAGATCCTAGAAATTGGGGAAAGATTTAAAAAAGGTCTTTCTATTAAAAATATGAAAGACATTCCTGGGACTTTATATAGGACTCATCAGAAACCAGAACAGGTTGAAGGAATAAAGTTTTTACCAACTTATAAAGATATAATGACTAGTAAAAGAAAGTTTGCTTTATCTTTTAAAACTCAGCACTTAAATACTGACCCATATACATCTTCTATTATAGTAGAGGAATATCCTGGTGAGTGGGTCGTTCAAAATATACCATCAAAACCACTTTTAAGAGAGGAATTAGACTGGGTTCATGAACTGCCATATGTCCGTTCTCCCCACTATTCCTACGATAAACTTGGTGGAGTTAAAGCCATAGAAGAGGTCCAGTTTAGTATTATTAGTAACCGAGGGTGTTATGGAGGTTGCAATTTTTGTGCTTTAACATTTCATCAGGGTCGTATTGTACGTTCAAGAAGTCATGACTCTATAATAAAAGAAGCTAAAGAGATAATTAAACACCCGGACTTTAAAGGTTATATCCACGATGTTGGTGGGCCAACTGCAAACTTTACAAAACCAGCATGTTATAAACAGACTCAAAGAGGATCTTGTCCTACTAAACAATGTCTTGCTCCTGAACCATGTAAAATGCTTGAAGTGGACCATACTGAGTATTTAAATCTTTTAAGAGAATTAAGGTCTCTACCAGGGGTTAAAAAAGTTTTTATTCGATCTGGAATAAGATTCGACTATTTAATGTTAGATCCTGACGATACTTTTTTTAGGGAACTTGTAGAACATCATATCAGTGGCCAGTTAAAGGTCGCTCCTGAACATGTTTCAGATCCAGTTTTAAAACTTATGGGTAAACCTGGAAATAGTGTCTTTTCTGAGTTCTCAAAAAAATACAAAGAGATAAATGATGAACTAGGGAAAAATCAGTTTTTAGTACCTTATTTTATCTCATCCCACCCAGGTTCATCATTAGAAGACGCTATAGAGTTGGCTGAGTATTTAAAAGATACAGGATTAAGATCTGATCAAGTGCAAGACTTTATTCCAACTCCAGGAACCCTTTCAACAGCGATGTTCTATTCTGGGTTTGACCCAATGACAATGAATCCTGTAGTAAGTCAGATATCTCCAGAGGATAAAGCTAAGCAACGAGCTCTTCTACAATATGGAAAGCCAGAAAATCGGGAACTTGTAAGGTGCGCATTAATTGAAGCAGGTAGGGAGGATTTAATTGGAAATGGTGATAAGTGTCTTATACCCAAAGCAAAAAATAGATCTTTAATGAATAGTAAAAACAGTTCAAGCAATAGAAACAGTAGCAGGAACTATAAAGGTAATAATAAAACTAGGAAGAAACGATATTAATATGCAGTTCAAACTGACCATAGGGAGTATTAAATGGTATAGCTATAACATGTCCTTTTACAGGCCATGAGATCGTATGATTTGTCCCTTGAACAGTAAGTGGAACTGTTATTTCAACATTATCCATAGTTAGTATATTTAATGCATTACCGCATATAATGTTTGCAAATTCTCCAATCATAGCAGTTATAGTCTCAACTATCTCTTTAGATGTTTCAGGGACCTTTGTTGCTTCTTTAAGGAGCTTAAATGCTGTAGTTTTTTTTAACCGTATTACAAATATTCCCTCATAACTCCCCATTATCCCAATAACACCAGAAATATTCCAACTATGGTGCTCTAAATCAGTAACTATATGAGCTTTTCCAAAAGTGGGGGTAAAATTATACATGTCCTTAAACATTCTTATAGTAGATTTTAAGAATGGCTTTATAGTTTCAGTATCCATTATTTAAATTGTAATATATATAGATAAAATTAGCTATATAATATGCAACTGTTATACTCTGCAAAAAGTTCGAAACCTAAACTCAAATAATAGTCTGTTATCCAGTCGTCTCTATCTGCTATTAAATAGAGTGTCTCTTTTCCACTTGCCTTAGCAACAGAAATTGCAGATTTTAAGAGTGCTTCACCAACCCCTCTATTTCTACAATCTTTTAATACTTCAAGGTCATCTAGTTTTACGATATTTTTCACATAAAAAAGTTCACAGTCTCCAATAAAATCAGCATCCTGTTTATAAACTAATGTAGTTATATTTTTATTTCTAAATTTTAAGTCGATCCATCTTTTTGAGTGAATATCACCACCTTCGATATCACTGTTTAGGGAGTCATAAAGCTTTTCTAGCTGCTTACGATGCTCTTTATGCACTACTGTACAGTTTTCCTCTGCATAACTCTCATTTATTGAATTAAGATCTAAAGTTAAAACCTGATGGCAATAAAATGTAAAATCACTTAGTTCTGAGACTTCTCCAGAAAAAGGGGCGTATGGATCAAATACAAACCTTATAAACGATTTATTCTCTTTTATAACCCTCTTCTTTTCTGACTCTACAGTTCTTCTAAGTTCATCTAAGGTAATTAGTCTTTTTATAAAAGTGAAATTTTGCAAAGGAACATTAGGAGTAGTTTTGTCGTGGAAATTAATAAAACTGCTCTTTGACTCTTTTTTTGAAGTTAATTTTTTATATGAAAATTCAGCTTTAATAATCTGATTAAGAAGTTCCATAAATTAATTATAGTCTAAAAAAGTTCCGGTTGCTTATTAAATACAATTATTTGAAAATCTTTATTTATAAATGGTAATACACTATCTGCAATTGGCTTAAGTTGTTTATCTATATAGTGGTCATAATCAATGTTTTTTGGAGACATTTCCACAGGAATAGGGCCGTCTTTGGTTATTATATACTCTATCCTACCTCTCATGTTCCCTGTTGGATCTAATAATAGAGCAGCTTTTACAGGAGGTGGAATTAGTTTTGTATATTCACTGGCTGGTTTAGCTAGTCTTTTATTATAAATCAACTGATTATTAAGTTCTCCATTTTGTAGCTTTCTAACTGTTTCTTTTACATAATCTTCGACCTCATCACCTGCAAAGATTTTTGTAAAAAGGTTATATTGAAACTCTTTGGCTAGCATGGTCCAGTCTGATCTTACAAACTCTAGACCAGTAAAGGTTAATTTTTCCCCTTCATCGGAACTTACAATACCTGCATATCTTTTTTTTGCCCCGGTTAGACCACCTCTTACCCCTGGTAAAAAGAATTTACTAAAATGTTTTTCATATTCAAGTTCTAATATTGATTCAACAGAAAAGTTTTCTTTTAAGAACTGTTTCAGATAGTTATTCACAAACTTAACAATATCTTTTCCTGCACTATTAAAACTGGACCTTTCGTCAGGTTTTAATTGAACAAATAGAGAATCTGTATCCCCATAAATAACAGTGTAACCTCTATTTTCTAATAGTTCTTTAGTTAATGTTAGAAGCCACTGTCCAGTCCCAGTAATTGAGTCTGGTAGATCCTGATGGTAAAATCTGCAACCTGTTGTTCCCATGACACCATAAAAGCTATTCATTAAAATTTTAATAGCCTGAGAAAGGTGTGCATTCTTCTCGTTTTTTGCTAATTCACGCTTCTCCATCAGGGATTGTATATAAGCCGGAAGTACGTGCTGTGTACTAGAAAATTTAGTTCCCATTGGGGTAGTTATTGTATCTTCATCTGACAGTATTCTTGAAATTGGGTCGATAAAAAACGTTCTTATAATGGATGGATAAAGACTCTTAAAGTCTAATACAACAATGTTATCATAAAAACCTGGCTCCTTAATAAAAACAAGACCACCACCACCCTGTCCTGTGGATACAATATCCTCGACATCTGGTGTTACATATCCTTTCCTGTGTACTTTGGGTAGCATAAAGTAGTCAAAAGCTCTAACGGACATTCCTATTTTATCCATAGCCAATCCACAGGTTGTAGCTCTAGTAAAAGTAAGGTCTATTAATCCTAATTTATTGTATATATCCGTTACTAGTGTACAATCTAAAAGGTTATAATGGGCTAATGCTTTTTTATCATCTCTAAATCTTCTCTCAATTTCATCAACTTTTCCAGATCCTGCAATATCTTTTCCTACGCCTAAAATCTCTTTTGCAACATTTTCTAATTTATAACTAATAAAGTTATAAAAAGCACCCCTTAATGTTGGAGGTCCGTCGATAATTATTCTTCCTGTAATATCACATACCCAACTTTTGTTTTTTGTCTGCTTTATTACTGGAGACCTGTTTCTACGGCCAATTAAAAAAGGAATCCTGTAGAACTCTGTTCTTCGACGAATAAAATCTAAGTCAAAACCTATAACATGCCAACCAATTATAATATCAGGATCTAAACTATTAAATTCACAAATAAATGCCTCGATAAGTGATTTTTCAGTAGGGTAATAAGTTATATAGTCATCTGAGATAGTTTCTGATAATTTATCATCTCTCATTAATACTTTCTTATCAGAAACATCCCCGTAAGTGAAATGCAAACCAAATGAATAAATTGTACCATCTCGGCCTGTTTCGATATCTAAAGATAGAACTTTAAAGATTGGAGTGTAATCAGCTGGTGTCATTAAAGCATTTGTATAGTGCAATAGACCTGATTTATTTATAGGTGTGCCATCAATTAAAACTGAGCCATAAATAAAACGTTCCATGAGGTATCTTTCTTCTGGAATAACATCACTTTCGTAACATCTAAAACCAGCTTCTTTTAATATTTTTTTCCCATTATATAAGTCGTTTTGAGTGCTAAAATATAGAGCATCAACATTTGTCCCACCAAAAGATTTTAGATTTACTTGTTTACGTTCTTTATAGGTTAAGCCCAGTGGAAGTTTTGTGAAATTATCAATAAAAAATAGTGGAGGTTTGTTATCAATTTCAACCTGGAATGGACCTGATTCTCCAACCCCTGTATATAAAAAATGAGTTTTGTTATTATGTGTTATTTTTTGTCTTGTTAAAATATATCCTAAAATAGGTCATTCCTTCTGGTAGACTCTTTTATGTCTCTGATTCCAATGCCCCATAATCTCGGTTGTATTTGTGACACTTACAAATGCATTAATATCTACACTATAGATAAAGTCTTTAAGTTTCGCTAACCTTCTAGATGGAATAACTGTGTAAATAACAGGAATTGGTTCTTTATAATATGAACCTTCTCCGTGTAAAAGAGTTGCTCCTCGATTTTGACTATGTAGAAAATCTGTAATTTGTTTATGTTCTGCTGAAATTACCATTACTGAAAGTCTGTTTTCAAAACCAGCAATAACTTTGTCTATAACTCCTGAACCAATAAACATACCAATTAGTGAGTACATTCCTTTGTATGGAACAAAAATAATAGAAGCACAACTTACAATTATAAAATTGAATAAAAAGAGTGTTGTTCCTAGGTTTATAGATTGTCTACGTTTTATAGCCGCACTTATAATATCAGTACCACCAAAACTTGCTCTGTTTTTAAATAGAATTCCCATTCCTAAACCTGTAAACAATCCACCATAGATAGCTGCTAGAATCTCGTGTGGAACATAAATAATTCCAGCTAAACTACTTGTTAATTCTATAAAAAATGAGAAGGATAACATTCCCACTAAACTAGAAATAATAAAATGTTTGTCCAAGTGCATATAACCAATAATAAATATTGGGATATTTATCATTATAATTGATATTGAAGTATTTATACCAAATAGGTGATTTAAAATCTGGGCTATTCCACCAACACCACCACTTAAAAAATCATTTGGAATTAGAAATAGATTAAAACCTAGGGCATATATTAACCCTCCTATAACTATACTTATCATCCTAAAAAGATAAACTTTGAAATCGGGGACGTCCTCTAAAATCATATATTCAATAAATCCTCATGTATTTCATCAATTTGGTGGGGTTCGAGATATTCTTTTGCATATTTAAGGTATACTTTCTGTTTTACAAATATATCAAATAGGTCTGGATCGATATGATTTCTCTCTTTCATAGATACCATTATTGCCATAGCCTCACTAAGAGTTTTACCTCTCTTATATGGTCTGTCATATGCTGTTAAGGCTTCAAAAATATCTGCTATAGCCATCATTCTTGCTTGTACTGACATCTCATCCCTAGTTAAACCATTAGGGTAACCAGTTCCATCCATTTTTTCGTGGTGTCCACCGGCAATTTCAGGTACATTTTGTAGACTTTTAGGATAAGGTAGCTGATTTAGCATATCTATACTAACAACAACATGGTCATTAATTATTTTTCTCTCATCTTCTGTTAATGTACCCCGAACTATACATAGGTTTTTAACTTCATTTTCTGTTAATAGGGGTTTTGATCGGCCATTAAATTTCCATTTTCTTTTACTTATATCATGGATGAGTTTTATTTTATCAGCGGACATGAATTCGCCGCCAATATTTGCAGTCTTAATAAACTTTAACTCTTTTTTAAGTGCTCTTAATGTTTTTTTGTAAACCTTTTCTGCTAAAAGACTTTGGTCGGATTTTAAATAAATAATCTCCGCATCTCTTTTTATTATTTCATATCTAGTTTCAATCTCTGCAATACGATCGTATATTGTTTCAAGTTTTGTTGCTTTATCAACAACATATTCAGGAACTGTTACTTTCCCAGCATCATGAAGCCACGATGCGATATATAGTTCGTAAAGTTCCTCACTATCTAAATTTACATCATGATAAATTCCATCTTTGGTTCTGTTTACTGCTTCAGCTATTGCCATTGTTATTACCGGTACTCTTTGGCAATGTCCCCCAGTATATGGGGACTTTTTATCAATTGCTCCAGCTATTACTTTAATAAATGATTCAAATAGAGTCCTTAAATCTTTGACAAGATTTCTATTTGTTATTGTTATTGCAGCTTGACTTGCCAAAGCAACTACAAGTTCTTCAACATGGGATGAAAATGAGATTATACTATTATTATCGTGACTGTAGGCATTTAGAAGCTGGAGAACTCCAATTATTTCATCTTCATGGTTTCTAAGTGGAACAGTTAAAAACGATTTTGATCTATAACCAGTAGTTTCATCAAATGCTTTAGTTCCACTAAAATCGAAACCCTCTGCTTCGTATGCATCTTGAATGTTTATAGTTTCACCAGTTATTGCAACGTAAGATGCTATATTGTGTTTATTAGGGTTACCAGCTTTATCTTTTAGTTGAACCCCAGGAAAAGTAACTTTTTTTTCCGATGTTCCACCCATGTGGATGCCTAAGGAATCGGTCATTACAATTTCAAAACTTAATAACGTATCACCCTTTTTCATGTATAAAGTTCCACCGTCTGCATTGGCAAGAACTTTTGCTTCAAGTAGGATCATCTCGAGAAGTTTTTCTCTATCCTTCTCTTTAGATAGAGCAATACTAATATCTGTTAGTGTTCTGATATTTAATTTTAATACTTCTATCTGATTTGCATCCATATTAAAATCTTAGTCTCATAAATAGCGTTGGTCAATATCGTTTATTGTATAATTTGTTGTCATTATGTCTAATACTGTTTATATTTTAAATATGAGTCTATTTATCCATATAAAAAGTTTTTTAAAGAAGAATATGTTAAAATACATAATTGGTATAATTCTTTTAGTCATTGTTGATGCACTTCAACTTTTAACACCGCTAATAACTGGAAGATTTGTTGATGTTGTTGGTTCAGGAGAGCTAACTCCAAAACTTATTATTTTTTATATGTCAGCTGTAATTCTTGTAACTTTAGGGGTAGCTTTAGGCCGATTTGGATGGCGTATGACCATTATAGGCATAGCTAAAAACCTGGAATATAAGATCCGAGATATGGTCTTTAATAAGCTAACAACCTTGAATCAGGTCTATTTTAATAATAACAAAACTGGGGATATTATGGCTAGGTGTACCAATGATATTAGTACTGTAAGACAGGCCTTTGGACAGGGAACAATTCTTGTTATAGATTCCCTATTTATGGCAATTATGGCAATAGTTTTAATGATAACGAGGGTAAATTTAAAATTGACGTTAATAGCATTAATTCCGCTACCTATTGTTGCTATAGTTATTCTACTAATTACAAAAGCTATTGGTCATCGGTTTAAAAAAGTTCAGGAAGCATTTTCTATTATTAGCGATAGGGCACAGGAGTCATTTTCCGGTATTAGGATTATTAAATCCTTTGTACAGGAGAAAGTTAATCTGCATTATTTTAACGAATCAAATAAAAATAATATGGATACAACTCTAAATTTAGTAAAAATACAGGGGATTATACATCCTTTTGTTGCTACTGTTGGGTCTGTCTCCCTATTGATATCTATATCATATGGTGGAAGCCTTGTTATTGATGGAGTAATATCTTTAGGACAATTGGTAAGTTTTATCTCTTTAATAGGTATGATGACTTGGCCTATGATGGCCATGGGGTTTGTATTTACTTTAATGCAACGTGGGAAAGTATCTTTAACCCGAGTAAATGAGATCTTAAACGCTACTGACCAGATAGACGTGGTTCCTACTGGGGAAGTATTAAAAGATTCTTCTGTAGAAGTTAATAACCTTACATTCAGATATCCTGGATCAAATGTTAATGCCTTAGAAAATATATCTTTTTATATAGAGCCAGGGCAGTCTTTAGCTATAGTTGGGCATACTGGGGCTGGAAAATCTACACTAGTGGAACTGTTACTAAAAACATATAAAATCTCGAATGGAGAGATAAAAATTGGACAAATGGATATCAATTCTCTCTCTTTAGAAAAACTGAGATCAAATGTTGGTTACGTGCCCCAAAATAACTTTCTGTTTTCTAAGACAATTAATCAAAATATCGCATTTCATACAGATGACATTAACAATAACCGAGTAGAAAAAATGGCAAAAATAGCTATGGTGCATAATGAAATTGACTCTTTAGATAAAAAGTTTTTAACTGAGCTTGGAGAGAGGGGAGTCAATTTATCAGGGGGACAAAAACAGAGAATTTCTATTGCACGAGCTTTTTACAAATCCCCAGAGATAATTATCTTAGATGACTCTTTATCAGCGGTTGATACAAAAACCGAGGACAGAATTTTACATCACATCCGTGAAGAGTTGAAAGATAAAACAGCTATTCTTATCTCTCACAGAGTCTCCACAGTTAAAGATGCAGATAAAATTATAGTACTAGAAGAGGGTAAAATTATAGAACAAGGAACCCATGAGAGTTTAATAGCATTCGATGGTTATTATAATGGACTTTATCAGAAACAGTTATTACAAGAAAAGATATTGGAAGAATAATGGGAATAAAACAAGAAAAAAAGATAGAAAAATCTGCAGATATAAATATTATGAAAAGGCTCTATCCATATATAAAAAAAAGACTATTTATTTTTATTCTATGTCTACTTTTTATTGGTATAACAACAGCAATAGACCTTATAATTCCTTACTTAACAAAGATTGCAATTGACGATGCTATTGTGGGGTCAAATAAAATTTTATTAAAGAACATTTCATTAATCATGGTTGGGCTTTTTATCGTTAACTTTGTATGTAATTTTTTAAATATTTATCTTCTTAATTTTGCATCCCAGAAAATTGTATATGACCTAAGAAGTGACTTATATAAACATATGTTAAATCTATCTTTAAGTTTTTTTGATAAAAACCCAGTAGGCCGATTAGTTACTAGAGTCTCTAGCGACATGGATAATATCTCGAAACTATTCACAGATGTATTAATAACTGTAATTAAAGATATATCCCTAATTGCTGGGGCAGTTATAGTTATGTTATCTCTAGACTTTAAATTAGGATTAATTGCTATGGCCACTCTACCATTTGTTATAGCCCTATCAATTGTATTTAGATCCTTTGCTAGGAAAATTCAGAGGGATGTAAAAGTTAAACTAGCAAAAATTAATGCATACTTAGCGGAAAGTATTAATGGTATGAAGATTATTCAAATTTTTAGTCGTGAGAAACTTAGCCAAAAAGAATTTGACGAACAAAATTCAGACTTCTTAAAGTCATCCTTAGATGAAACAAGAGTTTACGCTCTGTTTAGACCGGGGATTCATCTAATGTCCGGTGTTTCTTTAGGTTTAATTCTGTTATTTGGTGGTTATTCATCCTTAGATGGAGCTTTTGAAATTGGTATATTAGTGGCATTCTTTCAATATGTAAATCATCTTTTTAGACCTATTTCTAATCTTGCAGAGAAGTTTAATATTTTTCAGTCTTCTATGGCATCTTCAGAGAGAGTCTTTATGTTATTAGACGAAGTACAAGAGATTAAAAATAGACCATCTCCTCTAAGTTTTAATGATAAAAAAGGTAGTATTGAGTTAAAAGATGTTGTGTTCTCTTATATCCCAGGAGATCCAGTATTAAAAGGAATTAATTTAGATATAAAACCAGGAGAAACAGTAGCATTAGTTGGTGCAACAGGATCAGGTAAAACTACAATAACCTCATTAATAGGACGATTATACGATATAGATTCTGGATCAATAAAAATTGATGGTATAGATATTCGTGATTTAGAAAAACATATACTACGAGAGAGAATCGCTATAGTTTTACAGGATGTCTTTCTGTTTTCTGGAGACATAAAAGGGAATATAAATCTTAATAATGATAATATCGGTATAGAACGCATTATACAGTCATCAAAATATGTTAATGCCCATAAATTTATTAGTAAATTACCCGAGACCTACAATCACCCTGTTAAAGAGAGGGGTTCTACATTTTCTGCTGGAGAAAAACAGCTAATATCATTTGCAAGAGCACTAGCATTTAATCCTGATATTTTAATATTAGATGAAGCCACTTCTAGTATCGATACAGAAACTGAAACATTAATTCAGGATGCAATAGAGAAGCTAATAAAAGATCGTACAACTATCATTGTTGCCCATAGGCTTTCTACAATTAAACACGCTGATAAAATTGTTGTTCTTCATAAAGGTGAGATAAAAGAGGTCGGAAAACACGATGAACTTTTAAATAAAGGTGGCATGTACTACGATCTCTACAAGTTACAAGTTGAAGCCCATAATTAGAGTATGATTTTGATTGTATTCTATAAAAAATAACGTTAGAATTAGCCTATGATAAAAAACAAAATTAGAACTCAATTTTTGATACTATTTTTAGTTATAGGTATAATACCTTTAATTATAATAGGGTCACTATTCTTTTTTCAAACTTCTGAAATAATCAAAAAAAACTCTTTTGAGCACATATTATCAATCCATAAACTGAGATCTAATAGATTAGAAGAGGATATAAATCATCATTTTTCAGAGTTTGAAACATTGCTTTCTAGTCAGGGTCTAAATAGTTTAATTTCTTCTTTAGAAGATGAAAATATTAAAACCAAAACATTTGAGCAATATGTTGCATCTTTTTTATCAACAAATCATTTTTATAATCTATATATACTTTCAACTAATGATGAACTTATTTCATATAGTTTTAGAAATGAACAAGGTTTATATAATGATACAGGTTTGTCTAGGGTAAAGGTAAAAGCTCTTAATTCTAACGAGATTGTCTTTGAAGATTTTTCTAAGTTCTCACCATCTATGAATAAACAATCTGCCTTTATTGCCAAAACATATAAGAAAAGGGTAATAGTATTGCAGTTTACCGAAGATTTTATAGATAGCATTTTGAATTCTCGAGATGGCATGGGGGATACTGGTGAGTCATATATTGTTGCCCATAATCCATTAACAGAAGATTTTCATTTAAGAAGTAATTTAAAAACCATGGGAGATGGCTTATATAGAGTTGGTTATCTGTGGCCAAATAATCCATTAAAATACTGGGAAGATGCAATAGAACTAGGATTTAAGGTTAATTCTGGAATATATATAGATAGTGCAGGAAGTAAGGTTTTAGTAGAGTTTAATAAACTAAATGTGGCTTTCCCTAATTGGTATCTTTTTTCTAAAATAGACCATAAAGAAGTAATTGAAGATCTTACAAATATACTATTTAATGTTGTAATTGTTTGTATTGGCATACTTCTACTTATTGCGGTTTTATCCCTCTATTTTTCAAAAAAATTAACAGAACCTATAATTGCAGGTGTTGATTTTGCAAAAAATATTACAGATGGAAACTTTGATACACATTTAGATATACATCGAAATGATGAACTAGGTTTATTAGCAAAATCTTTAAAAAATATGGGGAAGAGTTTAAGAGAGCAGGCCTGGCTTAGGCAAGGTCGAGAAGATTTAGATAATATTGTAAGAGGGGAGCACGATGTTAAAGAGCTTGGAACTCTATTTATCTCTTTTATGGCAAAGTATCTAGACGCTCAAGTTGGAGCTCTTTATATATTAGAAGATGATGGTTTTTTACATTTATCATCATCCTATGCTTTTACTGATCGAGAAGGAGTATTTGATAAGTTTGCATTAGGTGAAGGAATAGTTGGCCAATGTGCATTAGAAAAACATGAGTTAGTTTTTACTGATGTCCCACAAGACTCTCCAGAATTTAACTATGCTTTAGCATCTATTATTCCTACATGTTACATAACTACACCATTAATTTTTGAAGATGAGTTAATTGGAGTTTTTCTAATTGGTATTACTGTTCCTGTTACAACGCTTAAGAAGAAGTTTATTACTAATATTAAAAATAATATTTCCATTTTAATTAATAGTGCCAGATCTACTACTATAATTCAGAATTTATTAGAAGATACTCAACATAAACAAGAAGAACTTAGAGCGAGTAATGAAGAATTAGAGAATCAAACCGAAGCTCTAAAAGATTCAGAAAAGGATATGCAGGCTCAACAAGAAGAACTCAGAGTTACAAACGAAGAGTTAGAAGAAAGGACAGACGCTCTTGAAAAACAACGTCTAATAATGAAAGAACAAAATAGAGCACTTGAAGAGTCCCAAGAAGACTTAGTTGAAAAAGCAACAGATCTAGAAAAAGCTAGTCAATATAAATCAGAATTTTTAGCCAATATGTCCCATGAACTTAGGACACCGTTAAACAGTATATTAATACTGTCCCAGCTTATTAGTAATAATAAAAAAGGAAACCTAGATGAGAAGCAGATAAAATCTGCAAAGGCTATTAATTCTTCAGGTGAGGATCTATTAAAACTGATTAATGAAGTTTTGGATCTTAGTAAGGTTGAAGCAGGAAAGATAGATATCAATCCAGAAGTTATGACCATAGACTCTTTAATTGAGGATATGGAGAGGATATATAGACCATCAGCTGATCAGAAAAAAATTGATTTAAAATTTAGTAAGGATAAAAAACTTCCAGGAAGTATTGTTACAGACTCCCACAGATTACAGCAAGTTATTAAAAACCTAATGACTAATGCACTAAAATTTACTAATAAGAAAGGAACTGTATCTTTAAATATTACTCTAGAAGGTGAAAATGTAGAATTTTCTGTGAAAGACTCTGGTATTGGAATACCCTTAGATAAGCAGGACGCTGTATTTGAAGCATTCCAGCAGGCTGATGGAAGTACTAGCCGTAAATATGGAGGTACTGGGTTAGGTTTATCCATATCTAGAGATCTTATTAAGCTTCTTGGTGGGAGCATTAGATTAGAAAGCGAAATTGGCAAAGGTAGTACCTTTATTGTTACTTTACCTCTACAAGAAAGTGTATCCTTACTAGTAGAAGAGAGTATTACTCCACCTTTAGTTACAGCACAGATAATTGTAAAAGATGATCGTGAGAGAGTGACTAAAGAGACAAAAACTTTATTAATAATTGAAGATGATGTTACTTTTGCAGCAATTTTAAAGGAACAAGCACATGATAGAGGATTCAAAGTTCTTGTTGCAGAGGATGGAGAAACTGGTCTACATTTTGCAGATTATTATAGGCCATGTGCAATAATATTAGATATAGGGTTACCAAGTATTGATGGGTGGAATGTTATGGAAAGACTAAAAAGTGATTCAGAATTGCGTCATATTCCTGTGCATTTTATGTCTGGAGAAGACAAAGAGCTCTCTGCTATGCAGATGGGAGCTTTAGGTTATATGAAAAAACCAGTTTCTAAAGAGGACATGGACCTGGCTTTTGAAAGAATAGAAAACAGTATTTCAGAAAGAATTCATAAAATTTTAATTGTAGAAGATGACCGGCTTCAACGAGAAAGCTTAACTGAATTGATTAGTGGGCGAGATGTTAGTATTACTGATGTAGAAACAGGGCAAGAAGCATACGATTCTATGAAGAAACACTATTATAATTGTGTGATTTTAGATCTTGGTTTAGGGGATATGTCTGGATATGATCTATTAGATAAAATTAAAAATGATGAACAGATTTCTAAAACCCCTGTTATTATTTATACTGGTCGAGATCTTTCATCAGAGCAAGAGTTACAACTTAAGAAATATGCAGATAGTATTATAATTAAAGGAGTTAAATCTCCAGAGAGATTATTAGAAGAGATAGCTCTTTTTCTGCATAGAGTAGATTCTAATTTACCCCAGGAACAGCAAAAAGTATTTAAAAATCATCGAGAGGAAATTCTTACTGGTAAAAAGATATTAATTGTTGATGATGATATGCGTAATATTTTCGCATTATCAAACATTTTAGAAGAAAAAGATATTAATATTATTGTTGCTAGAGATGGGCTCGAAAGTATTGAAAAAGTAAAAGAGAACCCAGATATCGATTTAGTATTAATGGATATAATGATGCCTAAAATGGATGGTTATGAAGCGATGTTAGAGATAAGAAAGCTTAAAAAAAGTGAGAACCTGCCTATAATTGCATTAACAGCGAACGCCATGAAAGGTGATCGTATAAAGTGTATTGACGCTGGAGCAAATGACTATCTTGCAAAACCAGTTGATAACGATAAACTAATTTCTATGTTACGGGTCTGGTTATATTAAATGCATGGACCTGAACAAATTAAAAACGAAGAAATTGAGATTGATTTAGTATTAGAAGCTATATTAAAAATGAGTGATTTTGACTATAGGAATTATTCTAGATCCCACATTAAACGTAGGTTAAATCATAGATTAGCTATAAGTGGATTTAGTAGGTATTCTGATCTAATTCCTGAAATTATATATAATCACGATCTTTTAAGAAAACTACTTTCTGACCTCTCAATCAATGTTACTGAAATGTTTAGAGACCCAAGTTTTTTTAAAGAAATAATAGAAAAAGTATTTCCTTATATTCAAACGTATCCATTTGTAAAAATATGGCATGCAGGGTGTAGTTCCGGTCAAGAAGTTTACTCTATGGCCATACTGCTAAAAGAAGCAAATCTGTATAATAAGACTCAAATATATGCTACTGATTTTAATATGGATATTTTAGATAGAGCTAAAGAGGCTATTTATCCTATAGACTATATCAAAACATATACAAATAATTACCAACAAGTTGGAGGTCACAACTCTTTTGTTGATTATTATACAGCTGACTCTGATTCTGCTACAATTTCACCTTTACTAAAAGAGAATATACTTTTCTCTTTTCATAATTTGGTTACAGATGGAGTTTTTGGTGAAATGAATATAATTTCTTGTAGAAATGTGCTTATATATTTTGATCGAGATCTTCAGAATAGGGTATTAAAGCTATTTCATGAAAGTCTTGTTCCTGGTGGTTTTTTATGTTTAGGATCAAAAGAATCCATAAGATATTCAGAGGTTGATAAGTTATTTGAAACTGTATCTTTAACCGAGAAAATATACCGAAAAAGAGTTATATAACTATGGATGATTTTGATATTGTTGTTATAGGAGCATCGGCAGGAGGTCTTTCTGCTTTAGAATCTATACTTATGAACATAAACCGTTATATAAAAGTCCCAATAGTTATAGTCCAGCACTTAAGCGCTAATAGTGGGGATTCTCTCGTTACCCTTTTAAAGAAATATTCTGTTATAGAACTATCAGAACCTATTGATAAAGAGTTTATTATGGATAACCATGTTTATTTAGCCCCAGCAGATTATCATGTTATGATTGAGAAAGACAGATCAATAAGTCTTAGTTTGGATCCTAAGGTTAATTACTGTCGGCCAGCGATAGACGTTCTTTTCGAAACTGCAGCAGAGGTTTATTACGAAAAAACATTGGGGATTTTATTAACTGGGGCTAACTGCGATGGTACCAATGGTTTTAAAGTTATAAAAAAGTTTAAAGGCACAACAATTGCACAAAATCCAGAAGAAGCACAGATAGCCACAATGCCAGAAAGTGCTATAAATGCAGGATATGTTGATTTTGTTTTGAATTTAAAAGAAATAAGTATTATGCTGAACAGAGTATTAAAGGAGATTTAATGAGTCAACTCAATATACTGGTCGTAGACGATATACCAGAAAATCTATTTTCTATGAAACAATTATTAGAGTCTGAGGATTTGGATCTGAATGTAATAACGGCTGAATCTGGTCTAATAGCTCTTGAGATGACTCTCATATACAATTTTTCCTTAATTTTACTAGATGTTCAAATGCCAGAAATGAACGGTTATGAAACTGCTGAACTTTTAAGAGGTAGTAAAAAAACAAAGTTTATACCTATTATTTTTGTAACTGCAAATAATAGAGAAGATAATAACATTTTTAAAGGTTACGAAAGTGGCGCAGTTGACTATCTTTTTAAACCTGTTAACCCAATTATTCTGTTAAGTAAGATAAAAGTATTTTTAGATCTTGGAAGGCAAAAAATTGCTTTAGAGCATAAAAGTCGAGAATTAGATATTAAAGTCAAAGAACTAGAAACTTTAAAACACGAATTAGAACTTAATAATAAAGCATTAGAACAACTTACAATGGAAGATGGATTAACATCTTTAGGTAATAGACGATGTTTTGATATAACCTTAGATTCTGAATGGCAACGAGGTCTAAGATTTAGACAACCATTGTCAGTTGTAATGATAGATATCGATCACTTTAAGCCATACAATGACACATATGGACATCAAGAGGGGGACATCTGCCTTAAAAGGGTTGCTAGTTCACTTAATTCTACACTTAAAAGACAATGTGATATTGTTACAAGATATGGAGGAGAGGAGTTTGTTGCAATACTACCAGATACAAACTCTGAGGGAGCAGTACAAGTTGCAGAACGTATGTTACATGCTATTGATATATTAGATATTTCCCATAGTACTTCTTTAACCCTTGATCATGTTACAGTCAGTTTAGGAGTTGCTACAGTTATTCCTGCCCCTGGGTCTATTCCTGAGTTTTTAATCAAAGCTGTGGATGCTGCTTTATATGATGCAAAAGCTGGTGGTCGAAACCAACTGGTTGTTGCTAAATCTGTTTCTGTCTTAAAATAAATTTGTATACAGATTTTATAATTAAGGTTAAAAGATATGTAAATCCGGCCAAAATAATAATTACAGGTCCAGATGGAGTATCTGTTATATAGCTTATTGTAATACCACTTATCGAAAATATCATTGTTAGACAAATTGTAGTTAATATTATTGGTGAAAGCCTTCTAAAAAATAACCCACTAATTGCAGAGGGAATTGTTAATAGAGCTATTACCATTACTATACCTATTATTGTTGTCATTAGAACCACAGTTATTGCAGTTAATATTAGAATCACAAAGTAGTAAAAATTTGGATTACCACCTCTTATTGCTGTATACTCAGGGTCGAAGCTAGATGCTTGTAGCTTATTAAAAAATAGTATTCCAACAGTTATTACTATAATATCTAAGATTGTAACTAAATAAAGGTCCGTATTGGATACAATTAGTATATTCCCAAATAGATAACTCATTGGGTCTGTATATCCATTTGTTTTAGATATAAAAAGTAGACCTACAGCCATTCCAATTGCCCATATAGCTCCTATTACAGAGTCTTCTCTCTGATTTGCATACATTTTTACAAAACCTATAATTAGGGCTGATATTATAGCTGCAATAAAAGCTCCTAAAGTAGGATGAAACCATGTCCATCCATATGCCTCATTAGCATAAATTGCAAAACCAATACCTGCTAAAACCGAATGACTAATTGCCCCAGCTATATAGCTTATCTTTCTAATAACTACAAAAGTTCCAATAACACCAAAAGATATACTAGAAAGTAATCCAATAATTAATGCATTTCTTAGAAAAGGAATAGCTGGATTTAAAACCGCCCCAATAAACTCATTCATGTAGATCCTCCATTTTTGTCTGATGGTTAACTATTTTTACAGGTCTGCCAAAAAGTGTATCCATTGATTCTATTTCGATTTTACCAGTAGGATGAATTTTAACCTCTTTATTAACGCATATAACCTTTTGCACATTTTCCGTTACAAATGTTAGGTCATGGCTTATTAGAATTATTGTCATTGATTCATTAAATCTAAAAAGTAACTCATATAATCTATTTTCTGTTATTTTATCTATATTGGATGTTGGCTCATCTAGAATTAAAACTTTTGGGTTAGAAACAACAGCTCTAGCTATTAAAACTCTCTGCCTCTGCCCTCCAGATAACTCTGAAAAGTGTCTTTTTTCAAATCCTACTAGATCTACATCCTTTAAGGCATTTAATGCAGCACTTTTATCCTTTGCTGTATAAAAAAGCCTACCTTTTTTTAAGCGACCCATTAATACAACATCCATAACGTTTATAGGGAAATCTAGATCAAAATTAGAGTACTGTGGAACATACCCTACATCACCTCTAGCTTTTAAAGGTGTCTGTCCAAATATCGTAATATATCCTTTTGATGGTTTTAATAAACCTAGTATAAGTTTGGCTAAAGTTGACTTCCCACCACCATTTGGTCCAACAAAGCAGATAAAGCTACCTTTTTCTATGTGGAAATGTGCATTCTTTATTACTAGATCATCTTTATATCTAAAGTTAACATTTTCAACTCTTATTTCATTTAACTCTGCAACAATACTCAATTGATATTCCTTATTAGTTCAGTTTAAATTATATATATATAAAATTATATAAGTTTTTCTATACTTAGTGTTTTATAAATATAATCTGAAACTGTTTGTGGAGCACTTTTCCCTGGTAGTCCCCTTGCTTTAATAATATTGATATCTATTTTTTTTGCATATTTATAGTCTATACCACCATCATTACTAGCAACATCGATAATTAGAACACTTTTTTTACTGGTATCTAGGACTTTTTTGTCAATATTTAATTTAGGTATTGTATTGATAATAAAATCTGCTACCTTTAAGTCAGTAGTTATGTTACCACCTAATAACTTCAATAACTTTATTAAGTGTAAACTTATTCTACCAGAACCTATTATAGCAATATTTGCGTTGTTAATTGTTATATCACTTTTATCAATAATTATTTTTATTACCTCTTCACATGCTGGAATTACTGTCATATCTGTAAAGGTTCTGTTTTTGGTTAAATCATATAATCTGTTATCATGGAAATTAAAAGGACCTCCAATTATTCTAGCATCAGAATCAACTCTCTCTAACAGATGGTCTATGTGTATATTGTCGTAACTGTATGGTGAATATAGAGTGGAGTTGTCGATGGTAAAAGGGATAGGACATATAACAGTGTTGTATCCCTTTAATTTGATGCTTTTTTTTGGGATTTTTTTAGTCAGATAGTCAAAACCTTCTAGTGTTACCTTGTGTTTATTCTCAAGCAGAGTTTTATATAGATAATAATTTGTTAAATCACCTGCAATAATTAATATTTTCATATGAATATATTAAACAAGTTTTGGGTCTAATGAAATATGAATATCTTTATTTGTATCAAGTTGTATGTATTTTACTCCTGAACTATCAAATAGGCGTCTAGAAACTTTAAATACATCCTGGTCTTTATATTTATCAGAAAGATAAATTACCTTAGTTATACCACTTTGAATTATTGCTTTCGCACATTCGTTGCATGGAAATAGACCAACATAAAGTTCTGCATCAGATATATCACTATTATTTGAATTCAATATTGCATTTAGTTCTGCATGTACTATATACGGGTATTTTGTATCCATGAACTCCCCAGTTTTACTCCATGGGTAATCGTCATCAGAGCAGCCTTTAGGCAGTCCATTATAACCTATACCTAGTATTTTATTATCTTTAACGATACATGCTCCTACTTGAGTATTTGGGTCTTTGCTTCGTTTTCCAGATAAGATAGCAATACCCATAAAATATTCATCCCAGGATATGTATGATTCTCTTTTTTTCATTGTTTAATAAACTCTCTCGCAGCATCAATCCATATTACTGGAATTTCATGTTCAGATTTGTATTTTTTTATTATACTGTTTGTTGGTAACTTTTCAACTAGCTCCTGAAAATCAGCCTCAGATGTTAGTTGATCATTTTCTCCTCTAATAACTAATATATTATTAGAGGAAGAGTTGTATTTTGTATTAAAAGGAGAGATTAGTATGGTTTTAAACTGGATATCTTTGAGATCTAATCCAAGTACGACATTACAACCTATAGAAAATGCAGTTACTGATACTGGATTGTTTTCTAATTTATTATCCTTTAAAACAGTACCAATGGCCTCAGAAATTCCAATAATAGATTTTTCTATAAGCAGTTGTTTATCGTGGTTAGTCAGATCAGCAGTATTAAAATGTTTGTCATTTATTTCCCAATCCCCATGACCATAGAGATCAAATGCTATAAAAGGAGAATTTGTTTTAATTGATTCCTTTAATAAATTACCTAATTTTAGTACTGAGTTAAAACATAACCAGTCCTCTTTATCATGACCCTCTCCATGTATTGCTATATTCACACACTCATTGGAAATTTCTGGAGAATAAAATAGATAAGGTACATAACCTACACTAGTTTCTATTTCTCCCTTTTTAATCTCAAAACCATTCCATAATATACTTTGTTTCATCTATTTTTCCTAATAAAAGTCTATTAATAATTGTATGATTGATATATACTACGGTCAAACTATTTTATAATTTAAGGAGTATAATTATGAGATTTTTAGTTATTTCTGATATTCATGGAAGTATTACGGCTTTTAAAAAAGTTTTAGCTATTTTTAATGGTGGTGATTTTGATAAACTTCTTATATGTGGAGACCTATTATATCATGGTGCAAGAAACCCACTTCCTGAAGGTTATGATCCAAAAAATCTTAGTGACTTATTAAACAGCGTAAAAGAGAGCCTTATTGTTGTTAAAGGTAATTGTGAAAGTGAAGTTGATAGTATGGTATTAGAATTTCCCATATCTGGTGACTACTCCCATATTATCACACCGAGTTTAGATGTTTTCTTGAGTCATGGACATATTTATAGCCCAGAAAACCTACCTGCATTAAAAGCCAATACCGTATTTATTTCTGGGCATACACATATACCTACTGCTGATAAAATTGGAGACACATATTGTTTCAATCCAGGATCTATTTCATTGCCAAAAGGTGGATTTGGTCCAAGTTATGGGTTATTGACGGAAAATATATGGGAAGTTCGGGATTTAAATGAAAATTTTGTAATAAAGTCGTGTAATTTATAGTCTAAAAACAGTTGTTTACTAGATTATTCTGACATTGACTGTTATTCTGTTAATAACAAATTTGTTTATATTGTCAAAATAACCTAGGAGAGTTTTATGCCTAAAATTGTAGATCATGAAGAAAGAAAAAGAGACATTATGGAGATGGCTCTTGCGATTTTTATTGAAGAAGGCTATACAAATACAAAATTAGCTAATATTGCAGATAAGTGCTGTATTGCTAGAACTACTCTGTACCAATATTTTGGGAATAAGGATGAAATTTTTAAATATGCAATAAAAACATTTACAGACTCATTACAAGTTGATTATAAAACATTAGGTGGTAGATTAGATATTCAACCAGATGCAAAACTTGAAATGATTATTAGAGATATAATTGATGTTTGTTTTACTAGAAGAGAGTTACTATTCCTATTACTAGAATTTTTAATTCAGGTTAAAAGTGAAGGTCGTCGTTTTGCGAGAAGTCTAAACAGACGTACTATTAGGATACGAAAGCTATTTTCTAGAATTATTAGTGATGGTATAAAAATGGAGATGTTTAAGGATCTACATGTACCAAGTATGACAGATATATTAGTTAGTCAGATAGAATCTATTGTTGTACAGTTATCACTGACAGAACAATCAACTAGAGACGAGAACATTACTCGGATGATGTGCCTTTTAGACTGTTTTAAAAAATAAGGGAATATATGGTAAATTTTAGACAAGCAAAGTTTGTAACTGCATTTAGTGCAAAATCAAAACCACCAGAAGATAGATTCATTGAAGTTGCTTTTGCAGGGCGTTCTAACGCTGGGAAATCAAGTTCTTTAAACGTATTAACCGATCAAAAAAAGCTAGCAAGAACCAGTAGTAAACCTGGGCGAACACAGCAGATAAACTTTTTTGGTTTAGATGATAAAAGATTTTTAGTTGACCTTCCAGGTTATGGATATGCAGCTGTGTCTAAAACCTTGAAAGAAGAATGGCAAGGTCTAATGGAAGGTTTTCTCCGTAGTCGTCAGAGTCTAAAAGGTGTTGTTATTATTATGGATATTAGGCATCCGTTAAAAGAGAGTGACATTCAAATGATAGAGTGGTGCGATGAACGTGGTTTACCTATGCATCTTGTTTTAACAAAAGCTGACAAGATTAAAAAGAATAAAATAAATCAGTCTCTGTTCTCTGTACAGAAAGCTATAAAAGATATTAAAACAGAAATATCATGCCAAGTCTTTTCCGCTGAAACTAAGCTTGGTCTATCTGAGCTAAAAGTTAAACTTAGAGGGTGGATGGAGTAATAATTGATAAAACCTATAGTTATCTTATTTGTATTGTTTTCTATTTTTAGTTGTTCACCACAATTAATTAAGGTTACAAACAAAAGTGAAGTAGGTTTTATAAACTCAAAATCCGAGGTCCTAATCGATTTTAAATATAAAAAAGCCTACAACTTCTCGGATAAATATACTCCTGCTTCTTTAGATGGAAAGTTATGGGGGTATATTAATAAAAAGGGTAAACCAGTTATTGGTTTTGAATATGAAAGTACAATCGGTTTTTCTGAAGATTATGCTGGAGTTAAACAAAATGGTAAGTGGGGTTTTATAAATAGAAGTGGAGATATTGTCATTCCTCTAATTTATCGAAATGTATGTTCATATATCGATGGTATTGCAAGGGTTGAAAAAGATAATAGTACTTTCTATATAGATGAAAAGGGTGTAATCGTATTGAATCCAGCATATATTTATTCTGGGGAGTTTCGTCAAGGTTATGCAGCTGTTCTTATTGAAAATAAATTTGGGTATATAGATCAAAAAGGTAAACTTTTAAGTGACAATACATATACATATGCCGGTGATTTCAATCAGGGTCTTGCCCCGGTATATCTTGATAATTATGCAGGATATATAGATCTAGAAGCCAATTTAGTATCAAAATTGAAGTATACCTATGTCTCGGAGTATTCTGAAGACTTAGCTTATGTTGAAACTACAACTTTTAAAGGTTATATAGATCTAGAAGGTGATAAAGCCTTTGCCACTAATTTCGATTATAGTCATAATTTTAATAGCGGATTAGCAAGAGTTGTCTTAAATGGTAAACAGGGTTTTATCAACAAAAGTGGAGAGATTATAATTCCATTGGAATGGGACCTTGCTAAAGACTTTTCTAATAATTTTACAACTGTATACAGAGACTCAAAACTCTATGTTATCGATGTTAATAATAAGATTATATGGCCAAATAATTAGTATAGACCCTACGTGTTAAGAGTTCTATAATAAGATATGAGAGAAATAACTATTATTAAACCAGACGATTTCCATATCCATCTAAGACAAGGTGAATCACTTAAAAATTACGCTAGGGATTCTGCAAGGCAGTTTAAACGTGGTATTATTATGCCAAATATAACTCCTCCAGTTACCTCAGTTTCAGATGTAAACCGATATAGATCTTTAATTGAAGAAGCAGCACCAGGGTTTGAGGCATTAATGACATTTAAAATCCTACCAAAAACTAATCCAGAAGATATAATACATTTACAAAAGGCTGGCGTATTAGCTGGGAAATATTACCCTGCAGGAGCTACTACAAACTCTGAAGATGGAATTGTCGACTGGACGATTATGATTCCTGTATTAAAAGAGATGGAAAGAGTAGGTATGGTTTTAAGTATTCATGGAGAGGTCCCTGAATCCTTTATATTAGATCGAGAGAAAGACTTTTTACCAATATTAAATGATATACATACAACGTGCCCAAAACTTAAAATAATATTAGAACATGTTTCATCAAAAGATGCCGTTGATTTTATAAACAGTATGCCAGATAATGTTGTTGCAACAGTTACTCTCCACCACCTTCTTTCGACAATTCAAGATGCTATTAACGATAGTAATAATAAATGTATGCCTATTCCTAAATTACCCATAGATAGGGAAGCTATTAAAAATGTTGTATTCTCTGGTAATAATAAATTCTTTTTTGGTTCTGATAGTGCTCCACATAAAATTGAAACTAAAAATTGTTTTCAGGCTAGTGCAGGTGTTTATACATCTCCTGTATTATTACCAAAACTTGTACAACTCTTTACTGAAAATGGTGTGATAGATAAACTTGAAAGTTTTACAAGCAAAATTGGGGCAGATTTTTATGGATTACCATATAATACTGAAACTATAACATTGATTAACAGGCCTATGGTTGTACCTACAGAGTTAAATGGAGTACGACCTTACTTAGCCGGAGAAACATTGGCTTGGAGTATTAAGTAGGTGGAAAAAATAGATAAAATATTTACCATATTAGTTGAAGAGGTAAAAAAATATAAAGTTCCAGTTGTTGATTTAATAAAAGTTCAGACAGGATCAGCTTTTAAGATATTAATTGCCACTCTACTTTCAGCAAGATCAAATGATAGAACTACTGCTGAAGTATGTTCAAGACTTTTTAAAGAAGTTTCAAATGTAGATGACTTTGATAAATTTTCAGTCGATGAACTTGCAACATTGATCTTCCCTATCGGATTTTATAAAAACAAAGCAAACTTTTTAAAAAAAATGCCAAAAGTTCTAAATGAAAATTTTAACGGAATTATACCACATACAATTGATGAGCTAATAACTCTACCTGGTGTAGGTCGTAAAACAGCTAACTTAGTATTAGCTCAAGCATTTGAAATTCCAGCTATTTGTGTAGATGTGCACGTTCATAGAATTCTTAATCGTATAGATTATGTTAGAACAAAAACACCATATGAAACAGAGATGAGACTTCGAAAGAAACTTCCAAAAAAGTACTGGTTAACAGTTAATACTATATTTGTAATGTTTGGGCAGTATCTTTGCCGACCTGTAAGTCCAAAATGCGAAATATGCCCTATTATTCATCTATGTAGTAGAAGACATCTAAAAAATAGATCTGATATAAAATCTATTCTCCAGTTTTAAACTTATTAAGCTCTACATTTATCTCTCTACTAACAACTGCTACTTGGTCAGAAATAGATTTTAGACCATTTAAAGATTCTGTTACTTCATGAAACCCTATATTTACTTCAGTCATAGCTTCTTTTACAGTAGTGGATATATCTGCAACTTCGTTAATACTTGAATTTACAGAATCTGCACTGCTTCTCATATGATCCGATTTATTTTGTACATCAGATGATATTTCACTTAAACTATCCATCGCCTCTAATATCTGTTTCCCACCTAGGTTTAATTCTGAGGTACTTGAAGATACTGCAGTTAGTGACTCTGAAACACCTTTAATATTATCATAAATTTTACCAAATGCTTCTCTTGTATTTATACCTGATTCCGATGCTTTCTCAAATTTAGAAATTATATCTTTAAGATTAGCGCTTATATCTTTACTACTTAAGGCTGACGCTTCTGCAAGTTTCCTAATTTCATCTGCAACAACTGCAAATCCTTTTCCTGCATCACCAGCATGTGCAGCCTCAATTGCCGCATTCATTGCAAGTAGATTAGTCTGGTCCGATATATTTTGGATTACTTCAGCCATATCATTTATATTGTAGATCGATGAGTTAATATCTTCTATAATATCTGTGGTTTCTGTAATCTGCTGGTCTCCCTCTCTTGCAGTCTCCTGAAGATTATTCATAACAACCTGGTTTTTATCAGTTAATCTAGAAACACTGGAAATAGATGCAATCATCTGAGTTATAGATGCTGTAGACTCTTCAACCATAGCCATCTGATCTGATATATGATTTGATAACTCATTTGTAAAGGATGATATCTCAGCAACTTTTTTACTAGAATTGATAATATTGTTATTTAATGTACCCATCTGACTATCAACTGAGTTTATGTTAGCTGATATTTCAACAGACGCAGTGGAAGTTTCTGTTGCAGTTGTTATAAGGTTCTCTTTTACATCCTCATTCCTAACTGAGTATCTTTTAATTCTATTTAACGAGTCATTTAATGACGTTTGAAAAACATTCATATCTTGACTTAATTTACCAATTTCATCGCTGGATTTGACATTTATATCATTACTTAAGTCTCCAGTTGCCATAATTGAGAGGCTAGAACCGATATCTCTAACTGACTTTGCAATTTTCCCTGCGGATATAGAGGCTATAATTATTGAAAATATCAAAAGAATACCAAAAAGGCTAAGAGTAACAGTATTACCGACTCTTTCAAAATACGCAGTCTTCTGGGATATTATTCCATACTGTTCTCTTAATATATCAACAGATATTTGTAATCCTAACTCTAAATTGAATAACTCTTTTTTTGCTTTTTTTGAATAAAATCGTAGTTTTGAAAGTTGTTTAGTATCTAACCCTCCAGCAGATTCTAAACTATTAATTACGAACCTTTTATTACTACCCATTACATCCTTAACTACATCTAGTAGAGAATCGATACTTAAATTGAACTTTGATAATGCTGCTTCTTCATAACCTTCTAAGTTAGCTACGTTTTCTAAGGCTTTTTTAATCTCATTATCTAATGTAGGTAATAATTTTATTTTTTTTAGCTGGGCAAATGCCTCACGTTTTTCAATTAAAGCGTTATCAAATACATCCCTATGGGCAACAACTTCTGTTGTATCATATAAGTATTTAAGAAGTTCAATATGCTCTTTGTTAAGGGTATCTTTAAATAACTGTAAATATTCTTTTTCTTTTTCAATAGTTTTAATATTCGATTGGAAACCGATATAAACACCCATGGAGATTGCCATTAATCCAAGTGCTGAGATTGTTAATACAAGTATTTTTGCTTTTATTTTCATTATGACTCCTATCTATAAAAATCATGAGTTTTTATTTTATTAGTACATAATGTAACCTGAATTTTGCTATAAATCAACTTTAATCGACGATACAATTGGTACATAAATTTTGTATTTATCTTTAGGATTCATTACTTGGTATAAATTTTCCAAAAAATAAGTCAAAATACATTGAATAAGATAGTTATGTCGTCTTGTAAAAATAAAGATGTAAATATAACATGTTAAAGGTTTTAACCAAATTTATAATGAAGGTCGGGGAATGATCAAAGTAAACAATCAAGAGCTAAGTAAAAATGAGTATCAGGGAGCATGTTATAACTACATGGCTCATACTAAGAAGCAAGAATTAACAGCAGAAGATAAATTAATAGTTGCAAATCAACTTGTAGATACAAACTTATTATTAACAGAGGGTAAAAAAGCTGGATATGATCCTACAGCAGAAGATATTGAAGCTAATTTTGAAACATTAGTATCTCAATTTCCTTCTCAGGAACAATTTGACAAAACACTACAAGAGATGGGAGATTCTATCGAAGTAGTTAAGGGTCGTCTTAAAGATGATATAATTCTTAAAAACTTCATCGAGGGTGAATTTTATAGTAAAATTACTATTGAAGAAGACCAGGTAAAGACATTTTACACTGAAAATGAACCACGATTTACTAAGCCGTCTGAAGTTAAAGCTTCTCATATTTTAGTTAAAGAAGAAGATAAAATTAACGAGTTAAATACTAAAATTAAAGCTGGTGAATCATTTGAAGAACTAGCAAAAGAGAACTCTGAATGTCCTAGTGGTCAAAATGGTGGAGATTTAGGTTTTTTTGGTAAAGGGAAAATGGTCCCTGAATTTGAGACAACAGCATTTGCAATGGGAGTTGGAGAAGTATCTGATCCATTCAAAACTGATTTTGGATTTCATATTCTTAAAGTAACTGATAAAACTGAGGGTGGTCAACAAACTTTTGAACAAGTTTCAGATAGTATTAAACGACACCTAGAGCAGGTTCAAGCACAGGACGTTATATCTAAGAAGGTTGCTGAGTTAAGAGCTGATGCAACTATAGAGATAGACGAAGCGTCTCTTTAAATTAAATAAAGAAAATCATGCTTAGAAAAAGTAATCCTAGTAAGATTTTTATATAAAAAAGTCTGGTTTTAAACCATTCTGCAAGTTTTTGGTTTGTAGTCCCTTTGTACACTGTTAAAAAAACAATTAACAGAGGGATTATAAAGCCAACATTATAAAGTGTAAGATAAAAATATGATGATAAGTTTCCTTCTATTTTTATGATATAGGCAATTATAGGTAGATAAACTTGTCCAGTACACGTAAGTTCAAATATTGTAACCATAACTCCAATAATTATTGTACCAATTATTAAACCTCTAGTTCTTGTGTTTTCTCTAATGACGCTATGTATTCTCTTTTTTAAACTTCTGGGAAGTTGGAGCTTCATTTCAGTACTAACACCTTTCTTTACTAAATAAGCGTCGTAAAAGCTCATAATACCTAGTATAGAAAGAGCTAAAATTAGGATGTATTTTATAATTTCAGATACAATAGGGAAAAAGTTTGCAGTTCTAATGATATTTAAGAACCCAAGTCCTACTAAATAATATGAGAAAAATATAGTAGCTGAGAATATAATTCCAATTTGTAGAATCTCTTTTTTCCCCCGGCCAATATAAAAAAGTGATGATATTAAGAAAAGCAGAGTAGTGAATGCACAAGGGTTAATACCATCTAATAGTCCTGCTAGGAATATCGGAATAGGTTTTAGATAATCTATACCATCAACATACCCCTCTTTTTGTTCCAATGTATTGTCACCATTTATTATTTGGGTAAACTGATCACCTGAAACATCTTCTCCCTGTAAAACGTGACTATTATAGATTAGAACTGGAAACCCAGAGAGTGGAACATCTAGCTCTTTTAATCGGCTTTCTAAGTTCTCTAATTCTGAAGATTCTAAAACATTGTGTTTATTCACTGTTATAGTTTTATTAAGGTCTTTTTCTAACATAGGAACTGTATTATCAATAAACTCTTCGCATGTTGTACAACCTGGAGAGTAGTAGATGTCAGTAATTAGCCATGTATCCATTAGATGTGTTGCCGATTCCAAATCTGCAATCTCTTTTTCTTTTTTTGCACACTCAGGGCAACCTCCTGTTAAGGGCTTCTCTGGTGGAGCTGGAAGTTTTGCATATATTTTTATCTTTGATTTTTCACCATTAATATCAATTAAGGCATGACGACTAATTTCATCGTAGCCTTCAGGTGTTAGAGAAAATGTTATCTGTTTTGTTTCTCCGGGGTTAATCGTCGTAGATATGGGAGAAACCACTAAGCAGTCACATAATGAGTATAGTGTGATTAAGATCTCTTCATCTTTTTTGTTTGTAAGTTCAAGAACAGTACTAACCTTTTCTAGATTAGGTAGATCTCCTAGATAAATCTCCTCTGGGACCTCTAGAGAAAATAGGTACCCAGGGAGAATTAGGAGTAAAATTATTAGTTTAAGTGTTTTATACACCTAAGTAAGCTTTCCTTACATCGTCATTTTTAAGTAGGTTTTCACCTGTATCAGTTAGAGTTATCTTACCGTTAACAAGTACATAACCACGATCACAAATTTTAAGTGCTTGGTTTGCATTTTGTTCAACTAAGAAAACAGTAATATTATTTTCTTTGTTTACCTTTCTTATTATGTCAAAAATTTGCTTAACAATTAGTGGAGCTAAACCAAGTGAAGGTTCGTCTAACAATAGAAGTTTTGGCTCCATCATTAAAGCTCTAGATATTGTTAACATTTGTTGTTCACCACCAGATAAAGTACCACCTAGTTGGTGTCGTCTCTCTCCAAGTATTGGGAATAAGCTATACATAAATTCAATATCTTTTTTTATCTGCTTTTTATCTTTTCGTAAAAAAGCGCCTAGTTCTAGGTTTTCTAAAATAGTTAACCCAGGGAAAATTCTTCTTCCTTCTGGAGCTTGAGTTATTCCTAAGCTAACAATTTTATCTGGACTCATAGTTGTAAGTTCCTGACCATCTAATGTTATTGAGCCTGATCTAGGTTTCTCTAATCCAGATATTGATAACAATGTTGTTGACTTCCCAGCTCCATTAGCTCCAATTAAAGAGATGATCTCCCCTTGTTGTACCTCTAATGAGATTCCTTTTAGTGCATGGATATTTCCATAATAGGTGTTTATATTATCTATTTTTAACATTAAAATTCCTCTCCTAGGTATGCTTTAATAACAGTTGGGTTATTCGCAGTCTCTTCCGGTGTTCCCTTAGCTATTAATTTTCCGTAGTCCATAACATAACACATATCAGATAGATTCATAACTAAATGCATATCGTGCTCAATAAGTAATACAGACAGATCATGTTCATGTTTTAATTTCTCAATAGTTCCAATTAAAGCGTGCGTTTCTTGTGGGTTCATTCCTGCAGCAGGCTCATCTAATAACAATAAGAATGGATCAGTTGCGAGTGCTCTTGCAATTTCTAATAGTCTTTGAGCTCCATAAGGTAGGTTGCAAGCAAACTCATTTGCAAACTGAGCTAAATCCATCTTTTTTAAGATTTCATAACTATCATGGATAATTCTCTGCTCTTCTTCTCTGGTTTTTTTGTTATTAAATAGTGCACCAAAAATACCAGCTTTTGTTACTGGATGTCGGCCGATCATAACATTTTCTAAAACTGTCATATTTTGAAATAACCGTATATTTTGGAATGTTCTAGCTAATCCAAGTTCAGTTACTTTATTTGGTTTAAAACCATTAGCTCGAATTGTTTTTTTACCCGGAGGCATAATATTAATATCACCTGCTGTAGGTTCGTATACACCAGTTAAGCAGTTGAAAAAAGTTGTTTTACCTGCACCATTTGGCCCAATTAAAGCGGTGATTTCAGACTTATTTATTTCTAGGGATACGTCATTTACAGCTTTTAAACCACCAAACTGCATTAGTAAGTTATTTATTTCTAATACTTTATTGCTCACCGTCAGTATCTCCTTTTATTGTATATACTTTTCTAACATTTTGAATGATTCCACCTGGTCTAAATACCATCATGATTACTAAAAGGAAACCAAAAATTAACATTCTGTATTGTTGGAACTCTCTAAGGTACTCAGGTAGTAAATTTAAAATTAAAGCTCCTAAAATAACACCTCTAACAGAACCTTTTCCACCTAATACAACAATACATAAAATCATAATTGAATGCATTAGTGTAAATGACTTAGGATCAATAAAACCAGTTTGAGATGCAAACAATACACCAGCTAACCCTGCAATAGAGGCGCTAATAATAAAAAGTGCCATTTTTGCTTTAGTCAGATCTATACCCATTGATTCTGAGGCTATATCATCTTCTCTCATTGCAACCCATGATCTACCCATTCTTGAGTTCTCGAGTCTCCAAACAACAAAAATAATAATTAATACTAACACTACAGCAATTAGATAAACATATCGAGTAGACCCAAAATAACCAAATGTATGTCCAAAAAGGGATGGTTTAGGAATATTTGCAATTCCAGATGGGCCATTAGTTAACCAACCAAGGTTTTCTGTTAATATTCTTATTATTTCACCAAAACCTAACGTTACAATTGCTAAATAATCACCATTTAATCTCAGTACTGGAAGTCCAATTAATGCACCAAACAGAGCACTAGCTAAACCACCTAATGGTAGAGCAATCCAAAATCCGACACCAAAATTCATGTTTAAAATAGCAAACGTATATGCGCCAACTCCAAAAAATGCTGCATAACCAAGGTTTAATAAACCACCTAAACCAACTACAATATTTAATCCAAGACCTAAAACAATGAATATTAGGGCCTTTGTAAAAATACGAGTTGTATATGGATCACTAATAAAAGGTATGATTATTATCATAATTAAGACTACAATTGGTAATCCTTTTGAAAAAAGTGGTTGTTTTTTTAAGTTAATATATTTTATACCTAACTTACTCTGATCAAATTTAAATGTAGTTCCAGCTCTTTGTCTCTCTTGTTGTAAAATCCATAAATAACTAATTCCAGCTATTACAGCTCCAACAACTAACATTAAAAGCCATCGCCAGGTAATTATTTTATCAATTGTATTTACTTTTAATACTACAATAGGAAATGTTAATAACATTCCAAGAACAGCATTTATAAGTGATTTTTTTAATATTTCTAATTTACTCATATTACACCTTCTGCCTTTGTGATTTCCCTAAAAGACCAGCAGGTTTTAGAGTTAATATCAATATTAAAATTAAAAATGCAAACAGATCTTCGTAGTCACTAGAGATATAACCTGTACCAAAACTCTCAACTAATCCTAATACAAAAGCTCCTAGTACTGCACCTGCAATACTTCCAATACCACCTAATACAGCAGCAACAAATGCTTTTATACCAACTATAAAACCTATATAGAAGTTTATTTGACCCATTTGAGAACTAATTAATACTCCACCAATTGCAGCTGCCGCTGAACCGATTAGGAATGTAATACTAATAACTTTATTAATATCTATTCCTAAAAGCTGAGCCATCTTACTATCCTGAGAGGTTGCTCTCATGGCTTTTCCTGTTTTTGTAAATTTAACTAGAATTGTAAAACCTATTAAAAATAGTGCGGTACATATATATATTAATACCTGAGCAGAACTCAGATAGTTTTCTACTGGTTTTAAAAATGCAAAATCTGGGATTAGATTTGGGAATGATAAAAAATCTGATGTTTGAAATAGTAATACAAAGTTTTG
The DNA here is from genome assembly GCA_051531975.1 of Spirochaetaceae bacterium. Classification (GTDB taxonomy): domain Bacteria; phylum Spirochaetota; class Spirochaetia; order DSM-2461; family DSM-2461; genus Thiospirochaeta. The sequence goes on from JAOPTT010000004.1 coordinate 113,942, forward strand.
TAAAAACATTGAAACACCAATTGCACTAATAAGTGCTGAAAGTCTCTGAGTTTTTCTTAAAGGTTTGTATGCGATTTTCTCTATTGTTACACCATATGCTGCTGAATAAATTATAGCAACTAAAGTTGCAACAACTAATGATAGGACAGGGTTAATACCAGCATAGCTCATTAAGCTTGCTACAATAAGACCTGTAAATGCTCCGAGCATGTAAAACTCGCCGTGTGCAAAGTTTATCAGTTTAATAATACCGTAAACCATTGTGTATCCAAGGGCTATAAGTGCATATATACTACCCCTTGTTAAACCACTTAAAAGTAGCTTGAAAAAATATCCAATGTCCATTAGGACTCCTTTATAAAAAGAAATCGGGGTTTATTAACCCCGATTTAGTTATTATTTAACTTCTACATAAGCTCCGTTAACAACTTGGAAAGCGCTGAAACCAACACCTTCTGGGTTACCATTATCAGCAAAACTGATGTTACCTAAAGTAGTTTCAACAGTCATGTCTAACATTGCAGCTCTAACAGCTTCGTAGTCAGTAGTTCCAGCTTTTTCGATAGCTTTTAATAAAGACTCTATTGCAGCAGATGCATTTAAGAAGAATGTACCTGGTTGCTCACCATACTTAGCAACATGAGCAGTAATAGCTTCTTGAGCTAAAGCACTAGATGATGTATCTACAGGACCTGTAGCATAAACACCTTCAGCAAACTCACCAGCAACTTTGATAAATGTATTATCTTTTACACCATCATCAGATAAGAAAGGCATATCCATGTTAGATTTTTTCATTTGAGTAACAAGCTTAGAAGCCTCTGGGTGATAACCACCCCAAATTACAGCGTCTGCATTTGTGCTACTAACTTTGTTTAATATAGCAGAATAATCTACAGCACCAGGAGTAATCCCTTCAAATAGTAGAACTTCAACTTTACCTTCAGCTTCTAGTAAATCTTTTACAAATGTAGCAAAACCTTTACCGTAATCACCTTTATCGTGAAGTATAGCAACAGTTTTTAAACCTAATTTATTTATTAAATCAACTTCTACAGCAGCCTGTGCATCATCTGGTGCAATAGCTCTAAAGAAGTTAGGATACTCTCCATTAGTTAAATCTGGGTTAGTCGCAGATGGACTTATAGTAAGAATATTTGAATCTCGGTAGATACCTAAAGCAGCTTTTGTTGCACCACTACAGATATGACCAATAACACCAACAACTTTCTTACCTGTTAATTTAGCAGCAACATCAGCAGCAATACCTGCATCACATGCTTCATCTTCAACAAGGATTTCGATCTGTCGACCTAAAACTCCACCATTAGCATTCCATCTTTCAACAGCTATCTCTACAGCTTTAACAGTTGGAAGTCCATAGGGTGCAAGGTCACCAGTGTGCGCTCCAGCTACACCAATAACGATAGAATCACTTTCAGAATTTGAACCAGCGCTCATGTTAAATGCTACTAAAGCAAATAATAAAGCTAACAAACTTTTGATTTTCATATTTTTCTCCTTAATAAATGCGTAAAAAAGGGCATTCAGAAGTATTTGGTACGATATACGTAATATCCTACTAAATTACTCTTAAAATCCTTAATCAATATTTAATTATTATATATTTTGATGTGAACTTTGAAAAGGAAAAAGTATAAAAATGTCAAATCTGATTTGCTTGTTAACTAATATTGGCAGAACTATATTTGGAATTGCGTTGTTTTTGGCATAGTTAATTATGTTGTTTTAACTGATGTTACAATTAAAATGTGTAGGACTCTGGTTGGATTGAAATTAAATTTTGTTTTGGATCGGGTGTTAAGGGGGTTCGATATGCGTAATTGTTGTGACCTTGTTTTTTATTAGGGAAAGGCCTTATTTCAACTTATAATATACAGTTAAAATAAGGCTTAACTGTTATTCTTGTTCTGCTAACCACCGTTCTGTGTCAATAGCTGCCATACAACCTGTACCAGCTGCAGTTACTGCTTGACGATATTTACTATCCATTACATCACCACAAGCAAAAACACCTTCAATATTAGTTCTTGTTGTTCCAGGAGGTGTTATTAAGTATCCATTTTCATCTGTATCTAAGGAATCTTTAAATATCTCTGTATTTGGTTTATGCCCTACTGCTATAAAAAGTCCTTTAACTCCAATTTCACTTTTCTCACCAGTTTTATTGTTAAGAACTCGAACGTCAACTAGTGGTCCTGTGTCTCCACCTAAAACCTCATCTAGTTCTGTATTCCATAACATCTCAATTTTTGGATTATCGAAAGCTCTTTTTTGCATTGCTTTACTAGCTCTTAGTTCATCTCTTCGGTGCATTAGGTATACTTTAGAACAGAAGTTTGTTAGGTAGATAGCTTCTTCTACTGCAGTGTCTCCACCACCAATAACTGCAACATCTTTCTCTTTAAAGAAAAAACCATCACATGTTGCACATGCTGATACACCTCGACCTTTAAACTTAGATTCACTTTCTAAACCTAGGTATTTAGCCGTTGCTCCTGTAGATATTATTAAAGAGTCACAGCTATACTGCTTTCCATATGTATCTAATATAAAGGGTCTTTTAGAAAGATCAGCTTTTGTAACTTCATCTTCAATAATGATAGTATTAAATCTTAGAGCTTGTTTCTCCATATCCATCATTAATTCATTACCATCGCGACCGTCAGGGAATCCAGGGAAGTTATCAATTTCTGTAGTTGTAGTTAACTGTCCACCTTTTTGAAATCCCGAGATCATAACTGGGTTTAAGTTAGCTCTAGCTGCATAAATTGCAGCTGTATATCCTGCTGGGCCTGAGCCTATAATTATTACTTTATGGTGTTCCATACTGTTTTCTGACATTTTTTGTTCTCCTATAAATTACTGCTACTTTTAATATAACGCTTTTTTTCAATATAATGAATAATAATTACTGATAAGCCGGTAAAAACTAGAATATTTATTAATGATTCAATAGGGTTTATATCTTCTCTTAATAAAAAAACTGGAGCGGATGTAATTGGGGAATTAGGATAATTAAGAAAATTTATTGTAAAAAAGTTATTAGCAAAATGTATTCCTACTGAATATTCCAATCCTTTATATTTTATTCTTAGATAAGACAAGAGCATTGCCATTATTATATATGATGCAAAAAACAGTAATTTTTGATCTTTTACCTCTGGATTAGCTAAGTGGGGTAGTGCAAATAGTATTGATGAAGCTAATATTAAAAATAACATGTTATTTTTAATAGACTTTAGAAAGTCAATTAAATAGCCCCTAAAAAGTAGCTCTTCAGCTGTTATCTGAATTGGAGTTAATATCATTGATAATAAAAGAAAATAGAGGGACTTTTTAAAGTCAAAAGTTAAAATTAACGATTCTGGATTGTAGATGTATATAATAAACAGTGAACTCAAGTTTAGACAAAACCACAAAATAAATCCTATAGCTACCTGCTTAAAATTAATTTTTATATTTTCTAACCTATGATAAAATTTATATATAATAACTATCGCTATAGTTAAAGGCATAAAAGATAAATTTAGACCTATAAAATAATCTATTTTGTCTCCAGATGTTAATAGTTTCGTTATTAAAGGACCTAAAATAAAACTAAGAAGTGATGTTAATAGAAGTATTAATAATCCTCCTATAATAAAATTATACCATCGGTAATTTTTCATTTCTAAATATTAACATAATATTATATAAAATATACACTGTTTTTATGGATGAAAATTTAGAAAAACTATTGAGAGAAAACAGAGTTTTAAAATCAGATAGAATTACACTTAGACCCTTTACTATAGAGGATGTAGAAGACTTTTTCGAAGTCAGCTCAGATGTCAAAGTAAGTGAGTATTTAACTTGGGGTCCCCATACACATATTGATCAAGCAAAAGACTCTATCGAAAATAGATTTTGTAATAACATTGGGGTTTATGCCATAGAGTTAAAACCGGGAAACAAGTGTTTAGGGTGTATTGATCTAAGGGTCGAAGAAGATCATAAGAAGGCCAGCTTTGGTTTTATGTTAAATAAAAACTACTGGGGACACGGGTATATGACAGAAACTCTTTTATTGGTGCTAAAGTTATGTTTCGGGACTCTTAAACTAAATAGAGTAGAAAGTTCTTGTTACAAGGGGAATGAAGGTTCTGGTAGAGTTATGGAGAAATGTGGCATGAAGCTTGAAGGGTTTTTTAAGCAGGAGTTAATAGTTAAAGAAAGATTAGTAGATGTTTATCATTATGGTATATTAGCCGAGGATTTTAAAAACTAGATGGGACATAAGTCCCTTCTAGTTTATTAATATTTACTCTTTAATTTCAGCCCAATCTGGCTTCTTAATCTTTGCATCTTCTTCTACTTTAGTAAAAAATCGTTCTCTTTTAAGTTGACTTGTAATAAAAGTTACAGTCTCTTCGAATGGTGCAATCTCTGCATCAGATCTAGATTCTACTTTTATAATGTGGTAACCAAATTGAGTTAAAACTGGCTGGCTAACTTCATTTATAGCAATGTTGAATGCTACATCTTCAAATTCTTTAACCATTTGACCTTTTTGGAATTGACCTAGCTGCCCACCATTTGTATTAGACGGACCTTGAGAATATTTTGCTGCTGCTTCACCAAAGTCTAAACCAGACATGATCTCTTCTCTGATAGCTGTTGCTTCAACTAATGCTTTTGCAGTATCCCCTTCTTCAGGAACTATTAAAATATGTCTACAAGAGTTAATAGTTGGTTGCTTAGTAAATATTCTCTCTTTGTTCTCTTCATAATATGTATTTAAGTCTTCGTCTGATAATGTGATCTCATCTGTTTCTGATGCGTATTCACTTAAATCCTGAAGTCTGAACTGGTAAGTAAACTCTTTTTTTAGTTCATCTATAGTAAAACCCTGTGCTTCTATTTCCTGGATCATCTTTTCTTCAGAACCGTATTGAGTTATCATCTGCTGTAATTGATCTTCAACTGATTGTGGGTCTGCCTCTATACCTAATTCATCTAGTTTTTTTGTAAAAACTCTTTTCTGAATCATAGAATTAAGAATCTGAGACTCAAACTGTGCATTCTCTTCTTCTGACATTTCATAGTCTGCAGGAATAATTCCTTGGAACTTCTTTAATTCTGCATCAAACTCACCCTGAGTTATTTTCTCTTTTCCAATAGACGCAATTGCTTTATCTTCTGGAGCCGTATTGCAGCTAAATAACAGTGTAATTAGTGTTATACCTAATAATAATTTCTTCATGTAAACCTCATATATCTTTTAATTTAATTTCTGTTTAATACATCTCTTTGCCAAATGCATGGCAAAGTAGTTCAACAGCTAACTCTGCTGTTTGGTTATATATATCTAAAGCAGGATTAACTTCAACTAGTTCAAAACTTGATACTTTATTGCATTTAGATATTGCTTCTAATAATAGTGCAACTTCACGGAAGTGTAGGCCTCCAGGAACTCTAGTTCCCGTCCCCGGTGCTTCTTTAGGGTCAAGTGAGTCTACATCAAAAGAGACATGAACATGATCCACATCTTTTGTTGCAATTTTTATTGCTTCCTCAGTTATCTCCGTTATTCCCCGTTTCATAATATCCATCATTGTAAATACTGTAACATTTGTACTTTTTAGAAGTTTTGCTTCATTTGAGTCAATCTCTCTAGCTGCTATAATTACACAGTTCTCCTCAATTGCAGTAGGAGAAGGTCCAAGACTTAAAAGATCTTTATTACCCCGACCTGTAGCAATTGCCAGTGGCATCCCATGTATATTCCCTGTAGGAGAGGTCTCTGGTAAGTTGAAATCTCCATGAGCATCAATCCAAATTACTCCAGTATTACCGCCATGTATTTTTTTTAATCCAGCCATTGATCCAATAGATATGCTATGATCTCCACCAAGAATCAGAGGCATATATCCTGAATCAATAATTAACTCTACTCTTGTTTTTAGAAGAGTACATGTATCCATAATAATGTCTAAATAGTTAAGCCCTATGTTGTCTGGATCAATTGAATCAAACTGATCTACAGTATAACAATCGACGGTTCCAAAATCCTTTACTTCGTGGCCAAGTCCCCGGAGTCTAGAAATTAAACCTGCAACTCTAATGGCTCCAGGACCCATGTCTACACCTTTTTTAGATGCACCAACATCTTGGGGGACTCCAATAAGTCCAATTTTCTTGAATTTCATGAAAAATATAATAACATAACAACAATAAAAGTAGAACTAATAACTGAAAAATGTTAAATTTGTAATGGAGTGTTTTAATGAGAAGATTTTTAGAATATGGGGCTCTTTCTGCTGCCTTATTTACCCTTTGTTATATAGGAATAACATTCTTTACTAGTGTGACAATAAACTTAACTTCAATTGCTCTATGTATTTGTGGTGGTCTAGTTGCCGGAATAGTCGTTTCTGCTCTGTTTTATTTCTTCTCTCCTGGAGATTTTATCCCTGAAGGTGAAGAGGATAAGTATATTAATAAACCTTAAAGCCTCATTGTAATTTTTTTAAAAAAATCTATTTCTTTAGTAATGTTTTTATCTGAAAGAAGTGCCCATGATGCATAATCCATAGCTTTAGAAGATGCTAAGGCATTTAGTTCTATATAGTTAAGATGGTCAGTTTCTATCGATTTTTTATCTGCAGTTATATCATTCAATGCAATAGCTGCTGCTGCAATAACTTGTTTTGGGGTTCCTCCCATAATTTGAGTGGCTGCTGCACTTGCCATAGATGTTGCTATTGTTATATCGGATATGATAGAACCTTCTTGTATATCTTTATAGAGTAATTTCCCTATCATCCCTGCTGTAATTAAACCTCTAATGATTCTTGTTTCAGATACTTTGTATGTTTCCATTAATTCATAGAGAACCCCAGGGATTACACCACAACTTTTTGCTGTAGGTGCTGCTACAATAGATTTTGCAGATGCATTTTCTTCTATAACTGCTAATGAATATGATAATGTTTTACTGATTTGCTGTATAAAGTCTCTGTTGTGTATCGATCTAGATAAAAATAGTGAAGCTCTTCTGGTTCCTAAATCAGGATTAGGTAATCCACCTTCTACTTCAAGGCCTTTAGCTATAGATTTTTTCATTAGACTCCATTTAAGACTTATATACTCTTCTAAATTTGAAGAATCACATTTAAGAGCAAATTCCCAAACTGTTCGACCATTGTCATATGCCCAATCAATTAAATCCTGAGCTGTAACCTCGGGGATATTAGGATCTTCTATTTCTGAAACTTCCCCAAGTTTAGTTATGTGATGTAGTTCTTCCCTTAATAATACCTTGTTTTTACCAAAAGATTGGAATTTAAGGGCTATAACATCATCTGGTAGATCTGATTCATCATCGGTAATTATTCGAGCAACATATGGAGATATGGCATTTTTTAATGCTTGGACTGTAAAGTTTTCATCAGCATTATCTTTTAACTTCCCATAAAGAGTTACCTTGATTGTTGTTGCATCTTTACATTCATCTTTAAATTCTATTGCTAAACGGTATGGATGAATTGAGTAAGTACTACTTGGTCCTGGACCATGTCTAAAAAGGTTTTTTATCGATATCATTATTCCGCCCTGTTCGTAATAGATTAATAGCGTTTGTATTTAATTACAAATATTTTTTTATATTCTTTGAATTTTCTTTCAAAGATGGTCATTTAACTATATATTATTGAAGTAATGTGGCGGTTTATTAATATTTGTATACTTTCATTAATCTCATTTTCACTATTTAGCCAAGAAATTGTAAAATTAACTTTCGCTGGTGATTTAATGGCTCATGATGTTAATTATAAAACAGAACCACTTTCAGATATATACAAAGGTGTTACAAAAGAGTTATTAGCTGACGATCTTAGTTTTGTAAATATGGAATTTCCTATTGATGAAGATAGAGTACAATCTTCATATCCATCATTTAATATCCATCCTAAATTTATACAAGAAGCTATCACAAGCGGATTTGATGTATTTTCATTAGGTAATAATCATACAAATGATTTTGGTTATGGTAGTTTAATGAAAACTATTAAAAATATGGATGATTTTAAGAATAGAGAAGCAATTATATATTCTGGAGTATACGGTAAGGTTCCAGATTTACTGGAAATAGAAAGCATTCAAATTGGAGAATTGCATATTGGGTTTATAGCAATTACCCAATTTAGTAATAATTTTTGGAATAAAGAAGGTGCAGCTAAAATTTACACTGTTGATTATGATGATGATAAAGAAGCTAACAATTTAAAGACATTTATAAAATCCCAAGAAGATAAATATGACTGCCTTATTTTATCTTACCATGGTGGAAAAGAGTACGCTAAATATCCTTCTGATAAAAGAAAAACATTCTTTCTAGATCTTGTAGACTCTGGTGTTGATATACTATGGGGGCATCATCCCCATGTTTTACAACCATGGATTCATAAATCTACAGATGGTGGAGATAAACTTATAATGTTTTCTATGGGTAATTTTATATCGGGACAGTTAGCAATTGTTGAACCTTGGGAACATAATAAAAACTTTTCAGCCTCCGGGGTTTCCGCACTATTTAGGGCTGGACTTTATATGGAAGATGGGAAACTTAGAATGGACAATGTCGGGCCTAAGATTACTGTGAATGTAAGAAATGAAAATAACTCATTTGTTACTGTATATAAAGATGATTTTTTAACTTATCCGATGAGTGAAAATTGGAAAGATTTTTATACTAAGATATTCCCAATTGCAGAACATAGGATAAGAAAAGAGGATCTATAATGAACCTTAAAGTACTGTTTTTAATTTTTGTTTTCTTTTTGTCATTAGGAATTAATAGCTTAGAAGTTGGAATTGAAGGTGGATATTCTTACTTCGAATATGCTGAAGTTGGACCTAATAATAAAGATGACTTGTACTCTATAAAATCTGGTTTAGTTGGACTTTTTATTAAAAAAGATATATTTGATTTAGAATTAATAACTTCTATTAAAGCTCAGTTACCATTCGATCTTATTTTTACTGATGCTTTAGGTACTGATGAGACAAACTATTTAGACTCTCTATATTATTATGGGCTAAATGCCCAACTTGGGTTTTTATGCCCAATAAAATTAAACAATCTAATAATTTCTCCTGGGATTCTATTAAATTATGACTATTTCTATTTTAAAGAATCTTTATCTGAACCATATACCGAGTACAGTTTTTCTATATTAGGTATAGGTGGAGAGTTAAATTTATATCTGCCTTTAGAACAAAACATATATTTAGGAATAAAAAGTTCTGGAGTATTAAATCTCTTACCTTTAAATGAAAGAAGCGGGGATCTATTATGGTCTTACAATATTCTTACAACCTTATTCATATCTTTTATATTGCAATAAAAACTATATGTACTATATTTATAAATAGAACACTTAATTAGGATGTATTATGAGTTTTAATGTATTGATAGTAGATGATTCACAGTTTGTACGCAAAATTTTATTAAAATCTTTATCTGAGATTTTTTCTGACAAAAATCCTGTTTTTAAAGATGCTAATAATGGAGAAGTTGCTTTAGAATTAATACAGAAGAATAGTTTCGATTTAGCTTTCTTTGATTTAACAATGCCTATAATGGATGGATTTCAACTTTTAAAAGAGTTAAAAAAACAAAAGATAAAACTTCCAGTAATAGTATTGTCTGCAGATGTTCAAGAGTTTACTGCTGATATGGTAAATGAACTTGGTGTCTTAGGTTTTATGAATAAGCCATTTAATTATAAAAAAGCTGTAGAACTATTAACGGAGTTAAAAATACTATGAGTAAAATTGAATTTTCTGAAGATGAATATGATCTTTTTACAGAATTAATAAATGTTTCTATGGGTCTTTCTGCTGCTGAGTTAGCAAAACTTTTTAATCATTATGTTGAGTTGAAAGTTCCAACCGTAGTTATTGAATCTTCTGAGTCGATCCCAGAGACAATTGTTAAAAGTAGTCTCTTTTCTGAGACTGAAAATGTTACTATTATTAAACAAAGATTTGATAATAGTAGTTCTCTTAAAGGTGAAGGGGCTATAATTCTAAATCAGAAAACCAAAGAAGCGATTTTACCCTTGTTAGGTCTATCAACTGAAGATCTTGGTTCAGATAGTAGTAATGATTTTTTACTAGAACTTTCAAGTCAATTAGTAGGGTCATGTCTTTCTAAACTTTTTAATCAGTTTTTTGATTCTCCAATAATATTTGAATCACCACAAATTGTTGCTGAGGATGAAATGTTAAGAAAGGTTGCATACCAAGCTTTTGAGCAGGATCAGCATCAATTTGGGGATATTTTATGTTCAAAAATAAACTTTGTAATTAATAAGTTTAACTTTCAGTGTGACTTATTCTTTTTTGTTGATACAGATTCCCTTACTCATTTACAGTCGGCATTACAAAAGATATTAAAAGAGAGTTTTTAAATGTCTGTTTTTGGTTTAGAACTCTTAAGTGAGATTAATAATAATATTGAACTAGGTCTGATTGTTATCGATTCAGATGATAATATATGTCTGTGGAATTCTTTTATGGTAAATCATTCTACAATTAAAACTGTTGATGTAATGGGGAAGGAGCTTTTTGATGTCTTTCCAGCTCTACCAAAAATCTGGTTAAAACTTAAACTTAAGGGTGTAAGACAATTAAAAAATATTTCAAAAGTATCATGGGAGCAGAGACCAATTCTCTTTGAGTTTAAATACGGAGGAACTATGTTGCAAAATTGTTCTTTTATCCCTATTTCTGATCCAGTAACAGGTGATGATTATGTATGTATAACAATACAAAATGTTTCGGATTTTGCTAAAGATAAACTTGATTTAAATGAGATGATACAGATAAATAGAAGTCTTGAGGAAATATCTAGTATTGATTTTTTAACTGAAATTTATAATAGACGTTACATATTAGAACAATTAGAAAGTAAAATTACTAATAGAGATAAAGCTAAAGATAATTTGACTCTTGTTATGTTCGATTTAGACCATTTTAAATCTGTAAATGATAATTATGGCCATATAGCTGGGGATAGAGTGTTAAAATATGTGTCTAAAACTGTATCTGATTCACTACTACCTAACTCTCTGTTTGGTCGTTATGGTGGGGAAGAATTTCTTTTAATCTTTTGTGGAAATGATTTAGCTGAGATAAGTGCATGGGTAGAGCAAATAAGGATAAAAATTCATAAAGGTTCTGTTCCCACGAATGAGAATGAGATAAAAGTTACTGCAAGCTTCGGAATAGCTGAATTTACAGCAGAATCAAAAGATTATTTTGAGACCCTTCATAGGGCAGATGTTGCTATGTACCGATCAAAAAACAGTGGTAGAAACAGAGTTACTTTATATTCATAGTTTTTCTGAATAACTTCCTCTAATTTCATTCATAAAAAGGTCTCCATATGTTTCAAGCTTCTTTTGCCCAACTCCATTAACTAATAGAAAGTCATCTGAAGTCTCAGGTTTAAGAGAACTCATATCTGCTAATGTTTTGTCTGAAAAAACAACATACGGTGGAACATTTTTCTCCTTAGCAATTTTAAACCTTAATACCCTAAGTTTTTCAAACAACTCTTGATCAGCGGTCAAAGGTTCTGATGATCTTTTAGGTTTTGTTTTAGGTTCAACTCTCTTAACCATTTCTAGTGATTCTCTACCAAGTAAAACTTCTCTTCCCTTCATTGTTAATACAAGAGCATTAAATCGTTCTGAGTCTTGTATTAGACACTCTTGTCCTAATAACTCATCGATAACCGAATGCCAGAAGTCTTTGGTTTGATCTTTACCTATTCCATAGGTTTTTATTTTATCATGTCCAAATTTAAGAACTTTTGCATTATTAGAACCTCGAATAACATCAACGTTATGAACAATACCAAATCTCTCTCCTGTTCGTACTATAGCTGAGAGTATTTTCTGAGAATCTACTGAGATATCAACCATCTCGTTTTCGTTATTACAGACATCACAATTACCACAATTACCAGGATGTTCTTCTTGGAAATAGGCTAAAAGTTGTTTACGTCTACAAACATTTCTAGATGCATAACTTACCATCTTATTTAGGTTGTTTCTTGCTTTTGTCTGTTCTTGTTGTTCTGGCATCTGTTCGATAAAATAATTTATTTTTGCACTATCCCCTCGACTAAATAGAAGGATACACTCTGAAGCTGAACCGTCACGTCCCGCTCTACCTGTTTCTTGATAATAACCCTCTACATTTTTAGGTAGATCCCCATGAATAACGAAACTAATATTACTTTTATCAATACCCATCCCAAAAGCGATTGTAGCAACAACAATATCAACTTCATCTTTGTTAAATCTATCCTGATTTGTAGCTCTATCCTTGTCAGATAATCCTGCATGATAAGGAATTGCCTTTATTCCATTTTGAGATAGGTGAGTAGCTGTTTTTTCTACATCTTTTCTAGACGTTCTGTAAATTATTCCAGACTTTCCTGTTCTATCTTTTGTGAGTTTTAGAAGTTGGGTTTTAACATCTAGTTTCTTTATTATTCTGTATGTTATTTCTGGCCTATCGAAGGATGCCCTTGTTATATATGGGAGATTAAGTTGTAATTTATCTATAATATCTGTCTGTACTTGTTGTGTTGCTGTCGCTGTAAATGCTGCGACAATAGCTTTTGGAAAAGTGACTTTAATTTTTGAAAGAGATAAATAGTCTGGTCTAAAGTCGTGTCCCCATTCTGATAGACAGTGGGCTTCATCTACTGCGAAGAGGCTAATATCAAGTTCTTTTAATGTATCAACAAATGTTGGCAGTGCAAATCTTTCAGGAGATATATATAATAATTTAATATTTTTTGCATGGAGTTTAGCATATACTTCTAAAGCTTCTTGGCTACTTAGAGAGCTATTAATATATGCTGCGGAGATACCACTATCTACAGCTGAATCAACTTGGTCTTTCATTAAGGCAATAAGTGGACTTATAACAATAGTAAGACCAGGTAGAAGTAGAGCTGGAAGCTGGTAACATAAAGACTTTCCACCTCCTGTAGGCATCGCTGCAAATATATCTCTTCCCTCTAAAATTGAGGTAACAATATCTTCTTGATTCTTTTTAAAACCAGAAAACCCAAATACTGACTGTAATGTTTTTTTAATATTCTTTTCCATCACCGCTATAATATCATCTAATATTTCTTTTTCATATGACTTCACAAGTAATCTATATATGGAATTTCAGTAAAAATTCAAAAAGTTAAAGATGCCTCAATAAGAATGTTTTAAAACCATCTGCCATATCCTTGTGTCTATTGTCTCTAATGTTGTAGGACAATGAATCTAAAGGGAATCCTTTATGGCGGAAGTTTTTAGGAGTATCTGAGATATAAAACTTTTCTGTAGAAATATCTTCACCTTGGTGTGAGTAAATTTCATCATCATTAATAATTAAACATATTGCATTCTGATAATATGCGATTATTTTTCCTCCGTATTGTTTTGCAAGTTTAGAATAGTACTCTATCATCTGCTCATCAGTTAACTCTTTTCCGTTCACTCTACGAACATAGGTTCCAGGTTGATGTTCTGGTTTTACATTTTCAAAATAAAGTGCTGAATCACATGCAAAAACTGGAGTTTTAATAGCTTTATAATAAGCTTTTGCCTTAATTATTGCATTTTCTCGTGGAGTTAGCCCATTCTCTATGATTTTAATATGTGTTGTATCTAAACCATTTAATGTGACAATTTTTATACCAGATCCGTCTAACATCTGTTTCATGTGGTCAATTTTTGAGATATTTGTTGTTCCGTATAATACTTCCATATCCACAATTATATATATTAAAAAGTTAATAATACAGCTCAAACTTTTCTTACAATTATGTTATTGCAAATGAGTTCTCTTACATAAATGTTCTATTAAGTAATCAAAAAGATGCTCTAAGTACATTATTCACCCCTTAAAATATGTTGGCATGACTTTTGCAATATGAGTTGTATACAAACAAAAACTGGAGAAATTTATGTTACGAGAAAAATTAATGAAATCATTAGTTAAGCTAGTTAGTGTTACAACATTAACATTAGTTTTATTTACATCATGTAGTGGAAAAACTACAGAGGTTACAACTACAGAAGCATCTGCACCAGTAATTGAAAAAGAAAAATCAACTCTAGAAATGGTTAAAGAACGTGGGAAAGTTATAGTAGGTGTTACTGCTGGTGTTCCAGGTTATTCTGCTCCTGATAGTGATGGTAAATGGCAAGGATTTGATGTCGATTTAGCAAAAGCAATTGCAGCGGCTGTATTAGGTGATGCTGAAGCTATTGAGTGTAGACCATTAAGTGCAAAAGAGAGATTTACAGCACTTCAGTCAGGTGAAATTGATGTTCTAAGTCGTGTAACAACATGGACAGCTTCAAGAGATGCCGGTTTGGGGCTTAATTTTGCAGGGGTTAACTACTACGATGGTCAAGGTTTTATGGTTTCAAAAGAGTCAGGGATTACATCTTTGGCTGAGTTAGATGGTGCAACAATTGCAGTTCAAGCTGGAACTACTACTGAACTAAACTTATCAGACTACTTCAGAAAAGAAGGTTTGGACTTTGAGTTAATTGCATTTGAGAAAAATGACCAAGCTACTGCTGCATTAGAGGCAGGTAGAGCAGATGCTGTAACTAGTGATCAATCACAGTTGTACGCATTAAGAACTAAATTTAAAAACCCAGATGACTTTATTATGTTATCAGAAGTTATATCTAAAGAGCCACTAGGTCCTGTTGTAAGACAAGGGGATGATGAGTGGTTCGATATTGTTAAATGGTCTCTGATTGTTATGGTAAATGCAGAAGAGTATGGAGTTACATCAGCTAATGTTGATGAAATGAAAGCATCTAGTACTAACCCAAATGTTAAGAGAATGTTAAGTGTCGAAGGTAAATTATATGAAGGTTTTGGTTTAGAAGCAGACTGGGCTTATGACATTATTAAGCAAGTTGGTAACTACGGAGAAAGTTTTGATAGAAACCTTGGAATGGGTTCTCCTCTTAAAATTGATAGAGGTTACAACGCACAATGGAATGAAGGTGGATTACACTACGGAATCCCTTTAAGATAGTTTCTTATTTAGTAGACACCTTTAATCCAGGTTAAAGGTGTTTTTTATTACAAAACAGGAGTTCTACTTACATGAAGAAATTTAATATAAAGAATATATCAATACAGACTGGGATAATTATATTCTTGGTTGTACTTTTTATTTTCTTCGCAAATACCTATGCCTATAATATCAATAAAAGAAACATTGGAATCGGGTTTGGATTTCTAGACGATACCGCTGGTTTCTCTATCAGTCAGACATTAATAGATTACGATGAGTCTGATACTTTTGGTAGAACATTTTTAGTTGGCCTATTAAATACACTACTTGCATCATTTATAGCTATAATTTTAGCTACAATTCTAGGTTTTTTTGTTGGACTTCTTAGAATGTCCAAAAACAAACTTTTAAGCAATATCGCAAAAGGCTATGTTGAGCTTTTAAGAAACATACCCCCACTTCTGCATGTACTTTTTTGGTACCAGGTTGTGTTTCTAAATATTTTACCTCCATTTAAACAGTCATTTAATCTTAATAATTGGTTATATATAAATGTTCGAGGGATTACAATTCCTTCCTTCCTTCCAGGGATAAATGCTCCAACTTTTAATATTTTAGTATTTGTTTCTATAGCAGCTCTGATATATATTTCTAATGTCAAAAAAATTCAGGTTCTTCGAGGTGTTCATAAGGTTTTATGGCCATGGAGAATTATTGTTATTTTAATTCCAGTAATATTTGCACTTGTTGCGCTGCCATACGAAATACTTTTACCAGAAATGGCAAAATTCAAGTTTAAAAATGGTATGACATTAAGACCTGAGATGTTCTCTGTTGTAGTAGCTCTTAGTACTTATACATCTACTTACATCTCTGAAATTGTTAGAAGTTCAATAGCCGCAGTTCCAAAAGGGCAGATGGAAGCAGCCAAGAGTTTAGGATTTAATAACTGGGATAGACTTCGGCTTATTATAGTACCGCAGGCAATGAGAACGATGATACCGCCTGTTACTAATCAGTATTTAAATATTATTAAGAATACATCTTTAGGTATGGCTGTTGCTTATCCTGATTTAACTTCGGTATTTGCTGGGACTACTTTAAACCAGACTGGGCGAGCTTTAGAGGTTATGTCGTTAGTTATGATTACATATTTAGGAATAAGTCTTTTCACCTCTTTAATAATGAATTGGTATAACAAGTCAATTATTAATAAAAAAGGAGAAATGTTAAGCAAGGAGGATATTCCCTATGAGTAAAAATCTTAAAAAGATTAAAACAGATTATTTTAATACTCCAATAAATGGATTTTTCTCCATAGTTGCACTATTTATAATTGTGAAATTTGGAATTTGGTTTGTTAACTGGGCTATTTTAGATGCAGTATGGTTTGGGGAAACTCGGGATGTTGCAAATAAAGATGGTGCTACATGGGCATTTATTATTAATAAAATAAGATTTTTCATGTTTGGTTTTTTTCCAAAAGAAGAGATCTGGAGGATAATTGTAGCGGGTATACTTATAGTTCTAAGTTTTATTCCATATTTTATGAAAAGAATTAAACATAAGCTATTTGTATTTGCTGGTCATATGGTTATATGGCCAATAATTATATTGATTTTTCTCTCTGGAGGTGGAATCTTTTCCGATGTTTCTACAAATGATTGGGGAGGTTTAACCCTTACTTGTATATTGTCATTGTTAGGACTACTTTATTCATTTCCAATTGGTGTAGGTTTAGCCCTTGCTAGACGAAGTGAACTTCCAGTAATTAGAGGTTTATCAATTGTTTATATTGAGTTTTTTAGGGGTATACCTCTAATAACTATACTTTTTATGTCTTCAGTTGTTGTTCCATTCTTTTTACCCGATGGTGTTTCGTTGGATAAAATTGTAAGAGTTGTAATTGGGATGACATTTTTTCAATCAGCTTATTTAGCAGAGGTTATTCGTGGAGGTTTACAAGCTATTCCAAAAGGACAATATGAGGCTGCAGAATCTTTAGGCTTTAAGTTTGGATTTCAATCTTATCTAATAATATTACCCCAGGTTATAAAAGTTACAATGTCAAATATAGGTGGAATATCAATCTCATTTATTAAAGATACAACACTTGTTTTAATTATTGGAATGTTTGATCTATTAGGTATAGTGAATCCATTAGCTAGTGATAGTAATTGGTTAGGAATGGAACCTGAAGGTCTGGTTTTTGCTGGATTTGTTTATTGGGTTATATGTTTTATTACATCAAAGATTACTGACAAAGCAGAATACAGATTAAATACAATACCTGAAGTTAGTGGAGAGATTAAATGAGTGAAGTTTTAAAAGAAGACGATAGTATAATTACAATAAATAAATTAAATAAATGGTATGGTGATTTTCATGTTTTAAAGGATGTTGACTTAAAAGTCTCTCCAGGAGAAAAAATTGTTGTTTGTGGACCTTCTGGTTCTGGGAAATCTACATTAATTAGATGTATTAATCATTTGGAGAAACACCAAAAGGGTTCAATTAATGTTATGGGTCATGAATTAACTCATGACATTAAAGACATTTCATTAATACGTCAGGAAGTTGGAATGTGTTTCCAAAGTTTTAATCTTTTTCCACATCTTTCTATTCTTGATAATTTAACTTTAGCACCTATATGGGTTAGGAAGATTTCAAAAAAAGAAGCAGAAAAAATTGCTTGGAAATATTTAAAACGTGTAAATATTGCTGAGCATGCCTTAAAATTTCCATCTCAATTATCTGGAGGACAGCAACAGAGAGCTGCTATAGCCAGAAGTTTATGCATGCAACCTGAAATTATGCTATTTGATGAACCTACATCTGCATTAGATCCGGAAATGGTAAATGAAGTATTAGATGTAATGGTATCCTTAGCAGAAGAGGGTATGACAATGATTGTTGTTACCCATGAGATGGGTTTTGCCCGGAGAGTTGCAGACCATGTCATCTTTATGGATGAGGGTAGAATAGTTGAGAGACAAGTACCTGAAAAGTTCTTCAAAAATCCTGAAAATGAGAGAACTATAGAATTTCTAAAGCAGATACACGCAATTTCATAATAGTTAAGGCTAAATCTTCTAATGGATTTAGCCTTAACTATGTGGTAAAATGCTATTATGAATGAAAAAATTGGACAATCTTTAATTCGATTAGATCTTTTATCTTTTGACCAAGCTGAAGAAGTTCTTAGAGTTCAACAGGAAGAACCCCATAGAATATTTGGTGATATCGCAATGTCTCTTGGGTATATTAGCAGTGATGATTTAGACGGTTTTATCGATAATAGTAAGTAATATTGTTAGCCATGTATTATACTACTATTAAGAGGTTTAAAAATGAAAAGATTTACATGTAAAGAGATCATGAATGGTGAAGGTGGCTGCGATAAAGTATTTGAAGCAGAAACAGCTATGGACATATCAAAAATAAGTTCTGGCCACTTTATGGAAACTACAGATGAAGCCCATAAACCTATGAGGGATATGATGACCACCGGGCATAGTAAAGAAGAGGCGGACAAATGGTGGGCATGGTTTAGTGCCGAGTGGGATAAAAAAGAACTTAGTTAAGTTTATCTACTATTAACTTTGATGTGGAGAATGCTGCCTGGATGTTATAACCTCCAGTATCTCCATCTATATCCATAATTTCTCCAGCTAAAAAAAGACCAGGTAAAATTTTAGATTCCATAGTTTTTCTATCAATCTCAGTTATATCTACTCCACCTGCAGTAACCATTGAAGCGTTAAATCCTAGTTTTGATGATACTTTAAATGGGAAGCTTAATAGATGGTTCACAAGTTTACTTTTAACCTTCTTATTTAACTCTTTTCCAGTTGAAGTTGAAGGGATATCTAGATAACTACACAAACTTTCTACCATAGATGCTGTTAACCCCAACTCTTTTAGAATTTTTTTAATAGTAATCTTTGATGCACTGTTTAGGATTTGCATTATTTCAGTTCTTTTTTCTTCTTTATTATTGCAACTGATTATAGATACAGCTAAAAGATCGGCTTTATCTATAAATCTAGAGTTATTTAATATACCTGGACCTGAAAGACCATGATGGGTAAATAGAACATCTCCGGTTTTTTGTAGATATCTTTTAGTTTCCGAATTTCTAAAAAATTCTATATTTGATCCCTTTACAGAACTACCAGATAGATTTTTAAATGGATAGTTTTCAACTTTTATACCAACTAATGCTTGGGTTGGATCTATGATTTTATGACCTAGGGATTTTGCTAAAATATAACCTGAGCCATCTGAACCAGTTTCAGGATATGACTTACCTCCGGTTGCTAATACAATATTTTTTGCTTTATAATTATCAGTACCACAGTTTACAATAAAACAGTCTGATTGCTTTTGTATAGAAAGAACTTTACTGTTATATTTGATTAAAGTACCATTTTTACTAATTTCTCGTTGTAAAAAATCAATTACAGTTTGGGCTTTTAATGTCTCCGGGAAAACTTTACCATCATCTCTGATTTCTAGCCCTAATCCAATTGATTTTAACCAATCTCTATTAGCCTTAGTTGGGAAATTTAGCAGTGCCGCTTTTAAAAAATTACTTTTCTTTTTATCTCCAAACCGGGTTAAAAAGTCCTCTGTAGAGTCCATGTTTGTTATATTACACATGCCTCCACCAGTTATTAGAATCTTTTGCCCTAGACGTTTCCCACCTTCAATAAGTAGGTTTTTTCCACTAGTTAAGTTCGCCGCAGTAAAAAGTCCTGCAGCACCACCACCAATTATTATCGTTTTATACAAAATTAGACCCTTTTAATGTAAATTCTAGAGTTTCTCTCAGAGTTATAAATATCCTGTTTCCACTCTGGTAGATCCTCTATTGTTCCTTTTTGGAAACCAATAGACTCAAACCAGTCAGAGGTTCTTGTTGTTAATACAAAAAACGTTTTGATACCTGTTTCTGTACCTTTTGTTATTAGGTATTCAACAATGGCTTTACCTGTACCCATCTTATTAGAGGAAGATGCTGTTGCAAGACCTGCAATTTCACCTATATCACCATCTTTTAAGTGAAGTGCACCACAAGCATGTATTTTTTTATCAATTTCATAAACAACATAGTCATCCAATGTGTCTTTAAACTGATCAACTGTTCTTTTAACAAGTATTCCTTCATTTACAAAAGGCTTCATTAGATTCATCACATCGGTTATATCTTTAGACATCATTGGTCTAATCTGCTCATATTCGTTGGCATGAATCATTGTTCCAACACCGGTATTAGAAAATATCTCTTTTAAGATTACACCCTCTATTCTGCCATCAACTATATGAACTCTTTTTACACCATTGTTACAAGCTTCAACACCATAATCTACTAGAGACTTTGTTTCACCTTGATATAATTCAGCTTCATTTAAGTCCATTCTGCTAAGACCATTTAATCTTTCGTGTTCTCCTATAAAAAACAACTTACTAGACTTTAGGGTTAAACTAATCGCTGTTGCAAGTTCAGTACTACTTATATTGTATGGTTTACCTATTGAGTTCCAGCCTATACATGGAAAAATTGGTACAAGATCATCACCAATAATTTTAAGTAGTGACTCTTTAGAAATCTTATCTACAACTCCTGTTTCCTGATAATCTACACCATCTAAAACACCCTTTCCTCTAGCATGTACCCAGTTCCCAATAACTGCAGGTATCTTAGATCTGGTTAAAGAAGTCATTACTCTATTTGCAACATCAAATGCTGCCATTTTAATAAATGGGATAGTCTCATGGGTTGAGATTCTAATACCATTGTTCATAGTTGTTTTTACATTATATTGCTTTAAAATTCTATCTATATGATTATGGGCACCAGGGACAATTACAATGTTAATACCAGCATCTTTTAACATTGCTAAATCTTTAATTAATCCATGAAAGTTATCACTTTCTAAAATACTATTCTCTATCTGAAAAACAAAAGTTTGTTCCTTAAATCTTCTAGTATAATAAAATACCTCTCTAATTAGATCTACACTCTCTTTTAATTTATCTCGTTTCATAGGTTTCCTTTTTTTAAGAAGTAGCTGTCCAGCATATCCTGTTCAAATTCTTCATTTGAGCTATATTCTCTATTAAATACATCCATCCAGAGTTTTTTATCCTCCATACACATGTAAAAAAATACATCCCTATGCCATTTATCGAAGGAATTGTATAAAAAGCTGAACATTTTATTCTTAATATCGTAGGTATATGACTGTTTCCCCTCTGCATCGGCTAAAGGAATCTGTAAAATCTTGGATTTGAAGTTTCTACTTCTAATCTGTTTAATAACTGGCTTTATAAAAGTTAAAGTACCAATGGATATTAAAGCTACCATTTGGGAGTTAAAATTATCCATTATCTTTGTGGCTATTTCCTTGTATTCATTTTCCCATCCAGTGTAATAAACCATAGGGTGAAAGTGGAAGCCAACTAATATTCCCTTATCATGTATCTGCTTTGCTGCTTCTAATCTTTCAGATAATGATGATGTTAAATGTTCCTCGTTATCTATAACTGTTTGCGTATTTAACGACCATGTACAAATTATATTTTTAGGAACCTGACACTCTAGTAGATACTTTATGTTGTTCGACTTAGTTTTAAGTTCCAATATTACATTAGGGTTCTCTCTGGCAAAGTTAAATAGGTGCTTTAAATTATCTTCTCTATTACCCCACATCAGAGAGTCGGAAGATTGCCCTGTACCAATATGATACCTTTTATTAGAGTCTAGTTCTAAATTATCTAACTTCAATTTAAGGTTCTTTTCAAAGAGGATTTTTCCACCTTTATAAAAAGACTGGATTGTACAATAACTACAGTCATAACCACAGTTAATAACAGAATCTAATGTTTTTAAATTACAACACCTTGTTTTATCCGATGCTACCGGACAGTCTCCTAAAATGGTTCTATCCTCTTTAATATCTACAAACTTAATATCATCTTTTTTATAATCCGATAGGGGAGTGAATCCCTGGTAATCTGTGGGTTCATTCTTTAGTTTTAACCAGGTCTCTTTTACAATCCCAGTCATGTAAGCATTCAGAGCTTTATCTTTTAATTCTGACTCTGCTTTTGGCCAGTAAAACTCTAAAGCTTCCTCATCCCAGGACTCTAGGTCTATAGATATATCTATTAATTGTTTAATATCCTGATACGATAATCTAAACTCGCTAGCAACATTAGTGATAAATAATCTGTTAATTCCCCCTAGCCTTAGCCAGGGTTTTGTATCAAAAAACTGGGATATTTTACTCATTAGCCAATTTTAAACTGTTTTAGATTTCTATGCTATATCAGGATATTTAAAACATACTAATATTCTGTATTCAGTTTTTTAAAAACACCTTACTTGGATATAACATATAAGAAGTCATATCGTTGTAAAGTTTATTCATATATCGGGTATAAGTATGATTTACTGTTAAAGTTATAGTACTTTCGGCTGATATTGTTCAATTAAAACTTTATATGTGTATTTAGGGTAACTATATATAAGTCATAGGGAAAATCCCTATATGAAATGAAGAGTCTGCCTCATATACGGATAAACTATCGGATGGTATATTTAGAACATATTAAAAAGTAATAAAAATAAAGTTAATTAAAAAAAGGTTTTTGTTTTTATTTAAAAAAGTAAGATTAAAGTGAATTGAAAAAAGTAAAAGTTTATTTAAAAGTTGAGGGTTTGTAATGGTACAAACCCTTTTTTATTTATAATTAGCCTCTATAATTTAGAGCAGATTTAAAATTATGTTTGTTAGTTATGAATATTTGTTTTTTGAATGATATAAAGTCAATATCCCCATCTAGTTTAAAAACTTCTTTTTCATCAAGATCTACTAACATATTATCAGTTAAAACAGTGTTTGCAAATTGTCTAACTTTTTTTGTATTCCAAGCGGCTGAAACTTTTCTAACTGAGTATAATTCCTGATCATCAAATATTAATCTTGCTACATAAAACCAAGATCCTAATAGTTCATCAGGCGTTATTGCTAGTTCGGGTTTAGGTGTTGAATTTATAGTCTGAAGAATTTCATCAAAGTCAGTTTCACTATTTTCTATAACTAGGGCGTTATTTGGTTCTTCGTTATTTTCTTTTTTTAGATCTGTAATACTTTTTATATAATAAATTTTATTTGTAGTTATTCCTTTTAGCTTAAAATGTAGATCACGTTCTAATTTTAGTTCTTTAATACTGTATTTTGCTTTTTTATCTCTAAGGGTTCGTTTGACTATAAAAAAGGTTAATTTTGCATCATGCCAGTTTACCTCTTTTAGATTGTCTAATACTTGATCCATTTCTTGCACTTTTTTCTCCAAACTTTTTTTATATACTAATAACCCTTACTATATCGGCATAAATACTTATAACTAAATAGGGAAAATCCCTATGTAAAATGAATAAATGACCTCATATACGGATATCAGATGTGATGTTATATTTAAATCATATTAAAAAGTTAAATAAATAAAGTTGATTAAAAGAAAGTATTAAGAAAAAAGTTTAAGTTTTATTTAAAAAAAGTAAGAGCAATGTTTATTTCAAAAAGTATTTTTTAATTAGTATTCTAAGGGAATGTAATGGTGCAGTCCCTTTTTTTATGCCCTTTTTCTATAATTAATCACACTGACAAATTAAACTTATTCGGTTGTCTATAACATTTACAAAAGCCTTAAAGAAATTACTTATTCAAATCTCCTATTAGTGGTTGTTTTTTGTTGACAGCGAGCAATTGCTCACTTAGTATATTGTAGAGCTCTATCTCTACAAGGTATAAAACCAATATTAGGAGAAACATAAAATGAAAAAATCTACAAAAAGAGGATTAATTATCCTTGGAGTGATTATCTTATTAATAACATATGTTGGAGTAACTGTTTCAGTAGATCTAAAAAATAACAATGCTATTGTAAAGATTCCACGTGATAAACCTGAAAGTGGTGAAGGGAGAGGTAGTGTTGGTGATGTCCTTGGTCAGATTATTAGGGACGGAGAGTACACCTCTAGTATGATTAGAACCATTGATTATTTAAATGGTCGACATGACTGTGCTGATTTCCGACTTCCTGTAGCTATGCACCTATTATATGAATTCCCTGATAAACTAACAAATGAAGATCTTACTGATTTAAAACAGGCAGTTTTAAACTTTAAATATTGGATGGAAGACCCAGGTTATGACAGTATGTGTCACTGGAGTGAAAATCATCAGATTCTTTTTGCAACAGGAGAATATTTAGCCGGTCAGTTATATCCTGATACAGTTTTTACTAATACAGGAGAGAAGGGGTCATGGCATAAAGAAAGAGGTAAGTCCCGGGTTTTAGCATGGCTTGAACAACGTTGGAACCATGGGTACATAGAGTGGAATTCCAATACATATTATAAAGAGGACATCGCACCACTTGCAGCACTAATTGAGTTTTCTGGGGATGATGAGGTACTAATAAAAGCACAGATGGTTATGGATCTTATGATGTACGATATGGCAAGCCAATCCTTTAAAGGGGCATTTGTTTCAACTAGTGGACGATCCTATGAAACTAAAAAAATGGCTGGTCATCAATCATCCATGAAACGTTATACTGAGATTTTAAGTGGATATGACGTAGATTCTAATTTTCCAGAAGACATTTATGGTGGTAACATGGATATAACCTTCATGACTTCTAAGCGATATGAAATTCCTAGTGTTTTCAAAAAAATAGCCAGAGATGATAAAGATACTAGAATTATTAAAGCATCTACAGGTTTAGATTTAACAGAGCTTAAAGGATATGATCTGATAGGACAGGAACCACACCAGATTTTAATGCAGTGGGGAATGGAAGCCTTTAGTAATCCTGAGATTGTTAATAACTCTATTAAATATATTGAAGATAATGAAATGTTTAAAAACTCAGACCTTTATGCCTTTAAGGACTTTAACTTCAAGATACTTAAAAGATTAAACTTAATACCAACTATAAGTAAGCTGATAAATCCTCAATCAAACGGTGTTGCAATCCAGAGAGCTAACCAGTATCTATATAAAACCCCCTATTATAGTATCTATACTGCTCAGGCATATCACCCAGGTTTTTATGGAGATCAACAACATATTGCAGGTGTTACATTATCTAATGATCTTAGTGTTTTTAATGCACACCCAGCAGTTGATGAGGGTGATCGTGGACCTAATGGCAACTCGCCTAAATACTGGGTTGGCCAAGGTCACTTTCCTCATACTGTTCAACATGAGAATGTTAACCTATCTATCTACCGGACTCCTAAAAAGAAAGGTATGATGGAGGCAAAGCTTCTTGATTATACCCATGGATATTTTCCAGAGATACAATTTGATGAATCCTCCATCGAGGGCAACTTAGCTTTTGGTAAGTTAGGAGATGCTTATATCGCTTTTATAACGACCAACGATCTTAGTTACAAAAAGTATGAAGAGATTACTCGGGATTGGCAGGGTGAGAATTATGATCTAATCCAACCAGGGAAAGAGGTTTACTGGATTACGGAAGCATCTGATGTAACTGTTGATGGTTCATTTAGTACTTTTAAATCTAGAATTAAAGAACAAGCAAAAACTATAACCTACGATGGTAAAAAAATCTCTTATACCTCTATGGGTAGAGAGTTAAACCTAGAGTTTAAAGGTGACTTTAAGGTAAACGGCGAGGTTATGGATCTTAATTACGATCGTTTTGATTCTCCATATATTCAGGCTAACCGAACACCAACTGAGATGACGTTTAAGTTAGGTGATAAAGAGTTATACCTAAACTTTAAGAAGATGATTCGAGAATATAACTAGATATATCAATTGTTGATATAAGGAGCCCCTTGGGCTCCTTTTAAATATAGAATAATAAATTTTCTAGACGGAACTTGTATTACGAAAGTAGTGTAGATTTATCACTCAACATCAAAATAAGATATTTCAGATATAATACTAGACACCATCTCTTTATTGGTTAAACTAACGTTCATTATATCATCTACAGCAGTTTTTATTTCAGAAGTACTCGATGTAATTTCATCTATTTGAATAGTGCTGTCCTCTGCCATCTCTTTAAGTTTTATCACTTCGGATAGTACAAGAGAGCTTCCAGCTTGGATCTCAGAGGCTCCGCCTTTAACAGTGATTGCAATCTGGCTCATATGATCCAAAGATTCTAGAATCTGCTCGCTGCCCTGCTTCTGTTCAATAACTGCCATTCTAACTTCTTCACTTCTTCCATTAACTGTTGATATCATAGTTTGAATATTTGTAAAACTATCTACAGTATCTTTTGAACTTATAACTATATCATTAATCAATATATCAATGTTTTTTAGAATATCTGAAACTCCACGACTCTGTTGAGTTGTAGACTCTGCTAATTTTCTAATTTCGTCAGCAACAACACTAAAACCTTTTCCTGCTTCTCCAGCATGAGCAGCTTCTATTGCTGCATTCATTGCTAATAGATTTGTTTGACTTGCTATATTGTTAATGATCTGGTTCGTCTGCATTAGTTTTTTTGACTCCTCAGCTATAGTTTTTATCTGATTACTACTAGTGTCTACTTTTTGCTGACCCAATTTACTTGCTTCTGTTAAATCCACAGTTGATTGATAAACCCTGTCCATATTTTCTGAAACACTAACTATTGATCCAACCATCTCTTCTATTGAGCTTGAGGATTCTGTAATTTGATTATTTTGTTTGTTAATAGATTCATTTAAAGATTCAATATTACTGGAAATTTCTGTTACAGCAGCAGTTACCTCCTCAACACTATCTAGTTGTGATCTGAAATGACCATTTATTGAGGTTATATTTGATGATACTAAAGATATTGAGGCACTAGATTCTTCAGAACTTGAAGACAGAGTGTCGCCAACTTCTCCTAATGATATACAACTACTTTTATTTTTTCCTATAATTTGAATTAACTTTTTAACCATTCCCATAAATGATATTGAGAGATCGCCAAGTTCATCATTCTTAAAAAGAGGTTTAGCTCCATGTTCCGTATCAAAATCTACTTTTAGATCACCATTAGCTACTTTTGTTACTACATTTTTGATAGCTAATATAGGTCTATAAATATCCCTAATAATATAAATGCTAAAAAGTACTAAGCAAGTAAGTATAATTGTAATAGAGATGATATATAACCACATAGATCTTTTTGCCAATGATTTAAAGCTAGTTATAGTTAAATAGAAGTCTTCAATTAGTTGCAGTTCTACATCAAGCATAAGATTAATCTTTTTTGACATAAGATCGTACCAATGAGTTGGATCAATTTTACCAAGTGTATCAGAACCCGCTTTTTCAAAGGCTATATCTCTTAGCCTCTGTACTTCTATTACAACATCTCCACTTAATGATTCATTATATATTTTTTGTTGGTGTGGTTCAGCGTCCGAGAGAAAAACATTAATAAAAACATCTTGACTTACTACGAGATTATTAAAGGTTTTGAAACCTTCAAAATCCAAACGGTCTGCGGCAAAGGCACTACTTAGAACAGCTCTCTCAATTCCTGCCCTCTCTTTTCCCATAAGAAAATTACTATATGCATTTAAACTTTTTCTAATTTCAACAGTAGGAGTATTATATCCAATATAACGGATCAGATCTAAAATCATTTTATGCAAGTCTGTATACCATTTGATTCCTACGTCTATGCTTAAGTTATCTTTATTGATACTTTTTCTATGACTAATTAATCCTTTAGTTTCAGCTATAAAATTATTTACTTTCGTATTAAATTCTGACCCAAATGATTCCGTGTCAATTTCTGATAAATAAGTTATTAATTCATTAAGCTTTTTATCAGTGAGAAGTCTCTGTTGTGGTAGTTCTGATGTAAACTTAAGCCCAGCGCTACCTATAAATCCGGCAGTCATACCACGTTCTTTCTGAGATTCATGTACAAAAGCGCTCATTTTTACAGATATTGTAGTTAATATTTCCGAGTTATTAACATCCCTTAAGTGAGTTGTTAGATTAGTTATAGTGATAGCTGAAAAAAATAGAATTATTATCATTGGTAATATTGTAAGTAAAGATATTTTGGATTTGATTGTAAACCGTTTCATATGGATTTCCTTGTAATAACCTCTTATGATATTGGTTATTATTACTATTATAAGCTAAATAATAGGTTGTTACAAATCTAATGAGCTTTTTTCATTTTATTATTCTTATAAGTCTGTTGAAGTTTTACCATTTGTCTGAATATTGATATTAACCCATCGGGGTTGATATCCTTATTACATACTCCAGATTCCTGTAGCTCTTTAATTAAGAAATAAGTTGACTCAATTGTTGAAAGGCAAAAATTTGCAGGCTGTTTTTTTATTTCAAAAGCCGATCGATACTCTTTTTTAAATGATAATTTGGGCAGATTCAGAAGTGATGGGCTTCTTGTTATCATTTTTTTTGCAAATGACCATGTTGCATCAATTAAAAAAATCAATAATTCCCTATCTTCCCCATATTTCTTAAAATCAAATGTTTGAGCAAAATGTGCATCTTCATCGGGGTAGAGAACCATAGGAAAATATTCGGGACTGTTTATTAGTTCTTGTACTCTTATGTTATTATCAAATGTTTCATCTATAATTATTTCTGAATTAACTATTGTTAAACTTGCTAACCGACCAGTACCTGTTTTTTGTTTATAAGCTTCTTTGGGATGCATTAAAAATACAAACTTAATATTAGGCTCAAAAGGTTCTATATATTTGCAATAACAAGTTTTAATGGGCCTATAACATTTGTAACACTTCGTAATCATTTAAGCAGTCTACCATAATTTCCCTATTTATAAATAGGGAAAATCCCTATATAAAATGAAGAGTATGCCTCATGTCCTAAATTAGAATGTGGGTGTATATTTAGAACATATTAAAAAGTTATATAAATAAAGTTAATTAGAAAAAAGTTTTAAGAAAAAAGTTACTTATTTATTTAAAAATGTAAGAGCAAAGTTTATTGAAAAAAGTAAAAATTTATTTTGAAATCTAAGGGTCGTAACAGTACGATCCTTTTTTTTGTCCATTTTATTTTGTTACTCTAAAATGATATGGCGAAATCCCAGTATTCTTTTTAAATTGAGATGAAAATTCATATTGTGATTTGTAACCAAGTTCATCTGCTATCTGTTTTATTGATCTATCCAGGGATATTAACATCTGACAAGCCATATCAATTCTTCTTCTAACTATATACTTCCCAGGAGATACTCCAATACTCTCTTTAAATACTTTTCTAAATGATTCATAACCTAAGCCATTATTATTACAATACTCTATTAGATTTATACGCTGGCTTAAATCTTTAGTTAAATCAGAACAGCTTTTATCTACCACTTTCTTAGGGATATCTCTTTGATCTTTAAGTTTACACTGGTTAAATATGCTTTGTAAAAGAGTTATACTTTTGATTAACAGGTCAGGTAGTTCAGATTCGGCGCAGTTTTCTAGTTTTATCATACAGTCAAAAATGCTATCTTCTATAGTTTTATTAGGTGCCAGTTTATATACAGGGATTGTTCTATTTATGATTCTCATAGATACCAAAAAGTTAAATATTTCTGTACCAAAATCCATATAACACTCAGACCACTTACTGTCAGGATCTAATATTGTAGTATGAGTTTCTCCTGGGAATCTTTGGAAAATTGATCCAGATTTTAATTTGTATTGATTCCCTTCTGAATCAATATATAAACCAGAACCTCTAATTACATATATTATAGAATAGTAGTAGAATTTAGAGTCTTTTTCATCAATCTTCTTACCAAATTTATGTAAAAAACCAAAACCTAATTGCCCTCCAGCTTCATTTATACTAACCGACCGTATTACTTTGTTGTCTAGTGTATTATCTATTCCTTTATAACTCATAATACAAAATACCATTTAACACATCTTTTATACCAGACAATATATTTCTTTTTCCTGGTTATGGCTTATTATTAAACTATGGAATATAACTTTAGACACAATTCGAAACCCTGGGAAACTCCTGAGCTAACAGGTATAAATAGGCTTCCCGCAAGAGCAACACTCTACCCATTTGTTACTGAGGAAGATGCGCTAAGTATGGATAGATTAAAGAGTAATTATTTTAACTCTTTAGATGGTACATGGAAGTTCAACTTATACGAGAAACCAGAAGCTGTAGATTCAGAAGTTTTAGGTTCAGACTTTTCTGATAATAACTGGGGAGATATTGTTGTTCCTGGTAACTGGACTTTACAGGATAAGGGTGATTTGCCTATCTATTGTAATGTTCAAATGCCATTTAAGAATGATCCTCCTTTTGTTCCTGAGGAAAATCCAACAGGAATATATAGAAGAGACTTTGAAATAGATTCTAGCTGGGATAATAGAAGAACAATAGCCCATTTTGCTGGTGTTGAGTCTGCATTCTATCTATATGTAAACGGAATCCAGGTTGGTTTTAGTAAAGACTCTAGAACTCCTCAGGAATTTGATATTTCTGACTTTATTAAGCCAGGTAAAAACAGTATGGCTGTAATGGTTATTAGATGGTCAGATGGTAGTTTTATTGAAGATCAAGACCATTGGAGAATGGCAGGAATTCATAGAGAAGTGTATTTATACTCCCAGGACAGATGTTATATCGAAGATATCTTTGCAAAAACAGGTCTAGATGATGAGTATAACGATGGAACATTATATACAAAAGTTGAAATTGTTAATCGACACGATGTTAAAGATATTTACTCCGTTGATTTTAGTTTATATGACACGGTGGGTAAAAGAGTTATCTACGATGAGAGTATAAGAGAGACTAATGGTATACCTCATATTCATACTGGGAATCCAGAAATAACCAAGTACGGAAACAGTTTAAGACTTAAACATACAATAAAAGATCCTAAAAAATGGACCGCAGAGACACCAAATCTATATAAAGTAGTTGTAACATTAAAAGATAAAGCTGGAATTATTGTTGAATCAACTTGTACCAAAATTGGTTTTAAAAGAGTTGAAATCAAAGATAAAGAGATGTTAATTAACGGTAAATCGGTTTTAATGAAGGGTGTAAATAGACACGATCATGATGAAACTACTGGTAAAACAGTAAGCCGTGAAACAATGATTAAAGATATAAAACTATTAAAGCAGTATAACTTTAACGCTGTAAGATGTTCCCACTATCCAAATGATGTTGCATGGTACGATCTATGTGATGAGTATGGAATTTATTTAGTAGATGAGGCAAATATAGAATCTCATGAGTTTTACGATCATATGTGCCGTGAACAACGGTATCTACCAGCATTTATGGATAGGGTAACAAGAATGGTTGAAAGGGATAAAAACCATGCATCTATTATTCAATGGTCTTTAGGAAATGAATCTGGGTATGGACCTAATCATGATGCTTGTGCAGGATGGATTAGAGGTTACGATGATTCTAGACTTCTGCATTACGAAGGTGCTACTCACTTGGAATATGGTCAAGGGGCAACAAGCTTTGAACCAGGTAGGGGAGCACTTGCAACAGATATTTTTTGCCCAATGTATTCTGGCTTAGAAGAGATGGTAGATTGGGTTACTAAAGTTGATGATCCTCGGCCATTTATCCTCTGCGAATATAGCCATGCAATGGGTAATAGTAATGGTAGTTTGAAAGATTATTGGCACCTATTTGATACTGTTAAAGGTCTGCAAGGTGGTTTTATTTGGGACTGGGTAGATCAAGGTCTTAAAAAGACAGATGAAAATGGTGTTAGTTATTGGGCATATGGTGGTGACTATGGTGAAAAATATCACGATTTTGACTTCTGTATAAATGGAATGATATGGCCAGATAGAACCCCACACCCAGCAATGTATGAGTTTAAATATTTAACAAAACCATTTGCTGTTAAAGATATAAATCTGAAGCTAGGTAAGTTTGAGATTATTAATAAAAAATACTTTACTGACTTTTCAGAGTTTGTTGGTACTTGGGAACTATTTGTAAATGGTATCTCTGTGCAGACTGGAGATGTTCCAGCTCTTAATATAGCTGCTGGAGAGTCTAAAGAAATTAAGATCTCCTACTTAGTACCAGATATGTTAGCTGGGGATGAGTGCCATTTAAACTTCAACTTTTTTATGGCTGAAGGTACAACGTGGTGTGAAAAAGGTCACGAAGTTGGTCATGAGCAGTTTATTATGCCATTTACTGGTTCTAAAGCTAAAGAATCACTTCCTGAAGTTAGTATTACTTTAGAAAAGACAGATAAAATCGTCACATTAAGCTCAGAGAAATCTATATTAACTGTAGACCTAAAGAGTAAATCAGTTAGATCTATTACAACTAATGGAAAGGATATTTTAACTGATGGTATAGAAGTTAATATGTGGCGTGCAGCAACTGATAACGATGGTATTAGGTGTTGGACAGGTCAGGATGATAAACCAATGGGGCTGTGGCAAAACACTGGTTTAAACGATATTAAACTAAAATCTGCAATTGTAATGATTTCTGATGACTCTATACAGATAAATAAAATCTGGTGTGGTTTAGATGAATCAAAAGAGATTATCCACAATGTAATTTTATCCATGAACAAGTTTGGTGAGATTGTTGTTTTTAATCATATCGATGTAAATAAAGATCTACCATCTCTACCAAGAATTGGGGTTAAATTTAATATCTCAAGTAGTTTTGAAGACCTTGTATGGTTTGGAAAAGGTCCTCATGAAAATTATGTAGATAGAGATGCATGTACCCCTGTTGGTTTATATAGTGGAACAGTTATAGACCAGTATGTTCCATATATATTACCCCAGGAAAATGGTAATAAGTCAGATGTTAGATGGTTTAGTTTAGAAGATAGTGGCAATAAAATTAAGTTCTCTACTGACAGTAAAATGGAGTTTTCTGTAAGCCACTATGGTTCAGAGGAACTGTTTAAGAGTTACCATACAAACGAAGTAACTAAGCAGCCTAAGATTTATGTAACTTTAGATCATCTGCAAAGAGGTGTTGGTACAGGTAGTTGTGGTCCACAAACAAGACCAGAATATTGTGCAGAACCTGGTGTTTATGATTTTGAGTTTAAAATATTAGTTGATTAAAAAAGTGTGAGTCTTTGTATATACAAGGACTCACATTGAATTCAGGGGTTATATTTCTCTAGAAACTTTGTTGATCTTTTTTATATAATCTATGGCATTTTCAATTTCTTTGTCAAAATTCTTTCCAGTATTAAAATAGGGCATATCCAGTTTTATACATTGTTCATACATCTTTTTACTTTCAGATAAAAATAGTTTTAAGATTTTTCCCATTTCAATATCATCAGTCTCGTTTGTCCAATCTTTCTCTCTTTGATGGCTTCTTAATTCTTTTAGTTTTTCATTTACTGTTAATTGATGATAGCCAAGGTATATAATTGGGATACCTAATTTTTCTACATATTTTTTATAGTCATTTGGAAATAATTGATATAAATCTATAACAACATCAATATCTTCATAATTCACATGAGAAATAAACTCAGCCACAAATTTCGCCAATATTGGACTAAACTCAATATTATTATCTTGATGTTTCATTCCTGTGTCAGGATATAATCTCTCTAAAGTAGAGATGATACTATCAAAAGGTATATAATTCATGTTGAGTTCTGTACAAATACGCTTGCAGACTGTAGTTTTTCCAGATCTGGAAGCACCAGCAATTATAACAATCATTTTATTTCCTCTAATTTTTTAAATAAAATTATATACATTGCATGGGACCATAAAAGAGGTTTAGCAGATTTTCCCCATTTGTTATTCCAAAAGGGTAAATAAGAATCGTCGTTTAATGAATCAATATGTTGCTCACCTAAATATCCATTATCATCTGCTTTGCTTACAATCCAATTAAGGATATCAGCTGCATCATTCACTTTGTTTCCATTTACCAGAGTTATTCCAAGCCACGCAGTTAATAGAATCCAAATACCTCCACCATAATAAGTATCTAATTTATACCTATGAAGGCCTCCTTCCCTAAAAAGATCACTTCTTATTTTATCTATTGTTTTAGACATTATCGGATTCTTAAAATCTAGTAAATCTGTAGGAAAACAAACACCAAGCAGGCTTGAATCAACTGCAATAGTCCCTTCGAATTTAGTTAAATATCCATCATATGTGCCTTTTGATAAAATTCTATCTTTAATCTGACCACATATGTGAGAGTATGATACTCTTGTTATCTGCTCTGTAGCTTGTAACCCACCATAAATTGTAGCCATTGTATAAATATGTCTTTTATCACAATTTTCTTCCCAGCAGTCATAACATGGCCTGTCCCATAGTTTTACTAAATATTTTGAAACCAAACCGATAGCTTTAGACATCAAAGTAGTTAACTCATTTCCAGACAAACTTAGGTGTTCACTAAGACTCCATAGCCAAATACCAAAACTATCTAATTGGAAATTTTCCCAATCATCTGATCCATCTTCACCGGTTAGTGTATAACGGGTGTGTAGTATTTCAGAATAAGTATCATTTTTACCTAGAAAAAAATCATTTAATTCACTTTCCCTAGCAACTATATTTTTTGCAGCCCAATTATGAAACTGTGCTGAACTTTCATGTTCAAGCACAAGGTCCATTGAATATGCGATATAAGCACTGTCTCTAAACCAGCAATAATTATATGTGGGATAGGTAGGGCAAGCGACATATCCTCCAGATTGATGCTGTCCATTTTTTATGAGTTTTATACTTATTTTGTACAGCTCTTCCTTTGTCATTTTTTTACCTCATTTGGTAGAATAATCCGGTTCAATAGTGGGTTTTTTTTCTTGAAAACAGGAATTTTATCGATAGGAGTTTTAATTGTATATGTATTATTACCTTTATAGGATTTCCCTGTAAAAAAATCAAACCAATCTCCTGCAGGAAGGTATATTTCTCTTTCTGTTTGCCCAGCATATAGAATTGGACACACTATTAAATCTCTACCAAACAGATACTGATCTTCTAATTCCCAGCATTTTGGATCTTCAGGAAAGTCAATAAATAGAAATTTCATTAGAGGTGATGCTGTTTTTTTACAAAATTCTGCTTCTTCTAATATGTATGGAATTAGTTCCATCCTTAATTTTGCATAATATCTATAAATATCTATAACTTCAGGGCTATCTGTTCTTTTTGCAATATTCCATGGTGTCCGGTCTACATGGTTCTCTTCGTGGTTAAAAAATTCAGAATGGTACTGCATAATAGAACCAAAACAGGCAAAAGAAGTCGATCTTAAATATAATTCAGCTGTTGGGATTTCACCACTAAAACCACCGATATCCCAACCCATAAACGGAACACCTGATATTCCTGTATTTAAAACAGCATTTAATACAGATCTATGTGCATCCCATGTCGAATCCTGATCTCCAGCCCAATGAACAGGTGAGTTTTGTACTCCCATAAATCCAGATCTACTAAATGTAATTCCACCATTTTTTTCATTAATAAACTTATAATAGCTATTAATATAATGGTTTGGATACTCATTCCATAATTCAGATCCAGTTCTTCCATCAGAAAATTTTAATTCTGTGCCCCAAAGATGTTCTCCTCCATCAGTTTTAAATCCATCGATACCTAAATCATCGATTAAATATTCTCTTTTTTTCATCCACCATTCAGTCGCTTCCTCACTTGTAAAATCAACAACAAGACTGTCGGTAAACCACCACGGTTTTACAAGGTATGGGGAACCATCTTCATTTTTTACACAATAACCTTTATCAATCATATACTGTTTATCTTTTGCATTTTGTTCACAGGTCACACCAGGTTCTAATTTTTTAGATACAGGTATCTGCCATAAAATAAGTTTTGTTCCATCACTATGAATATCATCAATCATTGATTTTGGGTTTGGCCATAATCCTTCTTCAGGAAATGTAAAATCTTCATATTTAAAGAATTCTGAAGGCTCCTTTATTTCATGTTTAGCATCATTCCAAATATAAAAGTTTTTTTCATCACTCCACGCCTCAATAACTAATACAGTAGCTGGGATGTCTAACTCTCTACTTTTATGAATTTCGTTTAATACTCTTTCTTGACTATTCCATTCATTACTACTCATCCATGGACCAAATGCCCACTCTGGAGGTAATACAGGGAAACCTGTAATTTCTGCCTGAGAAGTTAGGATCTCTGTAGGTTCGCCTATATGATAAAAGCATTCAAGATCAAAATTTTCTAATTCTACCTCAAAGTTCCAGGAGTTTGTTTCAACAAGATCATAAGTAACTTTACGAGATGAATTTACACAATGTCCCCAATTCCCAGATGATAGAAAAAAAGGTATAGGTAGGTAGGTTCGACTTCCTTCTCCCTGTGATTTATACTCTTCGTAAACTCTTACATCTAGATTTTTACCACGCTGATTAAATCCGTTAAATCTCTCACCAAAACCAAAAAACTTCTCAGTAGTTTGGGCATATATTGTTGTTTTTTGACTTACAGGTTTACCTGCAGAATCAAATCTAAATTCAATAGCTTCGGTTTCTGAATATAAAACTTTGTTATTTTCATTAATAGTTACTTTTCCTGTTGTTGAATCTATAGAAACCTTATAGTTATTAATATTAACAGTAATATGCTCTGAATTTAATTTCACTATTTCTGATTTGTCATATATTTTTGTATTAATTAAAGACCCTTGATGTAGTGCAATTCTATTTTTCTCTGAAAAATCTAGAGATCTTTTAAAAACAAAATTATTAATAGATAATTCAATAAATATAATATCTTCACTTTTTCTAATAGATTTAACTTCTGATACAGAATTAAACCCTTCAAGAATATAAGTAAAATCCTCAGTCACTTTTTCTTCGTTTAATAGAAAACTATATGTAAATTTTTCATATGCTTCACCTTTAGGCATAGCTATTTTCCATTCACTTGAAGAATCAGTATCTTTTATCCATTCAGCGTTTATCTGTTTTTCAATACCACTATTACTGAAAATTGAGGCTTTTAAGTCTACATTTTTATCTGCCGGTTCAGTTACGACTCCAACAATAACATTATCCTTAAAAGAAGGTATTCTTGGTATTCTTTCTTCTGGTCCTGAAACGTAAGGATTCCCAACCCCAGTTGGATTATGATTTATATTTATTATCAATTTAAGTATCTCCATAATTTTATTTTGTAAAGTGACCCTAAATACTATTTAATTAGGGTCACAATATTATTTTATCTAAGTGTTTCGATTAGTTTTGCACTATTTTCCAATGCTTCTTCTGCAGAGATAAGTCCAAGGTTTGCTTCAGCTAAGAAAGCCCCGATACCATCTTGTAGTTCGTTCTGCTTTTCAATAACTGGTGGAACAATAGAGTATTTTAATGAATTAAATACAGCCTCTCTATTCGCTGGACTTCCCATTCCTATATAAGAAGCAACAATACTTTCATCTTTTATAGTTGGTAACTCCCAGCCAGTTCTAATTCTCATATCAGCAGATTCTTTGCTTGAAGAGAAAAATTTTGCCCATTTCCATGCAGCTTCAGATTTTTTGGTACTGCCACTAATTGCTAAAGTATTTGCAAAAAAGTGTGTAGCTTTCTCACTCATTCCTGGCTCTACTTCTATGTCCCAATCAAATTCTGCTGCACCAAATGCATCAAACATCCAGATACCACTTACAAGCATTCCAAGTTTCCCAGATATAAACAGATCTCCGTCAGATACTCCTGCCATCTCTGTTTCTGTTGGCATAATTCCTAAATCATTTTGAATCGCAAGCATCTTTTTAAAAGCTTCAACATTCTGTGGAGAATCAATTACGACTTTTCCGTTTGCATCAAAAACTGATCCACCATTTTGTGCCATTTTTTTATAGAATTCCCAGAATTGGATTCCAGAATATAATCCCCAAACATCATTCTCAACATCTCTTATTTTAAGAGCTGCTTTAATTGCATCGTCCCATGTCCAGTCTTCTGTAGGAGCAGAAAGCCCTGCGGTCGAAAATAGGTCCTTATTATAGTAGAGAACTACAGTTGAAAATGTTTCAGGAAGCCCATATTGTACCCCTTTATAGTTAAAGGAATCATATGATCTTGGGTAAAAAATATCTTTTGAAAAATCACTATCAGCTGCTGCAAGTTTATCCATATCATATAAAATACCTTTTGCTGCATATGTTACAAAGTTCTCGTAGTTTAGTTCAAAAACATCTGGAAGCATTCCAGCTGCAGCGTTTACCTGTAATTTATTAAAGTAGTCATTCCAGCCTGCTGTTTCAACTTTAACTGTGATATCCTTGTTTTTCTCTTCAAAAATGGATATCATTTCGTTTAGATGATCTAAATGATCTGGGGCTGCTGAGAAGGTAAAATAAGTTATTTCTGTTTTTTCCGAACCTGAGTTAACTTGTTTTTCCTGCTGCCCACTTGCACTGATTGTCGTAATTAGAATAATCATCAATGTGATTAAACATAATTTTTTCTTCATTTCTATTCTCCTTTTATCTATTAAGATACAACGTATCTTTAAATTACTAATCTTTTATTCCTGAATGACTTATACCTTGAATAAAATGTCTCTGGTTAAACATAAAAACTATTACAATTGGAACAATTGATATAACACCACCAGCCATTACCATGTTCCATTTAGTAGCATACCGACCATGTAAAAATGATAGCCCAACTGGAAGTGTCATCATTGTTTCACTTTTGGATACAATAAGAGGCCATAAAAATGAATTCCACGATCCCATAAAAGATAAAACACATAGTGTTGCAATTGCCGGTTTAACTAATGGTACAATTATTTTTGAAAAGACTATAAAGTGATTTGCTCCGTCCATAAAAGCAGATTCTTCCAACTCTTTTGGTATTTGTAATAAAGACTGTTTTAGATGAAATACTCCAAATGCAGAATGAAGTGCTGGAACAATTAATGCTAAATATGTATCTATCCAACCAAATAATTTCATTGTTGCAAATAGGGGAGTTAATGTTACCTGGAAAGGTACCATCATAGTTCCAATAAAAACCATAAATAAAATCTCTTTCCCTCTGAAGTTCATTCTTGCAAAAGCATAAGCAGCCATTATACTGGTCAGAATTTGTCCAGATGTTACTAATGTCGCTACAAGAACGCTATTTATCAACATTCTAAACATAGGAAACAGTTTAAAAAGTTCCCTATAACTATCCAATGTTGCATTTTCAGGGAAAAACCGAGGAGGCATTTCTAAAATATACTGGTTAGACTTTACAGAAGTTGAAATCATCCAGAGTAGGGGTATTATCATTGTTAATGCAGCCAATATTATAAGAACATATAAGATTATTTGTTTTTTATGTACAATTTTATTAGTCATAATGTACCCACCTTTTTTGTCCTTTAACCTGCAATACTGTTATCAATAAAATAATTATGAATAAGGCGAATGCTATTGTTGATGCATAACCCATGTTGTAATACCTAAATGCATGTTTATAAACTTGTTCCACTAAGACACTTGTAGAGCCAACAGGACCACCCTCTGTCATTACCCAAACCTGATCAAATACCTGGAATGAATTAATCAGAGATATTATTAAAACAAAAAATGTTGTTGGTGATAATAATGGTATTGTTATTTTGAAGAAACATCTAACTTTTCCAGCACCGTCAATAGATGCAGCTTCGATTAAACTTTTGGGTATTGCCTGTAGCCCGGATAAAAATAACATCATTACAAATCCTGTATCTTTCCATACACTTGTTATTATTATTGCGATCATAGCCCACTGGGGATCATATAACCACGCCGGACCTGTTTGGCCTAAAAGGGATATAACATAGTTAATTAGCCCATATTTAGGATTAAACAACCATGTCCATAACAATGCTACAGCGATCCAGGAAGAGACAACGGGAATAAAAAAAGCCGTTCTAAATATACCCTTC
Organism: Spirochaetaceae bacterium; assembly: GCA_051531975.1. Lineage (GTDB taxonomy): Bacteria > Spirochaetota > Spirochaetia > DSM-2461 > DSM-2461 > Thiospirochaeta. Next base: position 154,054 of record JAOPTT010000004.1, read on the forward strand.
CCCTTAATATTACTATTCATTAAAACAGCAACAAAAAGACCTGATATCATTACTAATGGAATATATCCAATAACAAATGTTATTGTATGTAATAATGAATCACTGAATTTTTCATCAGTAAAAAGTTTTGCAAAATTCTGAAGACCTACAAATTTCATATCACTAATTAGATCCCACCTAAAACCTGTTAGTAGAAAGGATAATATTATCGGTATAACTGTGAACAATACCAAACCTGTTATTGCTGGTAAAATAAAAAACAATACCCAAAGGTTTTTTTTAGTTCTGTTTTCTCCTACCATCTGTTACTCTTTTTAATCAAATTTCTCTCCTGAAAACTTCTTTAATTACTAGGGTTGCGACCCCTCTTATCCATAAATTATCATTGTATGTAACAGACTTTATCTCAATTTCATCTGATAGACCGTATACTACATTTTCTTTTAAAGAGCTCTGAACTGCTTCTTTCATGTAGTCGTAATATACAGCTCCTTCACCACTTACAATAATTGTCTCAGGATCAAATAAGTTCATTAAAGTTGACATTCCTATTCCAAGGTATGTACCTGCAGTAACAAATGCTTTCAAGGCACTTTCATCGCTTTTTTCTGCAAGGGAAATTAGATCATCTATAGTTACATCACAACCTGTAAATTCTTTGTAATAACCCAATATTGCACTGTTAGAAGCATATGCTTCTAGACAACCACTTTGTCCACAATTACATTTATGAATATTTGTTGCGTCGGATATTTTCATATGGCCAAACTCACATGCTAAATGATGACTTCCTCTATATAAATCATCTGCAATTATAACTCCAGCACCGATTCCTCTACCTAATGAAACACAGAGGAAATTGCTAAATTCCTGACCAACTCCAAAATACTTTTCACCAAGGGTAAATGCATTTACATCATTTTCTAAAAAAAGTGGAATTCCAGTTTGCTTTTCGATAAGAGAAGCTATAGGAACATTTTTTAGTTTCAAAATTGAGCTTTCAATAAGTATTCCTTCCTCGAAGTTTATCTTGCCACCAAGTCCAACACCTATACCAAATATTTTTCCATTATTGTTATTTTTTTCATATTTTATTAAGGATTTTACTATGTCCAACAGTACTTCCACTAATTCTGCTTCTGTAAAATCATGGCTAAACTCTTTTGATGATGTTTTAATAATTTTACTACTTAAATCAACTAACGCTCCAACTATTCTATTCTGCATCAGTTTTATTCCGATTGCTCGTCCACCTTCATAATTCACTCTTAGAAGTATGGCTTTTCTACCTCCTGAAGATAGATCTTTCCCAGTTTCACAAACTAACCCCTCTGAGATTAGTTGATCAACTAAATTTGAGCATGTAGAACGACTTAAGCCAGTGGATTTTGATAGTGATGCTCTGGATATGGGCCCATCAAGTCTAATTTTCTCTAGAACAACAGTTATATTCATATTTTTAATATAATCTTGATCTCCAATTTTCAATTTATAGTACCTACCTCTCCAAATCGTTTGTTTGTTCGATGGATAAACAAAGTATAGGGTCAGATTTATTTTCTGTCAATAAAAGATATTGGTTAAATAAAAAAAATGTATACTTGTCTAAGGTTGTTGAGAATATATAACATGTTCTTGTTAGATTTTTTAGTGTATATCTTAACAAGGTAAAAGGTTAAGCTATGTTCATGAGTTGGATATATAAAAACAGTTTAGACAATAGACAAAGGTATGTACTTGGAGAGGAAGGGAGTAAAATCCTTGTCTGTATTGGTATAAATCCCAGTACTGCTGAGCCAAATAACCTAGACAATACTTTAATCAGGGTTAAAAATAGAGCTCTGTCCTTAGGTTATGACTCTTGGATCATGATAAATGTATATCCACAGAGAGCAACTAACCCGGATAAATTACACAAAAATTTACACCTCGATATCCATAAAAAAAACATACTTGAGATTTCCGAAACCCTTAAGGGAAGAAATTTTGATGTATGGGCAGCATGGGGGACTCTACTTACAAAACGTAAATATTTAAAAAGATGTCTTAGTGATATTGTGGATGTTTTAGGAGATGGTTTCGATTGGTTTACAATTGGAAAAAGATCGGTAGATGGGCATCCACATCACCCTCTGTATCTTACAAATGGTCTGCCATTAGATTCATTTAGTATTTCTAGTTATATTAAATTATTAAGTAAATAGAAAGTTTTTAATACCTGTGAATATCATCTGTGCTGCAAGGGCTGCTAATATTAGACCTGTTAACTTACTTACAATTATTATCCCTCTCTTCTTAATAGCCCTTTCAATATAAGCTGAAACAACTAATACCATACCAACTGATAGAGCTGCTACAATAACAGCTAAAGATCCGGTTATTCTAGAATCTGAAGTAGTGAACTCCGTACCCATAATCATAATAGCACCAATAGTCGCAGGACCTACAATTGTAGGAATTGCTAATGGAACAACTGTAAAGTCATCATCTGGATTTATATTTTTTGTTTTATTTCCTTTAATTAGGGATACCGCAGATAGGAAAAGTAGAGCACCTGCGCCAATTCTAAACGCATCTACTGTAATACCAAAAACATTAAATATCTGGTTTCCAAAAAAGAGTAAAACAAGGCTAATTACTAGTACTGAGAAGGTAGTTTTTGCAGCAAGCCCAATTCTCTCCTTCTCTGTTGCATGGTCAGTCATGGCTAAAAACATTGAGAGGGCAAAAAATGGGGTATATAGGAAAAACATCTTAATCCAGATTGATATAAAATTCATAAATATTTATATATCATTTAGATCTGTATGTATCAACATGAATTGACGAAAAAAGTAAAAAACTACCTCTTTTTTGCCAGTTTTAGCAATCTTTTAAGTGTTTTATCCTTAAAAATGAAAAGTAATGCAAAATATATTATGAAGAATAGTAATGCAGATAAAATAAAAGGAACTCCTATTCTTAGTATTTCACCCTGGTTTGGTAGTAAATTAAGTAAAAATGATTTTGTTTTAATTAATGGATAAATAGATATTGTTGTTGCAATAACTATCTTTAAAACTGTTGGTATCAAAGTTTTTATTGTTCTTTTAAAATTTATATTATCTTTTTTATTTAAGAAGATAAAAGATAAAAGCATCTGTATAAAAGATGATATTATAACTGCTAAGGCTATACCGTTTCCTCCCATTATAGGTGCTAAAGTAAACATTAAAATTGTACCAATTAACAGAGATATAATTCCAAGTTTTGCTGGTGTTCTTGAGTCTTCCATAGCGAAGAAAGCGGGATTTGTAATTCTAGTAACAGCAATAAAAAATAGCCCAGAGATATGATACCTAAATACTCCGGCTGTCATCTCTAACTCTTTAAGACCAAACTTTCCTCTAAAATATATTAATTCCACTATTTCATATGAGTATATAAAAGCAAATATGGATATTGGAATTGTTATAAGTGTTATAGCTCCAAGGCTAAGTTCTAAGCTACTAGAAAAACTATCCCAGTTAAGATCCTTAGCATCTTTAGAAAGTGTAGAAATTAGAATAGTTCCAATTGATACAACAAATATCCCTAGAACTAACTCTTGTAGTCTAAGGGAGTATATTAGGGCTGAATTAACACCTTCCCCTGTTGCTAGTGATACAAAGTTTGCAACTAAAGTACTTAGCTGGTAGGCACCCATACTTAGTAGGGTTGGTGCAATTAATCTTCCAACATTTTTTGTACCACTATTTTTAAAGGCATTTCTTAATTTAACAAATTTGAAGCTAAATCCATTTTTAAGAACAAATGGCAGCTGATAAACCATCTGTATTAAACCACCAACTGTTACCCCAATAGCCATAGCTCTAGCAGGATTCCCAGCAACTTTAGATAGTAAAAGTGTGGTTGTTATTACAATAACATTCCAAAGGATTGGTACAAAACCACCAGGAGCAAAGATATTTAAACTATTTAAAACACCTTGTAGAAGTGCCGCTATTGATACAAAAGCGAGATAAGGAAACATTATCCTAGTTAGAAATACTAATTCTGTAATATCAGCATTTTTAGTATCAACAAATTTATAAATAAGTGGGGTTATTATTATTCCGATAATTACTGTTAAAGTTACTAAAAATGTTAAAATTGTAAATATAGAATTTAAAAAGTCTTTTGTATTTTTACTGTTATCTGATTTAAGTAGACCCTTAAAGGTAGGGATAAAAGCTGCAGTCATAGAGGCCTCAGCAAATAGGCGTCTTAAAACATTAGGAATTGCAAATGCAACATTAAATGCATCGTTTAATATGCTTCCTCCTATAAATCTAGCTTTCATAATCTCTCTAACTAAGCCTAGAATCCTAGAACCAAATGTTAAAAAAATAAGTGAAAGGATTGCTGACTTTTTAAGCTTCTTCTCTTTTGACATTATTACTCCTAAAAGTGATTATATCAGGTTCGTAGATTAATTAAAGATGTTTCTTTACACTGTAGCCATGAACTGTTTCCAAGACTTAACTCCAGATAAAATTATACGATGTGCAGAAGAGAGCCTAGATAGAAAATTTTCTGGTTATCTACATCCATTGCCAAGTTATATTAATAGAGTTTATGAATTAGAGGATTCAGCTGGTGAGCGGTTTATTATTAAATTCTATCGACCTGATAGATGGAAATTAGATGCATTAATGGATGAACATGATTTTATCGCCGATTGTTTTGAAGATGAAATACCAGTTGTACCACCTTTAGTACTAAATGGAGATGGTACATTATCCGATGATGATGGTATCTTTTATGCTATTTTTAATAAAAAATCAGGACGATTAATAGAACTTAATACCGATGACGATTGGATTCGTTTAGGTGCCATAATTGGCAGGATGCATAGAGCTGGTTACCAGTACGAGGCTCATAATAGAGTAATTCTTCATCCTGAAAAAACAACAAAAGATGATATTGATTTTTTATTAGATGAGAATCTAATTCCAGAACCATATAGAAGTGAATTTATTAGATTAACTGATGTACTACTAGAATTGATTATTCCACTTTTTAAGGATGTTCCACTACAAAGAATTCATGGAGACTGTCATTGTGGAAATATTTTAGATAGGGATAAAGAGGGGTTAATGTTAATCGATTTTGATGACATGGCAACTGGGCCAGCTGTTCATGACTTATGGTTATTACTACCTGGTTATTATGCAGATTGTATAACCCAGATGGATCTACTCCTAGAGGGTTATTCTCAGTTCTCTCATTTTAATCCAAAACATCTGAAATTGATCGAGCCATTAAGAGCTATGCGTATGATCTATTTTACATCTTGGTGTGGGACCCAGATCGATGATTATAAATTTATGTTAAATTTTCCTGACTGGGGCTCTGTAGGCTTTTGGGAAAAGGAAATTACAGACTTAGAAGTTCAGCTATCTGTTATTATCGAGGATTTAAAGGAAAAGGACTAATCTATTGGATAGAATGTATATGCTATCCCACCCTTATTAAACCATGCTTTAGATAGGTCTGTTTTATCAAACTTATAAAAATACCCATCTTCTTTTGCAGAGTCATGAACTAAAGGGTTTCCACTCTTATCAAATCCTGCAAGCATCATTAGATGACCTTTGTATAATGGTGGACCTACTGATATTCCTATTCTTCCACCTTTTGCTAAGACTTCCCTAGTATCAGACCAGTTTCTATATCTTGAAACATAACCTTTCAATCCTACTTGGGACGCATTTTGAACTGATCTTGGCCATACACCATAAATTCCCCAATAGGGATCTTTATTATTTTCAGAAAACAGTAGGGGATCAACTTTTACATCATAACTTTCTAAAATCATTGTTGACATTACAGGGGAGCATATGGTTCCTCCGATTTTTGAATCAAGTTTATACTGATTTTTAAAAGAAGTTTCTATATTTATTGGTGCTGGATTATCAATTAATACTTTCTCTATATTAAAATCTGAAGTTGTTTTTGAATCACTTAGAAATAAACTTATTTCACTTAGTGTTGGAGATAACAGTGAACTGTCTTTTCTCATCATCAATATTTTAAATTGTAAACTATTAGAGTAGGTTTTTAACTTAACAAAATCTATATCAACAATACCCCCGGACCACTCTGTTAATCCGTAGTTTTCCCATATGTTATTTTTCCAATATCCAACTGTAACCCATGGTGACCACTCTTTTTTTTGGTCAAACCGCATCTGTATTTTAAATGAAGAATCCTCATTTAACGGTGCAAAACCATTCCAAGAAGGTAGCACTTCGTTAAATAGTGTTTCAGGTTTTATTACAGGAAATACAATGTAGCCCACCTTCGCCCCCTTAATCAATGTTAGTGAACTTCCACCTGAAGTTAACTTTATATTGTGGGAGTCAGTAGCATTATTAAAAGAATATTTTGATGATTCAAAAGTATATAATTTATCAGCATAACTAATAGAGAATAAGCTAAAATTTAAAAGTAGTATTAATAGGATATAAAAGTATTTTTTAATAATCATATCTAATAGTATAAACAGATATTTTACATTTATCTCTTATTATTACGATTTAATTTTAAATTGACTTAAATTATTCTCAAGGTTATCTACTACTTGGGAGTTGTGGCCTGCTACATCAGATAACATGTTTACAGATTTCTCAATAACATTTCCACGATCCTTAAGAGTCCGGGATATGTTTACAATGTCACTATTTATACTATTCAGATCAGTCATAGAGTTTTCAACATTGTCAGCTTCTTTTTTAGCTTCTTCTAAAATGTCTCTTACTTCATTAGATAGATTTACAATGTGTCCTGTATTGTGAAGTATATCTCTTGATGCTATAGCTTGTTCATCTAACGATGTTGCAATTTCATTAGATAGGTTTGCAGAAACTGATATATCATTTAAAATTACATTAAATGCATCTTCTGCCTTTGAAGCCAAAGATGTACTTATATCTATCTTTTCAGAAGTCGCTTTTACTATTTGTTGGATCTTAGCTGTCTCTATGCTTGAATTAGTTGCTAGCTTTCCGATCTCCCCTGCAACAACTGCAAATCCTTTTCCTGCCACTCCAGCGTGGGCTGCTTCAATAGCTGCATTCATTGCTAAGAGACTTGTTATTGATGTTATATTTACTATCCCTTCAACAGCTTGTGATATTTTATTTGATTCTTCTTGTATCTCTTTAATAGAGAGTAGAGCAGTATGGATATCTTTACCTCCATCTTTTGCAGTACCTAATAAATTAGCACTAATAGAGTTTGCTTTTTCTGTATTTTTACTAACAGATTCTATAGAACTAACCATCTCTTCTATACTAGCTGAGTTTTCTGAGATAGCAGCAGTTTGCCCACCCATACTTTCATTGATATTGTAGGTTTGTTGTCTCATTACATTTACTGCTTTACTAGATTCTGAAATTGCTTTTTCTTGGATTGTTAAACTGTCGTCAATTGAAACTATATTTTCAATAATGTTATTAACTGCACTTAACGTATTATTATAAGATTTATTTAGGTCCTGATTGGTTGCTTTTACACTCTCTGAAGAGGAACTAATATCTCCAATTAGTCTGTTGTAAGAGTCTGACATCATGGATATTGATTCAGATATCTCTCCTATTTCATTATTACTACTGAAATTAATATTTTGTGTTAAATCTCCAGAGGCAATATGTTGTATCGTTTTAAGAATACTGCTTATTGGGGATAAAGTTTTAGATATAACAAATACAATAAATAGTGATGATATTAGTACAAAAATAATAAGCAGTACTAATAGCTTTTTAATAAAAGCATATGCCTGATTAGATCTGTTGGTATATAAAAGAACTACATCGTTGGCTAAGTTTTTTATTTCCCCAGATTTTTCTATAGATATGCCTTTTTTATATGATTCAACCTTCGATGAATAACTTGATAATTTGGTAAGTTTGTTAAGTTCATCTTTAAAGTTAACCCACTCTTTATTCCATGTAGATATACTTGCTATAATTTCTACATCGGTAGTCCCAGAGATACCATGCTTTTCGCTACCTTCTATTAACCCAGTTAAAATCTCATCGTATATTATTATAGTTTCAGTTATCTGTTTTTTATATTCACTTCCACTCAGATTGTTTTTTAAAGCTTCTGAAAATGTTGTCCCTTGGTAACCTAATAAAATTGTCCGCATTCGTTCGCTACCAGCTTTATTTATTGCATTCGAATATCCATCAATTGCTGAGAATTTAGCGAATATAAAAAGAAGTATAATCAATACTCCAATTGCAAAACTACCAACGATTAATCCAATTATATTTTTGAGCTTCATTTTTTTGTCCATAAAATAGTATAAGTTAAGATTAAGAATTAAGCCATTATATAGGAATAAAGTTATTATTAGGAATAATTCTTATTATTATTGCCGGTCTTGAGGGTGTAGCAGTTGAAGAAAAAAATTAAAAGTAATATGTTTAATTATGGAATTATTATCACCAGCTGGAAACCCAGAGAGTTTTAAAGCAGCCCTAGAATCTGGGGCTAATGCAATATATGTTGGTTTACCCTGGTTTAACGCCAGAAGACCTGCACTGAATTTTACACCAGATACCTTAAAAGAAGCTTTGAAACAAGCTCATGCCAAAGGTGTTAAAGTATATATAACATTAAATACTGATCTAAAATCTGCAGAGATAGAAGAAGCTGCAAAAGTTTTATTCTTAATCCAAGAACTAAAAGTCGATGCAGTAATAATAAAAGACTTTGGACTATATTATTTGGCTAAAAAGTGTTTTCCAAGCCTAGAACTACATCTTAGTACACAGTTTGGAATTTCAAATTCATATGCTGCTGAACAGGCAAAAAAGCTTGGAGCCACTAGGGTTATCCCAGCAAGAGAGTTAAATTTTTCAGAGTTAAAAGCATTACAAAATTCTGATATGGAAATTCCTGAGATCGAAGCTTTTGTACAAGGCTCAATGTGTTTCTCATTTTCAGGAAAGTGCCTTTTATCTAGTTGGGTTGGTGGTAAGTCTGCCAACAGAGGTGTTTGTCAGGCTCCATGTCGTCTTAAATATAGTAACGAAACCACTGAATTTCCATTCTTTTCTATGAAAGATCTAAATCTGGTATCCCACTTAAAAGAGTTAAAAGAAGCAAATATAACATCTCTTAAAATTGAGGGTCGTTTAAAAAGTCCTGGATGGGTTGGAAATATTACATCTATTTATAATGACGCATTAAAAGGCAATTTGGATCTTAAAAATAGTTCAGAAGAGCTACTTAAATACTCAGGACGTGAGATGGGAGAAGGCTTTGCTACTGGTCTTACAAACTTAACAGCCAAACATAGGGCTAAATTTGGAAGTTATATTGGAAAGGTTCTTGAAATAATTGAGGTTAATGATGAAGAGTTTGTAAAAGTAGATTTTGAAACTAAAAGCCCAGAAACATCATTAAGATTTGTATCTCCAGAAGACGAGTTTTTAACAATATTACATCAGGACTATAACTCTATATTAGAAGGGAATCTGATAAAAAGTAATGGACGTATTACAAAAGATTCTCTAGTTTTTGAAGTTATTCCATCTCGGAAAAATAAGTCCGGAATAGGTAAAATGAGATATGACATTGAGTTAGAGGTAGTAAAAGACAATATAGAGATAACAGTCATTACTGATACTGGTGTTTTTAAGGAGTTTGATCCTTATAAAAAAGTTGTAAAAGAAAAAAGAGGAGTATATCCTGACTCTGTTTATGACAAGTTAGAAACTAAGGTTGTTAACGGATGGCGTTTTAATAAATTATACTCAGAAGATATACTGTTATCAAAAACTCAAGTAAATAGTATTGTTAAAATAATTTCATATATTCTTGCTGTTACGATACAAGAGAGTAATCCATTAAATCAGATAGATCTGCAGGCAGAAGTTAAAGAGTTCCTTAAACCCTTAGATCAAAGTGATTTTAAAGGTTCTAAAAGTTATATTAGGGTGAAAGCACAAAAATTAACTAAAAATATTAAGGGCCACATCATAATTGATGAAGTAGAATTTAATAAAGAGATCTTAGATAAAATAATTGAATTAGCTAAAAACAGTGATATAACCATCTCTCTATTTCCAATCTGTTTTGAGAAAGATATGGAAGAGATAAAAGATGTAGTAAAATATTTAGAATCAAAAATTGCCCCTAAATATGAGATAAATGATATTGGCCACTATAATCTATTAAAAAACTACTTATCAGTTCCAGTTAGTAGAATGGTTGGTGGACAGGGAATGGCTTGTTATAATTATCTGTCACTAAAGTTTTTAAAAGATGAATTGGGAATTAATGACCTTTCAGTTCCTATGGAGTTAGATTCCAGAGGGATCTTAAAATTGGTTGAGTATAATAATAACTATGCAAATTTAAGATTTACAGAATTATCAACAGTTCCAATAATGTATTCTAGAGTTCAAGCCCCAGAGTTTATTGAAGGAGCAGAGTTTGTAGATAATATTGGAACTGTGTTTTCTGTTCATAAATACAGAGATTTGAACTCGTTTGTAGTTTCTGAATATTATTCAGCAGAGGGATGTAAGGATTTAGAAGGGGTCAAGTTTAATACAACAATAGCAGATAAAACATGCTTAGATAATCCAGGGGTAGAGCGTAAGAAATTTAATTTAGAGCGGCGATTATATTAGCTTAAATTTGTTACTTTATCCTTCCCTGTATATTTTGAGACATACATGGCTTTATTAGCTCTATGTATAATATCTGATAAATCTTCACCATAAGAATATTTAGCTGTACCAATACTTAGTGTGAAATTTACACTATCAGATGGGTATTCTTTTTTTGTAAAGTTATTAAATACCTCTTTAAGATCAGAAAGTTTTTTGTTGATAAACTCTTGCTCTGTATTCATATAAAAAATTAGGAATTCCTGTTCAACAAAAGAGAATGCAAAATCTCCTTCTCTTTTAGAACTAGATATAATATCACCAATTTTTTTAAGAGTATGGTCTGCTTCATCTAATCCAAATTCACTTTTAAGTACATTATAGTTATCGATATCAATAAAAGCACAAATACAGTTTTTAAATATTGCTGGGTTATTATCAAATATTTCTGTAAAGTTAGTTTTTAAATACGACCTGTTATATAGTTTTGTCTTTTTATCGTATATAGAATCGATATACTTCTCTTTGTTCTCTTTTGAAATCTGTTTCTTTCCAGATATAAAATTGTAAAGAACTCTAGCTGTAAAAGTTCCTAATAAAAAAAGTCCAGTTAGTCTAGTAAAGATTTCCATCAGACGAATTGTTGAAGCCTGATAAGAAGATAGATCAATTATTCCTAAAACAACTCCAGTTGTTACAAAAAGGAATCCAAAAGCGAGAAGAATGATATTAATTTTATTTATGATACGGTTCATTCCTTAATATTCGGAAGCTTCTGTAGATTTGTTCAATTAATATTAATTTAATTAATTGGTGGGGGAAGGTCATTTTAGAAAAACAGAGTTTGAATTTGCTCTTTTCTCTAACTGAACTATGTAAACCTAAAGATCCTCCAATTATAAATGTAATGTGACTATTTCCGTCTACAGTAATCTTTTCAATTTTATTTGCAAGTTCGACCGAAGATAAAAGTTTTCCTTCTAATTCTAGTGTGATTATAAAAGAGTTCGGGTTAATTTTAGCTAAAATTTTATCCGCTTCTTTTTTCTTAACAATTTCCATATCTGCAGGGCTTAAGTTTTCAGGGCATTTTTCATCAGGAACCTCTATTATCTCCATTTTTGAATAAGATGTTAGACGTTTCATATACTCTGCAATACCCTCTTTTAGGTATTTTTCTTTAAGTTTCCCTGGACCTATTATTGTTATTTTCACCTGTTCAATTCCAAGGCCTTATTAATTCCTTCTAATACTAAGTCAGGATAAACAAAATCAAATATTTCAATGTGTTTAAATAAGCCACTGAAACCACCAGTTCCAATTATTACAGGTTTTTCCCCATCAAAACATTCATCAGTAAATCTTGTGACCATCTCTTTTAACATTCCAATAGCCCCATAAAACAGTCCAGATTGAATATTTTCTACTGTTGATCTTCCACAAATAGCACTTGGTCTTATAATTTCAACTTTTGGTAGGTTTGCAGTCCTCTGCTCTAAGGAGTCCATTGCAATTCTTAAACCTGGAATAATTGCTCCTCCAAGATGTTCTCTATTACTTGTTACAATATCGAATGTTGTAGCTGTTCCCATATCTATAATTATTAGATTTTTATTAGGGTGACGCTTAATAGAACCTATACTTGTTGCAATTCTATCTGCACCAAGTTCTAATGGGTTTTTATATTTAATTTGTAATCCAGATTTTATTCCTGCTCTTAGAAAAAAAGGCTTAAGCTTAAAGTATTTTTCACAAGCACTAGCTAAAGAGTGGTTTTCGTCTGGAACAACAGAACATATGGCTATCTGTTTTACATTTTTTGGATCTAATTCGTTGGCAATTAGAACATTTTTCAGGAATATACCAATCTCATCAGAAGATGAACCCTCGCCTGTACGTTTTCTAAATCTAAGTATTATTTTCTCTCCAGAATATATTCCACCAAAAAGTTGTGTATTCCCAGCATCTATACAGAGTATCATTAAATCTCCTTAAATATCTCTACTAGGGCAGTTCCTAGTTCATCTTTTGTCTTGCAATTTTTATATACTTTATTATCTTTGTAAATAGTTGATATATGAATTTCTTTATTAATAGATGATAAATCGTTATGCACTACAAAATCAACTGCTCCACTTTCAAATTGAGTGGTTACTTTATCTGCTATTTTTATCTTATTTGCATTTTTTGTTAATTTAAATCCAATTACTTTCATAGGGGACCCACTGTACTTTTTTAATTTTTCAAGAATTTTAAAGTTTGGTTTTAAGATTATTGATAAAGGTTTAGATGAGTCTATTTTAATATCTTCTGAGGGAGTTATTTTTACCCCTTCAGATTCTAAATAATCAACACTATAATCACTAACAGCTGCCGCATGAATAACCCCAGAAATATGGTTGTTTCCCAAAATATCTTTTAACTTATTATCTAAATCTTTGAATGATGAAAAACGGATGATATTCACATCTTGCTTAGGGTTTAGTGCTCTAAGGGAAGTTAATAAAGTCACTTTAAATCCAGCATTGTAGAAACAATCTGCTAAAACTGCTCCAGTTCTACCTGTAGAAAAGTTACTTATTGTTCTAACACCATCAATAGGTTCCTCTGTACCCCCAGCAGTAATTAAGATTTCCAAACTAATTCCTTAATCTTTAAAAAAACGGTCCCGGGATCAATTACCCGACCTTTTCCAACATCCCCACATGCCAAAAGACCTTCCTCGGTATCAAAAATATAACATCCGTACTCTTCTAATTCTTTTATGGATTTTTGTACCCTAGGGTGGTTTAACATCTCTACATTCATACCAGGGGCTAATAAATATGGTTTGTTAAAATTATTGGCTAAATATGTTGCCCCAATTAGATCATCAGCTAAACCATAGTTAAGTCTATTTAAACTATTTGCGGTAATTGGGTAGGTCACAAATAGATCCGCCCATTTTGCTAATTTTATGTGATCCATCATTTCACCTTTAGTGAATGTTGAAGTTTTAACAGGATTTCCTGATATTCCTTCTAATGTGGCCTCCCCAATAAACTTTAGTGCACTTTCAGTTGCTACACACTGAACATTGTACCCATTTTTAACAAGGGTAGAGAGCAGAGTTCCAGCCTTAAATGCTGCGATAGAACCTGTTACTTGTAAAACGATGTTACCTTTTGACATTATCTATTAACCTCACATCGCCTAGGGTTGCTGCAGCTAATACTCTATTATCTTCAATCTCGATATAATCTACTACAAATCCTAACTCCGTTAGTCTGTTTTTCATTTGATCTGTATCTATTCCACTAGAGATAATTTTATATAATTTAGGTGCCTTCAACCGATTTTCTGGAGTTAAAAGTGAGTTTCTACTAGAAAATGCTAGACCATCAGCCTCCCGAATTAATTGGCAAGGGATAATGTTGTATGGTAAAAACATAGAGTCTATCATTCCTTTTATCAGTCTATATTGCTGCCAATCTTTCTCTCCAAAATATGCATTATCTGGGCTTACTACATTTAATAATTTTAGAACAACTGTTAATACACCATCAAAGTGGCCAGGTCTATGTGCTCCACATAATTTAGTACTAAACTTATTTTCAGTCATTTTGTATCGATATCCATCAGGGTACATCATCTGTTTATTTGGTATAAATATATAATCACATCCATCTGATTCTAATATCTGTTTGTCTTTTTCAATTGTAGTTGGATAGTTTCTTAAATCTGTAGAACTATTAAATTGTGTTGGGTTTACAAAAATGGAACATATAGTTATATCATTCTCTTTTACAGATCTTTTGATTAAACTTTTGTGACCAATATGCAGAGCTCCCATTGTTGGAACAAGCCCCAAGCTTTTTTTACCTTTTATTTGGCTGTTGTATATCTCTTTCCATTCATCAATCGTTTCTATTATTTTAGCCACCGTAGCTCTCTCCTTTACCTGGGAAATCCTTTGACTTTACTGTTGAGTCATACTCATTTAAAGCTGACTTTATAAGGTTCGCCCCATCTATAAACTTTCTAACAAATTTAGGTGTATAACCTGTATTTACACCTAACATATCTTGTAAAACTAATACCTGTCCATCTGTATCTTTCCCTGCACCTATTCCAATTGTCGGAATATCTAATATTTCTGATACTCTTCTTCCAGCAGAGTCTGGTATGCATTCTAAAACAATGGAGAAACAACCTAGTTCCTGTAGCTTTAATGCATCTTCTATCAATTGTACTACAGCTTCTTCTGTTTTGCTTTGAACTTTAAATCCGCCAAAGGCATTAAATGATTGTGGTGTCAGACCTAAGTGCCCCATAACAGGGATTCCAGATTCAACAATGTATTTTATTGTCTCTTCATGGCCTTTAACTCCCTCGAGTTTAATAGCATTTGCTCCTGACTGCATTAGTTTCCCCACTGAATCTAAAACTGAATCTAAACTCTTTCTATGGGATAAAAATGGCATGTCTGCAATAATAAACTTTGTAGGGGCACCTCTTCTCACTGCGGCCGTATGTAAAGACATTAGGTCTATTGTTGCAGGTATTGTAGAATCAAAACCATGACTTACCATAGCTAGACTGTCTCCAACTAAAATAGAATCAACGTTTGATTCTTCTGCAATTGTTGCTGTCCAGTAGTCGTAACATGTGATCATAGATATTTTTTTGCTACTCTCTTTAAACTTTTTAAAATCAATTATGTTCATATAAGCTCCTTTTTGTAGGCTTTATTAAATAGGCTATAAATATTCTTCCATATCCTATGTTTTAAGGCTTTTTTGTTTCGTTTTATTGTATTTTTATCCCCTCTTTTAATAGGTCCAGTTAGTGCATTAAAAGGGTCATCTTTTAGGTTATCAAAGATCTTTGATAAGTAAGGTAATAGTACCTCTTTAGGTAGGTCTAAATCTTTTTCAAAGTCTTTCATAACCTTTTGCCAAAGAAGAGTTGTAAAGTTTCCACTGATAACACAAAGTGAGTGATATAGTGCCTTCATTTCTGGGTTCATAGTATAATATTTATTTGTTAAAGTAGGGAAAACAGAATCAAAAGTAATATCTGATTCTTCGCAAATAAATGGAATGTTTTTATACTCTTCTAGTGTGTAAAGTTTAGGGCCAAATGACATAAGAGGGTGAAATCCAACAGCTTTTTTACTGTTCATTGAGCCAGAAAAATGAATTACTGAGATGCTATTATTAAAGTAGTTATTGTCTAGGAAGTTGGAGATAGAATCATCGGAGATTAATATTATAATATACTTGCAACCATCTAATTTTATGGTGGGAGTTTTATTATCTAATTTTCTACTCCATCTTAAAAAAGGAATTCCTTCTAAGGTGAAATAATGGCATAAATGGGTGGCTAATAGACCATCCCCTATAATCCCATAGTCTGTTTTATACATGGTACCTGTCCTTTAGAATCAAGTCCTTATTTTTTAAAAATATGAATAAATGTCACCTTTCCCAAGAATAGATGCTCTTTAATAGTATTAATAGTAGGAATAAATGTCAATCAACAAGGTATTGACGTTGTATGATTAGTATGTTGGGCGTATAATATAAACATGAAAAGAATATGCTTATTAGCTATCTCTGTTATTCTTATCTCATCTTGTGGCAATCTTTCTTTAGATACAGATTCTGTAATAGTTGACTCCATAGACCCTGGTCAAGTTCTTACAATAGGGGATGTTTTTGATATTTCTCTTACTAAAAGCAGCGACTCTGTTATAGTTGATTTAACTTCTGCAATTGTAAAAATTACCCCTTTAGACCACAATAATATGAACAATGAATTCAGGGAAACTCTTGAATATGATATAGATTTAGAAGAGTATCCTAATCCTAAATTTGAAGTTACTACTGATTTTCAAGACGGTCTCTATAATATACAAATAACAGTATATGACAATGATTCTATAGCAAGTGAATATGAAGCAGAATTTATTGTATATTCTGGTTTTTTAAGTGGAAGCGTTTTTGGATTGCATCCGTCTCTATATCTATATACAAATTCTAAAGTACTTTTGGAAAGTGAAGTAACATATTCAGAATATATTGATCCATATCTTGTATGGAGTTTTGAAGATGAAGTCTTTTTTGAAGGATACCTCTCAGATGGTACAAATTCAGCAGTTTGGGATACATTAGATCGGGTAGGATTTATTGATATAAAGTTAGAACTATATCCATATAAACTTGAATCTTATGTTGAGTCAAATATTTACGTAAACTTCTCATTTGTAATAAACCCGATAATGGTTGAACTTTCTTTAAGTCAAAATTATGAAAACGAATTTAAGGTTCTCTATTTTAATGGTAATTATATTGATGAAGTTAATAAAGAACTAGAAATCTACTCTTATGGTGAAACTAACCCAATGTTAGTTCAAGATTTTTATGGAATGGAAATTAATTCTGATCAAGGCTTTTTATCAGATGACTCTCTGTTTCCATTTGATCCAATAGACAACGGTATTGATCCAATAGATAACAGCATAAAAGACTTCTCTATACTCTTAGATTTTATACCTCTAAACAGTAATGATGGATCAATAATCTATAACGAACATGGAAATTACACATTTAGTCTGTTTAGTCAGGACGGTTTTTTAAAAAACTCAATTACATCTTCTGATATAAATTCCGAAGTTGTGGATATTGTTAAACTTATTGAAGGTCAAAGCATCAATTTAATAATTAACTTTTCACTTATTGAGACTGGATTTAGTATCGATTATTATATCGATTCAATTTTAGTGAATAGTTCTGAACTTATAATTGATAACAACTTGTTAGTAGATGAGCCTTTTAGCAGGTCTATAATTGTGGGGGGCTATAGTGACACCATTGGATTTAATGCTGTACTAGATACTCTTCAGGTAAGTAATTATTTGCTTATTGATTTAAATGATTCAAATATAACTGATTTACCAATTTTGGAATCTATTATTGAAGAATTATAAAATATGTCTTTCTCTTGTAATTCTGTTTTTATTCTCATGTCAGACAAATAAAATTCCTAGCTGGGTGACGGAGCCCCCAGAAGATGATGATATTTCTATTTATATTGTTGGACATGGAGTTAATAACGATCCAGAAGAACAGATCAAGGCATCTTTTGAATCTGTAATAGACCAACTTTACTCCAGATTTGAAATACCTTCCAATAACTATTTGAATTCAACTCTAGATCTGCTTTTAGAAGAGGCATATAAGAGAAGCTTAACAGACTTTGAGCAGAAAATTTCTATATTAGATAAATGGAACAACGATGAAAATCTTTATATTCTTGTTAGAATAAATAGATCTTTTTTTACACCTATAATCGAATTATATGCAAACCGGTATGATGAAATGATAGATTATTCCCATGAAAGTGAAACTTTAGGTGATAAGTTGTTAACAGATGGAGAAATGTTTAAATCCTTTGACAGCTATCTAACAGCTCTCGGTTTTATGTTAGACAAAGAAGATGAGTTTTACTCACATTCAATTCTTGATATTATGGATAAAATATACAGTCTTGTTGATTCTATAGAATATCGTTTATTAGAATCATTTGATACTTTAACTATCGATTATCCTATTCAAAATAGACTTTTATTTGAAGTTAATGACAATTCTAATAAAGATTATAATGGTTTTTCATATAAAATCTCTTTTACTGAAGGTTGGGATTCCAGAGTAAGGGTTACGACAATACCTATTAGAGATAACTTTATAGAGTTTATCCCCCCTAAACCCCTAAAAAGTGGTACTTCAGAAATAATCACAATTCTAAATATCGATGAACTATTTAATGTATTCACTCCTTGGCAAAATAATCATAACTTAGAATCCCAGATAGGTCTGTTCAAAACTAAATTGGAAAAATTATTAGAAGAATCTAAAACCTCTATTAAATACAATGTAAAATCAGATCTTCAGTCTATACCAAAACTTATAGCTTTTAAAAATGGTATGGTATTAGAGGGTGTTAACAGGTTCTTATTAGATAAAGGGAATCCAGTGGAGGTTACACCTCAGTATCAATTAGATGAGCCACTACAAAGCTATTTAAGAGAGTTAGATAGAATAACAGACGGGTTTTATAATTATCTGATAATAGGGGATGAAATTAAGGAAGTTATAGAAACACAAGATGATCAAATCTTGATTAAATTAACAGGTAGTTTCTCTTTAATAGATATTCGTACAAGTAAAATTTTAAAAACAGAGTCAGTTAGTGCCGAATATAGTGGGGAACTTGGAAGTGAAAGTTTTGCATATTTAAGTTACGGATTAGAAGTTGGAAAAATTATTCACGAATTAAAATTCTGAGGGAAATTACTACAGATCCCAATACAACCAGCTTTTTCTGCTAATTTAAAGTCTTCTGGACTATCGACAGTCCAGGTATAACATTTCTTTTTTAGAATCTTTGTATAGATGTAAAAATGTAACCCTTTTAGCTGAGTTATATTTGGTTTTATTATATCGACTTTAGTAAAAAACAGACCTAATCCATTTCTTAAAAAAAATGGAAGTGTTTTCTTTTTACAATAGAGAATTGCTGTTGGGATATTACTTTTAAATCTATTGAAGTGTAATAATACTAGAGGATCAAAACTAGATATAAAACAATGTTGTTGTAGATTATGTTTCATGATCAATTCAAATAGCTTTTTCACTAATTCTTTTCTATTCTTTTTAGGGGATTTTACTTCGATGTCATAATGAATCTTATCTTTTAACAGTAAAAAAACATCTTCTAATAGTGGAATAGATTGTTCCTCTCCAATATCTAATTTTTTTAGTTCAGAATAATTTGTTTCACAAACCTCATTATAAATACCAGTCATGTTGTAGGTATTAAAATCGTGAATTACAACTAATTGTCCATCGGCAGACATATGTATATCGAGCTCCACTCCTTCAATGTTGTGGGTTAATAGTAGTGCAAAACTTTTTAAGCTATTTTCTGGTGCTAAAGATGGAATACCTCTATGACCGTATACTTTAGGTTTCATGTATAAGATAATAATATTGTTTTTATGTTATCTCAATCTTTAAAGAGTTAAATATTTGTTATATTCTTCAGTGGTATGAAAAATTTTAATTACGATCCAGACGATCTTATTGTAGCACTTGCAACACCATGGGCTGAGAGTGCCTTGGCAATTATAAGAACTAGTGGTTCTGGATCTATAGAAAAAACAGCAGAATTATTCTCAAATGGTAAAAAACTACTGAATTCAGATCATAATCAGATGAATTATGGGTTTATATTAGATCCTTTAACAAAAGAGAAGTTAGACGAGGTAATGGTTGCAACCTTTAGAGCACCAAATGGTTATACTGGACAGGATAGTACTGAAATTTATTGTCATGGTAGTTTACCTGGTATCAAAAGAATTATTGATGCCTTTAAAAATATAGGTTTTAGAAATGCATCTCCTGGTGAATATACTTTTAGAGCATTTGCCAGTGGGAAAATGGATTTAACTAGAGCGGAAGCTGTTCAGGATATTGTTAGTGCAAAATCTAAAGAGGCACAATCTTTAGCATTAAATAGACTTTCTGGTAATATTGAAGATAAGATCAATCAAATTAAGAGTCTTGTTTTAAATACTATATCAGCAATTGAGATTCAGTTAGATTACCCTGAAGATGAGGGTGGTTTAGCCCATGTTCCAATTCATGATATTTTAACGGCTGAGAAATCAATTGAGAAACTTTTAGCAACTTATAGTGCAGGGCGAATTTATAAAGAAGGTGTTAAAGTTGTCTTAGCTGGTAAAACAAATGCTGGAAAATCATCACTGTTTAATCTGTTTTTAAGAGAAGATAGATCTATTGTTTCTGAAGTTCATGGAACAACAAGAGACTATTTAGAGTCTTGGATCTCTTTAGGTGGTATACCTGTAAAAATATATGATACTGCAGGAATTAGAAACGCCACAGATTCAGTTGAGATTGAAGGAATTAAACGAACTCAGAATATTGTAGAGAATGCAGATATTATTATCTACTTGGTTGATGGATCTGAAGGTTTGCAAGATGATGAAAAAGAGCAGTTTAATAAATTAAAAGTCAAAGAAAATTTTATTGCTTTATGGAGTAAAATAGATAACCCAGGTGTTATTGCTCCGGAAGGTTTTTTAGGTATAAGTACAATAAATCATGAAGGTTTTACTGAACTAGAAGAGTTAATAAAAGAGAAAATATTCAAAGGTAATTATGTTCAAACTGATGATGCTGTTATAGATTCAGAGAGACAGAAGGATCTACTTGAAAAATGTCTAAGCGAATTAAAATTATTTAGAGATGGTATGGCATCTGGGACTCCATTAGATTTAGTTGCCCAGGATATAAAAGAAGCATTAGATTGTTTAGGCGAGATTACAGGAGAAGTAACCACCGCTGATATTTTAGAAAATATGTTCTCCCAATTTTGTGTAGGAAAATAAATATGGATTATGATTCAATAGTAGTAGGTGCTGGGCACGCAGGTATAGAAGCGTCTTTAGCACTATCAAGAATGGGGTTTAAAACCCTTTTAATAACTCAAAACTTAGACCAAATAGGGAAGCTATCTTGTAACCCTGCAATAGGTGGTCTTGCAAAGGGTAATATGGTTCGGGAGATTGATGCATTAGGTGGTCAGATGGCTAAACTAATAGATGCATCAATGATTCAGTTTAGAATATTAAATCAGAGTAGAGGCCCTGCTGTACAAGCTCCTAGAGCCCAGGCTGATAGGTTTTTATACCAGACGTTAGCCAAGAAAACTGTAGAGTCACAAAATAATCTTTCTGTTTTTCAGGACACTGTCGTTGAGATTTTAACTGACAAAAAAAATGAAAACTGTACTGGTGTGAAAACTGAGCGTGGTAACAGTATTAGTGCAAAAAGTGTAATAATATCTGCAGGGACTTTCTTGGATGGTAAAGTCTTTATTGGTAAATATACAGCTTCAAGTGGACGTATAGGTGAACCCGCTGCGATAGGGCTAGGAGCTGATCTAAGGTCTAAAGGCTTTAATTTAGGGCGAATGAAAACTGGAACTCCTGCAAGAATAAAAAAATCCTCAGTAGACTTTTCAAAGATGGAAGAGCAGAGTGGGGATGCTACAATGTATCCGTTTTCATTTAGTTATGATGAAATAGTTGATCGACCATACGTTCCTTGTCATATAACTTATACAAATGATGAAACACACAAAATAATCTCAGATAATATGCACTTATCACCTCTGTATGGTGGTGATATCGTTGGTAAAGGTCCACGTTATTGTCCTTCAATTGAGGATAAAGTGACTAGATTTCCTGAAAGAGGAAGACATCAGATTTTTATAGAACCAGAAGGTATGAATACTGAAGAGATGTATATGAATGGTATATCATCTTCTCTGCCAGAAGATGTTCAAGCACAATTTATTAGAACTATTCCAGGGCTTGAAAACGTAGAGATTATGAGACCAGGATATGCCGTAGAATACGATTATATTGACCCAACATCTCTCTATCCAACTTTAGAGACAAAAGCTCTTAGTGGGCTCTATTTTGCTGGTCAAACAAATGGTACCTCTGGGTACGAAGAGGCTGGAGTTCAGGGATTAATGGCAGGTATTAATGCTGGATTAAAAATGAGAGGTGAGGAACCTCTAATACTAAATAGATCTG
This sequence comes from Spirochaetaceae bacterium, assembly GCA_051531975.1. GTDB lineage: Bacteria > Spirochaetota > Spirochaetia > DSM-2461 > DSM-2461 > Thiospirochaeta. The sequence continues at coordinate 176,374 of JAOPTT010000004.1, forward strand.
AAGCCTATGCTGGAGTATTAATCGATGATCTTGTTACAACAGGAACCGATGAACCATATAGAATGTTTACTTCTAGGGCTGAATATAGGTTAAACCTTAGACACGATGCCGCTGATATTAGACTTTTTGAAATGGGGCAAAGAGCGGGAATTAGAACCTCGGAAGATATTTTGAAATTCCAGGAGAAAGTTAAAAATATAGATGCAATCAAAGACTTATTAAGAGATAGTAGAATTAAAAAAGAGCTTTTATCAGAAACAATAAAAGAGAATGCATTAGGCAAAACCTTATACGATGTGGTTAAAGATCCAACAATTTCAATTCATAATGTAAAAGAGGTTGTTCCTGAATTAGAAAAATATTCTGAACCACTTTTAAATCATGTAGAGTTGGATATCAAATATGAGGGTTATATAGTTAAACAAAACCAACAAGTAAAAAAATTCATGAAAATGGAAAAAGTAAAAATTCCAGTCGATTATGATTTTAAAGCTATTGATGGATTATCAAATGAGTCCAAAGAGAAGCTTACAAAAATAAAACCTCTAAGTGTAGGACAAGCATCTAGAATATCAGGTGTGAGAACCTCAGATATTGCAGTTCTTCTGCTAATGCTTGGAAAAGGTGGTAAGAAGTAGTGTCAGTATTAATAGATGGATTAAAAGAACTAAAAATAGATTATGCAAGTGAGCAGTTAGATTTAATTACTGAATATATAGATGAAGTAATGTTATTTAATCCTAAGTATAGCCTTGTAAATGCAACAGGAGATACTTTTATTATTAAACATATTTTAGACTCATTAGCTGGAGTTCATGAAATTAGAAAACTTGATCCAAAAACAATAGCCGATGTTGGTTCTGGTGGTGGTTTCCCAGGAATTCCATTAGCCATAATATTACCAGAAGTTGAATTTCATCTGATTGAAAGGTCTGGGAAAAGGTGTAATTTTTTAAGAAATGCAATATTAACCCTTGGGCTTAAAAATGTAACTGTTAGAGAGTCTGCTGTAGAGAAAATAAAAGAGAGGTTTGACATTGTAACCTTTAGAGCATTTACTCCAATGGAGCCACCAATAACAAAATGTCTACTTTCCTTATTAAATGATGAAGGGATTATATTTGCATATAAAGGTAAAAAAGAGACTATAGTTCAAGAACTTAAAGTTATTGATAATTTAGTGAACGATACAAAGATAATACCTATAAAAGTGCCTTTCTTAGATGATAAGCGTAACTTTTTAATACTAAGTAATAATTAGTTATCAACTTTGTTGAGGAATTTTAGAAGTTTAGGCTTATCGATTAGATCAATAAGTCTTGCTTCAACAAAGCTTTGAGCGCCTTCAGAAAAACTACCACATGTAAAACAAAAACCTCTACCAGCTCTAGTATCTTTTAATCTAGCATATAATTCTCTAATCACAAGTTCTCCAATGTCGCCCTCTGTTCTCATAAACTTAAAAAGGATAATATCTTCCCACTTTCTATTTTTTACTTCTGCAATAATTTCTACAAAGTCAGAACTTCCTTGAACTATATCAATTATTTTAATTGATGATTTAGAGAATGTAACTGCAACAATGCTTTTACATAAGTTAACATATTCAGGAGTTTGAGAATTAAGATATGAACCAAGGTTTCTATTTACAGCTAACTCTTTAAATCTATTAAGTAAAATAGGAACATCTTTATAATTTATTGATAAATTATTAACTTTTTTCAAATGCATTATAGAGTCATCGTGCTGTCCAGTTTTTGCAAAAACTAAAGCAAGTCTATAGTGTATCTCAACTTTAATATCCGAAACGATATTACTGTTTCTAAGACCAACTTCAAAGTCTACTATTGCATCATCATAATTTCTTTGAGATGTATTAATTGTTCCTGCAAAAAGTGCTGCATTTGGGCCCCATTTATCATCTAGTCGGAGACCTGTAAATAGTTTTAATGCTCTGTCACTTTGGTTTACTTTATGGCAGCATTTAGCAAAGTTAAATACAGTTTCTTTATCGCTATAATCTGCTTCTACTGCTTTCGCTAAATGTGGATAGGCAAGTTTAAAATCTTTTAATTTAAAAAAGCTTAGCCCTAAATATTTTCTATTATCACTATCATTTGGTTTTTCGTCGACACACTTTTTTAATAGTCCTGCAGCTTTATCGTATTTTTTTAGTTTGTACTCAATTTTACCAAGAGTAGAGTTTAGAACATAGTTCTCTTTATCCAAGCTCCAAGCAAATAGAAGAGACTTATATGCTGTATCAAATGAGTGTAGTTGATAAGAACTCATACCATATCTAAAGTTAATTAACCCCTGATCCAGAGTAGGTTGAGTTACACATAGATCAAGAAGTATTCGATAAGTTTGTAATGCTTTCTCAAAGTTGTTTTCATTATAATATATATCTGCTAAAATCAGTAGTGCTGATGGGTCTCTAGGGTTATGTGCTAACCTTTTTGTTGCTTCTTTTAAAAGAGATTTTTTATCTTTTTTCTTATCGTGTCCATGAGCAACTTTATTTTTAAAGTAGAATACTATCCCTATAGTAGACATAATTACTAATAGGATAATAATAAGTGCTATTATGTTTGTAGTCATATGATATTATGCTATCAGTAAACTTCAAATGTCAAGAAACTAAATTAAATAGGATTGAAGGTATACATGTTTGTGTTCAATAAAAATACTAAAAAACAATATTTATCTATTCTTACTCTAATAATAGTCATTTTATTAGTAAACTCATGTTCCCTTGGAAGGGTGTTTGGTCTCAAAAAAGAGGACTTTTTAGGAAAAGTTTCAAGAAAAGATTATGGTTTTTTGTCTGAAGTAGATTATTTAAAAAATAGTATTACTGAGATTAATAGACTAGGTGATGGTGCATCCTATTATATGTCTTTTGTTTATAAAAACAACAATATGCTACTGTTTAGTAATAAGTTGTTATATCAGGAAATTCAAAATAAACATGCATTTTATGGACCTAAAGCTGCATTCCAACTTTTAAAACAACTCTTACACGAAAAGGATTATATTAAAGCAGAAGCACATGCTTTAGATTTTTATGATATCTATGATGGTGATTATCCTGGAATAAGAAAACAATATATCGAAGCTTTATATTGGCAGAGAAAAGATGACCAAGTTGTTCCATATATCTCAAACTTAGATAGATCTTTATATTCTGATTATTCTAATTATGAGTTAGATATGCTTAAGTGCGTATCTAGTGCACGGTTAAACAGTTCAGATTGGGAAGATCAGTATAGATCACTTTTTTACAATCAACCTCTTTCTCACTTGTTAACTAGAGCTTATTCATTTATAGATGTATACCCAGATTATGGTAAAGGATTTTCTAAGGATGAAAAATTAACGTTTAAAGCTCTTGCAGCTGCTAGTAGTGGAAAATATAATTCTGCTCAAGATATGTTAAGACCACTACTGTATAAAAATGCTGAAATATTCTCTACTAAACAATCAATTAAAAATGTATCAAAAATTATAAAATCTTCAAATGTTATTACATTAAACTTAGACGCATTTTATTATGCTATGGAAAATAGTATTGATGACAGAAAAGATGATGCTCTTGTTGCATATGCCGCTCTGTTTTTCAAAAGAAATAGTTATAGAGCCGTTGTAGAACTATTGGAAGATTCATTAGAAGATATGCCGATTGGAAATACAAAGGATGATGGAATATGGTACTACCTTTTAAGTTTATCCCATGTAAAAACTGAAAGTGTTGTTTCAAATTTAAAGTTTTATGTTGGGCAACTAAGTGATAATAACTATGCTTCAGATATTATTGACCATGTAATTACAGCTTTAGTTCAAAACAAAGAGTGGGATTCCGTTTTAGAAATAGAATCAGTTGTAAAAAAATCAGGATCAATCCAGGATCAGTCTAGAGTTTCGTGGATATTATCTAGAATATATTTTCATAATTTTATCTACTCAGATAATAAAGAAAAAATAATAGAAGAGGCTCTTGATAGTATTGTTACGTCTGATAGTTCTTCCTATTACTCATATATTGCAAACGCTCTACTTAAAAGAGAGTCAAATCTGGTGCTATTAGAGCCAAAAGATTCTACAGAACTTACAGATGACGATTTTTGGATTCATGGTTTTTTAACTTATGGCTTGGAAGATGAATCACTACTTTTTACAAAACAAGTTAAGGACTTAAACTATGATGTTGCCATTGAGCTTGCTACACTTTTAGATAGTGAAGATAAACATTTGGAAACATTAAGGTTTTTATCTAAAAGTAGTGTTCCTCTTAATTCAGAGAGTTTCCCTCTATATTATCCATTACCTTATAAAGATAAGATTGTAGAAATAGCTTCTGCATATAATTTCCCAGCAACACTTTTTTCAGGTTTAATAAGAACTGAAAGTGGGTTTGATATGGACGTTGTCTCATCAGCTGGAGCTGTTGGTTTATCACAACTAATGCCTAGGACAGCTGTTGAACAAGCTACCGATCTAGGTTTAGGTACTCCTGATCTAACTGATCCAGATATGAATATATTATTAGGTGGAACATATATCGATTGGTTAGTAGACCGATTTTATACTCTTTCAATATCTTGTATGGCATATAATGCCGGACCTGGTAATGTTTGGAGGTGGCAGAAACTGTGGGGAGATCTTCCCGATGAGCTATTTATAGAAGCCGCTCCTTTTAAAGAGACCCGAGATTATGTACCTAAAATAGTTAGATCTGCAATTTATTATGGTCACGAAGAGTTCGATGTGACACCATATGATGTTGTTAAACAAATTTTTCCAGATATAGATTAATAAAATAAGAGGAATTCATGAATTATTTACAAGCTTTAATTTTAAGTGTTATACAAGGGATTGCAGAATTTCTTCCAATTTCAAGTTCGGGGCACCTGTTTATATTGCGACATTTTATGGAGCTACAAGATGTTCCAGTGCTTTTTGATATATTACTTCACTTAGCTACTTTAGTAGTTATTTTTGTTGTTTTTAGAAAACGTATTTGGTCACTAATTAAGGTTTTAACTGAGCTAAATAAATTAAAAACTGATAATGATGTAAAACAGAGATTTAATGTTATTTTATTAATCCTATTAACAACCTTTATTACTGCAGTCATAGGTCTCTTTTTTAATAATATGGATATTCAAAATCCAAAAGTTGCTTACGCTTTATTTATTTTCACGGGAGCTTTTTTAATCGCAGGTAAATATTTAAATGGTAAAACTCCATTTCAAGAAGCAGGACTAAAAAGTTCAATTTTAATTGGTATTTCCCAAGGTATTGGTGTATTACCAGGTGTTTCAAGATCTGGAATTACAATAACTACTGGTATTTTCTCTGGTCTTAGTAGAGAAGCTGCTTCTGAGTACTCATTTATTATTGCTATTCCAGCTATATTAGGAGCAGTAATATTAGATATTGGTGATAGTGGGGAGCTTTTAAGTGTTGTTGCCCTTCCTGTTCTTATCTTTTCATTTGTTACAACAATGGTTGTTGGCTATTTCTCTTTGAAGTTGCTTTTAAAACTACTAAATTCTGGAAAATTTCATTTCTTTAGTTTTTATCTTATACCTATTGGGATTTTAGGGTTAATTTTAGGTTAAATATCCTTTTTATCTACCGATAAATATAAGAAGGAGAACTTAATTGTTAAAGAAACAAGACATAATTGCTGCCTATTCATTGGTGATCATAGGTACTTTACAGCTTATATTATTATTATTAACTATATTAGGATTCAGAGGAGATATTTTTACTGCTCTATTATATAACTCCTTTCATATAGCTGCTGTTTATATTCCAGGACTACTTTTTTTTGGTGCATATTTAATTGTAAAAAAACCTCTCGATAAGTTACTTTTTTTTAGCTCTATCGCCTCTATATTTATGTTTTTCCCAATTTCAACCATATTGAAAATTCTGTTTTCAGATAAAAAAGATCCAGTAATCAATTTTTTTCATGAGCACTTTGATACTGCTAATAGTAACCTTGGTTCTGTTTTTATTTTATTAGGTATTACAGCAATATTAGCACTCTCTGCTAAAATTGTTATAAAAAGGCAATTAACTGAAGATGTTGAAGAAGATGAAGAATCTCCAATTCTGGATGATATAACTGCTATGTCTACTAAGACAGATGAGTCAGCTATAGTTACTATCGCAAAAAATATTGATTCAAATTTTGCCTATGGTAATATCTACTCTGAAGTTGATCCAGATATTGATGATCTTAGTTCTGATAAAGATATATTAAATAGAGAAGAAACAGAATTTGAAAAAAACTCAATAAGTCCTGAAGAAGATTTTTTAGAAGAGTCTGATTTAGAAGAACCTGATTCAGAAGAAAGTTTAGGATTCCAGATCGATCAAATACGTAGTGAGATTAATGAGTATTATGTTAATGAAGAAAAAAAAGAGGAGATTGCCAAGAATATTCCTTTTGAGGAACCTATTTTTCCCGATAGTACAGAAGAGGTAGACATCGATGCATTAGACGCATCTAATAACGCCTTATCTGACATGATTGAAACAGAATTAACAAAAGAAGAAAGTGATTACATTGATAGTTTTGATGAGTTTGAAACATTTAATGTTAATCAGGGTGTAATTATGGAAGAGGATCCAGCTTTGGCTTTTCTTGCTGATGATTCAGAACATGACTACATTGATGAACCACCTATAACTGATGAGTGGTTTAGTAAGGATTTGGTGGCAGATGTTGAAATTGAACCAGAAGTTGAATCAGAAGTTGAATCAGAAGTTGAATCAGAACCGATAATTGAACTAGAACAGGTAATTGAATCAGAACCGATAATTGACCCAGAAATAATACCAGAAATAATACCAGAAATTGAACCAGTAACCAGAGTTCTTGAACCTGAGGGAAAAACATATAGTCAAATTAACCCAACATCAAATGATTATATTGTTCCTATAGAAGGAATTTTATCTTTAAAATCGGACCATTCATACGAAGAGATCGATGAAGCAACAAAAAGATCAGCAGCTATATTAGAACAAACTCTAGAAGAGTTTAATATAAAAGGTAAGGTCACAGGAATAAAAAAAGGTCCAGTTATTACTATGTTTGAACTACTTCCTGCACCAGGTGTTAAACTATCAAAAATTGTAAATCTTTCAGATAATATTGCTCTTGGACTAGCTGCATCTAATGTTAGGATTGTTGCTCCTATTCCAGGAAAACATGCTGTTGGTATTGAGGTTCCAAATAAAAAAAGATCTATTGTAACTTTTAGTGAGTTAATCGATGCTAAAGAAGACTCTTATGATGATAGTGCCATTCCGATTGTATTGGGTAAGAGTATAAATGGTGATAATAAAATAATTGATCTTGCAAAAACACCCCATTTATTAATAGCTGGAGCTACTGGGGCTGGTAAATCAGTATGTGTTAACTCTTTAATATGTTCCATACTGTGTAAAAGATCTCATAACGATGTAAAGCTAATAATGGTTGATCCAAAAATTGTTGAGTTAAAATTATATAATGGTATTCCTCATCTATTAACTCCTGTTATTACAGACCCAAAACGAGCATTTCAGGCAATTCAGTGGTGTCTTTTTGAAATGGAAAGACGATACGCTCTCTTAGACTCTATGGGTGTAAGAGATATTACAACCTATAACAAACGAATTAAAGAGCAGAATATAGCAACTACTAAGATCCCATATTTAGTGCTTATTGTAGATGAGTTTGCCGACTTAATGGCTACATCAGGTAAAGAACTGGAAGGTATATTAGCCCGTTTAGCAGCTATGAGTAGAGCTGTAGGGATACATTTAGTATTAGCAACACAAAGACCATCAATAGATGTTATTACAGGTCTGATTAAGGCCAATTTCCCATCTAGAATTGCTTTTATGGTATCAAGTAAGACAGACTCAAGAATCATTTTAGATGGTATGGGAGCAGAGAAACTATTAGGTCGTGGAGATATGCTCTTTTCATCATCATGGGATCCATTTCCTGTTAGAATTCAGGGTTCATTTTTATCTGATGAAGAGGTAGAAAGTGTTGTTGATTATGTTAAACAGCTTGGAGAACCAGATTATATTGACGATGAAATATTTATTGATGACGATGAAGAGGGTGAAGAAGAAACTGATAAATCATTTTTTGGTGATGACCCACTTTATAATAGAGCATTAGAAATTGTAATAACAGCAAAAAAGGCTTCAGCATCATTTTTACAGCGGAGACTTAAGATTGGTTACAATAGAGCAGCTCGTCTGGTTGAAGAGATGGAAGAGAGAGGAATTATTGGGCCTCAAAATGGTAGTAAACCAAGAGATATCTTAAAAATACCAGATAGTCACAAAGAGGTGAGTGATTATGTATAATAAATATGAATTTTTTAACAACTCTATTAAAGTGACTGCTCATCGTGGGGATTCTAAATATTTCCCAGAGAACTCAATGCAGGCATTTCAAAGTGCTGTTGATCTTGGGGTTGATGTTATTGAAACAGATGTTCATATCAGTTCCGATGGAGTTGTATTTGTATGGCATGATGATAATTCCTTCAAATTAGATGGTAATACTGCTAATATTGCAACTAGAAGTTGGAGTGAATTAAAAGACCTAGATCTAGGTTTTCTATTTGTTGATAATGATGGTAAAAGGCCATTTTCAAGTCAAGGTATTCGTTTAATGAAATTCATAGACGTATTAAAAATTTTTCCAAAAACTAGATTTAATGTAGATTTAAAAGATAAAAATAGTAAGCTTGTAACTGGTATGTTTAATATCTTAAAAGAAGAAAATGCCTTTAATCGAGTCGTAGTTGCATCTTTTCACACTGAAAATCTGAAAGCAATACGTAGAATGTCAAATAAAGTTGCAACATCTTATGGACGATCTGAAGTTCGACTTAGGGTTATTTTATCAAATATAGGGCTTCTTAGAGCAGCTTCTAGATTTTTAGGAAGATCCCCAGTAATGCAGGTGCCTGTTATTTCTGGTTCTACTACCGTTATTACAAAGTATTTTATTAAAGTCCTACATAAACGTGGAATAAAAGTACAAGTTTGGACCATAAATGAAGAAGATGAGATGCGACGATTATATAAAATGGGTGTTGATGGTGTTATGACCGATGATCCTAGATTATTACTTAGCGTCGTACAAAACCCATAGATCTATAAAGGTTTTATATGTAGACATTATTGATATTAACTCGAATTCTTCATCTATTATATTAACAGAACTTGTAACTAAATCCTCTGTTATAATTTTATAAAGAGCAGCACCATTATTATTTTTAAAATAATAGCTGTTCTTATAAATAACTTTTCTGTTTTGTATAATGGTACCAGTAATTATTGTGGTATCTCCTCTGAAAGAACTATCTAGAAAATTAAAATATATAATTTTATCAGCTGGATATTCAACTAGTGTAGGAATAGTTAAAAAGAAGAAATTAGGAGTAACATTCAGAGAAGTTCCATCAGATTTTAATTTAATATCTGAACTCCAAAACTCACTCTCCAAAATTTCTTGGCTTTTAGTTTGCGGGATTTGTTCAATTAGTTTAAAACCTATTTTAAATAACAAGATTCCAAATACAAATAAAACGATTAAAACTAATTTGTTTTTCATGAGTTTATTTTAGGAAGGAAAGAAGATAATAGCCAGCCTCTTGCAACATGTTTTTATGTTTTTTGAATTCAGGATCCAATGTTGCTACTAAATTCCAAAATTTTGTGGAATGATCTAAATGTTTTAGATGGCATACTTCGTGGATTACTAGATATTCAATTAGTTTTATATCTGTTAAGATTACTTTCCAATTATAGTTAAGATTATTTTTTCCACTACAACTTCCCCATCTTGTTTTTTGCTCTTTTATGAAGATTTTATTGTATTCAAGTTTCATCATTATAGTATACTTATCTGTTAAATTTGTTAGAATCTCTCTTGCCTGTTCTCGATACCATTTATTTAATAGTTTATTTTTATCATTAGTATTCTCTGGTAGAAGTAAAGAATTATTAACATTTTTTATTCCTCTTTTATGTGTCCCTTGTAATAACTGAAGTTTTTCTCCTAAAAAAGGAACTGTTGTCCCTATTTCTAATGAATATTGAATTTTATTGCTTTTTGCTCTAAGGAGTTTTGTATTTATCCATTCTGTCTGATTTGTTATGAATTTCTTGATATTAGACTGCAATAAAAATTTTGGGGCTCTAACTTCCATATCTCCTACAGTATTTATAGATAAAGTCATGCTTTTCCGGTTACTTCGTATTAAATTAATGGGTATTTGTTCGTCTTTATATAAAAAATGTAGCTTTTTCTCCATGTTGGGATCCTATCTTTTATTCGACGAAACCTCAATATAAAATCAAAGCTTGCTATAAACTTGGAAGGTATAGTATAATTCCGGCAATGCGAAAGAATGAAAATCTCAGCACAATATTAAATATGCTGGGCACTCTAACCTTAGTTATGGGGGGGTTACTTTTACTCCCAATATTTTTTGCCATAGGTATTAAAGAGTATTCCTTAATCGACTCATTTTTAATCTCTTCTGGTATAGCTTTAATAGTAGGAGCAATCTTAAGATTCTCATTTAAACATTATAGAATTGATTTTAAAGGTAGTATGTTAATATGTGGATTAGCTTGGGTTCAGTTATGTATCTTTGCAGCTTTACCATTCTTTTTTGAGACTGGAAAATCTTTCCTGGATTGTTATTTTGAGACGGTTAGTGGTTTTACAACTACTGGAATAACCATATATACAAATATTGAATCATTAGATAAAACAATAATTTTATGGAGAAGTTTTACTCAATGGTTAGGTGGACTTGGAATAATTACATTTTTCCTAGCTATAGCTGCAAACTCAGGTAGTGGCTTTTCTCATCTACTTTCCGCGGAATCTCATAAAATTGACTCTGCAAGATTAACTCCTAGTGTAAAAAAAACAGCAATGATTTTATGGGGTGTTTATATAGGTATTTCTATATTTCAGATCATAACATTAAAACTATTAGGAATGTCATTTTTTGATTCTGTTAACCATACTATGACTGCACTTTCTACTGGTGGATTCTCCCCCTATGATTCTAGTATTAATCATTTCAGATTAGCTGGATATAAAAACTATAAACAGATTGAGTACGCTTTAACATTTTTTATGTTTTTAGGTGGAATGAACTTTGTCCTTCACTTTAAATTCTTAAAAGGTCATTTTAAAGAGTTTTTTACAAATAGAGAACTTCAAACATATTTTCTTATTGTATTAGTAACTACGCTATTAATTATAGCTAATATATTTTTCAGATCTATAAATCCAAATTCACTAGACCCAGAAGAGAGTTTTAGAAGATCAATATTTACTGTTGTATCTATTTTAACTACTACAGGATTTGGAACCGAAGATATAAACTCCCTCTATTTCCCAGCTTTTGCTAAGCAGGTGTTCCTATTACTTATGGTTGTTGGTGGCTGTATCGGATCTACAGCTGGTGGTATTAAAGTACAAAGGGTAATTATTTTATGGCGGTTATTTCTTAGGCAGATTAAAAGACTTAGACTACCTAGAACCGCACTTTCATATGTAAAATATCAAGGAGTTCTTGTCAGTCTAGATGAACTACAAAGAATTGCTGGACTGTTTACAGGTTGGTTAATATTTTTAGCTTTTGGTGGTTTTATAACTGCATTTTTTACAGATTTAAGTGGATGGGCCGCTTTTTCTGGAATGTTCTCTGCAATGGGAAATATTGGTCCATGTTTTTTTAGTGTTGATACAATGTCTAATTTACCAGCTGTGGTAAAGATAACTTATATAATTGGAATGTTAGCTGGTAGACTTGAAATTCTACCAATACTTTTAATCTTTAGCCGAAGAGCTTGGAGATAAAGGTAAACTTAAGGAGTTTGATTTGTATATTTTAATTGCTGGTGGTGGTTTAGTTGGTAAAGGTCTTGCAAAGACTTTAACTTCAGGGAAACATGATGTTGTAATAATTGATAGTAATGCTGAAGTATGTAGAGAGTTATATTCATCTACAGGGGCTGTTACAGTTACTGGAAGTGCCACAGATTTAAATGTATTAGAAGATGCAGGTATCGACAAGGCGGATGTTTGTATCGGTGTACTAGATAATGATTCTGACAATATCTCATTTGCACTTTTAGCTAAATTTAAGAAGATAAAACAAGTCCAGGTTCAGATGATTGATCCTAAATATGAAGATGTATATAAAAGTATTGGAATAGAGCATATCGCAAGGGCTACAGAGTTATTAATTGATCAATTAATTGTTAGTATTGAAAGTCCTGATCTTAGGAAACTTATAGGATTTGGAGAACTTGAACTCTGTATAATTAATGTCCCTATTGGTTCTATAATATCAGATCTATCAGTTATTCAATTTAAAGAAGTAAAAGGTATACCTGAAGATCTAAATATTACATGTATCTATGATGGAGATTCTGGAGAACTTATTTTGCCTAATAAAGATACTATAATTAAAGGTAATGATAGATTGTTTATTTGTGGAACCAGGCAAAACCTTAAACTAACAGCTAAGATAATAAACAAATAGTATTATTCTTGTTTGTTTTTATTAAAATATGCACCAGAAATATTAGCTAGTTCAGAATTTGTAGCAAGATTGATTGAAGGTTTTGCTCCATCTTGTGCATTTGGTAATATCTTATACAAAAGTTTATTTAACCAAGTAGGGTAGTCTCTAAATACTTCCGATGCTATAACTCCAGGGTGAACACTGTTAACAGTTATATTAGTATCTTTTAGTGTTTCTGCTAGCTCTTTTGTATAATTAACTACTGCAAGTTTACTGTTTGCATATTGTTGGAATCCTCTATATTTTTTAGGTGGAATTAATACGTCTTTTATCTCTTTTCCTTTTTTATGAACCATAGATGAAACATTTATTATTCTGCCTTGCTCTGATATCTTTAACAGTGGTAGAAGATTCTCAGACATATATTTGGGAGCTAAATAGTTTACAGCTATATTCATCTCAATTCCTACTGAATTAAGTTCTAATTCCGAATTAAATAATCCAGCATTGTTTATTAGAACATCCACCCTGTCTACTGATAATGATATCTTATCTGTTGCGCTTTTAATTTCATCCTTGTTACTAAGATCAGCAAATATCATTGAGATCTCTTTGTTTTGTGACTCACAAATTATATCTGTTAATGATTCTTTAGATTTATGGCTATCTCTGTTTATTAAAATAAGTTTATGACCTAGTTTTGCTAAACCAATAGCAGTCTCTTTACCTATTCCTGAACTTGTTCCTGTTATCACAATTATTTTTTTCATATTTTTTCCCATTTCAGTAAAATTCAACACGGTTTTTTCCATTCTTTTTGGCTTTTAACAGTGCTTTATCAGCTCTTAGTATTACAGTAATTTCATCATCATCTTCTAAAGAAAGTGTTACCCCCAAAGATGCAGTAACAGGACCAACAACATTTAATTTAAGTGTTTCTATAGCTATCCTTAGTTTTTCTGCAAGAAGTAAAACGGTTTTTTTATCAGTTTGAGAGTATATTATTAGAAACTTATCTCCACGCCAACGACCTATTATATCAATTTTACGTGTATTGTGTTTAATTAGAACTGATAATTCTGTTAGAACATAGTCCCCTAATCGAGTTGTATTTTCACTATTTATATTCTTGATAGAGTCGACACCGATTAACACGACCCCCATAGGTTTATGAGATCTTTTTATTCTTGCAAGTTCATGCTGTAATTCCGAATCTAATTTGTGCCAATTGTATATATCTGTTAACGGGTCAATAATTGCAAGTTTTTTTAGTTCTTCTGATTTATTATACACTTCTGTATTTAATAACTTTATTTCATTCTGTAAACCCTGCATTTTGTTATTAATAGCAACAATAATTATTGTTAATACAATGATTATCACTACAGCTATAATTAGAATTATTATAGTCAATTAATTCTCCTTGATTTAAGTTTAGACATTCTCATATCTAATTCTACCATATTCTTTATCAAGGGAGAACTTTACTCTGCTTAGCTTCTGTTCAACCTGATACCGCATATGGCAAATCTCTATTGTTGTTCCTGGAAATATTGTTCCATGAACGATTAATAAACTGGTGTCATTTTTGTCTAATCTAACCAACAAACTTCTAGAAAAATTATTTAAACTGTTTAATTTGTTTTTTAGTGATAGATATGCATATTTTATCTTATTTTTCTCTATTCTGCTATAATCTTTGTTCAAGAGTTTCTGTATTTTCTCTATCTCTTTATTAATTTCCTTAGTCGCTACTTGTACTTTGGCTAATTTTTCTTTTATTTGGAAGTCTATTCCCAAAATTATTTTAGTTTCAACTTCATGCTCATTGCCTATGTTTCCTGCGATGATCCCGTTTTGAGAACATATTTCACCACCAACAATTGTTGCCTTTTTATCTAATAATATCCGGTCCGAGCTATAAATGAACGAGCTTAGAACCCCTCGTAATATGTTTATTGAACCAAAACTTTTAATGTATGCATGTTCTATATGAGCGGTTGTAACAATACCTTTACATTCAATTAAGTGATTTTTTGAACCTATAATACCTTCCTCAACTGTTAGATTATGTCCACAACTTATATCTGCTGGTTCAATACAACCCTTAACAATTATGTCACCACCTGAAATAACAGAAAATCCTTCTCGAACTGTTTTTGTTATATTTATATCACCTTTATATTCAATATCTCCCGTGTGATAATCTACATCAGTTTCAACTGTTAATAGAGGGTCTATAGTTATTATATTTCCTTTTATAATTTTGTATGTCCCATCAATTTCAGAGTATAGATGGTTGTTGTCTATGTATATATTTTCACCGATTTTTAAAATATTTATTGTTTTTTTAGGACAAGGAATCTCTATTTTCTCTAAGTTTAAACCTGGGTTCCCTTTTACTTCAGGAATCATCTCTCCTAAGAATTCCCCTTTTTGAATAATAATAAAGGATTGTACACAGTGATAATTTACCTGCCCTGAATTTGTAAATGTTGGTTTAAATGTGGCAAAGAGACTCTCTTTTAAGATTATATGTCCAGGAATTTTAAACTCAACTGGTCTACCAGACGCAATTTTTACTTCTGGAATAATTTCTCCGTCAAACATGATTCTATCATATGTATTTCTTATAATATCCCAGTCAACTACTGAATCTAAATAACTTCCCCATTGTAATATTTCATCTTTTATATTTTCTATGCTTATTTCAAAACTTGAGTTTACTGGAGCTTTTAACAACATAAAGAAACCCATTTTCATGGAGTCCATACGAAACTTTAAAGATCCTGGAGATTCTATTTCTTCTTCGAAACTGTGTTCTATTTCTGAATTATAGAATCCTTCGCTTTTTATTTCGTTGTCCAATTCTGAGTCTTCTAATAACTTGTTCGTCCGATCTAAATTTTCAGTAATTTGAATACTTTTTTTATCAGTCATACCTAGTGTAAAGTATTTTATATTTTGTTGTAGTTTGCAATAAAATTTTAACTTGAACTATTCTTTAAATAAGTAGTAGTTGTGCGGAAGCTAGAAGACATAATGGAACCCACTCTGTCTGTTTGTCTAAGATATCATTTAAAGTTGTGTAAATTGAGTTATTGTCCTTGCTGAATTTTATATTATACTGATCTTTAATTTTTTCATAATCCCTTAATTGTAACGCTTCAATAATAATTCTGTTTTCTTGTCTCCATTTGGATGGCCTCTCTTCTGAAAACTGCATTAGAGCTAAATACCCACCTTGATCCTGTCCATGTTTTAAAATCCATTCATTGTTAATATTTAGGTGTGGGCAGATTAAATCCATTATTTCATACCTTATGTTATTATCTTTATATAATTGAAGAGAGTTAAAAACTAATGCTGCATTTGACTTCATATCTAATTTAATTAGTGCTCCACAAGCAGAGGAGGATAGGTGGAAAGTTGGTGTCATAGTTTTAACAAGTTCTTTCAATATTGGAACTGCAATTGTAGCTCCAATTCTTCCTAGAGATCTAGCTGATACGGCCTTTAGTTTCTCGGATCTGTCTGATTGTAAAAAACTAATAATAATTTCTGTTGCTTCTTCCCATTGTAATTGCCCAAGTGCCCAAACAATATGTTCATGGTAAATTGACATATATGGATTTTGTAACATGGTAAAAAGCCTTTTTCCTGCTAATTCAGATCCAGAACGACCAAGTTCTCTAATCGCACTAACTTTAACATCATATGATGGGTCTTTTAATAGGGATATTAATGAATTTATACTAAATGGATTACCTCTACGACCTAAAGAGTAGGACATCTGTTCTCTTCTGTTATCATCTAATTTATGTAGTCGTCCAACTTGGATCATAGTTCTAAATGATGTTGGATTTAGTGATGTAAAAAAATCTCCTAGTCCAAACCAAGGTCTAATATTTGGAATTTTTTGTACACTTACAAATAGTATTATTCTAGATACTACTGCTACAATTATCATAAAAACTTTAACACCATCTAAGATCACTAATGGGTTACTAAAACCTGATATTACCTGCCCATTTATAAATATCCAGATAGCGTTAATTATTAATGTTATTGCACCATAAACACTAAATATAAATATAGATCTCTCTTTTGTTGTGTAGTAGTGCTGTATACTTGTCATGGCAATACCAGATCCAGCTAAAACCATGCCATCTATAAAACTATATATCATTAAACCATAAATTTTATCTGGTTGAATTAAGAATAGAAATGGAATTTGTAATAGACCTAAAATATGTACACCGGTCAAAGTATTTTTGAAGCCTAAAGTATCACTTATATTTCCCCAGAAAAGTAGAGATACAGCGTTACCTAATGTACCAACAAATACTGCAGTTGTTACAATATTTGAAGGTAGATTTAGACCTTGTTTTAAGTAAAGAACAAATAGTGGGAAAAAAGTACACTGAACTAATATGATCATAAAAAGAGGTCTAGTTAGGGTTTTAAGCTCTTTAACTATTTCTGTTAAAGATAGCTTCTTTTTACTGTTTTTAACATATGGAATCTCTGGTACTTTGTGAACCATTATTACCATATTAATCTGAGCTAATAGTGGGAAAAACAGAAAAATCTTATATTCAACTGATGAGATTGATTCACCAATTATTAGAGGTATAATACCGGTAACCACTAGACTTATAAGGGTGAATACAAGACGCATTCTAGAAAAAAATCTTCCTCTATCTTGATTTGTTGTAATATCTCTTAGAAGTGGTTGCCATGCGGTACCTAATCCTAACTGATTCAGTAGTGAAAAAGAAATTAATAGGCTTAAATATAGTGTATATGATAAATCTTTAGGTGGTATTAATATCATTCCAATAACAATTATGGCTTTAAATATTGCTGAAGACTGTATTAATCTAACTTTTCCAATACTTGATAGCACTTTTAAAAGGAAAAATCTAAGTAGTCCTACTAATGGAATTATTGACATTATACCTGAGATTTTTGATGTCGAGAGGTGTAATACATCTCCGGCATATATAATCATTAAGGCTCCAGTAATCACATAAGTTCCGATTGGTGTAACAGTATTTGCTAGTAGGGCATATTTTTGGCCTATTTTTCTTTGTGGTCTGTTTAATTCGTTATCTGAAATCATTATTTATCCTATATTATTTAGGATATCATAACTCCTGTTAAGCTTCCATATAGACACCTTTCATTCCTGATACTGCTAAACTTTTATATATACTTAAGGTATCAAAGACTTTTGTTGTTATCAATTATTAAGCCAAGCCTTGAATGGCATTTAAAACATGGTTAGTATGTAATTATGAATATTAAAAGACCTTTCCATTTAATGACAAAACCAATTGGACCTATATGTAACTTAGATTGTGAATATTGTTTCTACCTAAAAAAAGATAAACTTTTTAACCATACAACTAAAAAAGAGTTTGAGATGGGGTTAGACTTATTAGAAAGTTATACCAAAAATTATATAGACTCACAGCCAGAAAATCTTAATGAGATTACATTTGCTTGGCAGGGTGGGGAACCAACACTTTTAAGTTTAGACTTTTATAAAGAAGCTATAAAATTTCAAACTAAACATAAAAGACCAGGGATGGAAGTTAATAATGCTCTGCAAACAAATGGAACATTAATAACAGATGAGATGGCAATCTTTTTTAAGGAGAACAACTTCCTTATTGGTGTTAGTATTGATGGCCCAGAAGATATTCATAATAAATACCGAAAAGATAGGGCTGGTAATGGTTCATTTAAAAATGTAATAAAAGGTGTAGAACTATTAAAAAAATATAAGGTAGATTTTAATACTTTAACAGTAGTTCAGGACCACAATAGCCAATACCCATCAGAGGTTTATAATTTCTTGAAAGCTTTAGGCTCCACATTTTTGCAGTTTATACCAATTGTAGAACCAGATTCTAAGAACTTGGTTTCTAGTAGAACTGTACCACCAGAGAGTTTAGGTAATTTTATGTCAGAAATATTTAAGTTATGGGCTAAAGAGGATGTTGGAAAGATCTATATTGGGCACTTTGATATGCTTTTAGGTCGGTATATGGGTTACCCTGCCTCATTTTGTGTTCACTCTAAAACCTGTGGAACAGCTTTAGCTATGGAACATAATGGTAATGTTTATAGTTGTGATCATTTTGTTGACCCAGAACATGAATTAGGTAATATAAAAAATACAACTATGGTTGATATGGTTAATGGCGAAAAACAGATAACTTTTGGTGATGATAAATTTGATAAACTACCAACAAAGTGTTTAGAATGTAACTATTTGACTCTATGTTATGGAGCATGCCCAAAAAATAGATTAAAAGATGACTTAAATTACCTTTGCCAGGGTTATTATAACTTTTATAGCTTTACAGAGCCCTATTTTGTGGCAATGGCAAATGCTCTGAAACAGGGAAAAGAAGCAAAAGAGTTTAGAACATATTTAAGGTTTAAAGTTAATCCAGATCCAAAAAGAAATGATCCTTGTCCATGTTTAAGTGGCCAAAAATTTAAAAACTGCTGCGGGTAAACTTTAATAATGAAAGCTGTAGTTGTAACACCATCTATTTTTGACTTCTACTTCACTCCAGGTAGGGCGACAGCTTTAGGTGCAATAGCTGTACAAAAGCAGCTGTTAAAGTATGGTATTAATGCCCCGATATATAATTTGCCTCTACTAAATGCCCGTGGAAAATCTATACCACTACCAGATCACCTAAACTATCTTAAACCCTATATTATTCCTGGAGAAAAAGGGCCAATAAGTTTTTTTAAGAACTATAAAAGGTTTGGCCCAACAGTAGAAGATTCAGCAAAGCTTATATTAGAAACAAACCCTGATATTGTTTATATTTCTCTTTTTGCATGGGTTTATGCTTCCAATACTATAGATTTGGCTAGGCAGATAAAATTAGAAAACAGTTCGGTAAAACTAGTTATTGGTGGTGCAGGAGTAGCTGTATTACCTGAATATTTTAACAATTCCAATCTTTTTGATTATGTAGTTAGAACCGAGGCCGGGCAAGGACTTCCTCCATTTGTAGATCTATCAGATGTAAGAGAGATAAATAGAGAGAATCCAGAACCTATCATTAGTTTTAATACAGATAAAAAAGGTAAGCAGTGGTTATCCATAGCACTATCAAGAGGCTGCCCATTAAAATGTCAGTTCTGCTCTAACCATCTGACCCAAGGCAGAAAGTTTCGTTGTACTCCAGTTATTGAACTGTTAGAAGAGTTAAAAAAAATAACCTTTTCAAGTTCAGAACCTATACATATGAATATAGAGGATGATAATTTATTAATTAATAAAGATTATTTTTCCTCAGTTTTAAAAACTATTAAACTACAAATACCACATGTAACTTTTAGTATCGATAATGGTCTAGATTATACATATCTAAACACAGAATATGTTAACTTTTTAATCGATATAGGTTTTACATCATTTACATTATCTCTAGGTTCTGCAGATTTAGAAACTCTTAAACAGCAAAAAAGACCGGCAAACTTAGAAAAATTAGAGCTGATAATAGATTTCATAATAAAAAGGAAAATAAAAGTCTCTACTTTCTTAATATGTGGGTTACCTGAAGATACCCCAGAATCAATTTTAGTTAGTTTAAGGTATATTCATAAACTACCAACTTTAACAAATATATCCATGTTTTATGTTGTCCCAGGGCTGCCAAAATTCCAAGACAAACAGTATTTTTTAGACTTACACCCTAGTCTCTGTTGTGGTTCAGTTGCCTACCCCCATGCAGGATCTTTAACAACAAAGCAGATGGTAACTGTATTTCGACTAGCTAGACTTTCAAACTACATAAAAACAGAACCTAAGATAGACCTAGATCTTTTAGGCCTATTTAAAGATATTAAAAATTTGGATGAGGATCTTATTAAAGGGTTTATTACCTCGATATAATTGAAGAAGCATAAATCTGTTTGATATATTTAAAAGTCGACTACTTTAGTGGGAAATAGCTAGTTATATCATGATATTATTCAGTATTTCATTGATCTTATATATATATGCCCTTATATTAAAGACATGATAGATTCAGAAAAATATGCAAAATTACAATCACTTTACGAGTTTTATAAAAATACACTAAACCAGTATAAAGACAATACTTTTGATGGCGACGATTTAACATATGCAAAAACCTTTGAAATAATAAAAGAGAGGGCAGGATATTTACAACAAGCTGGTTATAGAAAAGGTGATGTTGTTGGTATTTTATCACTTAATTCCCCTGAGTGGTTAATAAGTTACATGGCACTAACTTCTATTGGTATTATAGCCCTACCATTAGATACAAACTTAAACCTAGAAAGTTACCAAACAATGTTAGAACAGGTAGATGCTAAAGGTCTGTTTGTATCAGAAGATTTTAAACTAGATTTTACTAATGTTGAAGTATTAGATATTTCAATGTCAGAATGCAGAACTAAAGATATATTCAAAGAAGTAGACATAATAGAGAGTGATATTGCTACATTTTTATATACATCAGGAACTACAGGTAAACCTAAAATTGTACAGTTAACCCATGGGAATATGTACAAAGGTTCTATTGGTGGAAACGAATTCGTAAAGGTTAAAGAGAACTCTCTAGTTCTTTGTATGTTACCTTTTTATCATATATTTGGACTTCACTCTACTTTCTTAGCTTGTTTTGGGGTTGGTAGTGGTTATGTTTGTCAGCCATCATTAACTGCCCCTGCAATACTCCAGAGTTTAAAAGATTACGATATAACTGTCTTTCCAGCTGTTCCTCAACTATGGGAAATGATGTTAGATGGCATACTAAATAAAGTTAAAACTGCTTCTAAATTAAAGTACTCAATATTTATGTTTAATTTAAAACATGCCCATATTCTAAAAATGTTAGGTTTAGGTTTTATTCCTAGAGCTATCTTTAAACCTGTTCATAAGGTTTTTGGAGAAAAAATTGATTTTCTAATTACTGGTGGTGCACCATTTAAAAAAGAGTATTACCACTACTATTACAATATGGGTTTTAAAGTTATGGAAGGTTATGGTTTAACCGAAACTACTTCCGCTATCTGTGCTTCTAATAGGGACAAGTATAAACCAGGCCAGTCAGGTCCTGCTCTACCTGGGAACGAAATGAAGTTAAAAGATGTTAACGATTTAGGAATTGGTGAAATATGGTTTAGAGGTCATAATGTTTTTCCTGGTTATTATAAAAACCCAGAAGCAACTGCTGAAGTATTTGATAAAGAGGGTTGGTTTAACTCTGGAGACTTAGGTTTTATAGATAAGTATGGGGAAGTACATGTTACTGGACGGGAGAAGAACTTAATTGTTTTAGACTCAGGAAAAAATGTTTACCCAGAGGAATTAGAATCTTACTACTCTAATTCACCATTAGTTGGGGATATTGCTGTCTTTGGGCAATTAGAAGGTGGCAGAGAGATAGCCTACGCTGTAATTGTTCCAAAAAAGTTAACAACTACTTATAGTGAGATAAAAGCAGACATAAACAGATTAAACAAAGGACTTCCATCGTATAAAAAAATATCAGATTTTGCTATTACAACAGAGGTTCTACCTAAAACTACAAAACGAACAAACATAAACAGTAAAATTATCAAAAATCTACAAGCTGGACTTTATAATTGTGGTGAAACCGAAGCTGGTGTTCAAAAGGAGTTATTATCTGTAGAGACTAGGAAATCTGAAATAATTGTAGTTTTAAAAGATGAACTAAAACGAAAACAAATTTATAACACTCAGATTCTTTCAGATTTTAACATCGATTCTTTAGGTATAATGAACCTAATTGTACAGTTAGAAGTTAAGTTAGAAATTAAAATAGAAGAGAAGGATTTTACTGGTACAAACAACCTAGAAGAACTTGTTAACTACTTAAGCAGTTGCCCAAAAGGTGAGGGGAGAACTACATTTGATGAGCTTATTCATGGTAACATAACAACTAAGTCAATATCATTTTTTAACCCACTATTTGAACTTCTATTAATAATCTTTAGATTTATATCCAAAGTGTTTTGGCGTGCTAAAGTATATAAAAAAGAGAAATTAGATTTTAATAATAGTATTGTTGCTGTAAACCATCAGTCAATTATGGATATTTTAATTCTATTAAGTTCCTTATCGTATAAAGTGAGAAAAGATATGTTTATCACTGCTAAAAAAGAGCTTAAATTCCTTAAATATATATTCCCTGGAATCTCTTATATTTTTGTTGATAGAAAAAACAGTACCATACCGGCATTAAAAGCTGGTGCAGATATATTAAGACAGGGTAAAACACTTGTTATATTCCCTGAGGGAACTAGAACAAAAGATGGTAGACTAAGCGAGTTTAAAACTGGAGCTGTATTTTTAGCTAAGGAACTTAAAAAGAGTATTATTCCTATGACTATTAATGGGGCATATAAAGTATTTCCAACTAATACATTTTTCCCTAAATTTTTTACTAAACATAGAGTATCCTTAACTATACTTAAACGATTAAATCCTGAAAATTATTTAAACTCAGATATTATGAATAAGGCTCTGTTTAAAGCAATTAAAGGTGGGTTGGCTAAATAACTTAACAACACTTTTTTAACTTGAAATCTGTACTCCCTCAAACGATAATTTATTAGAGGGCAATATGAAAAGAGAGTTAAGTTTTTCCGGAACATTTTATCCAGGAAGTGAAAAAGAGATTAAGAAGTTTATAGAAAACAACAGAGAACCCATAACAAAAGAGAACAACCTTAAAGGTTTGATTCTACCCCATGCTGGCTGGATATATTCTGGGGTCACAGCACTTAAGGGGTACAGCTTTTCACCTAATGAAAATATCGATGATATCCTATTAATTGGCCCCTCCCATAGGGTCCCATTTAAGGGAGTAGCTAGTTCCACATTTAAAGCCTATAAAACCCTAACCGGGGAGATAAGCATAAATGAATCTTTAATAAAAGAGTTAGAAGAGATAATAGAATTGGAAGTTTTAGACCAGGCACATAATTACGAACACAGTTTAGAGGTTCAGCTTGAGTTCATTAAAGAGTTCTATCCTAATGCAAACATTGTACCGCTTGTTGTTGGCTCCAATGCCCAGAAAAAAGTAGAAAAAATACTAAACATTACCCTAAACAGACCAAATACCCTAACAATCTTGAGCAGTGACCTATCCCACTATCTCTCCTACTCTGAAGCAATAACTAGGGATAGGGAAACCATAAAAAAAATAGAGGATTTTAGTAAAATTATTGGGGAAGATGCATGTGGCGCGATATTAATAAACGCTTTTACATCATTAAATAAAAACAAAGATTTTATAGTTAAACTTTTTGATTATAGAAACTCTGGAGATACTGCCGGGGATAAAAAAGCTGTTGTAGGATACGCAGCTATGGGTATATATCATGGATAAAGAGTTATTAAATATTGCAAGAAACAAATTAGAGAGACATTTTGGTTTAACTACAGATACTTTAAATATAAAAGATGAGTGGAGAAGTCCTGGAGCAACATTTGTGACCCTTACAGAAAATGGTAATCTTAGAGGATGTATAGGTTCTATGGAAGCTGTTAGGCCGTTAATAGAGGATTTGGAATCCAATGCCATTGCTGCAGCCCTAAGAGATCCTAGATTCCCACCACTTAAAAAAGATGAATTAAAGTCTATCAAAATAGAGATCTCCCTGCTCTCGGAGTTAAAAGAAGTTGAGTTTACAACACAAGAGGATATATTAACTTTTATAAAGCCATTTGAAATGGGACTGTTATTGGAGTTTGGGCTTTATAGGGGAACCTTTTTGCCCCAGGTTTGGCAGTACTACCCAAAACCAGAGGAGTTTTTTAAGCATCTGAAAATGAAAGCTGGACTAGATGAAGATTTTTTTGAGCAGGATATGAAGCTCTATTACTACGAAGTGGAAAAATGTCTGGAATAGGTTGTAACTTATGTCCCCATAATTGCCCAGGGTCTAAAGGATTTTGTGGAGACCGAAGGGCAAACCTTGGATTATTCTCCGCTGTTAACATGGACCCTGTAGAGAAAAAGCCTCTATATCATATCTATCCAGGTAGCCAAACTCTCTCCCTTGGTGGGGTAGGCTGTAACCTTAAGTGTCCCTGGTGTCAAAACTGGCAGATAAGTAAGGAGTTTAAAAACTGTTCAACATATAAAATCTCTACCAGTGAGCTTATACAAATGGCAAAAGAGAGAGGTGTTAATAGTGTAACCTTTACATATAATGAACCATCAATACACTACGAATATGTAACTGAAGCTTCTAGACTTCTAAAAGCAGAGGGAATAGATACTCTACTGGTTTCCAACGGTTATATTTCAGAAGAATATCTGGAAGGTCTATACTCTAATATTAAAGCAGTAAATATAGATCTTAAATCTTTTAATAAGGATATATATAAAAAAACAATTGGTGGGGATCTGGAAACAGTTTTAAATACCTTAAAGTATGTTAATAGTAGTAATACATGGTTGGAGATTACAACACTCTTAGTCCCTGGAATAAATGACTCCACAGATGAGATAAAGAATATGGTTAACTGGATTTTAAAAGAGTTAGGTGATAGTGTCCCTCTTCATCTATCTGCATTTTATCCAAACTATAACTATAAAGGAAGGACACCTACCAAAGAAGACTATGTATTGGAAATGGTCAGACTTGCCAGAGAGGCTGGTCTGTTATATGTCTACCCAGGAAATATTATGGCAGGAGATAGCTCTACATACTGCCCATCCTGTAATTTTAGGGTTATTAAAAGAGAGGGGTATAAAACAGAAAGTTACTTAGAAGGAAACAGATGTCCAAATTGTAAAAACATTATTCCAGGGATTTTTAAATAATTTTGTTCAATCATTATTTCTGCACAAATTTATGATTATTGGTGTTATACTTTTTTATATGGAAAGTAAGACAAAAAACAATATAAATTTAGAAGATATTAAAAAGGTTTTCGACTGCTATTTTAAAGGTAGTAATGTAACTGAAATTAAAGAGTTAAAAGATGGATGTTTTAATATGTCATACCTTGTTGGTCTAGAAAATGGGGATGAAGTTGTATTAAAAATAGCTCCACCAGATGTTGTTGAATTATTAATATACGAAAAAGATATAATGTTAACAGAAGTGAAGTATCATAATCTTGTTTCGAAGACAATTGATATACCTGTACCTCAAATAATCTGTTCTGACTTTTCTAAAAATATTATTCCATATAATTATTTTATTATGCAGAAGTTACATGGGAAACCATTAAACAGATGTGAACCAATAAGTGATAAACAGAGAAAAACTCTTTATTTACAGTTAGCTAAATACTTAGCTTTAATTCACGATATTAAAGGAGAATATTTTGGATATGAAGTTTTAAAAGAAGACTTTGTTGGTAAAGGTTATTATGAATCTTTTAAAATTATGTTTAATTATTTAATAGAAGATGCAGATAAAAAAGATATAAAGTTACCTATTAGTTCAGAAGAACTTTTTGCTTTATTAGACCGATATTCATATACATTCAAAAATATAATAGAGCCTGTTTTTGTTCATTATGATCTATGGGATGGAAATATATTTGTTACGGACATGGATAATTCTCCTACAATAGAAGGTCTAATTGATTTTGAGAGAGGTTATTTTGCAGATCCTGCAGCTGATTTTTCACAGATGGCAGGCTATATCGATCTGGAAAAAAACAGCTATTTTATAGATGAGTATAATAAATATGCTAAAAAGAAATTTGAATTGGGGGAAGCCGAATTAATTAGGATACAATTATATAGACTATATGTCTTAACCATCATGGTTGTGGAATCTTATTATAGGGATGTTGATGGTAGTTATAATGATCAGCTGAAATGGGCTACTGATGAATTTTTAAAGCTTTATACCTTATTAAACTGATAGATACCCCGGCCTATTACACTGCTTAGAACTATTATCCCACCAATTAAACTTAGAGTAGATGGTAGTTCTCCAATGAATAGAAAAACCCAAACAGGATTTAGAAGAGGCTCTACCATAGGTATTAAAATAGCATCTAAAGCTTTTAGGTGAATTATAGATTTTGAGTAAAATATATATGCTAATCCAATCTGAATTACTCCAAGAAATAGAAGGCTCATAATACTACTAGTTCCAAACAGTTCTTGAGTATAAAAAGGTAACCCAACGATACATGTTAAAAGGTTCCCATAAATAATAGCAAAAATAACTTCGTTGTGTTTTAAAAATTTAGCAGTAATAAAAAAGCCTGCAAAGGATATACTAGTAACTATGGCTATTAAGTTTCCTGCTAACATTCCAGCATTTAGCTTTTCTAGAAAAAACATCATAAGCCCTATAAACAGTATAATAATACTAATAATATCTGATTTTCTTAGACGTTCTTTTAAAATTACCCAGGATAAAAGTGCAACCCATACAGGGGCTATGTACTGTATTAAAATCGCATTTGCTGCTGTTGTTAGTTTATTTGAAACAACAAACCCAACTAAAGTGACTGTATAGCAAATTGCAGCTAAAACCATATATTTATTTGGTTTAACTAATTTGAAACCGGTGTAAGCCCAGATGAATAGTCCTGCAATTCCTGCCCTGGCACTTGAAATTGCTAAAGGATGACCATTTACCATTTTTATAAATAGACCTCCAGTACTCCATAACAAAGCAGTAATTAACATTCCAATTATTGCAGATTTTCTTCCATTTATAAACTTCATCTAGTACCTCGGAGCTTTATATTAAACTTAAAAGTATAAATTTAAAATATAATTCAAATTAAAATATATTTGGAATTCTTTGCCTTTTACTTTAATATTTATAATATGAACAAAAGTATTAAAAACATAATTATATTAGCCATCCTCTTCCTTACATTTAGTTGTATTACAGGGTCTTCTAAAGATAGAGGTAGCTTAAGCGACGCTATGGATGCAGCAAGAGACGATAGTGATGATAGAACTATACCAGATTTTAAAGATGATGGAGGATGGGAATCAGATGATGAGTTTTGGGGTAATAATCCCCCAATCGAGGATGACTATGATGAAGCAGTTGGTACATCTTTTGAACCAAACCCTGAGGCCATTATTGTTTTACGAAGTGGACCGTCTATTACAAGTTCATCTTATTTTGATTCTCTAATAAATATAGAGGTACTAATTGGTGCAGGGGATGGAAATTTAGAAGTATATTTTTATGGAGGATTTAAATCCTTAGAAGTAAAAGAGAGTAGTTCTATATACGAAACGATAAAAGAAGATGCGACCATGTTAACTGGAGGAATAGAGAGTAAATATTATCCGTTTAAATACTTAAAGATCTTTTCACCCTATTTAATAGGCCGTGTTGGTGGAATGTATTTCTTTTGGGATTATCTGAATTCTTTCTATTCAGGAGGAGATTATATCGATAGCGATATATTAGGTGGAGTTTCTGGGGCAGTTGGTTTAGGTTTAGATTTAATAAGACTGGATACATTTAATTTAGGTATCCAGTGTGTTCCAACCGGATACCTATTTAGTGGTGAAACCACCCAAGGTTTTACTAACGATTATTTTAGTGAATATGGAGAAGTAACTCTCTCAGTAGAAGCTGGGTATAAATTTTAGGTTACACTTAAGATAATTGCAGCACCAGCTTTAATTACCTGTCCATCATAATCTTTTGTAGTTCCAAATATTAATTTATATTTTTCTGTATCATTAACTTTTAATTTTTTATTATCGTTAGAATAATTAATTATAACTTGATAGACTGAAAACTTGAATATTCGTTTAAATATAAGTAGATCATCATCTTCACTATTTATCTCTAGATACTCACCATATTGTAATGTTTTATGACCATTTCTAAACTTAATAATACTTTTATAGTAGTTTAATATTGAGTTTTTATCTTTTAATTCATCAGCAACATTTATTCCATTTTTATATTCAGGATCTATTGGTAACCAAGTTTTAACTCCCGGTGCAGAGAAGCCTGCATTTACTCTGTTATCCCAAGGCATTGGGGTTCGACACTTATCTCTTGTATCTAATTTTGCAATTTCTAATGCCTCATCCGGGGTTTTACCATCTTTTATCGAGCTATAATATAAGTTTACAGATTTTAAATCCATAAAATCATCAAGAGATTCAGGAGTATAATCTTTAAGACCAATCTCATCACCATAATATAGATAGGGTGTTCCTTTTAATGTAAGTAGAAGGAATATAGCCTGCTTTAACGCCTGATGTTCTATATCATTATTCCCATATCTAGACCTAATTCTAGGCTGATCATGGTTACTTAATGTATTGCCTTGATAACACTGTTTTGGATGTAAGGGTAATCTTTTCCTTTGGTTTTTTATTACAGATATTTTATCAATTCCATCTTGCATGAGTGGGAAGTTAAAAACCATATGTAACTGATCTGTACCATCTCCCATATATTCAGGGTAGGATAGTTCTCCAACTAAGAATTTATCTTCGGTATAACTATCTGCCAACAACCTAATTTCTTTTAAAAGTTCAAATAGTTCTGGTTGTTTGATCTGGTGCCTCATGTAGTGTTCCCAGGCATCATGCTGTAGGAATTCATCATCACTTTCTTTGATAGACTTTGAAAAACCTTCCGGAGTCATTCCTTGATTTGTCAGATTCTCATCCTCAAATATAGATGATATTGCGTCAATTCTATAACCATCAACCCCTAAATCTAGCCAGAACCTCATAACATTAAACATCGCCTCTTTTAATTCAGGGTTTCTCCAGTTTAGATCCGGCTGTTCCTTTAAAAAAAAGTGGTAATAATATTCGTCTGTTTTTTCATCTAAAGTCCATGCTGGTCCTCGAAAGCAACTCTGCCAATCATTGGGAAAGCTTCCACTGTTTTTTTCCCATACATACCAATCCCTTTTAGGGTTATCAATAGAGGATTTTGATTCGATAAACCATGGATGTTTATCTGATGTATGGTTAAGAACTAAATCTAATATTACTTTTATATCTCTATTATGAGCTTCTTGTAAAAACTCTTTAAAATCTTCCATAGATCCATATTCACTACCAACACTGGAATAATCCGATATATCGTATCCACAATCTAGAAATGGGGAAGGGTAGTGGGGACTTAACCAGATAGCTCCGATACCTAAATCTTTTAAATAGTCTAATTTTGATGTTATTCCTTTTAAATCACCAATCCCGTCTGCATTTGAGTCGGCAAATGATCTTGGATATATCTGATATATTACTCTTTCTTTCCACCATTCCATATATTAAATTATTTCCTTTATCTTTAAGTCTTGTTTTGGTATACTAACTTTATTATTTAAAATTGGCAATGCAAACGGTTGCACAGTAGGTGGATTTATGAGGGTTACGATTAAAGATATAGCTAAAATAGCAGGTGTTAATATGTCCACTGTCTCCAGAGCCCTAAATAATAATCCTAAAATAAAGTTAGAAACTAGAGATAAAATTAAAAAAATTGCAGTTGAAATGAATTTTGAATTTAATGCTGGAGCCCGAAGTTTAAGTGGTAAAAAAACTGGAAATATTGGGGTAGTTTATGAGACTCATATTGGTCAGTTAGGCCCATCTTTATATATTAACCAACTGTTTATAGAACTTAGGCATGTATTAGAGAGAAGTGATCTTGATACTATTGTTTTAGAGGGGTATCACCCAGATACAGGTGTTAGTAATATACGGCGATTAATTAGCCAACAGAAAGTAGATGCCTTTATAATTGTTCACGATAAGATAACAGCTGAAGATTACAAAAGTATGCGTAGTGCTAAAATCCCATTTGTACAATTACAACTGCTACCAAGCCAAATTGAAAGAGAATATATTGACTATTTCTTTGCTGATAATAAAAAAGGTGGTTATATTGCAACAGAGCATTTAATAAAACAAGGGTGCAAAAAAATATTAACAGTACTTCCCCACGATGTTACCTACGAAGAGTATACAAGCAGAACAGTTGGTTATAGGAAAGCTTTGGAAGATAATAACCTTGAATACAATAAGGACTATGTTATTCCAGCAGATTTTAGTTTTTCTGTTGGGAATAAGCTATTAAATAGTAACTCCGATCTTATAAAAAGTGCTGATGGTATATTTTTTCAAACTGATATTCAGGCATTTGCATTTTTAACTATAGCAAGAGAAAGAGGGATTAAAATACCTGAAGATTTAAAAATTATCGGTTTTGATGACTCACCAATATGCGAAGCAATAACTCCCACACTTTCTACTATTCATCAGCCTAAAACAGAACTTGCGGAACTTGCCTGTGATAGAATTATGGAATTAATTAGCAATAAAAAATTAGATAGCTTAAATCAGGAAATAGTCTCTCCTACTTTAATAGTTAGGCAGTCTTCAGAGTCTAAACTTTAGTATAAACTTTGCTCCAGTAGTATTAGGAGCATCATCTAAAGATACATTTGCTCCAATATTTTCGGACAGTTGTTTTACAAGATATAAACCTAACCCAATTGAACCTTCCCCACCTGTTGGTTTAGCCGATAATCTCTGGAATTTTCCAAATAGTAGTTTTTTATCATCCACTGAAAACCCAGGTCCACCATCTTGAATCTCCCATATAGCCCAACTGTTTTTTTCTGAGATGTTTATATTAATGAATGACTTTTCATAGGAGTATTTAATTGAGTTATCTATTAAATTTTCTAATATCATTTTAATTAAAAAATAGCTATTCACCACAACAGTATTCTTGGAATGTATTACATCTATTGTTATATGTTTTTCACGGTACTGATATGCAAAATTTCTAATCAAAATGTTTGTAAGTTCTGGTAGATCTACTTCTTCTCTGTTTGTGGAGTGTATCCCTTCATCTAATTTCAGAAAAGTCATAATGTTTTCATTAAGTGATTTTAAATTTCTTGCAGCACCATGTATCATTTTATATTCAGTTTTATCATTATCTCCCTGTAGAAGTTCTAGTGTTATATTATATAAAAATGTTAAAGGGGATGCTGAATTATGGCTTAACAGATGAATTAAAGAGGTTCTAAGCTCTACAAGTTCTTCTTTTTTATGCAATGTTTTATCTAGTTTGTTATTCACATCTTTTAACTCTTTTATCTGCCCTGATATCTTATCTACAAGAGTATTTAGATTTGTATTTAGTGTCATAAACTCATCGTTATTAGTAGCTATACTTATTTTATTATATTTTCCACCTGCAATATCATTAATATATTTATTAGCACTAAGTATATTTTTAATAATGTATCTAGATGTATAAGATCCTGCAATAAGTGCGGAAATTAGTCCTATTGTTAAAAGTAGGTGAATGATAAATTGCATCTGTTTTGTTTCATCTTCAATTATTGAATTTGGTAGAAGACTAACAATAAACATCTGTAGTTCATCGATATAAATTGTCCTGTAGTAGTATTTTGTATTGTTAATATTTATAGTGTTCTCTTTCTGAGGTTTTTTTAAGAATGACTCCCAATCAAAATTAGAGCTATTTTTAGAGAACTCATTGTTAAGTGATACTGGAATCCCTTCTGAAGATACTACAATTAGTTCCGTGCTTTTTCCTAAAGCCTCTATTTTGAGTAATTTTAAAAAATCTTGTGCAGTTGTATCTATAGATAATACACCGGTAAACTTGTTGTTATAATCTTTAATTCCAATTGTAGCTGATACAACTAAATCATTAGAGGTGTATTCATGATAGGGATCTGTCCACTTTATAGTTTCAGAGTTTTTTCCTGTTATATACCATGGCCTATTTTTTATTTCGTAACCAGCAGGTTTTTCCCAAATTGGGCTAACTATTAATTCATTATCTTCTGTCCCATAGTAGATCCATGATCTTTCGGGAAATATCTCTATACAGAGATCCCACTGGCCTTGGATACGATTATATGCATCTTGATCTTGAAATACATTATGAAGCTCTCTGTTTTTTGAGATCGCAATTGTTAGTGCTTCCATATCAGAAATATGTCTTTCTATTACGTCGTGATATACTGTATTTAAAACTGTATTTTGTTCATTTATAAACCGTTTTTCTATTTTGTTTTTATATATAGTAGAAAATAAAAAGACCATAATTAATAAGGGTAATAATATTAATGAGATGAAAAGAGTTAGAAACTTTGACTTAATCGAAATAAACACTCTTTTATTATGAAGTTCCCCAAATAAAACTTCAAGTTAAAAAAAATATTAATGAATAATTAATGTTATACCACTATTATTAATAGTGGATGGCAAGATGAAGAGAAGTATATTAGTCATAGAAGATGATACATACCTAAGGAAATTTATTTGCAGTTCGCTTATTAAAGTCAACTAT
Organism: Spirochaetaceae bacterium; assembly: GCA_051531975.1. Lineage (GTDB taxonomy): Bacteria > Spirochaetota > Spirochaetia > DSM-2461 > DSM-2461 > Thiospirochaeta. The sequence goes on from JAOPTT010000004.1 coordinate 209,307, forward strand.
AACTGCATAGCTGCAGCTTGTGGTAAAGACGGTATCCAGATGTTAAAAAGTAAATATTTTGATTTAATCATTCTGGACCTAGATTTAGGAGATATGAATGGGCAAGAGATACTCTCTTTAATGAGGAAACAGAGTATCGATCTACCGGTTATAATTATTTCTACATTTAATAGTATTAATACTAAAATTGATCTGTTTGATATTGGATGTGACGATTATATAACTAAACCATTTTATGTTGATGAACTACTTGCTAGAGTTAAGAGACTTATAGAGAGGACCACAAATAAAAGTCCAGCAAAAAATGAATCTTTAGTTAATGAGATTATACAGTTTGATGGTATGGAACTTAATTTTGAAGATTTAACACTTTCAAAAGATGGTAAAAAAATAGATTTAACAAAAAAACTGTTTGATTTATTGGCGTATTTTATTAAAAATGCAAATAGAGTATTAACTAAGGAACAGATAATTTCGAGGTTTTGGAATCAGGCAGAAAACTTCCCTGAGAATACTTTAACTGTCCATATACATAAACTTCGGTCGTTAATAGAAGATACCCCCTCAAAGCCGAAATATCTTGTAACTAAAAGAGGGCATGGATATATTTTTAATACATAGAAGTCTATATTGTTAAAGTTCCTATCTGTTTATACCCACTTGGACTAATAATATTATAATTTATAACTCTAATTTCTGTAAAACCTTTTACACCTACTAATACCTCAAATTCCTGGGTATCACCTTTTGTTATAGTAAAAACTACTTCACTATATGTTCCGTCTTTATAATTATCTGTTTTACCATCATCATCATATAGAGTATAAGACGCTTTAGATTCTACAAACGCTACGATTTCAATTTCTTTGTTGTTTATAGATTCAACATTTTTAGCATGGTTACCTATCACTAAAATTTTGTTTTTTCTAATAAACAGTGGAACTTGATGTAAATCGACATTTATATAAGAGTGCCCTTTTTGTATAACTTCAAAATCCATCTTTTTATAGTTTGAAGCTTTAGTTAATAACATATCTTCAGGTAAATATACATTTCTTCCTAGATTATTGGCTTTGTAGATAGGTGTTAACATAATAGAATCACCTATTAATACCTGATCTTCTATTCGCCTAGAAATGTTATCTATGTATTCAAAAGAGAGTGGTTTTATATAAGATTCACTCTGTATTACACTTTTCATGTACTCTGAATATATATATGGAATTAGAGCATATCTTAGTTTTATTGTATCCCTAAGTATATCTGTAGTTTCTGAATCGAAAGAAAATGGTTCCTGGTTTCTGGTTCCAAGAGCTGCATGGTTTCTAAGTAGTGGAGTAAAGATTCCAAATTGAGTCCACCTGATTGTTAGCTCTGCATTTGCATTACAACCAAAACCACCAACATCGGCTCCAGAGTATAAAAAGCCAACCATGTTTATAGATGGAAGCATTTTAATATTTAATTCTAAGTGTTCCCACCAAGATTTATTATCACCTGTCCATATCCCTCCATATCTATGCATTCCTACTGATGATGCTCTAGAAAAGAGTAAAAACCTTTTGTTAGGGTATAAATCACTCATACTATCGCTAGCTGCTCTAGTCATATTATATCCATATAAGTTGTGAAGATCGTAGTGGTTAATTAGTTCTCCATCGACATTGTGGTAAAAACTTTTATAGTCATCTATGTTATTGGATATTTTAGAAAATGTATCCTTAATATCAAAAAAAGAGTAGATATCTAGATTTGTACCTTTTACTTTTTCTAATTTTTTATAAGCTTTTTTAATACCTTCTTCAGAGTAGAATATAGCTGGTTCATTCATATCGTTCCAGAAACCCTCAATACCCTGATCTATTAAGAATTTATATTTATCGCCAAACCATTTTCTACTTTTTGCATTCATGAAATCTGGGAAGTGTACTCTTCCTGGCCATACTGCTCCAACAAATGTCTTGCCTACTTTATCTACACAATAATGTCCCAGTTCTAATCCTTCATCATAAATGTTATAACCTTCTTCAATTTTGCAGCCTGCATCTATTATTGGTATTAGTCTGAAACCTTTATCTTTTATTGTCTTAACAAACTCTGGGAAATTAGGGAATTTATTATTATCGACTGTAAAGTTTTTATAGTTGTCCATGTAGTCTATGTCCATATAGATAGAATCACATGGGATATCTTTTTCTAAAAATTCATCTGCAATTTTTGTAATTGCCTTCTCATCTGGGTAACTCCAACGACTTTGTTGGAAACCAAATGCCCACTTTGGAGGAACAAAAGATAAACCAATAGCTTCTCGGAATTTTTTTACAATAATTTTGGTTGAATCTCCCTCAATTAAATATAAATTCAGGTTAGGATTCTCTGCATAGATTGATATATTATCTTTGTCTGTAAAACCAATATCAAAACTAACCATTCCTGGGTGGTCTATGTAAATACCAAAATTTCTCTGCCCATCGATAATAATTAGATTGTGGGCAGCATATAAAGACTTTTTATCTGGAGTATGATCAAAATCGTCGGTGCAGAAGGATTCATATAGTCCTCCTCTTTTATTTAAACCATTAACATTTTCGCCTAAACCATAAACAATATCTTTTGGATCCATAGGATAGGTAAGTGTGAAACCGTTTTTTACATCTGTTTTTATATAACTCACAATTTCTTTAGTTTCAATAATCTTATCTGTATTAATAATAGCTTCTGTATTAAAAGGCTTTCCAAATATGATCTTCTTCATATAAAACTCCTATTTATTAATTTAACCCTGTCACTTAAATATAACAGAATTCTAATTAAAAAAAACAGGACTTTTAATGTGAACTAAGTATATTGTATTTGAAGTTTTGCTTAATTAAGCATATCCTATTTTAAGTGAGTAGGAGAAAAAATATGAATAACATAAAGGTAAAAAATAGCACATTAATTATTCCTGAAATATCATTAGGATGTATGAGAATATCAGATATGGCAATTCCAGAAGTAAATAAGTTAATAAACAGGTCATTAGATTGTGGTATCAATTTTTTTGATCACGCGGATATTTATGGTGGAGGAAAGTCCGAGGAAGTATTTTCTAAAGCGATTGGAATGAATGCTGAAATACGAGAAAAGATGATAATTCAATCAAAATGTGGAATCAGAAAAGGTTTTTTTGATTTTTCTAAAGAGCACATCTTAGATTCTGTTGATGGTATCTTAAAAAGATTAAATACAGAATATTTAGATGTTTTGTTACTGCATAGACCAGATACTTTAGTTGAACCTGAGGAAGTTGGTGAAGCTTTCGATATTTTAGAGAAGAGTGGTAAAGTTAAAAACTTTGGTGTTAGTAATCAGAATCCAATGCAAATAGAGTTATTAAAAAAATCAGTTAACCAGAGTTTAATTTTTAATCAGCTACAGCTAAGTATAAAAAGAACAGGAATGATAGATTCTGGTCTAAATGTAAATATGAAAGTTGATAACTCTGTGGATCACGATGGAAGCATTTTAGATTATTGCAGATTAAATGATATAACAATCCAAGCATGGTCTCCATTTCAGTTTGGTTTCTTTGAAGGTGTGTTTTTAAATAATAGCAAGTTTCCTGAACTTAATATTGTTATTGATAAACTTGCAGATAAATATGCTGTGACAAATTCTGCAATTGCTGTAGCGTGGATTTTACGACATCCTGCAAAAATACAGACTATAATAGGTACTACAAATGCACAAAGAGTAGAAGATATGAGTAAAGCATCTAATTTTAAATTAACCAGAGAGGAGTGGTATAATATTTACACTGCTGCAGGTAATGTATTACCTTAAAATTTAAATATTTCAACAACGCTACCATAATTTATAATATCTTTAATAGTAGAGTAAGGTTTCTTAATAAAACATATCAGACTCATTTACTCTGCTATTGACTTGTGAGTTTAATTGATATATTTTTATTGTATCTGAGTTTTGGCCTAGGCCGGACAAGGATTCTAAATCAATCTGAACCTAAGGATTATCTGAAGGTTAAGGAGAAAATATGTTTCTAGATATAGAAAGACTAAAAAGTCTATCTAACCAAAGTGGTGTATCCCAAGCTGAACTTGAAAGGGTTTTAAACAAAGCAAAAGAGTTAAAAGGCTTAGATGTAACAGAAGTTGCAATGTTATTAGCCGTAGAGTCAAAAGAACAGATTCAAATGTTATTAGAAACTGCCGCTGTTGTAAAAAAAGAGATCTATGGAAATAGAATGGTTCTTTTTGCCCCTCTGTACACTGGTAATCATTGTAGTAATAACTGCCTATATTGTGGTTTTCGGGCTGCGAACACAGACCTTAAAAGAGTAACTTTAGACAGATCAGATATTATAACAGAGACTGAATCTTTAATAAAAGAAGGTCATAAAAGAGTTCTTTTATTATGTGGTGAGTCTCATAAAACTCCATTAGATAATACATTAGCTGCATTAGAAGCTGTATATTCTGCTAGGGTTGGAGATCAAGGAATCAAAAGAATCAATGTTGAGATCGCTCCATTAGATGTAGATGATTTTAAGAAACTAAAAAAAGCAAATATTGGAACTTATACATGTTTTCAGGAAACATATGACCCTGAATTATATAAAGAGTATCATCCTACAGGTAAAAAAGCAGACTATGATTATCGTCTTAATGTAATGCACAGAGCAATGGAAGGTGGAATTGACGATGTAGGTATTGGAGTACTATTTGGTTTAGCAGATTATAAGTTTGAAGTTCTATCAATAATTGAGCATGCTAAAGAGTTGGAAGATAAATATGGATGTGGACCACATACAGTAAGTGTTCCAAGAATTGAACCAGCTCCAGGAGCACCTTTAACAGAAAATATACCATTCCCAGTATCAGATGATGATTTTAGAAAAATAATATCCATAGTTAGAATGGCTATGCCATATACTGGAATAATTTTATCTACCAGAGAGGACCAAGAGTTAAGAACTGAACTTATGAAGTATGGTGTTTCTCAGGTTTCTGCAGGTTCAAAAACAAGCCCAGGTGGTTATTCTGAATCTAAAGATAATATGCAGTTTAGTTTAGGTGACCACAGAAGTTTAGAAGAGGTTATCTCAGACATGACGGATGCTGGTTATATTCCTTCTTTCTGTACCGGTTGTTATCGTAAAGGTAGAGTTGGTGGAGACTTTATGGATTTAGCAAAACCAGGGCTAATTAAAAAATACTGTGTTCCAAATGGTTTAACTAGTTACTCAGAATATTTACACGATTATGCATCGGAAGAGACAAAAGTTAAAGGTTTAAAACTTATAGCTAAATTAGCAGAAGAGATTCCATTCCCAGATGTTAAAGTTAAAACTAAAGAGAGTTTAGTAGATATTGAGACAGGAACAAGGGATATATATTTATGATAGATAGAAGTATCGATGATATTTTAGAATTATATAACAGACCAGATCCAGCTGATTTAATTCAGGCTGCATGGGATGTTACAACAAAGTTTCATGGAGATAATGTATATTTACGAGGACTTGTTGAATTTACAAATAAGTGTGTTATTAATTGTGAATATTGTGGTATCAGACGGGGTAATACAAATGTTAATAGATATAGTTTAGACCAAGAGACTATTGTTAATACTTGCTTAGAAGGTTTTGACAAAGGGCTTAAAACATTTGTTTTACAAGGTGGCGAAGATAAGGATATATCTGTTACTGATCTTTGTGAAACAGTAAAAGCCATTAAAAAAGCAACTAATGATGAAGCTGCAATAACTCTTAGTTTTGGGGCTAGAACTCTGGATGAATACAGGGAAATGAAAGCTGCTGGGGCAGATAGATACCTTTTAAGGTTTGAGACTAGTGATGAAGATCTGTATTTTAAACTTCGAGGTATGCCACTTTCTGATCGGTTGCAAAATTTAGAAGATATTAGAGAGTCTGGGTTACAAGTTGGTTCAGGTTATATGACTGGATTACCAGGTGAAACAGAAGAGATTCGAATAAATAATGCCCTGTTATGTCACAAGTTAAAGCTTGATATGGTGGGTATTGGACCATTTATCCCCTCTGATGAGACTCCATTAAAAGGTTCCCCTCAAGAACCTATAGATTTCGCTATTAAAGGTACTGCACTTTTAAGACTGTTATTACCTAAAGCACACATTCCTGCAACAACTGCGGCGGGTTCTTTAAAGCCTACTGGGCGAGAAGATATGATAAAAGCAGGGGCAAATGTTATGATGCCTAACTTAACACCTATTAGTGTAAAAAAAGATTATCTACTCTATCCGGGTAAAATATGTCTAGACGATACAGGAACACAGTGCATCGGTTGTATGGGTATGCGTGTTAAAAGTGTAGGTCGGGAAATAAATTTTTCCAGAGCAGATGCTTTAAGACTAGAGGCTGCCCAAAATGGCTGATTTTATTGGTACTGAAACTTCAAAAGCTGTAAATAACTGGGGCCGTAGTTCAACCCCAGAGTGTTTAATAAAAGCTTATGCTCAGGTAAAAAAAGCCGCACTTATGGCTATTGCAGAGATAGGGCATTTAGAACACCATTTAGTAATTTTTGAAGTTTTAGATGAGATAATAGAAGGCAAACATAATAATCTTTTTGTACTTCCACTTAAACAGGGAGGAGCTGGGACCAGTCTGAATATGAATCTGAACGAGGTCATTACCCATTTAGTGAACAGTAGGGTAGGGGCAAATACATTAGATTCATTAGAGGATATTAACAGATACCAATCAACAAACGATACTTTTAATACTGCTGTAACTATAGTTTTTTTACAGCACTTAGATTATATAGAAAAAATGGTTATAGAGCTCCAGGAACTGTTTGTCCAGAAGGAAACTTCATATTCAGATCTTTTGATAACTGGACGAACAGAGATGATGGACGCACTACCTATGACATTAGGCCAGGTTTTTTCATCCTATGCAGGTTCTATCCAGAGAGACAGATGGCGGTTTAATAAAATTAAAGAGAGGGTAAGACCTTCTGTTTTAGGTGGTACAGCAATAGGCACATGTTTTTCTGCACCTGCTAAATATCTATTTGCAGCCGAGAAACATTTACGTGTTATAACTGGGTTATCTCTTCCTAGAAGTCAGAACCTAACTTCGGATATTTCTATGGCAGATAAGTATGTCGAAGCATCTTCTGTTTACGATACACTGTCTAATTCATTATATAAAATTGCATCAGATTTTATTATTTATGCCTCCAAGGGTGAAATTATACATCCAGATCTACAATATGGGTCATCTATTATGCCCCTTAAGAGCAATCCTGTTTTATTAGAATTTGTAATTGGCTTATGTATAAACATTAGTTTAGAAGCTAGGAAAATTAGTGAATATTCTAGAAATGGACAATTGCAGTTAAATGCTTTTTTACCATTTATATTAGAAGCTGAGATTTCAATTTTTGAGTCATTAAAAAAAGCTATAGATTCTATTATTTTGTTTGTTAATAACTGTAAAGTTAACGATAAAAAAATAACTGAAAACTTATTTAGTTCTAATGCAATAATTAATAGTCTAAGACCCTACTGTAAATATGACCAGCTAAAAAAGCTAGCAGTCACTGTTTCTGATAAAAGGCCTCAAAACTTAGAAGATTTAATAGCTATAATTCTTAAAAATACAAACTTAGAAGAAGAGTTTTTACACGAGTATCTGAAGCCAGGTGGTTTTACCAGCTTTTTAAAGGAGAATTTATGAGTACAGCCCTAGCAGAATCGAAAAGAATAGTTATTACAGGTCTAAGAAATGCAGGTAAAAGTTCTATTATGAATAACCTTTTTGAGAGAAACGTATCCATAGTATCTGATACACCTGGAACAACAACAGATCCTGTTACCAGGAAAATAGAGCTTGGTGAATTAGGGCCATGTGCTATCTCAGATACTGCTGGACTAGATGAATCCGGGGATTTAGGTCTTCAGAGGAAAGATAAAAGTTTAGAGAGATTAAAAACCTCTGATATTGTAATATTTGTTACAAGAGCAGATACACCAATAAGCCATGACGAGACAAAGATTTTAAATCAGATTGTTTTAGAAAAAAAACCATTTGTATTTGTATTAACATGTACAGACTTAAAACATAACCCTGGGAAAACAGAGTGGGCTGGGGATTATAAATATATTGGAACCGATAACAGTGGAGCTGGCTTAAAAGAACTTAAAAAAAGATTAAGTAATCTAAAGTTAGAAAAAAATCATGAATTAACTCCAGTTGAAGGTTTGGTTTCAGAAGGTGATTTTGTAATATTAGTAACTCCTATAGATTTAGCAGCTCCTAAAGGTCGATTAATTATGCCACAAGTAGAAACAATAAGAGACTTGTTGGATAGAGATTGTGCAACCCTAGTTGTTAAAGAGAGGGAGTTAAAGCAATTTTATGATAATTTAGGTATAAAACCCAAATTAGTAATAACTGATAGCCAAGCATTTGCAGAAGTTGCAGCTGACCTTCCTCCAGATCAACCATTAACGTCATTTTCAATTCTATTTGCTAGAAAAAAAGGTGATCTTGGACAATTTATAGAAGGTGTAAACGCTATAGAAAACACTCCTAAAAATGCAAAAATCCTGGTTATGGAGTCTTGTGCACATCATAAACAGGCTGATGATATAGGAACAGTAAAAATACCTAGACTTTTTAAACAATTAGTAAGACAAGATGTTATATTCGATTTCACACGGAAAATGCCCTCGAATGATGAACTAAAAGAGTATTATATGGTTATTCATTGTGGTGGTTGTATGATCACATCTAATGTGATGTTAGATAGAATGTCTATTGTTAAACAAAACAATACTTACATAACTAACTATGGCCTGTTTTTAGGTTGGGTTAATGGTGTATTACCTAGAGCATTGGAACCATTTAAAAAAATTAAATAGATTGATTTTTGCATTGGTTTCACTATACTAATAATAGGAGTTCCAATGTTTCATCACAAATATAAAATAAAATTACTATTAATAGCTTTAACAATACTATTTTCCTCTTGTACTACATATAGGGCAAATATGCATCTATTAAAACAATCACCTAAAGTTAAGGCAGACTTTCTTTTTGAGGAAGCTGTATATTTATATGATACTGAATTCCTAGTAAATAGAGATTTTAAATCAGCTAAACGTGTAAGACAGTATTTCTCAGATGTAGTACAACTTGATCCAAAAAATACAATATCTCAAGAATATGTTGATGATTTAGATCTGTTTACATCTGAACTATTTGATTCCAATATGGAGATAGCTAGGCTTCTATCAGGATTAGAAGGCCGGTCTTCAGATGAAGACTTCCAGTTAGTGTTAGCAGTTATGACCCTATCTGAATCTGGTAGAAAAGATGAAGAACTTAAAATATTAAAAAAATATATTAAAGAACTTAAACCAGTAGTAATACTTGGACATGCTGAACAAATTACTGATTTAGAACCTCAAGTATATTCAGAAGAGGAATACGAACCACTAATTGAGATACTAATAAAACTTAAGAAATATTTAAGAGAGTTAAACCAGATAGATCCTAAAAATAAGGTCTATTTATCAACAAATGAAAATGTAGAATCCTTTATTGAATCTCTTACTTTTGATGATATCGTAGATGCAGAGGATAAGATTTTTAATAAACTGTATATTGAAGCAGAGTTAGTTGTTAGAAGATTAGAACGAAGGCACCAGGTTGTATTTGGGATCTCCAGTGATCTTATATTAAATACTAAGTATGATCTTTTTTATGAATGGAGTCTGGAACTTTATAGTAAGAAAAATTATAAGACAGCAAAAAATATACTTGCATTGGCAATTGATATTGAAGCCAGTCCAGAAGCAGGTGAGTTATCAAATAAAATTGAATCAAAACTTGTAGTTAAGGTTGTTAAGAAAACTATAACTCCTAAAAAAATAGATTATGACTCACAAATTGATGAAATAATATTAGGAATAGATCAGAGTATATCTAAGAATAATTTTAAATCTGCCCAAAATAGTATTAATCAGAATTTATCTAGATTAAAGATTCAGAAAAATAAAAATAGTCTACTACAGAGAACTAATACTATAAAAAGAAAAGTAAAGATAATGTATCAAGATGCAATATCATTTTATAATGAAGAAGATTATGCCTCTGCTTTAGAAAACCTAAAAATAATTACAGAATACGATATAAGGTATGAACAAGCAAAAGCTTATTATGACAGAGTTAAAACAAAACTTAATGCACTATCTGGTTCTAACTAGGAGATCACATGGATATAAAAAATAAAATATTAGATTTTTCTGTTGCCCTAATCCCCCTTATATGGTTTTTTATGCCAATAGCATTAGGGCCTGTATCTAGTGGTATAGTCTTTTCAGCGTTCTCACTACCAGTTGGTTTTCTAGGTTTATTACCTGGTACCATTTATGGGTTTATGTTATATCTGATATACCTAATCCCGCTCTTTTCAATTATAAGAATTACTACGACATTGTTAGTAAAGAAGATTCACTTTTTTACTATATTTAAACCTCTGTTTTTTACAATAGCACTATTTTTTATATCTCTGATTATGTTATATAGTGCAATTATACCTATTTTAATGTTTGCTGAGACAAGGGAATATTTTGATACCATGTCGATAACTAGTATTATACTCATCTTGATTTCCTTTATACTAAACGTCCTGTCTGTTACTCAGTTTGTAATAATAATTAATAAAAATAACAGTTCATATAATGAATATGTTGGTTTTAAGGCAAACCAGAAACTGGACAAAGTTAGAAATTTGAATTTTTTTAATAAGATCAGATCTAAACTTCTAATATCCTTTATTGGGATTATCTCTTTAATTCTTCTGATTATGAGCACACAATTATTAAACAACTATAAAACGACTCTTCTAAAGGCCATAGGTGATGGAGCAAAAAGTCAGGTTGAACAAACTGCAGCAATTTATAGGATTAATTTAGGTGATAATATAGCCCTTTTTGAGTATTTTAATAGACAGGTAGAGTTAAATGAAAAGGCTAATTTTAAGTATGATAACTTATCAATTTATACAAACCTAAAAGAAGGTGTATATATTGATGCTATAGAAAATGCTTTTCCAGATTATCCTATTGAATACTCTACTCTCTCTTTAGGTGTTCGTTATCCAGATATAGGTTTAATATCAGGAGATCTTGCTAGAGAGTATCTAAGCCACTATTCTGAGGTTAATACAACGTATAGTTTTATCGAACCTGGTCAGTTTAAGTATATAAGCCCAATAATAAAAATAGACACTATTAAAAATGGAGATGAAAAGATTAAAAAGTCTAGGCTTTTAGGATTTTCCATCATGACTTTTAGTGAAGATGTTATAATGAAACCTTATTTTAAAATAAGAAATCTAGTTATGGTTATGACATTTGTATTTATATACTTATCAATAATTTTAACTCTGCTTGTTGGTAACTATATTGTTAATCCAATACTCTATTTAAGAATGAATGTTAGAAAAGTTTCAGATATATTATCTCAAATGATAAAAGGTGAACAAAGGATCTCTTCAACCTCCTTAGTTTTTAACGATAACATCTCAAGTAAAGATGAGATAAAGACTTTATCCTCTGAGATAGAAAATATGGTTACCATTATCAGAGGTATCGTTCCATATATCTCAGCTTCAACGTTAAAGCAAGCTGAAACTGGAGCTTCATCAAGTAAACAAAAGGATTTAGCCTTTTTATTTACAGATATTAGAGGTTTTACAACTCTGTGCGAAGGTATGGAACCAGATGAAGTTGTTGGTGTTCTAAACCAGTATTTAGATTTAGAAACCGAGATAATAATTAACAATCATGGAGATGTTGATAAATTTGTCGGTGATGAAATGATGGCCTTTTTTGAGGGACCAGATAGGGAAGCTAATGCATGTCGTGCTGCAATGGAAATTCGATCTGCAATGATGAATGAGAAAGATCGAAGAGAAAAAGCGGGACTTACTGTTGTTAGTATAGGTATAGGAATTAATACTGGTCCTGTTGTCTTTGGTTCTGTTGGAGCTAAAGATAGAATGGACTTTACCTCGATAGGTGACACTGTTAATCTTGCTGCAAGGCTTGAAGGTGCTAATAAAGCTTATGGCTCTAAGTCTTTAATTTCAGAGGCTGTTTATACCCAGGTTAAGGATATCTTTTTATGTAGAGAGTTAGACTCTATAACTGTAAAAGGTAAAAATAAACCCGTACGGATCTATGAAATACTGCAAGAGCATAAAAATGCGATACCTAAGATTTTTGAACTTAAAGAGCTATTTGAGTCTGGTTTAGTTGAATATAGACAAAAAAATTGGGATGCCGCGAAGGTTCATTTTGAAAAAAATATAGAGTTATACCATGACGCACCATCTAAAGTTTTCTTAGACCGTGTTAACCATTTTAGTAAAAATCCTCCTGCCGCTGATTGGGATGGTGTATTTAGGATGACAATAAAATAGACATCAATTATTTTAATTGTAATATTAATTCTCAAAATAAAAAAATAACAGTTCAATGGAATAAATTTTAGATATTTTATACGATGAAACAGGTTTAGATATCTTTATTTCTCCCACAATTAACTTAAAATTACCGTCTATAACTATGAGTAGCCCATGATATTATTTTATATGGAAAATAACAAAAACATATTAATATTAAAATCACCAGCTACTGAGTGGAGAGACGCTTGGCCTTCTGGTAATGGGGAGGTTGGAGTTTTGGTCTCCGGTTTACCTGTCCATGAGAAAATCATATTCAATCACGAAAAGCACTGGCTATATGGAGAGGAATTCCCTCTTCCAGATGTATCTTCCGCTCTAATTGAAGTTAGGGAATTAGTTAAGAATAAAGAGTACAAAAAAGCCCATAATTACCACAAAGAAAAGCTACATGAGTTGGGTTACAAACCAAAAATGTCTGACTTCTCACCAGTATTTACTCTAGAGATTATTGATAAAAGTCAAAATGATTTTTTCGACTATTCTCGAACTCTAAATATGGAGACTGGGGAAATTACAAGTAAATGGCTAAAAAATGATACTACTTTTTCTAGGGATGTATTTGTTTCCCGACATAGTGGGAAAGTCCATTGTAGATTTTTTGCCGAGGGTACTGGCTTAATGAATCTCAAGTTTAAATTGAGTCCTCTTGCTGAAGATTTGGACCAGGATTATGACTCACATAACTTGGTGTTTTCGGGGGTATGTAAAAAGGATGTTATGGTTATTAATGGCCATGATACCAAAAAATCATGGTTTGGTGGAGCTCTATCTTTTACTACAGACGGTGAATCAGAAAGTCAAAATGATTCGGTTCTGACTATCAAAGAAGCAAGAATGATTGAGATTGAGATTGACGTCTTTGCTGATTGTAAAGAGAAATTCCAACCTCCAATAGATAGACATAGTAATTATAACAAAGAACTAACTTCACATAGACAATTACATGGTGAATTATATAACCGTGTTAAATTGAATCTAAAGGATCGGTCGATGCACGCCATACAGCAGATGTTCGACTATGGGCGTTATCTGTTAATTTCAAGTGCTGGAAGCCAATTACCCCCTAATCTCCAAGGTGTCTGGAATGGAGATAAGCATCCTATCTGGAACTGTTTTTATATGCTCAACGAAAATGTTCAAATGATGCACTGGCAGATTCTTCCAGGTAATATGCCGGAAATGATGTTGTCTCTTTTTGAGTATTACGAATCTTCAATGGATGACTTTCGGGAGAATGCTTTGAAACTTTTTGGATGTCGAGGTATTTTCATTCCCGCCAATACTGTTCCTGATACAGGACTTATTACAGACCTTCAAGGACATCTCATCTACTGGACAGGGGGTGCGGCCTGGTTGGCACGTCTCTATTACGATTATTATCTCTATACTGGGGATGAACTGTTTTTAAAACATAGAGCTCTACCTTTTATGAAAGAGGCAATGGATTTTTATGAAGATTATACATATGAGAATGTGAAGGGGGAACTTGAATTTTGCCCTTCCATATCTCCTGAAAACTCTCCTGAAGATTTTAATCGTGAATTTAAGATGGATGCTAACTGTAATATTACTATAAATGCAACTATGGATATCGCCCTCTGTAAAGAACTTCTAAATAATCTGATCCAAGGTTCTAGTTTGTGTGGAGTTTATAAGGAAAATATCTCAAACTGGTTGGATGTTCTTAATAAGCTTCCTGGTTATACTATCAACAAAGATGGTGCTATTAGTGAATGGGTTCACGACGGTTTTAATGACAATTATCATCATCGTCACGTCTCTCATATCTACCCTTTCTTTCCAGGGAATGAGATCTCTCTTGGGGATGAGATGATTCCATCTATAGAGACCGCAGTGGATAAGCGTTTTGAAATTGGTATGCGGGAACAGACAGGGTGGTCCCTTGTTCATCAATCAAATATTTACGCTAGGTTAGGACGAGGTGATAGGGCTCTCGAATGCCTAGACATATTAAAAGAGTACTGTACAGGGATAAATCTTTTTACCTATCACAATGACTGGAGAGATCGTGGTGTCTGTATGACTAAACCAGAAGGTTTTAATAAAAGAGTCTTCCAGATCGATGCAAATTTGGGGTATCCAGCAGCCATAATGGAAATGTTAGTCCATAGTAGCCTTGGAAAAATTACACTGCTACCTGGGCTTCCATCTAAAATGAAAGAAGGGGAGATCAGTGGAATTCTCTGCCGAGGTAATATACTTCTGAATATGAAATGGTCTGGAACTCAAATCCTTGTGGAATTGAAATCAAAGTTAGATCAGACAGTTTTTATAGATTCTCCTGTAAGTTTCATCTCTAGTTTTTCTACACAACTTGAAGCTGGTAAATGGTATTCATATCAGTTTAAATAATGTGGAAAATAGATGAGTTAAATATTAAGTTATGGAATATTCTGGTTTCTGGTGGATATGGAGCTTTTATGGCAATATCCTCTTTTCAGGGCTTACTTCTTTTATAGTTTCAAGTATTAATTTTACCCACTATTAACTGTAAATCACCAACCATGGTCCGTATTTTTTCTGTTATAATTTCTTTAATGTAACTACAGTTTAAAGGATAATAAGATGTTAAAAAACGAAGATAAGGTCTGGCTGGATCAGACCATAGATAACATTCATTCCAAGATGGATTGGGTTAGTGTAAAATCCCAAAATAAAATACCGGCGACTACTATCGACGGTGTTCATGATAACAGGCGGATGAATCTGAGTGGGCGTAAGGAAGATGGGCTAAAATGGTGGACCAACGGATTTTATGCTGGAATGATGTGGCTTATGTATGATGAAACTGGAAATCATAAATATGCTGATATTGGATCTAATACAGAACAGTGGTTAGATCAAACATTTGATGACTTCTACGGTCTGCATCACGATGTGGGTTTCATGTGGATGCCTTCCGCTGTAGCTCACTATAAGCTAACTGGGAACCTTGAATCTAGGAAACGAGGACTTCATGCTGCGAACCTTTTAGCCGGTCGTTTTAATCCCGTTGGTAAGTTTATTCGAGCTTGGGATGGTGTTGAGCCACATGATACAACAGGATGGGCTATTATCGACTGTATGTGTAATCTGCCACTTCTCTACTGGGCTAGTGAAGAGATCAAAGATCCAAGGTTCGCACAAATCGCTGAAATCCATGCCCAAACAGTTCTAAAGGCCTTTGTCAGAGATAATGGGTCTTGTGAGCATATAGTTGAGTTTAATCCTAATAGTGGTGAGAAGGTTAGAATCTACGGAGGTCAGGGTTATGCAAATGGCTCAGCATGGACTAGAGGTCAGTCCTGGGGATTATACGGATTTATCTTAAGTTATAACCATACAAAAAATCCTGAATTTCTTAAGGCATCACAAAGAATTGCAGATTATTGGATTTCTCAGATTCCAGAAAATGGTTTAATTCCCTTAGACTTTGACCAGCCCAATGAGTCGGATTTAGAGGACTCTACAGCAACAGCTATTGCAAGTTGTGGTCTCATAGATTTATCCCGTCAAATAGGTGGGCATGATGGAGAGCGTTATCTAGAAGTAGCTATAAATATGCTGAAGAAACTTACTGAGAAACGATGTAATTGGACTAAGGAGTATGACGGTATTCTTGAGGAGTGTTCCGGTTCTTATCATGGTAAGGATAGCCACCATATATCACTTGTATATGCAGACTGCTATTTTATGGAAGCAATGTTTAAACTAAAAGGAAATGATTTTAAACTTTGGTAGATAAAAACGGCCCGAAATGGGCCGTTTTTTAATTATATAATATAAAGGACAAAATATACTGATGAAATTTCATTAAAAAGGTTTTTTAAATCTTTATTTATTTTCACATATTTTTTCCAGGTAAGCATTTTGTTCAATTAAAAGTTCTTTAATTGATTTATATTCTAGTTCTTTAAAAGGTTTTTTTTCTTTAACAGCAATGGCTGCAGCTACACCACCTCCATGGCCAATAGCTCCTGCTCCAGGAGTTGTACGAAAGGCGGCTTGGGCACCAAATGTAGAAGAAATACATCGGCCTACTGTTATAAGGTTATCAATTTTACTATTAATAAGAGACCTGTAGGGTATTGTATAATATTGACCCCATTCCAGATGTCGGCTTTCAGTTTTTTCACCAGAAGGACTATGAATATCAATTGGGTAACCATAACAGGCAATAGCATCATCAAATTTTCTTGCCCCTAAAATATCTTCTTCATTAAGAGTATATAAACCCTTTATCTGTCTTGATGATCGGACTCCTACTGAAGGACCTGTATATAAATGAACGGCTTTTTCAAATCCAGGAACTCTATTTTTTAATAATTTTATTAATTCAGCTGTTTGTTTACGACCTTCTATTTCTCCTTTAGTTAAATCATCAGCATTTGTAGGGTCAAGGCCTTTAACCCTTGAGGTATTAATTATTACTTCTCCTCGGTTATTAGCTTCAAAAAAGAGTAAAACTTCTCTGTCGAAGGTGATTTCTCCTTTTTTACGGGCTTCTTTCATAATATTTACGAACCCACCCATAGATAACCTCTCTGACTTGTCCATTATTGATGTGTCATCTTTTAGACTTGGAAATTCATCGGGATGGTTTCGAATAAAATCTTTGACTTTTTCTATGTCAACATTTCCCATCCGTAAATTCATGGTAAGTGGCTGACTTAAACCGTCACATTCTCTTCCTTTTATACAATCAACACCCGCCATGTATGATAGATCGGCATCTCCTGTCCCATCTATGTAAACCTTTGCGGAATATGATGAAAGTCCCGACTTATTACATACTCTAAGGTTTTCTATTTTATTCTCTTTTACCGAGACGTCAGCTAACATAGTGTGGTAGAGAAGAGTCCCTCCTGCTTCAAGAAACATCAACTCTAATTCTAGTTTCATTCCCTCTGGATCAAAAGGGGTTACAGAGTAGGTATATCCTGTTGAATCTGAGATATGCCCGGGGGAGAATCCCTTAGATTGCAGTCGATTAATTAGTTCTCCTGTTATACCCTGGACTACTTGAATATCTCCAGCATGGAATGTCATCATAGGGCCCACTCCCGCACCTGTTAACATGCCACCAAGGTATGCATTTTTTTCTATTATCAGAGTCTTTACTCCGCCTCGAGCAGCAGCTATTCCTGCTACAGATCCGGAGATACCACCTCCAACGACTATTATATCAAAGTTATTATTCATAAAATAATAATATCATAGACAAAGAAATTGTATGTGGGTGTTTTTCATGAGTTTGTGGGATGATTTCAGCTTTTAAAGTTTCTTGGACTCTGGCCAAATTTTCTTTTAAAAACTTCGCTAAAATGTCTATAATCAGTGAACCCTACATGCTCTGCGATTTCGTATACTTTTAGATCAGATGTTGTGAGCAGTTTTTCTGCTTCTGCCATTCTAACGTCAGTTAAATAGTCTTTGAAATTTTGACCTGTATATTTCTTAAAGTGTCCACTAAGATAATTAGGGTGAAGATATACTAGATCTGCTAGATCCTGGAGCCTAATGTTTTCTGAGAAATGACTTTCAATATATTTTTTTATCTTGTCAATTTCAGGATGGGTTTTACTATCTTTATATGATTGGAATTCTAGATATATATTTTCTACATGGGAATGGAACCATTTGAAAAGTTCATCGTATGAGAATAGTTTATAAGCTTCGTTTAAAAAGGTCTGATCATCAAGCTCTAAAATATTCAACTGTATGTTATCAGCTTCTAGGTTTTTTTTCAGAGAAACCACTGCTCCTAGGCAAAAACTTATAGTAGCTCCTTTATTTCCGAAAGTTACATCTTTTAAAACTTTTAGGTATGAATTAGTCGCTTCATCAATAGGCTTACTTGTGCATTTTGTAATTGCTTCTAACAGTCTTTCCTGTCGTGTATAAAGATCCTCTAGGGAGTAGCGTTTTATCATTGTATTTTTATAGTGAAGAAGTTCCTTCCCATCGTAAAAGAATCGGTTTTTTATAGTTTCCTGAGAGGTTCTAATTGCCTCATTTATAAAATTAAACCCATCAACGGATTTTCCAGCTGCAACAATTAACCTCTGACCAAGTTTCTCCTTAATAATAATTATTATCTGTTTACTATGCCTTTTCATTACAAAATTAAGTTGTTCCTTATTTGTGTGATAATACATAATGAACAGATTATTATCCCTTTCTACAATAAAATGATTTTTCTCCACTTCTTCAAAATAATCTCGGATAAGATTTACAGCAGAGAAAGAAATTATATTTTGCTCTTTTTCTGTAGATTTTGAAAATTCTTTGTAGTCAATACATACTTGAACTATAGAGTAGAATCCAGGGCCCATATCCGGTAATTCAGGAGAGCTTTTACTCTGTATTTCTTGTGCTATGTCTTCTGTTCCTAACCTAGAGGTTTTAAGTGCTTTTGATAGTGCTGATTTGAGCTGTACCTCGTTTATCGGTTTGAGTAGGTAATCTATCGCACCATATTTTACTGCAGCGTGGGCATATTCAAACTCGTGAAATCCACTGATAAATATAACCTTTGTCTCAGAATTTTCCGAGTTTAAAATTTTCAGGAGTTCAATACCAGAGAGACCTGGCATGTTTATATCTGAAATAAGCAGATCTGGCTTTTTTTTACGAAGTAGTTCCAGGGCTTCGGTTCCATTGGATGCAGTACCAACTATTTTAATCCCCATCTTCTCCCAGTCAATAAGCTTGTTTAATCCCTTTACTATTATTGGTTCATCATCAGCTAAAATAGCATTTATCATATATTAACTCTCTTTATTACGGGAATTGTAATGGTCATTAGGGCTCCGGTTCCTTTTCGGCTTGTAATCTCAATACCATAATCACTACCGTATATCAGTTGGATTCTTCCCTGTACATTACTTAACCCGATGTGTTCCCCTGAAGTATCGCTGGTTAGTGCGGCAATGTTATACATTTTAGCCTGTAGCTCAATCACCTGTTCCTCCGCCATACCAACTCCATCGTCTATAATCTGTATTTCTAAATTATCATCGATTACGTTGGCACTTAACTTCACTGTGCCCTTTCCATCTTTGGGTTTTAGTCCGTGTACGACAGCATTTTCTACTAAAGGTTGAATCATCAGCTTAAGAACTTTTAAATCCAACAGTTCTAATGGAACATCCATATCCAACCTTATCCGCTGTTCATAGCGGTAATGTATGATATCGAAATATCTCTGCACCATTTCAAGTTCTTGCTTTAGCGTTACTTCTGGTTCGGAATATTCAATCAGATATTTCATCTGTTCAGATAACGCGATGATCATTTTTTGTGTATTCCCAGCGTTTTCATCGAGAGCTGACATCCGGATTATTTCCAATGTATTGTAAAGATAGTGGGGACGTATCTGGGTTCTTATGGCATTAAGATCGGTTTCCTTCTGTTTTATTTGGGCTATATAAGCTTTGTTAATGTGATCGTTCAGCCTTTTTACCATTCTGTTAAATGCTTGTGCTAACTGATGGATTTCATCGTGGGTTTTAACCCTGACCTCAGAAGTCAGATCTCCTGATTCCACGAGCTTCATCTGATTCATAATATTGTGGATAGGTTGAGACAGTTTTTTTGAGAATGCCAAGGCGATGGATACTAGAGCTATTATTAATAAAGATATGATTAAAAAGCCTAGTTTCTTTGTTTCATTGATTAACTGATAGATGGAACCTTGTTGAAGCTGATAAATAATGAGCCAGTCTGCATTTTTTATCTTTCTGTAAAAAAGGTATCCACTATCGGAAAGTATTACTCCATTGTCATCTATTTGAGCCTGGGTTGATATTTGATTATAAAAGTCATCAATTTTTGACTGTTCAACCTGTATAGAGGACTTAAATATCGGATAGCCTAGACCATCAAGGACATAAACTTGTTCATCCTTATTCATTGATAGTGGGGAAATAATCTCTTTAATAAAATCGGTGTTAACTTCGATGGAAAATATAGAGATAACTTTTTCCACATCAGGAAGATACTTTATGTCGAGATAATTTCTAACTATACTAATAACAGTTGACTCAGAACGAAAAAAATAGTCTTCTTCGTGGGCTGGAAGTATCGTCAATTTTCTTTTGTTAAATGGAATCTGTTCTGTTTTAGGGTATCGAGACATATTAAATCCCTCTACAAAGGTAGAGGCATTCTGAGTAAAGTAGTTTTCTATATTTAGGTTTTCATCTAATAAAAAAGCACTTTCAATATGTTTTTCTGAGTAAACCGTACTTCTTAGAAAGTCTTCAAGAAGATGGGATTGTCCTTTCTGTTGAATTTCAGTTATAGAACCGAATTCCCGTGATTTGTAATTATATATTAACTTACTTATCTGGTTATATTCACTTATTTTCATTTCGATATTTTTACTGGCGTATAAAAGCATTTGACTGTAGTTAGAGATCAAATCTTTTTCCATATCATCAGGTAGTGTTTCAAAGATGAAATAGCTAATACCTATAAGGGGTAGTAGGCCTACAATGGCAAAGGCCAATACAAATTTGACGAATATACTTTTAAATAAATATCGTTTTTCAGGTTTCATTTCAGAAACAATTCTATCACAGGAATCTCTATGGGCGAAGAGTTTCGTGAATTTTCGAGATTTATAGTCTTTCACTTTGATATTTTAAGACATCTATTTTATTCTGGCATTCCAACCCTTCCAGTCTCATCGGAAGGGTGTAAGGTTTGCAGTTATATATGGATGCTGTCACCCTTTGGCCGCTCCTGTTGTGAGTCCTTTAACAAAGTATTTTTGTAGCATTACAAATACGATGAAAACGGGAACTAGCCCACAGACAACTCCTGCAAAAACAATGTCCCATCTACTGGAGAATTGATCGATAAATGCGTAGATCTCCACGTTAACTGTTTTGGCTTTATGGGATGGTAATACAAGCATTGGCATTAGGAAGTCATTCCATATTCCTAGTCCATTTAGTATTATCATTGATGCTGTTACCGGCTTAAGTAGGGGGAATATTATCCGCCAAAATGCATGAAATACACCACAACCGTCTATAGTTGCCGCTTCTTCAATCTCTATGGGAATGGTTTTCATGAAGCTGGTGAATAGAAGAACTCCAAATGGAATTGATCCTGATAGATAGATCATAATTGGACCACCCATGTTACCGTAGAGTCCTAGAACTTTTAACTCCTTAAAAAGGGCAATCATAAAAACCTGAAATGGTATCATCATGGCAGCTAGAAACATTGAGTAAAGAAAGGGTGTTATCTTCTTATTTCCTCTAGCAATACCGTAGGCAGTCATAGGAATAACGATAAGTATTGCTATTTCTGATACAACGGTTAAAACTACACTATTCACAAATGCTTGCGGATACTGGGTTTTGGAAAAAAGAAAAATAAAGTTATCGAAATTAAACCAGGATTTAGGCATTGCCGTTGGATCTCTCATAATTTCACCATTGCTTTTTAAAGCTGATATAAAGGAGAAATAAAGTGGCATTACATAAAATGCTACACCGATTACAACAAGTCCAAATATAATCCACTGGCCGTAGTTTTTCTTTTTCATAGTTGAACCTCTCTTCTTTTAAGTATAACAATCTGTAATAAGGTCACAATTAGTACAACACCAAATAGTACAAGGGCTAGGGCAGTTCCATATCCCTGCTTAAGTTCAGCAAAAGCAACTCTATAGATTAGATATGTTATTGATTCCGTTGCGAATCCTGGACCACCATCGGTCATTACGGCGATCTGGTCGAAGACCTTGAATCCATAAATTAAAGCAAGTGTCATATTTACAGTAAATGAACCAGATAACAAAGGAAATGTTATATGTTTGAATTTCTGAACAGCGTTAGCACCATCAATTTGGGCAGATTCAAGAAGTTCCCTTGGAATACTCTGAAGACCCGCCAAGTAGATAACCATGTAATAGCCACCTCTCTGCCATAACATTACAAATATAATTGACATTATAGCGTGGGGCATTGCACCAAGGAAATTTATTTCTAATGGGATACCTATTTTTAATAAAAGGGAATTAATGATTCCAAAGCTGTAGTTGAACATTATTGTCCAGATAAAACCGGAAATAACGCCACTTATCAGTACGGGTAAGTAAAACATACTCCTGAAAAAACTCTTACCTATTATTACATTATCTACTATCATAGCTAGTCCCAAGGATAGGATATTCGCCAGTATGGTAAAACTTAGCCCAATTATAATCGAATTTATCAGAGCGTTGTAAAAGCGTTCGTTGGCAAATATTAGTTTAAAATTTGTAAAGCCAATATAGTCGTATTTGGGGTTGATTCCATCCCAGTTTGTTAGACTAAGGTTTATACTATTAAAAACGGGAATCACAATAAACGTTATAAATAATATTAGAGCGGGTATAACAAATAATAAGCATACGTTCTCTCTTTTCTTTAATAATCCTGTCATTATTATACCTCATTTTGATCTTGAATTGATAAGAAGATCGAACTCCCTCATGGGAGATCGACCATTATTATATTAGTTTTTATTTAGTAGGATTGAATTGAGATGCTTCTACGTCCCATTCCTTATCAAGTTTAGCTGTAAACTCATCAACAGTTTTGTCGGAAGTTACAAATTCTTGGAAAGCTTTGTAGGCATAATTTCTGAATGATCCAGGAAGCTCGTTTTCTCCCCAAAGAGTGTTCCAGTTCCCAGCATTAAAAACACTTGAGTTCATTGCTGCTGAAACATCAGAAAGAATACTTGATTCGTAAGGTATATCCATCTTTGCTGATGCTGCGGATAATTGGTTTGTTTTTTGAAGATATTCTGTGTAATTTTCAGGAGCAAACCAAAACTTATTAAATTCTTCAAATGCTTTAACTTTTGCTGGATCCATTGATGCTTCTTTTGAAAGAGCCCAACCAGCAAGTTTAGGACCGAACATTAGTTTCAGAGTTCCATCGTTATCAGGTATTGGAGCCCAACCTAAGTCAAACTCTGGGTCAGCATCTATAACTTGTTGTATCATCCATGTTCCTGAAATAAACATAGCAGCCTTTCCAGTAATTAGGAATGAAGCGATCTGGTTATCTCCAGTACTAAGAAATCCTTTCTCAATATAACCTTTTTTCCATAAATCGGCATATTCTGTAAAACTAGCCTTCATATCTGGGTCAGAGAAGCTTACTTTTCCTCTGTATCTGTCTGCTGTCCAGTTAGGGTTTTTAGAGGCAACGTTGTTTACCCAAAAGTGACCCCATGAGAATCCCATATGCCAGCCATCTTTTCCACCTACAACTATAGGAGCAGTTCCACTATCTTTAATAGTTTCACAAATATTTAGGAAGTCATCATATGTTTTAGGTTCTTTTAGACCTAATTCGTCAAATAATTGCTTATTGTAATAGATTCCTCCGGCAGCCGGAGCAATGGAGATAGGAGCAACGTAATATTTACCATCAAGTGCAGGAGCTTCTTTAACAAGGCTTTTTACACTTGCTGGAAGTTCTGCTATTTTATTAGCTCTAACCCATACGGCTGTGTCTCTAGAATCGATCATATCCGGGAATTCACCAACGGCGTCTTTTGTTTTTAGAAATTCTAGGTAGGCACCTGATCCTGAAGGCATCTGTATAACATTATACTGAGGGTTTTCTTCCATGAACTTCATTACTCTATCCGCTGTCATTTGCTTAACTAGAGGGTCTCCACCGGCATAACCGAATGTGATTGTAATCTTTTCTACCTCTGGTACACCTGCATCGGCAGTTTCATTCTGCCCACCTGCGAAGAGTGAAGTTGCCATAAGAGCCATTGCTGCTAATAGTAAACCTAATTTTTTTAAACTCACTTGTTTCTCCTTTTAGTCCATTATACATGAACTGTATTGTTAATATAAAAAAATAGTACCATGTCAATTTCAGTCCATGGTGGGTGAAATTCACTAATTTGTGGGTAAAATTAATTAGTACTCACTTTCAAGAACATGAGCTGCCCATGTTGGGTCAGCAGTTAACCTCTGAATAACAGGATCAATATCCCTCTCTAAAATAAGAGTGTTAAATAGTTTCATTTCCATTGAGGATTGAATATTTGAATACTGTGATAGATTATATAGATTATAGGACTCTTTAGGATCTTCATTTAAATTGTAGAGTTGTCCACCTGTGTCTCCTGCATAATATACCAGTTTCCAGCCATCGTCTCTTATAAGGACATGCTGATCCGGAAAGGCAACACTCAGAGTAGAACAGACGTGATGTACAGTTAGAGAAGATCTCATTTTATCCCTATTCCCGCAGAAAAGATCTTTCTGAGAAATTCCATCGTAAGGCATAATTGGTAGGTCATTTGAACCCTTTATTCCAGTAAAATCTAGTATTGTAGGAACTATGTCTATAAAAGAAAAAAGGGCATCACTTTTATCGCCTTTTAGGATATACCCAGGGTATGAGGCTATGAAAGGAACGTTTATGTACTCTTCCCAGCAAACTCCACCTTTAGCCATCATCCCATGTGCTCCCATAAATTCTCCATGATCTGTAGTAAAAATAACTAGAGTATTATCTCTTTGTCCAGTCTGCTCTAATGCCTGGAGTATTCTACCTACATTTTTGTCTATAAGAGAGACCGACCCCCAATAAGCCCGTGTTATAATATCTATATCGTTATCATCTGAAATTTTATGTCCTCCACCATCGTAGTCGGGAAACTTTCCATTTTTAAGGTATTTCTTCATGGTTAGGGGATAGTTTTCTAGGTTAGGGTCATTAGAAAAAGAATCATATGCTGTATCTATAGGTGTATCCTTATACATCTCGTAGTATTCAGGAGGTGTCATTAGAGGCCAATGTGGATCAGGAAAACTACTGAAGCAATAAAAAGGTTCATTATTTTTTGATGCCTTTTCTATAAAATCTACTGTTTGGTTCCCCACATATGTTGAAGAATGTACTTCTTCAGGAATTTGAGTTCTATAGACTCCTTGGCCACAACTTACTGGCGCAGATTTAAGATTTTCCTCGAAAAAGAGTTTAATTTTATCATCGTGATTTTTTTTCATCCATTGCCCATAGTGACCGGTCAGGGGATTACTATGCCCAAGAATAATATCCACAGATTCAAATCCGGCATATGGACCATTCCAGCCATCATATTTTCCATTAACCCAGTCTTCAATAGATTCTTCTGTCCCTTTAGTCTGCTGAGATTTGAAATGAGGTTTACCTATGAAATGTGTTAAGTATCCATTTTCTTTTAATATCTCTCCTAAGCATCTCTCCTTGTCAGGAAGACTACTGTTGTGCTGTGTGGCTCCATGATGAATAGACTTTCTGCCTGTTATCATAGTATTTCGTGAAGGAATACTAATAGGATTTTCACAATAGGCTTTATCCAAAGTTATTCCTGATTCCGCTAATTTGTCGAGATTGGGTGTTTTTATTAGCTTATTTCCATATGCTCCCAGGGTTCTTTTTTGCTGCTGATCTGTTGTAATAAACAGTATATTGGTTGGCTTTTTCATCATATTCTGAATATTATCATGTGATAGATTTTTTATAGTGGGTGATCTACATAATATAGTGGGTAAAGTTAACCAGTGTTGGAATAGCTATTCACTTTTCATAAAGTATATAAATTTTTACAAATAAAATCTCGTAATAATAGTCTACTATTTTACATGTGCTTCTTTAATTATAAAAAATAATAGTTTGAAAATATCTTCATGCAACCGCTTGCATTATGTGGAATCTCATGTTATATTTTAATATATTCGTGTGAAAGAAGTCACTTATTGTTGATATCTTGCCCGAAAGCGGGCAAAATCAGATAGTTTATAGCATTATTTGAACTTTTTTCCTAAAAACTATGGAAAAAAGAGTGCATTTTGGTAGTATTTACAGGAGAAAGCGTTTGAGTGAAATCAGCCTAGAAGAAAATTTTGAAAAGTATCTTTTGTCATCCTACTCTTTAGAGCAGAATGAACTTTATCAGTTGTTAGATGAATTGTCTGGAGCTTTTGATAGCTCTGTTGAAAACTATATTCAGCGAAGACATGTTTCTCTTCAGAAAGAGGGAAAAAAGAATGCTACAATTTACGAAATACTTCAGAAGGAGATAAGAGCACAACGTTTTCGTGGACCTGATTTATCAGTCAGGCAGATACGTAGAGCAATCTACGGTTAATTTAGGAGAACTATATGTGCGGAATTGTTGGTTATATCGGCCCTCGGAAAGCTGTTTCTGTTTTAATGCAGGGACTTAAGCAGTTAGAATACAGAGGGTATGACTCTTCAGGTATTAGTGTTTTAAATACAGGAAACATTAAAACATTTAAAAGTATTGGTAAATTAGTTAATTTAGAATCAATTGTCCCAGAAAAAAGTCGAGCAAAATCTGGAATTGGTCATACACGTTGGGCAACCCACGGTAAAGTAACAGATAAAAATGCCCATCCCCATATAAGTAATTGTGGAAAAATATCAGTTGTACATAATGGAATTATAGATAACTATATCACACTAAAAAAAGAATTAATAGATTTAGGTTATACATTTAATAGTGAAACTGATTCTGAGGTTTTAGTTCACTTAATTCATTCATATATAGAGAAAGGAAATGAACCCGTTGCATCGGTACAAAAGGCTTTAGAGCGTCTAGATGGAACCTATGGTGTTGTTGTTCTATTTGCTGAGCACCCAGATATGATAATAGGAGCAAGGAATGGTAGCCCATTAATTGTAGGTGTTGGTGATGGTGAAATGTTTTTAGGTTCAGATGCAACAGCTTTTATTGGTCTTTCAAAACAAGCGATATATTTAGACGATGGTGAGTTAGTTGTTTTAACAGCAAAAAGTTATCAGACAATAAATAGGAATAATAAGGTTGTGGAGAAGGAGTTAGAAGCTATAGCTCTTGAAACGACAAAAACATTAAAAGGTGATTACCCTCATTTCTTTTTAAAAGAGATACATGAACAACCAGAATCTATTCGACGTGCAATTGGTGACGGAGGACGACTACTTCCTGAATTTGGTACGGCTAAACTTGGTGGTTTAAATCTAGATAAAAGAGATTTTTTTGATATTAAAAGAATACATATCATAGCTATGGGTTCTGCACTATATTCTGGTATGGTTGGAGCATCTGTTATAGAGAATTTAGCACGAATACCAACACAAGTTTTTGATGCATCGGAACTTAGATATTCAAACCCAATTGTAGATAAAGAGACTCTTTTTATTGCTGTTAGTCAGTCTGGAGAGACTGCGGATACTATTCTTGCAGTAAAAGAGATTCTTAACAAAGGTGGTAGGGTATTAGGAGTTATTAATAGTGTGGGATCTACTCTTGCTAGACTTACACATGGTGGAATGTATATTCATGCTGGGCAAGAGGTTTCTGTTGCCGCAACAAAATCTTTCTCTAATCAGATTACAGTATTAAACTTATTTGCATTAGTTTTAGGTCGAATGAGAGATGTTCCTTTAAGTCGTGGAAAAGAGTTAGTTCAACAACTTTTATCTTTACCAGATAAAGTAGAAGAAGCTCTTAAATGTAAAGAAATTGTAAAAAAAATTGCTTATAAATATAAAGATTCTAGTAGTATACTATTTTTAGCTAGAGGAACTAATTATCCTATAGCCTTAGAGGGAGCTCTAAAAGTTAAAGAGGTCAGTTATTTACATGCTGAAGGATTCTCTGCTGGAGGCCTGAAACATGGACCATTAGCTCTTGTTTGTCCTGAAACTCCATCTGTATTTATTGTAACAGAGGGAGAATATTTTGAAAAAATGATAGGTAATATTCAAGAGGTTATAGCACGAGATGGTAAAGCTATTATTATAACTACATCAAAAGATAAGAGGTTAGAAGAACTAGCAGATGACTATATTCAGGTCCCTGAAATTGATGAACTTCTATCACCATTATTAACTATTATCCCAATGCAGTTATTTTCGTATTATATATCTTTAGCGTTAGGTCGAGATATTGACCAACCAAGAAACTTAGCCAAAAGTGTAACAACAGAATAGAAGGATAGTATATGAAAAGGTTTTTCCAGTTAGTGCTTATATTTACTGTTTCAGTTAATTTATGGGCTCAGTATGACCCGTCTACTAATTGGAAAAAACTTAAGACAGAGCATTTTAATATCGTTTTTGATTCCAGAATCGAAAACGATGCACAAAAAATAGCAAATGATATGGAGTTCTTATATAAATCGTTAACTGAAGATATGGGTGGAACAATAGATAGATATACAATTGTTCTTCCTGCTGATCTTGTAGATAGTAATGGTTATGTTAGTTCAATAAATAACACCAGTGTCTTTTATTCTGTTCCTCCTATTGATGCCTTTGCTGGATCTGTGGAATGGTATCGAATATTAACCATTCATGAGACTAGACATATGGCCCAGTATTCTAATATCAGAAATTCTGTTCTTCAAAAAATATTGGAAATTCTATTTGGTTCTGGAGGTGTCTTAGGTGCAGTTTTAATACCCTCATATTTTTATGAGGGGGATGCTATTTTATCAGAAACACTGTTAACGGATTATGGGCGGGGAAGATCCCCTAATTTTGAACGTTCATTAAGAACAATTTTATTAAACAATAAAGAGTATTCCTTTGCAAAAGCATTTCATGGATCAAATAAAGATTATTATCCAAACGAATATGTATTAGGTTATTATCTAATGACCAATTTAAAAAAAGAGTTTGGCTTCGATATTTTAGAAAAAATAAGTTCTGCTGCTGGTAATAACCCGCTGCCTATGAACTTCTCTGCTGCAGCAGCTAAAGAGACAGGAAAGTCTATTGTTTCAGTTTATAAAGATACAATGTCTGAATTAAAACAGTTATGGACAGAACAAGATAATAAGGTTAAACCTACAAAAACAGATGTTATTTCTTTACCTAAAAAAGTAAGATTTTCAAACTTAAAGTACCCAACAATAGGGTCTGATGGTAATTTACTCTATCTAGAGTATCATTATGACCGTGATGTAGCATATAAGCAGTTTTTAGTTTCCCAGTCTACAAATGACAAAGTTGAACATATAGCTCTATATGGTGATTTTTCAGAATTTAATTCCAATGTAATTTATTCTAGTTTTGCATATAATTCTAGATGGAGTTATACTGAGTATTCCAACATTCATAAATATAACTTAAACACTAAAACAAACGTAACATTAACAAAAAAACAGCGCTATTTTAATCCTGTATATTCTAAAAATGGGGAAATAATCGCTGCTATAGAGCACTCTACGAATAGGATTGTTTCTATTGTGTTATTAGATTCAGAATCAGGAAACTTAATAAAAAAGGTAGAACTTAATAATGTTGATATGGTCACTGGTCTGTCTTGGGGTGATAATGGTAATATTGCTATTTCGGCAATAAACTCCCAAGGTAGTTTTATTGGAATATTAGAACCAGATTCTACAGAGATAACTTTTATTACAGAACCTGATAATTTAGAGAGAAGCTTTCCCATACTATATGAAGATAAAATACTGTTTTTAACTTCTTATTCAGGGATTGAAAATATACATGCTATAGATCTAAATACCAAAGAAGAATTTCAATTAGTTTCAACTCGATTTGGAGCAAACTATCCAGAAGTAAAAGGTGATGTCTTATATTTTTCTAGCTATGGTTTAGATGGCTATAGTATAACTAGTCTTGAATTAAAAAGTTCGGATTGGATTCCTTTAGATATAATAAAACAAGATCATGTCGACTATTTTAAGCCACTTGTAAATGATGATAAAACCCCTATATCTGAAGATCAAGAATTTATTGAGTATAATTCTGAAAAATATAACCCATATACCCATTTAATTGATGTTCATAGTTGGGTACTAAATCCTTTTATTCCTGTAATAACAAATACAGACCTTTATAATGCAGAAACAGAAACTTATTTTGATACTATGGAGTTGGTACTGTTTTCTGATGATCATTTAGATTATTTAAGTTTAATTGGATATGGGCATTATAAAATATCTACTGAATCATGGGACTTTGGCTTAGAAGCAGCCTTTTCTGGACTTTATCCTGAAGTAACATTGGATATAGATCTTTACTCCGATGAATTGGGTTCTGGTCTTACTACATTAGAAGTTGACTTTACTAGTTATATTCCATTTGACTTTTCAACTTCATCTAGGGCGACGATTTATTCTATAGGTATAAGTCCCTACCATTATCAGGACTTTTCTGCTGATTATATATATACAAAAATGTATTACTTTATAGATCTGTCTATATTAGATGCCTCTGGCTTTGAATTAGATATTCAGTTACTTTTTGGACACGGAATTGATATAGATGAAGATAATACATTAGGGCTGATTTCAGAATTTCAACTCCCTGGTTTTTATGGAAACCAGACTCTTTCAATTACAAGTGAACAAAAAGTAAATGTAGAAGGCTATTCCTCGGTTACTAGTTCCTTGTTGAGCTTGGTTGATGATTCGCTTTTAACACTTGATTTAGAAGAAACGGCTTTTATGTCATATCAAAGTCTAAAATATAATACACCATTCTTTTATCCTGATCTTTCAATATTTAATTGGGCTTATTTAACAAATTTCACATTCTCGGCAGGATATGAATCTATTTTTTCTTTAGATTCCGATTATAATAGCCTAGCGTTTGGTGAAATATCTATGGGTTATTTTTTATTAAGGATCCCAATAGAGTTATCTACAAGTTTTACATATTTTTATAATATAGATGCTGAAACTTGGGACTATAAGTTCAATCCTATAAACTTTGATTATTCAATATGATAATTCTGATTTGTACTATTACAAATAATTAACTTGCAGGCAGTGGCTCAAATGGTTAAACTACAAAGAAGTTTGCAAACAAGGGAGAATACGTGAATTACAAAGAAATATTTATCCAAATAATGACACCACCCAAAAAGAAGGTAGATAAGAAATGGTATTTTGCCCCACTTATACCTGCTGTTTTATGGGTTATATTCTCTTTTATATCATTATTTACAATTAATTTTAGTGTTATATCAGATCCATTTGTTTTAATCTCTATTCTTTCTAGGTTTCTATTTCCTATATATTCTATTTATTTTATTAAAAAATTCTATTATACCGGAAAATTAAGAAGTTTAGATTATAACCATATGTTAAATTTTATTGGTTACAGTATCTCTATTACTTACGTTTCATATATGTTACCAGCTGTGGTTTTAGATTTTTATCAAAGTGGTACCCCATCTCTAGTTTTCACAGTATTAGTTATTTTATCTGCTCTGTGTCCCATGGTTCTTTATTTACTACTTAGAAGCGGGGTGGTTAAATTAGCGTCTACTTATTTTACTTCCGAGGATATTTTAAACCAAAAGAAATCAAAAAAAGATAAAAAACTAAAAAAGCAGCTTCATAAAAAATTAAGAAAGCAGCGGAGTTTTCTTCAGAATGTTTGGTTTGAAGCATTAGACCCTTTGATGTGGGCAATTTTATGGGTACTTATTATTAATAACTCAATTTTCCAGCTATACGAAATTCCATCTTCTTCGATGGTTCCAGAGTTTCTTGTAAAAGATAGGGTTGTGGCAAGCAAACTATTTAGTGGTCCTGCTATTCCATTAACAAAATATCACCTTCCCGAGCTTTCTAAACCAAAAGTTGGCGATATCGTAACATTTAATAACCCAAAGGTTGACGATGTAGATTCTGATCTTCATTATAAAAATGTATTTACTAGAATTTTCCAACCTTTTGTTTTTATGTTGTCTTTTTCTAAATTGGATATTGATACTGATGATTATGGTAATCCAAAGGCTAGGCAACTTGTAAAAAGAGTAATCGCAGTGCCTGGAGAAAAAATCTCCATGGTTAATGATAAGGTTTATAAGAAAGTTCAAGGTGGAGAGTGGACTTTAATGAGTGATATCCCTGGTCAAAAAGAGTGGGGACATAATGATCTTTTTGAATTAGATAGTAAAAATAGTGGAGTTCAGTATATGAACCCTAAACTAAGAGAAGAGCTTGATCTGGCTGCTGAGTTAGTCTTGGAAAGTAACGCTACAAACTTAGAACGTGAATTAGAAGTTCAGAAAGATAAATTCCTAGAGCACCTTAGATTAGTAGATACTGTTCCATTTTTAAATACTTTAATGTCATATAATAGAACAAACTCATCTAGGATAATAGAAATATTAGAAGGTTTAGGGACTAATTATGGTCAGATGATGCAAGTTAATAGAGCAGATGCACCTTTAAAGTATAAGAAAGCTGCTTTTGACTCTTTTAATGAAAATTTAGAACGATATGAGTTATGGGTATATTCCCAAAAAATAAATGAACTTGGTGTTTATTTACAAGATGGTCCAGATCTAATGAATAATAGATTAAGTACTAATGTATCCATACCCTCCGATGCTTCTCCATATGAATCCTTTGTAATAAAACTTAATGCATTAACAAAATTAAAATCACTTATACTATTTAACCAAATTTTGGAAACTGGTGAGCTTAAAAATGGTAGTACAATAAATAAAGAATTAAAAGCTCTATCTATTTATACCAAAGGATTGGAGCTTGGATTAGATTCTCCGATGTCTTTCTTTGGGCAGGGTAATTTACCAGAATATCCTGCAGGTACAGACAATTATATTTCGGAAAATGAATATTTTGTATTAGGTGATAATAGATATAATTCATTAGATAGTAGAATGGGTGATCTTACATACTCTGTTCCTTTAGCACCAGGAGACGTTTTCTCTGAGAATGTTATTGTTAGTTGGGAGCCTCATACAATTGATAGTAAATATATACATGGTAAGGTGAAACTAATTCTATTCCCATTTACTCACTTCAAGCTTTTTTAAGCCTTTTTTATTAAATATTTATTAAATAAAGTACTTTTTTAGTACTTTTTATAAATAGTTAGTTGACGTTGGAAACTTATTGCCTCATTATAGATATATAAGATAAAAATATCAGGAGGGATACATGAGTATTCAAGAACAAAATAGCTACGGATATTTCGATGACGCCAAAAGAGAATATGTTATCACAAGACCAGATACACCACTTCCATGGTTAAACTACCTTGGACAAGACGACTACTTTGGGCTCTGCTCAAATACAGCTGGTGGTTACACTTTCTGGAAAGATGCAAAACTAAGAAGATTAACAAGATATAGATATAACAATGTACCCTACGATTTAGGTGGAAGATACCTATATATTAACGATAATGGATCTGTATGGAATCCAGGTTGGAAACCAGTAAAAGCTGCAGATGTTAAATATGAATGTAGACATGGTATGGGTTATTCCACTATTACTGGAGAGAAAGATGGTTTAAAAGTAGAAACTACTTACTTTGTTCCAACTAAAGAGAATTTAGAAATATGGAAAGTAAAAGTAACCAATACATCTAAAGTAAGAAAAACTCCAACTATTTTTTCCTACCAAGAGTTTTGTTTCTTTGATGCATTAAACGATATGAATAACCTTCAAAGAACACTTTCTATTGGTGAAGTAGAAGTAGACGGAAACGCTATTTACCACAAAACTGAATATAGAGAGAGAAGAGATCATTATACACTGTTTGCTTCTACTAAAGACATTGCAGGTTTTGATACAAGTAGAGATGCTTTTGTTGGTATCCATGAAGGTCTACATGAAGCAAAAGTACCATTTGCTGGAAAATGTACAAACTCAGAAGCATTTGGTTGGAATCCAATCGCAACATTACAACATGATTTTGATCTTGCTCCAGGTGAATCTGAAGAGTATTCTTACCTTTTATCCTATGTTGAACAAGGTGAAGAGAAGAAATTTGATGCTCCAATGGTTATGAATAAATCTATAGGTAAAGCTATAATAGAGAAGTGGTCGAAGCCAGGTGCTGTTGATGCTGCTATTAAAAACCTAGCAAATACTTGGGACGATTTGTTAAATACATTCCAAGTTGATACACCTAATGAACATGCATCTAGAATGGTTAATGTTTGGAATCAGTATCAGTGTATGGCAACATTTAATATGAGCCGTTCAGCTTCAATGTTTGAAGTAGGAATTGGTCGAGGTATGGGTTTTAGAGACTCTAATCAGGATTTATTAGGTTTTATACATATGGTACCTTCAAAAGGTCGTAGAAGAATATTAGATATTGCTGCTACCCAGTTATCTGATGGTACATGTTTCCATCAGTACCAACCTTTAACTAAAAAAGGGAATGCTGAAGTTGGTGGTGATTTTTACGATGATCATTTATGGTTAGTTCTTTCCACAGCTGCATATATAAAAGAGACTGGAGACATCTCTATATTAGATGAACCAATTGGATATGCAGATAAAGAGTATCAGGTTGGAGAAGTTGGATTTGATGGTGAACCTAGATTAATTAATGCTGAAACTTTATTACACCACTTAGAGACTTCAATTGCATATACTATGAAAAAACGTGGACCACATGGTCTTCCTTTAATAGGACATGCAGACTGGAATGATTGTCTAAACCTTAACTGTTTCTCTACTGAACCAAATGAGAGTTTTCAGCTTGCTGGTGACGTTGATGGATCAAATGCAGAATCTGTACAGATCGCGGGTCTATTTTTATATGCAGCTAGAGAGTTTGCAGATTTATACAAATTCATGAAAAGAGATAACGATGCTGAAAGAATTTTAGCAGACTACAATACTATGCTTGATATTGTTGAGACTAAAGCCTGGGATGGAGAGTGGTATACTAGAGCATTTGATGCTGCTGGAAACCCTGTTGGTTCTAAAGAAAACAAAGAGGGGCAGATCTACATCGAAAGTCAAGGTTGGTGTGTCTTAGGTGGTGCTGGAGCTACTGGTAAATATGCAGGCAGAGCTAAACAAGCTTTAGAAAGTGTTCACCAGCAGTTGTATACTAAAAATGGTATTGTATTACAACAACCAGCATATACTGAATATGATCTGAACTTAGGTGAAGTTACATCTTATCCTCCTGGTGTGAAGGAAAATGCTGGTATCTTCTGTCACAACAATACTTGGATTCACCTTGCATGGTGTTTAATGGGTGATGGTGATAGAGCTTTAGAATATTATTTATCAATTTGTCCTAGTGCTAAACAGGATCAGATAGAGACTTATAGATCAGAACCTTATGTATATGCTCAGATGTTAGCAGGTAAAGATGCATCTTGTTTTGGTGAGGCTAAAAACTCATGGTTAACAGGAACAGCTGCCTGGACATTTGTATCTGTTTCCCAGGGTATTTTAGGTATTAAACCTCAGTTTGACGGTTTAAAAATTGAACCTTGTATTCCAGGATCATGGGAAGGTTACTCTGTAAGAAGAGAGTTCCGAGATGCTGTATATCTAATAAAAGTTGAAAACCCAAATAGTGTTTGCACTGGTGTTAAAAAGCTAGTTGTAGATGGCCAAGAGATTGTAGGTGATGTAATCCCAACATTTGGTGATAACAAAGAACACAACGTTGTTGTAACCCTAGGTTAAACAAAAATCTCCTGTATAACCGGAGGAAAATTCTCCGGTTATACTTCCTTTCTTTCTAAAAACTGAACTTTTTGTGCATAGTTACCGATACTAAAATATGAGGAGTTAACAATGTTAAAGCTTAATAGTTCAAAAACAGTTCATGTCAAAAAGTTTAAAGTAGCTCTTGAAGTCTTAAAAGAAGAGTTGTCAGTTTTAGGGTTTGCCAGAAAGTATAAAATCAATCCTAAAGAAGCTAGAGAATTTAAAAAATGGTGTCACGAAACATACTATTATAAGTCATATAAAACTCCATCTCATAGCTAGTTTGGTAAATATATTCAACTAATAAACTAAGAGTCCATAATCTTAAGTGTTAACCTTATGGATTCTCTCTATTTTTCGCGTGTAATATTCGTCACAAATCTAATCTTCATGTATAAAATTTAGTAATATTCTCTAAAAAACGATTTACCAAAATTAAATTCGTTATATGTTGATTATACCTCTTTTTTTAGTCTATACTTCATAGAAATAATCCAGTATAAGGTGAATTAGATATATGAGTAATGCAATAGAAGAGACAGTTAATGTTCATAGAAAAGGTACCTGGTTAACTGTCCGAGAAGATGTAAAGATAGTGGATTGTACAATTAGAGACGGTGGGTTAGTAAACGATTATCATTTTTCAGATGAGTTTGTTAAAGCTGTCTACGATACTTGTGTTGTATGTGGGGTAGATTATTTCGAAATAGGAAAGATTGTTTCTAAAACCGTAATGAGTCCAGATGAATATGGACCATGGAATTTCTGTGAAGAAGAGGATATTAGACGTATTGTTGGGAATAATGATACTGATATGAAAATAGCAGTAATGGCTGATATTGGCAGAACCTTTAAAGAGGAGATCATTCCAAAATCAGAAAGTGTTGTAGATATGATTCGAGTTGCTTGTTATATACATCAGATTCCAGCAGCTTTAGATATTGTAGAAGATGCACATGCAAAAGGATACGAGACAACTGTAAATTTAATGGCTATATCAAAGATCTCAGACTCTAATTTAGATGAAGCTTTAACTTTAATTAGCAAATCTAATGTCGATATAATATATCTTGTTGATAGTTATGGAACATTTTATTCTGAGCAGATTAGAGAGTTAACAGTTAAGTATACAGAGCTTGCTAAAGCTTGTAATAAAAGTATTGGTATTCATGCCCATAATAACCAGCAATTAGCATATGCAAATACTATAGAGTCTATGATTGGTGGTACTAGTTATTTAGATGCAACTATTGCAGGTTTAGGCCGTGGTGCAGGTAATTGCCCTATGGAACTTCTATTTGGGTTTCTAAGAAATCCAAAGTTTAGAATATTGCCACTACTAGATTTTATACAAGAATATATAATTCCATTAAAAAAAGAGATTAACTGGGGTTATGATATTCCCTTTATGATAACTGGACAACTAAATGAACACCCAAGGTCTGCAATTGGTTTTAACAAACACAGAAGAACAGACTATAAAAAATTATATAACGAATTAACTGACGCCGAGGAGTAATTATTTTACTTTTGGTATTTTCGGAGTTGGTGATTTCGGTATAATTACCCATTTTGGCAGCTCCGATCTGTCTTTTAATTGAACCCATGTCTGTGCTCGGCCAAATGGACCTATTTTACCTTTAACAATAAGTTGACCGTTTTTTATCCACATATCACATGAATATATTTTACCTGGAACTGGATCAAGAATTTTTCCTTTACTCCATTTTTTCTTTTTCTCTATGAGACCCCAAATAAAATCTAGACCAACATATGTAGGTTCCCCTATTATACTATCTGCTGATTTTTTGTTATCGGATAATTTTCCATCATCTTCGTATGTTACTAATAATCTACCGTATATTTTTCCTTTATACTCATAGATTAAAGTTATTGATTGTAGAAGGCCTGTCTCATCTGAGATAATTTTCCAGATTCCTGTTATCTTTTCTGCAGAAAAAAGTGTTATGGAAAAAGATAGTACTAATAGTATTAATATTATTTTCTTCATGTAAAAATTATGATTTTTGTTTAAACCTAAGTCAATTCTTTTAGTTTTTAATTTCTAACTTACCATCAATATGAAATGTATCGTAAACTTCATCTAAAGCTTTTGCTAAGTATATAAATGTTGCATTACTTTTGACATCCATTCTTGGTAGCTTTCTCATGGTTTTACTTTTGTTTGTGGAGAATAAAAATAGATCTTTTCTATCTATCTCTTTTAGGCAAAATCCTTTCCAATGTTCTGTATCAACTATTGATATCGTTGGCTTTGGAGTAGGGTTACCTGTTTGTATAAAATTTAAGAAGTAAGTTTTTTCCTTACTGTTCTTTTGATTAAAACTAAGGTTTTCCATTTTTCTTCTTGTTTTATTATTAGGTTCTTGGGTCCTCATTACAGCACTTACAACTTTTGATTCTCTAGTTACTGTTAGATCTTTTCCAAGGATCGGATTTAATATAAAGTCATTATTTGTTGTATGAAACTGATTGTCACACTCTAATAAATAGTCCTCTGAGTGTATTTGCCAACTTATTGTTTTGGCTTTATCAGAAAGGATTTCATCAAATATTACTAGATCTTCTGTCCCTCGGTAAAAGAAGTGACGTTTAAAATGTTTAACCCCAAGTTTTTTATTATATACTTTTGCTAGGTTAACTACATAGTAGACTATGTTATCTCTTTGCTCAAATATTTCAATTGATGCGTGGATCTCTTTTTTAATATGATGAAAAATATCATCTTTACCTTCATCGATATATCCCATTCCATCAAAAAGAACCATATTGTGATCCGATGCCTTAACTTCTCTGTTATATCCATCGTCAATTATATAGTTATTGTAACCTTTCCATAAAATAAAAGAGCCATCATCAGGGTGCTGGTGCCTTAAACATCTTCTACTAAAGTCCTCTTTTTCCTGTAGTTTCCATGACTCTTCCCACTGTTTTTTCCCACCAGGGTGCCCCGCTTTTACAGAAAAGGCAAATGCATCTGGGTACCAACTGGACCGACAACTTAACAGTCCTAGATCGGGAAAAAACCGTGATTTAGGTAAACTAGTAGGGGATTTCTTTTTTATAGCCGGGTTATACCATAACAGTTCCAAAAATGCTTCAGGTAGTATTCCAGGTTTTACTCTACTTTCGTATTCCTCACGGTGTAAAAAGTTTTTAATTACATTTTCTCCCATCCATTGAGAGACCTCTATGTTATATTCTGATGCTAATTTAAAATATGCTGCAGCTGAATGACCACTTCTTTTGTCATGACAGTCTCCAAAGTTATAGTTCTGTTCAAAAACCGGTGCACACTGATATAATCTATAATAAAATGTATTTTTTAAGAATTTAGATTTTCTAAAAAAATCAGTTCCATCTTCAGTCTTTATTAGATGTGCATACTGAATTAACCATATAATTCCATAACGCCAATATGCTACTCCCTCATAATCACTTCCATCGTCTGGTAGTAGTTTAAAAACCATATTAAAATTTTCTTTAATCTCTTTCAGCCATCTATCACATCTTTCAAAATAATCGTCTTTTAATGCATATGCAGCAGTAGCAATACATGTATAATTTATCCAGTTATGATTCTGCCAGTATTGCACTGGCCAGCTATCCTTAGAGTGTTGTACTTTATAATCCCAGAGTTTAATGCACTCCATTAAGAGTTTAGTCTTAAATTGTTCAATCTCTTCATCGTTTAAATGTTCTGCTATCCAACTGTAACTAAGGCCTAACCCATATATTAACCAACTGGCACTATGCCCAAGCCATTCTTTGTAGCTTAAGATAGTAAATATCCACCTTTTGGCCTCATCAATCCATCTCTTCTCTCCATTAATAAGTGCCAACATCGAGAGGTTTGCTGCAGCCATTCCCATGTAAGCGATATTTTTTTCAGGGTGTTTAGAGGGCAAGTTTTGAATTTCGTAAAGATTACATTGCTCAATTAATCTTTTATATAAGTTGCTATTTTTCTGAGTTTTTAATTTAAGTGAATTTAGATCTTCAATGAATAGGTAGCTATTTTTTCCCACTTTCATACTGGCAGTATATCCTAGTTTTTGAATATAGTAAAAGATCCGGAAGTTTAAATTAGAGAATAAACTTCCGGAAAACATTGTGTGGAGTCTCATATTTTTTAGGAAAACAAATGAGAAAAATATTTAATCAGATTAGTAACACTAACCCTAATAAATAACATAGTGTATCTTAGAAAGTAACCCTAGAAACTCTAGGGCACTATAAGATATGTTTTGTTAATATTGTTATAATAACTACCGTTGAACTCTACCAGAACCGTCTCCACCAAGTAAGTTAAGCACTTCTGCTTCTGTTACTAGGGCTACATCTCCAGGTATTGAATGTTTAAGGCACGAAGTTGCAACAGCAAAATTAAGCGCCTTTTCATCATCAGTTGTAAAAGTAGTTAAACCATAAATCAGACCTGCAGCAAAAGAGTCGCCTCCTCCTACACGGTCAATAATATTTTTAATCTCATACTTAGTAGAGACAAAAAAGTCAGTTCTGTTATTGATAATAGCAGACCATGAGTTGTGGTCAGCTGAGTGACTCTCTCTCATAGTAATTGCAATTTTTTTCATGTTAGGGAATTGGCTTAATACTAAGTCAGAAATAGCTTTGTATCGCTCAACACCTAATTCAGCTTTAGTTACGTCTGCTTCAGACTCTATGCCTAAACACATTTGGCAGTCTTCTTCGTTTGCAATAGCGACGTCTACATATTTTGTTAATTCATTCATGATTTCAGGAGCAGTTTTTCCATATTTCCATAATTTCTTTCTAAAGTTTAGGTCACAAGAAACTGTAATTCCTCTTTTTTTAGCTTCTTGCACTGCAGCTAAGGATAGCTCTGCACCGTTAGCAGATATTGCTGGTGTGATTCCCGTAATATGGAAAAATGTTGCATCTTTAAATACTACATCCCAATCAAAATCAGATACTTTAGCATTACATATTGCAGAATCTGCTCTATCGTATACAACTGCAGATGGTCTCTGGTTTGCACCTGTTTCTAAGTAGTAAGTTCCAACTCTATCCCCTTGTCTAATAATCCTAGAAGTATCTACACCTCTAGATCGTAAAGCTGCAATTGCACCTTCACCAATTGGGTTCCTAGGTAATGCTGTTACAAAAGCTGTATCTTTACCAAGTAAAGATAGGGCAGAGGCTACATTAGACTCTCCACCACCAAAAGTTGCTTCTAATATAGGACTTTGAAAAAATCTTTCGTTTGCAGGTGATTTAAATCTAAGCATGATCTCACCCATTGTTACTATTGTACCCATTATCTATTTCTCCATTCTGTTACTAGATCTACTGCATCTTTACAAAGTTGCTCAATTTTATCAAATTGTCCGTTGTTAATTAGGTCAGATTTAACCATCCATGAACCACCACAAGCACAAATATATGGTGACTCTAGGTATGAAAGAACATTTTTAAGATTAACACCACCAGTAGCCATAAATTTAACTTTATCACCATAAGGAGCAGTCATTGATTTAACCATATTAATCCCTCCTGAAGCTTCAGCTGGAAAGAATTTTAGAACGCTAAGTCCTTTTTCTAAAGCTGCCTCAATTCCTGATGGGTTATTCACACCAGGGTAGATAGGAATGTTATTGTCGATACAATAATCAACAACTGTTGGGTTAAAACCTGGGCTTACAACAAATTTTGATCCAGCATCTACAGCTTGTTTCGCTTGATCAATAGTTAAAACTGTACCGGCACCGGTTAATATCCCAGGGTACTTTTTACTAATTACAGAAATTGCTTCTCTTGCCGCAGCTGTTCTAAATGTTATTTCCGCAGCAGGAAGACCTGCATTAACCAATGCTTCCGCTAATGGTTCTGCATCTTTAACGTTGTCTATTGCTATTACTGGTATAATTGCAATTCTTTCAATCTCTTTGGCTATGTCGTAATAATTTTTGTCCAAATGAATACTTCCTTACTCTGTTATTTTATGATATCCCAATAACTGGGATATTTGTTCTGCGCACTTTTTTAAAAGTGGCATATACTTTTCTGTTTTCTGTTTGTAGTCCCCAAAGAATGGAATACTAACTGCTGCAATAACAACTCCCCTAGAGTCATAAATTGGTGCCGCTATAGCATATATTCCTTCAGATTCTTCCTGATAATCAAAAGCTACAGCATCATCTTCTATAACCCTCAAAATCTTTTTTAATTCTGTTATATTTGTAACCGTATAATCCGTATATTTCTTAATTTTTATATTTGACAACGTCTCTAGCTGGTAACTTTGCCCCTCTGGTGTCATAGCTAATAATAGTTTTGCTGCAGCTCCAATATATGGAGGGAAAACTGTAGCTGAGTCTAAAGTTATTCTCATAGCCTTTTTACTCTCTGCGCTATTTAGTAGATATACAACATCTCCACGCATAATACTTATTTTTACCATCTCATCTAATGAATCTGATAGCTTTTCTATTAATGGTGTAGCAACAGTATTAAGGTCTAATCTTTTATTAACAATATTTCCTAAAGTTAAAAGTTTTGCACCTAATGAATAAAATCCAGTTTTTTCATCCTGCTCTATATAACCCATACTTACTAAGGTATTTAATAGTCTAAATACTGTAGCTTTTGATAGGTCTAACTTTGTACATATAGCAGTTTGACTCAAACTGTTATGTTCTGAAGCTAAGAGATTAAATATTAAATTCATTTTGTTAATAGCAGGTACATCACTGTTTTTTTCAACCATGATCTATTAATAACCTGAGTTTTTTAATCTGTCAATGAGTTTCATATAAAAAACTGTATTTCATATAAGAAATATGTTATGATAGTTAATAAGATGTAAATTTCTGATGATTATGTAAAATACTGATTATATACAAGATTCATTTGCAGAGCATATTATAGTTACAGGAGTTTTTAGTGGAACTATTTTCAAATTTAAGCTTATTAAAAAAATACTCAAATGACTCAACAAAATTCAAAGGACAATTTATTACCTTACAAAAAGAAGTTTTAGATTTTTATGATAATTTTGACGATGATCCAATAATTTTAAGTGGTTGGGGACATAATTATTTTTGTGAGCAGGATGGGGGTAAATTAATTTTTAATTTAAAAACTCCAAAATCTCATATATGTGAAGTTTGTGGTAACGAGTATAGTTCAAAAAAATATAACAGTACCTGGGTTTATATGTATAGATATAGAGCATTTGAAATAGCATATAAGGCAGCTATTATATATAAGATAAAAAACGATTCTAAGATGTTAGAAATAATTGTAGGGTTATTAATATTTTATGCTACCAATTATTCAAACTTTAAAGTTCATGCCAAAGATAAAATAAATGTTATAGAAAATGGTGTTACTGGGTTTGGTAAAATTATGCCCCAGGGTCTAAATGAGGCCATTATGTTAACTTCTATAATAAATACTTTGTTGATAGTTTCTTCTGATATTTCTTCTGATGATAAAAAAATTATAGATTCATTTGTTAATAATATCACTCTCTTTTTATTTGATCAGAGGAAAGCGTACCACAATATAATATGTTGGATTGATTGTGCTATAACATGCTCAGGAATATATTTAGATAATATAGAATACATAGACTCAGGTCTGAATTCTAAATATGGTCTAATTAATCAGTTAAACCATGGCTTAACAAAGGATTATTTCTGGTATGAGGGTTCTCTTCATTATCATTTTTTTACAGTTGAGGCACTGCTAAACCTATTATTGGTATCAGAAATTAGCAATTATAAGATTGAGTCTATAAAAGAATTTACAAAACAGATGTTAATTTCTGCTTCAGAGGTAGCGTTTGATAACTTAGTTCTGCCAAATCCAAATGATGGTTGGCCAAATATTAGTTTAAAAACTTATTCCCATCTCTTTGAGATTGCAAATAAAGTTTTT
Source organism: Spirochaetaceae bacterium (assembly GCA_051531975.1). Lineage (GTDB taxonomy): Bacteria > Spirochaetota > Spirochaetia > DSM-2461 > DSM-2461 > Thiospirochaeta. Next base: position 253,284 of record JAOPTT010000004.1, read on the forward strand.
GATGATATACAGATCTGGACAATAGTTAATAAGATTAGAACTTCAAATTTACAAAGACAAAAATTGCCACTATGTGAACCTATATTTCTTGATGGCCTTGGGCTTAATAGACTGCTTTTTTCTAAAGACTTTAACACTAAAGAGATGAATCATTTTACTGGGAAATCTAAAAATTTTAAAAGTAGTGGGTTTGCTGTTATCAAAAATGAATATTTTAACATGTTTTTTAAACATGGGCATAAGTCTCAGAGCCATGCCCACCCAGATCTTGGTAATTTTGAGTTAACAATAAAAGACAAAATAATAACCAGGGATCTATCTAATCCTGGTTACGGAGCAGTCTTATATGATGAATGGTATAAAAAAACATTAGCCCATAATACTGTAATTATTGGGGGGAAGGATCAGGAATATTCTGAATCCAGCAATGTTTTGAAATATACTGACAGTGGAATTCACGCTAAGTTCCTTGGTTGTTATAAAGATGTAGAACTTAATAGAAGAATAATATTAGACGGTAATACTGTTTATGACCACTTTATAGTTAATAAAAATAGTGATGATATCTCAGATTACATTGTTCATTTAGAAGCAGAACAAATATCAAACCTTAATACAACCGATGGAGATATTTTATTTAACTCAAATGGATATGAGCATTTAAAAGATGTAAAAAGAGTAATAAGTAAAAAGTCTCAAATCGATATTAAATGGTCTAAAGATTATATTAAATTTACAACCCGGTTTTTTATAAAAGATAAAGAGATGTTCATTTGTAAGAGTTACGATAATCCATCTAACAAATTTAGAAATACCATTATTTTAAGAAGTAATGGAAAAAATATACAATATGAAATGCTAATTATAGCAGAATAAGGGAGAAAATATGTTTGTATTTAATGAGAAAGTAGAGTTACAGGACTTAGGTGGAGGAATTAAGAGAAAGGTCTTAGCATACTGCGATAAGATTATGGGCGTTGAAGTTTATTTCGAAAAAGGTGCAATTGGTGCAAAACATTCACACCCTCATGTACAGTTAACCTATGTTTTAGAAGGCGAGTTTGAGTTTACAATTGGTGATGAAACAAGAATTGTAAAAAAAGGCGATACGTTACAAAAAGATCCTAATATTATTCATGGATGTGTCTGTTTAGAAGAGGGTGTTTTATTTGATGTTTTTACACCACATAGAGAAGATTTTATATAATTAATACAAAGAGGTAATAATATGAAAAAAATGAGTGACTATATCAAAGATGATATTGTAGGACAACTAAAGTATTATTTTGATCTAGTAACTAAAGATAAATTAAATTTAGAGGTTGATGGTATAAAAGCTTTCAATCCTAAAAGTCAGTTTGTTGAAGGTAAAGTAATAAATGCATTTAGTTATATCTATGAAACCTTGGATTCTACAGATGAAATTCCAGGTATAGAGCAGAACTTGATGGATATTATAGACCTAATGTCTTTAAGAGAATATGAGACATGGGGAATGTTAAACTGTATTACCTCTATAAATAGACTTCATTCTAAGAAGATGTTAAATAAGGTTATAAGCCCTGAGGCATTAGAGCGATTTAAAGAAAAACTTGATTGGCGAACATTTGTTAATATTGGTGATTTAACTCTAATTAACTTACCAACAAACTACTATGGTGTAGCTTTTGGTGTTGCTAAATATAGAGAATTATTAGGTTTTGAGCCGGTTGGTTACAGTGATAAATTATTAGAGAAGTTATTAAAACATGTAGATAGTTATTCTGGTGAGTTTAGTTACATGGACGAAACTTTGGGGCAGGGTCGTTTTGATAGATACAGTACTCTAATTCCTGCAGAAATTTGTTCAATGTTACATAATACAGGCCAAGAAATACCAGATAAGTTAACTTCTATGTTAAGAAAATCATGTGAGTTATATCTTAATTTAGCAAACATTCATGGACATGGTTTCTCTTATGGTAGAAGTATTGGTGCTTATGGTGATACAGCTTCCTTAGAGGTTTTATCTATAGGTGCCAAGCTTGGAATTTTAAAAAGTGAAGAAATAGATCTTGCGTACTCCTATAGCACAGCTATTATTGATAAATTTGTAAACTTCTGGATCGATCCAAAAACTAAATCGTTAAATATGTGGGATAACGGTAGAGCAACTGATACATATAGAAATAAAAATAGAATCTTAGGTGAAAATTTAAGTTTATCAATGCAGATAATCAGTAGCTATGAATACTGGAATGAATCTGGTTATGAAAATATTGAACCTCTTGAAGATTTAGAAGAGAAACTAAAAGAGTTACCAAGGATTTCTAGATATAAGTTTGCAGAAGGTGATTATTCAAGAAGTTTGTACATTGTTAGAGATGAAAATCATGTTTTTAGTTTACCAATAATTAATGGTGCTAAAAAATATTATAAAGAGACTCCATACCTACCAATTCCAAATGAATTTAACGTTTTTACATCTGCAGCTAATAGTTCACATCCTAATTTAATACCAAAACTTATCTTCGAAGATGGTACTGAAGTTATGCCCTTAGTTTATATCAATGATATTAAGGATAACTTGGATGCCAAAAACAGTGATGAGTTTGTTGTTGAAATTAATGTAGATAAACTTACTACATTAAAAGAAGAATCCCCTGTTCCATTTGATGGTTTTTCAGCCACAATTAAATATACTTTTAAGAAAAACAATATTAAATCTGAGGTCGTATTTAATAACAGTAAATCAGTTCCTTGTACTGTAGAAATGGAGTTTGCTTCCTTTGGTACAAACCCATTAATTACAGATCAGAATGTATTATACAAAGATTCTGATATTACAAATGTTAAAACTATGGGCTTTGATAAGTGTTATATTAAAAATATTAGTGCTGATGATAACTATTCAACTCCAATTGGTGGATTAAAAAGTGTCATTACTTGGACCTCTTCAGATTTTAAACAACTAAAGTTTAGTTGGGATATCGATTATAAATAATGAATCCACCCGGAAGGGTGGATCTTTAGAGTATTGAGGGTTTCTCTCCGGCAATTTACTATCTAGCTAACCATCCGCCATCAACAGCAATTGTATAACCATTTATATAACTTGAAGCTTCTGAAGCTAAAAATACAATAGGTCCTCCTAAATCTGAAGGAAGTCCCCATCTGTCTGCAGGAATCCTCTCACGAATAGCTGATTCTCTGGCAGGATCTGCTCTTAAATCCTTAGTATTCTCTGTTGCCATATAACCAGGAGCAATTGCATTTACATTTATGTTATCTTTTGCCCATTCGTTAGCCATTAACCTTGTAACACCCATTACTCCACTTTTAGACGCAGTATATGATGGTACTCTGATTCCACCCTGGAATGATAACATAGAAGCTATGTTAATTATTTTTCCACCAGTTTTTTGTTTCATAAATTGTCTTGCAACTTTCTGAGCAAAAAAGAAAACTGTTTTTACATTAAGATTCATAACATCATCCCAGTCTTTTTCACTAAAGTTAATAGCATCTTCCCGTCTAATTGTGCCCGCATTATTTACAAGAATATCCACATGACCAAATCTGGCTACTGCATCTTCTACAATCTGTTCTAATCCAGTAATTTCCATTAGGTTTGCCCTGATATGCATAAACTCTCGGCCTAGTTCTTTAACTAATTTTTCTGTCTCGTCACCATCGCTATAATCAACGCCTACAATATTAGCTCCTGCATTTGCAAGTGCTAAAGCCATACCTTGACCTAAACCTCTTGAACACCCTGTTACTATTGCAACTTTACCTTCTAAACCAAAACCACTTAAATCCATAAAAATCTCCTAAAACTAATTTATGAATTAATAATAATCCTAGTAATGTTAACAGTATATAATCTAATTTTTACCTCTGTCCCAAAAATTGTCATAGGTGGTTATTTATCAAAAAATGGTGATTAATTTAATTCTTGTGATAATTATTATAAATAAAAAAGCCTACACATTAGAAGGAGAAGTAACTAATGTGTAGGCGACTGTATTTTATTTTATTGTTATTTTAGGTCCTGCATATCTACAGCTTGCATATCACCAAATGTCTGGTTCTCACCACACATACCCCATATGAAAGTATAGTTACTTGTTCCAACACCTGAGTGGATAGACCAACTAGGAGAGATAACTGCTTGCTCGTTACTCATAACAATATGTCTTGTCTCGTTAGGTTGACCCATAAAATGGAATACTTTTGTCTCTGGTGCCATATCGAAGTAGAAGTAAACTTCCATTCTTCTTTCGTGTGTATGACATGGCATTGTATTCCAAACATTTCCTGGTTCAAGTAGTGTCATACCCATTAATAATTGACAACTTTCACATACTGCTGGGTGAACAAACTGGTGAATAACTCTTTTATTTAAGTTTTCATCACTACCCATTTCAACTTGCTTAGCTTTTGAGATATCAATTAAAACTGTTGGGAATGATCTGTGCGCAGGACAACTGTTTAAGTAAAATTTTGCTGGATTTTTAGGGTCTTCACTTCTAAATGAGATCTCTTTTGTTCCCATTCCAACATAAGCACCTTCTCTAGCTTCTAAAACATAATCTTTACCATCAAGAATAAGAGTACCTTTTCCACCAATGTTAATAACACCCATCTCTCTTCTTTCTAGGAAATACTCAACACCCATCTCTTCACCAGCATTTAGTACTAATGTCTGATTGGCTGGCATAATACCACCTGTTATAATTCTATCTACATGAGAATAAGTAAAGTTGATCTCATCCTTTGTAAATAAGTTCACTATTAAATAGTTTTTTCTATTCTCTGTAGTATCGTACTTTTTTGCATCATCTGGATGATTTGCATACCTAACATCTAAATTCATAAAACCTTCCTCTTGTTAACGTAAGTTAATGATAGTGTTCTAAGGTCAGGACTGTATATAATCGCTTTTTTACATGATACTCAGATTTTGACATTTACTTGTAAAAAATGCATTAATCTAGTTCATCTGGATCTGATAATGTTTTAGCAAATTTCCCTGGAGATATTCCTGTATATTTTTTGAAGGTTCTTAAAAATGTATTAGTACTATTAAAACCTACTTTTGTTCCCAGGTTATATACTTTAATATTAGGGTTTTGTTTTAATAGCTCTTTACTTATGCTAACTCTTTCATGACTTAGTAGGTCTTTGAAATTTCTACCTGTATAATCCTTAAATATTCTACTTATGTAAGCTGGGGAAAGTGTAAAATACTCTGCAATATCAATCAGAGATAAATTCGGATCAGAGTAGTTCTGTTTAATATATTTAAGAAGCTTATCAGCAAAAGTCTTTTGCTCACCTAAAGACGTCTCTTTAATATATTTTAATATGTTTCTAAATACGTCTAAAATATTATTAACTTCAGAACTTCTACTTTCTGAAATAATGTAGTCGGTGAGTGATGTACTGTCGCCTATTATCATATTTTCAGGTCTGTTTAGCTGAGTTAAAACTCTTTTTATTGTTCTTATCATTGCTCTAACAAAACTTTCCCACTCTTTTTTTGAAAGATGTAACGAATCACTATTTCTTTCTAAGATTGAATGTATAAGAGATATACTTTCATCTTTACCAGCTGTAACATATTTAATTATTCTTCTCTCTGTTTCTAATGGATAAAAGAAACTAACAGATCTGTTATCTTTATCTTCATTTAGAGCTGGCAGTAAGTTTTTACTAATACCACTCCATTTATCTAGTTCTGACATAGCAGAAAAATATGATCTTTTTAAATTGATAAATTTATTAACAGTAATACCCATAGATACAGTTATATCAAGTTCAGCATTAGAGCTCAATTCTAATAAAATTTTATTAAATATTGTCCTAAGTTCACTTTCGTCTAGATCAAAAATAATCGCAGTTGAACTTAAATAACTAATTTCAACAAGCTCAAAATTACACTTAAGAGTCAGGTGTTCCTTAATTATATAAGAAACTTTATTTCTTATATTTGTGATTGTCTCATTTGTAAAATTATTCATAAGTTCTTCGTCATCATTAAAATGTATAATCACAGCAGTTATTTTATCTGTGGTAACTTTAATATTATATTTATTTAAGTTTTTCTCTATTTCATCTTTTCTTATAAGTCCATTAAGGCAATCACGTAAAAACTTTACTCGTAGAGGAATCTTCTCATCTAGTATACTTTTTGTCAGCTCTGTATTTGCATCTTGAATTTTTTTAGTAGTATCCTGAATGAATTTAAACTCATCCCTATCTGTTCCCTCATAGTTTAAGGTATCTAATATTGTACCAATTGGCTGGTAACTTTTTTTTGTTAATATTATAGATAATATAATACTGAAGAGAACTAAAATCAGGTATATTACGGAGCTTTTTATCAAATCACTTTTAGGAAACTCCTTCCATCTGTTTTTAGGGGTAATATATAGGATACCTCCATTTGGAATTACGTTTGATTTGGATATATAAATGTTATAATCCTCTGGAAGTGTTCCTGTGTCAAAAAAATCTTTAACTATAAAAGGATCAATTGTTGAACTATTCATTAAAATACGTTTGTTTTCAAATAGTATTAAAGCTTCATCTTTATTAACAATATTTTTGGGGAATATAGATTCTTCATAAAATACTAAAAAGAATAATAAGTTTGCTTCTCCACTATTTATACTCTGTAAAATTGTAATGCTTTTACCAATAAATGGAGAATCGGATGTATCTAAGCTGCTTTCTAGGTAACCTTCAATAACTGGTAACTCCCAACCTTTATTAAAACTTTCTTTTATGGCTCCTAAATTATGTATTGGTATCCCTGTTTCCAGTAAAAAATCTTTTAAATTTCTTGTTCCATAGGGTGTAATAACCATATTAGTATTCTCTTTGATCATACTTACTATGTAACCTAATTCTGAAAAGCTTGTTTGACTTTGAGATAGGGTAGATTTTAATTTGAATGCTAGATAATAATCTATATCTTCTTTTTTACTATAATCGATTAAATATTCGTTGTACCTCATATAATTTAGTACATTTCGAGCCATAATAAATTTAGTATCTAAATTTTGTTTTATCTGTGTAATAAAAACAGTGTTCTTTCTGTTTAATGTATCGACATTATGATTCTTTGAATTATACATAATAAATCCAAAAATCAATAATGAATATCCAAAGGTTATAGAGACTAGGGTAATAAGCAATCTTTTGTAAAATTTATTCAATTACAGTCCTTTTTAATGATCTAAATCATTGTACATCCACATTAATAATACTCCTATCACCACTTTTTAGCTAGTTAAAGAAGTGGTGTGATTAATTCTCAGAAGTTTAAAAATCACCACTATTTTGCAATTCTAAAGTTATGACAAAAATTGATGTCTATGTAAAAAACAGATTATATACAGTTTTTAAATCTGGGCACTAATATGAATTAACAACAAATAGAAAGGAGTATATATCTATGAGTTTAACTAAAACATATGAAATTACATTATGGGAAAAGATCAAGAAAAACTTATCAGTTAATAAGATCTTATACATTATGTTAATTCCATTTGTAGCATGGTATTTAGTTTTTTTATATAAGCCAATGTACGGGCTACTAATTGCTTTTAAAGATTATAGCCTTTGGAAAGGTATGGCTGGAAGCCCCTGGTCAGGATTGGAAAACTTTAAAACTTTTATGGGTAGTCCTTATTTTTTTAGAAGTTTAAAAAATACATTTTTATTAAGCTTTTATAGCCTATTAATAGGATTCCCTATTCCGATTATATTAGCACTTCTTTTAAACGAGATTAGAACTAAATGGTTCAAAAGTGTAATACAGACAATGACTTATTTACCACACTTTATATCAGCGGTTGTAATTGCAGGTATAGTTGTAAACTTTTTAGCTCCTAGTAATGGTTTGATTAACATCTTAATTGATAAGTTTGGTGCTGAGAAAGTTTACTTCTTAATAAAGCCAGAATATTTTCGAACCATATATATAACTATGAACATTTGGAAAGAGGCTGGTTTTGCAGCAATTATCTACATTGCTGCATTAGGTGGCATAGACCCTCAGTTATACGAAGCAGCAGTTATCGATGGTGCAGGGAAGTATAGAAAACTAATAAGCATAACTTTGCCAGGAATAGCTCCAACAATAATTATTATGTTAATTATGCGTATTGGTAAATTATTAGATGTTGGGTTCGAAACTGTAATTCTTCTGTATAACCCCGCAACTTATGAAACAGCAGATATCTTAAATACCTATATTTATAGAGCTGGTATTCAGGGTGGAGAATATGGTTTAGCAGCCGCCGCCGGATTTTTTAATGCAATTATCGCATTTATCTTAGTATTTAGTGCAAATAAAGTAAGTCAGAAAGTTTCTGAAACAAGTTTGTGGTAGGGGGAATATATGATCCATTCAAAATCAGAAAAAATTAGTTCCGCAGTTATATATGTAATTGTAGGTATTATAGGTACTTTAGCACTTTATCCATTTATCTATGTTTTATCATCATCCTTTAGTTCTGGTGATGCTGTTAATACAGGGAAAGTTCTACTATTTCCAAAAGAGTTTACTCTAAATGCATATAAAAAAGTATTTGAAGAGGATGCTCTTTGGTTAGCATATGCCAATACATTTTATTACACAATTTTTGGTACGATGGTTAACTTAATCCTAACAATTTTAGGAGCTTATCCACTGTCTAAAAAAAGACTTAAGGGTCGAAGTCAGATAAGTTTTTTCATAGCATTTTCTATGTGGTTTAATGCGGGGATGATTCCTTTTTACCTAAACCTAAGGGATCTACACCTACTTAATTCGAGATTTGGTATTTTAATTGCATTTGGTATTACTACTTTTAATGTAATTTTAATGAGAACTTTCTTTCAATCAGTTCCTGTATCTTTAGAAGAGGCAGCACAAATAGATGGTGCATCGGATTGGTACATTTTAACAAGAATATATCTACCAATATCTAAAGCATCTATGGCTACAATTGGTCTGTTTTATGGTGTTAGTCGTTGGAATGGTTATTTCTGGTCAATGTTACTTTTATCAGACGATAAAAAAGTTCCACTACAAGTAATTTTAAAGAAACTTATCGTAGAGATGTCAATGAACGAAGAGACTATGGATATGGTAACATCCGCCGAATTCTCAAAAGAGACATTTATGTACGCAACAATTATTGTATCAATTATTCCAGTACTAATAGCATACCCATACCTACAAAAGCATTTTACTAAAGGTGCAATGGTAGGTTCAGTAAAAGGTTAATACATGGCATTGCCATTTATTATATAATAAAAATATCAGGAGGAAGCGATGACTAATAAATTAGCTCGTATTTTAATCACAGGATCAATTTTACTATTGTCAACATTTTCATTAATGGCAAAGAACCAAAATGAGACTGAAACCCTAAGCACATTTGAAGCAAGTGCAGATAACCCACACCAAATTACTGCAGAACCATTAACACTATCTATTTGGTTTCATGCACGGAACTTCATTGTTTACGATAATGAGTGGGCTGTAGAGAAAGCAGCAACTGAAATGACAAATATCTCTTTAGATTCAGTTGCACCAAAAAACTCTACTAGTACTAAAGAATCTTTCCAGATTCATTTAGCATCTGGACAATTAGCAGATATCGTAGGTTTAGACAAAGGTCGAGATGACTTTATGACATATGGTGAGGAAGGTGCTTTTTTACCTTTAAATGACTTAATCAAAGAACATGCTCCTGACTTACAAGCGTTCTTAGATACTCACCCATCTTCAAAAAACTACATTACAGCTGCTGATGGAAACATATACTTTATTCCTTACATCGCTGATGGTGCTGCTGCTGGTGGATTTTTTATTAGACAAGACTGGTTAGATACACTTAACTTAGATACTCCAGATACTGTCCAGGATTATTACGATGTTTTAACAGCATTTAAAAACTTAGACCCTAACGGAAATGGTGAAGCAGATGAGATCCCATTCTTCGACAGAGCTAACGATGCAAAAGAGACTTTTAGACTTGTTACTTTATGGGGTGGACACTCTGAAGACTTCTATGTTGAAGGTGGAAAAGTTAGTTACTCTGCAATGCAACCTGAATATAAAGAGGGTATGATTAACTTAGCAAAATGGTACCAAGAAGGTTTAATCGATGCTGAGGTTTTAACTAGAGGTAAAAAATCTAGAGATATTCTTTTTGGAAACAACACTGGTGGTGGAACCCATGACTGGTTTGGTAGTACTTCTGGATATAGTGATAAGATGAAAGCTTCAATTCCTGGTTTTAATTTAGTATCATTTGCTCCTCCTACAAATACAAAAGGTGAAAAAATAGAAGAGTTTGTTAGAGCACCTCATAAACCAGATGGCTGGGCAATTTCAGCTTCTAATCCACACCCTGTAGAAACTATTAAGTACTTTAACTTTTTCTTCTCTGAAGAAGGAAGACGATTAGCTAACTTTGGTATCGAAGGTGTTCACTATGACATGGTTGGTGGTAAACCAATGTTCAAGCCGGAAGTATTAAACGCTGACTTAAGTGTTTTAGAGCAATTAAACCAAGCTGGTGCTCAGATTCCTAGAGGATTCCAACAGGATTTCTCTTATGAGTTACAGTGGATGAATGATGCAGCTAAATCCGGTGTTGAAATGTATATTAATAATGGTTACCTAATTGAAGCATATCCTGTTCTTTCATTAAATAAAGCAGAGAAAGATGCCTATGATAAAGCTTATACTAATATCGATACTTATGCTGACGAAATGAGACAAAAATGGTTACTTGGTGCTGAAGATGTTGAAGCTGGTTGGGATGAATATATTGAAACATTAAAAGAGTATGGTGTTGAATCTTTAGTTTCTTCACAACAAACTGCATACGATAGACTTTAATATCAATTATTACGTTATCAAATAAGATAATTTAACCCTTTAAGCAATTAATATTGTTTAAAGGGTTTTTTCATTGTTTTAGGTAATAAAAAGCTTGCTTAAAAGTTATATTTCTATCATTATAAATGAAAAATTACATAATTAAACTAACTAATTAGGAGTTATAAATGGCAGAAGGTAAGGGATTAAATAAAGCAGTAACGCTAAAGAGCGATTTAGCATCATTTCTTGGAGCTACAGAGTTACCAAGAACAGAAATAACTAAAAAATTATGGGACTATATTAAGGCTAACGGTTTACAAACTAAAACTGAAAACGGTGCTGCTATGAATGCAGGAAAATATATTGTTGCTGATGCAAAGTTATTACCAGTATTCAAAAATACTAACTCGACTAGTAAGTCTGGAAATGTTACTGATTTAAGAAACATGTCTGAAGGTCAAACTATTAACATGATGCAGATGGCTGCAATAGTAAGTGCTAACGTAGAGTAATTAACTCTCGTAAACTTAATAGTCCTGGGCTTTTAAACCCAGGATTTTTTTTGCTCTATATTCTTTCTAAAAGACTACCAAGTCCACCTAAAACAGACCCTTCACCTTTAGATGATCCACCTGCTGATGGTGCATGTTTTAAAATTCTATTAGCCATTCTTGAAAATGGTAAACTTTGTAAATATACAGTTCCGTGACCTTTTAGTGTTGCTAAAAATAGCCCTTCACCACCAAATACCATAGACTTTAAATTACCAGCCCTCTGAATATCGTAGGTTATTCCAGAAGTAAATCCAACAATACAACCTGTGTCTACTTTTAACGTTTCGCCAGTTAACTCTTTTTTAACAATTGTTCCACCAGCATGTATAAAAGCTTTTCCATCTCCAGTAAGTGTCTGAAGTATAAAACCTTCTCCACCAAAAAAACCTGCACCTAGTTTTTTATTAAATGCGATATCAACTTTAGTTCCTAAAGCGGCACATAAAAAAGCGTCCTTTTGACATGTTATCTGTCCACCAATATCGGCTAAATCTAAAGCTATAATACTCCCTGGATATGGAGCAGCAAATGCAACTCTTTTTTTCCCTGATCCGCTATTTGTGAAGTGAGTTATGAAAACTGACTCTCCGGTTATTGCTCTTTTACCAGCATTTAATAGTTTGTCGAACATTCCTTTTTCTGGTTCAGAACCATCACCCATTTTTGATTCATAATCTATACCGTCATCCATCCAGTTCATTGCACCAGCTTCTGCAATAACCGTTTCCGATGGGTCTAGCTCTATCTCTACAACCTGCATGTCGTCACCAAAAATCTCATAATCTACTTCGTGTGATATCATATTTATCTCCTATTTCTTAAATTCTATACATAAATATAACTTCTATTATATAATATCAAATGAAATTTATAAACTATATTTTATTATTAACAATATTACTTTGTTCTTGTGAAGAGCCATCAAGTACACCTGTTTTAGAAGAACCTTCTATTCCTAACTATATTGAAGGAAGTGGAACTACATATTATATTTCAGAAGGTGGAAATGATAATAATAGTGGTACTACACCATCATCACCTTGGAAAACATTTAATAACTTAGACTCTATAGAACCTGGAGATAAAATACTTTTTAATAAAGGTGATACCTTTTCAGGTCCATTATATCCACAAAGTGGTAATGCCAATAACTGGATAAAATATGGTAGCTACGGGACTGGTAACAAACCTATTATTAAGGGATCTGTTGATTTAAGTAGTGATACTAACTGGGTAGATCAAACTGGTAATATCTGGAAATCAAATATACAATCAGATAATTATGAAGTTGGATCCATATTTATGAATAATTTAGATATTGTAGGTACAAAAGAGTGGGTTAAGCCTGATATAGATACTCAAGGAGATTTCTACTTTGATGAATCAGACAGATTTTTATATGTTTATTCACTTGGAAATCCTGGATCTTATTATTCCAATATTGATGTTTCTTTAACTAATCATGTTATACATATCGATGATACAAGTTATGTTCTGTTTGAAGACTTGCATATTACACAAGGATCAGCCCATGGTTTTGGTGGATCAGATACAAATAATCTAATAATTAGAGGCTGTAATTTTAGTTTTATAGGTGGTGGAGCCTTGGCAGGTCTAGATAGGGTTAGATATGGAAATGGAATTGAGTTTTGGGGTAATTCAAAAAACTTATTAGTTGATGGAAATAATTTCTGGGAAATATTTGATACTGCAGTGACAAACCAAAATCATACACAAACAACAACTCAAGAGAATATCTATTACATAAATAATGTTATGAGAAATTGTGGACTAGCAAGTTTTGAACTTTGGAATAGACCTAATAGTTCAAAAATAGAGAATATATATTTTTTACATAATACAAGTATAAATCCGGGTCATGGATGGGGAGATGTAAGAGAGGATAAAAACTCTTACCATGTGGCATCTTTTGGCAGTAGTGCCAGTGCATCTAATTTAGTCATAAAAAATAACATATTCTATACTTCAGAAACACCAGATGGGGTAGATAACAGATCTAATTTTCATCTGTTCTTTTTAGATGAAAATATAAATGGGAATTACTCTAATTATGTCATTGATTATAATATATGGAGTATTCCAGACCCTTTATGGGCTATATCTACTTCGGATTTAAACCCTCCAGATACATTAAATATTTGGCAGGATTTGAATAATCAAAGTATTCATGGTATTATTGATGCCCCAATATTCACAAACTTTGCAGAGAATGATTTTACTTTAACAGTAGGATCTCCAGGGATTGATGATGGGGTTTTGTCTGAAAGAACCACAGACTTTTATGGTATTACTGTAGTTGGGACGCCAGATATTGGAGCCTATGAAAACTAGTTTAAGTTGGTAGTATAATATGAATTATAGTACCAGCTCCGTAGTTTGAATTTGCATAAATACTGCCTTTATGAGCTTTGATAATTCCTCGACTTATGGCCAAACCTAAACCACTACCACCATGTTTCCTGTTTCTAGCACTATCTGTCCTGTAAAACCTCTCAAATATTTTCTCAAGATCTTCAGGTTTAATTCCACATCCGCTATCCGATATTTTTATATCTACATTTCCATTCAAACTTTTTGAACTTATTTCAATTTTTCCACCCTCTGGAGTATGTCTAAATGCATTTGTAAGAATATTTGTTAATACCTGTTTTAGTTTATCTAAATCTGCATCTATGGTTATTGGTGAATTAGCATTAATATACTTTAGTTCTATATCTTTTTTTATTGCTTCGGGTTTAAATATATCCATACTGTTTTCAAATAGATCATTAATATTAAACTTACTTCTGTTTAGAGTCATTGCTCCTGAATCTGAACTAGAAAGTTGCTGAAGTTCTTTAACCAACCTAGACAGTACTAGAGTCTCCTGGTATATATTTTCCAAATGGACCATCTCTGGTTTATATACACCATCGATAATCATCTCTAAATTCCCTTGAATTAGAGCAACTGGTGTCCTAAGTTCGTGGGCTGAGTCTGCGATTATCTGTTTTCTCCAAATATCGTTATTTTCTAAAGTCTTTGCCATATTATTAAAAGAATTTGATAATATTGATATCTCATCATCACCACTTACATTAACTCGACTTCTAAAATTACCAGCCTCAATATCAGATACTCCATTAGATAGAGCAGTTAAAGGGTTAGTGAGTTTTTTTGAAAAGTAGTTTGCAAACAGTATAGAAATTGTAAGAATAAAGATTGAAACAAGAACAATTACCGATGTTGTCTTATTTAGAAATTTATCCTCTTTTTCCGATAATCCATTAGTTATCATTGTTCCTGTATAAACATAAGCGATGATTTTATTCTCATATGTAATAGGTTCTCCGGTACCATTTTTTATAGTTTTAAATCTATTTTTTGGTATTGTGGAATATATTGTTTTCCCCCTAGTATCAGTTAATAGAATAGGGGGATTCATCATGTTGGGAGCCTCACGCTCCTGTCTTCTATTTTGCATCATATTATTTCTTTTAGGTACTGGTCGACGTAAAATATCCTCGACACCATCCCAACTATTTTGAAAGGAATAATAAGATTCTAGTGTATACGCAAGTTCTCTGTTGTAAGATATATCGTTCTGTCTTGCAAAGGTTTCGTATCCACTTCTGGTTGTATAATTAATAATTCCAACCATTAAAAAAGTGCCAGATAAAATTATAACTGTAAAAGCTAATACTATTTTATATTGTAAATTAAGTTTCACTGTTATCTCCTTCAGTAAACCTATAACCTACACCCCAGACAGTCTCAATATAGTTGGGGTTCGAGGGAACTTCTTCTAATACTTTACGTATATTTTTAATATGTACATCTATAGTTCTCTCATAACCCTCAAATATATCTTCCTGGAAAGATGTTAATATCTGTTCTCTGGTAAAGACTCTGCCTGGGTTATTCATAAATAATTTAACTATATTAAACTGTACAGATGTTAAATTGATCTTTAAAGAGCCTCTATGTACAATCATCTTCTGAATATCCATACAGATGTTATCAACATTTATTATATTCTCAGGTTCTTTAGACTGTTTTTCTGATGAAGAAAATTCTACTCTTCTAAGTAGTGACCTAATTCTCGCGGCTAACTCTTTTAGGCTAAAAGGTTTTAAGATATAGTCATCTGCGCCCATCTCTAAGCCCATAAGTTTATCGGCTTCTTCAGCCTTAGCTGTAACCATAATAATTGGAACTGTGGATCTTTCTCTAATACGTCTGGTACAATCGATACCATCAATACCTGGCATCATAATGTCCATTATAATTAAATCTGGTTGTCCTGATATAAACATAGAGACTGCATCGACACCATCGACTGCTGTTATAGTCTCAAAACCTACAGCTTCTAGGTAATCGCATATCATTTTTCTCATTTTCTCTTCGTCGTCTACAACTAATATTTTTTTCATATCCATAATAATACCATATAAAAAATCCCCTTTAATAGGGGATTTTTTTTAGTTTTTAATTCTCATCTTTATCCTTGTTCACATTTGATCTACCACCTCGGTGACCCTTAGGACCACGTCGGCCACCCATGTTTCCCATATAACCATAGTTCATATCTGTAAGATCTATTTCTATCTCTTTTCCATCAATAATAGCTTTAGTTAACATAAGTGTTTTTTCTTTACCATCCCACTGAAGTCTTCTTTGGTTTGTTTCGACACCTTCTATTGTCACTGTCATACCGTCTTTTACTTCTAGTTCTAATAGCTGTTCTACGGGTCCAACTATTGTAAAAACTACACCGTCTGAATCAATTGTTGGAAACTCATCGTTAATTAATGTTATTGGTCCAGTAACTGTAACAATCTCTGAATTTTCTAAGAACTCTTCCATCATCTCTTTATGGTCGTCTTCACTCATACCACGTCCACGACCATCTTTGTCGTCAAATCTCATTCCACCTCTTGGTGAGTTTCTATAATCAACATCTTCTTCTTTGTTACTTGAAGCTGATAATAATAGCCCACATCCAGTTAATAATACTAAAAATAGTAATGTCTTTTTCATCTTGTTTCTCCCTAAACTTTGTTATGATTTAAATCTAAACCCTAAATGTGAAGGAAGTATGAACAAGATCTGTTTCTTTTATTAAAGAAGCTTGGATAGTTGTTTTTAGAAAAGGGATTGTTGTATTAGTCCTTAAGGTACTCTTTAACTTCTGTTGATGTTGCATCTATAGACCCACTAACAAGTACAGGAGATGAGCTAATATTCTCGGCATGCATCATAGAAGCAAGTCTCTGTAGGTTTGATAAGATCATATTTCTTTCCCACTCTTCTAGGCATTCTAATTTGCTTGTAAACTCTTCTTGTAATACTGATGGATTATCTTTTAATAAATCATAGCTTTTATCTGTTAATACTATATTTACTTTTCTTTTGTCATCTAATGAACGAACTCTTTTTGCAAAATTATGTTGCTCTAATCTATCAAGAATACTTGTAACTGTAGCTTGGGAAAGGCTTACATTTCTAGCAATTGCAGAAATAGGTTGGTTCACATTCTTTTTAATTTCTTTTAAGACTAATAATTGTGGACCTGTTAACCCATATAGTTTTACTAACTTCTTTGATTGTAGATCTATAACTCTAATTATTTGTCTTAATGTAGATACAACAAGATCTGTATTTTCTGAACTGCTCATATGAATACGATATATTAAAAACTCAGTAAAGTTAAGTCTCAAACACTATTTAGCACTTTTATATTTATAGCCCTAAATTTTACTGCCCTAAGTAAAATTTAGACGATTATCGACTACTCACATTGATTATGTGTCTTAAATTCATTAGTATACTAAGTAATTATTGATATGTTCGTAACGTTCTATTCAATAATGCTAATAACAAAGGAACAATATGAAAATTTTAAAATTAAAAAAAAGACTCTCTGGAGATCATGACTTTAAGGGTCACACTATATTAGGTTCTATGTGTACAGAGCCTCATTATCTTGCTAAAAGAACATTTAGAAGATTTTTATCAACTAACGTTGGTGATCCAGGACTTTTTCCAAACTTAATAGATTTAGAAACAGAATATATTGCATCGTTAGGATATTTATTACATGACAATACAGAAGCCAAAGGTATGGTTGTATCTGGTGGGTCAGAAGCAAATATTCTTGCAATGTGGAGTGCCAGAGAGATGGCTGGTGAAAACAAAAGAGATGTTATAATACCAGAAACATGCCATTTTTCATTTGATAAAGCAGCTATGATGTTAGGTTTAAACCTAGTAAAGATACCAGTAGATTCAAAACATAAAGTAAGAATAGATCTTGTAGAGAAAGCTATAAATGAAAACACTATGGCTATTGTAGGTATTGCTGGAACAACTGGTTCTGGTGCCTGTGACCCAATAGACGGATTATCGGAATTAGCAGTTAAGCATAACTTATACTTACATGTTGATGCCGCATTTGGAGGTTTTGTATTTCCTTTCTTAGATAATCCTCCACTATTTGACTTTAGACTTCCAGGTGTTAAATCTATAACAATGGATCCACATAAAATGGGCCGTGCTGTTATTCAATCTGGTTGTATTATCTATAGAAACCAAGAAGTATACGATTCTGTTAAAGTACCTGTTGGTTATTTAAGTGGTGGTAAAACTATTAATAACTCTATCTTGGGTACAAGAAGTGGAGCATCCATTGCATCTTCTTGGATGGTTTTTAACTATTTAGGTTTTGAAGGATATAAAAAAGAGGTTGATAAATTAATGTTATTAACAGCTTGGTTTGCAGAAGAGGTAAAAAATATACCTGAGTTAAATACAATAATAGAACCTGAATGTAATATTGTTGGTATATGTTCTTCTGGGGATGTTGATATTAAAGTACTGTTAAAGAAGCTTCGAAATAAGGGTTGGGCGTTATCTGAGTGGTCTAATTATGTACGGATTACAATGATGCCTCATGTTAAAAAAGCCTACTTAAAGAAGTTCTTGAAAGATATTAAAAGTATTTTAATTACCCTTTAATTTAGTATCTAAGAAAGCTTTTATAAACCTAAATCTCTAATACCTATGCAATCGAAGTATTTGTGGCCATGTATAAATTATGATGTAATTGTATCATATTAATCCACTTTCCATTTTCATCTATACAGTTTTTAAACCAGCAATAGATTACATATATTATATATGATTTAATAATATTTTTTTCATTGCTGCTAAGTTTTGCTAATGGATTCCTAAGACTTATATCTTCAATTATCAATCTGAATCCCTTTTTATTACTATTTTTTTATATTTAAATTTTGCACCTATTAAATTATGGGTCTGGTTTTCTTTTATGTAAATCCAACTAAAGTTACATTTTTGGCTATTTACTAGTGAATCCATGGAGTTATACGGTCAAAATGTAACTTTTATATAACTTTTTGCTTCACTCTTTTTGTCCTGAATTGTGTAAAATTCAAAAATTAAGAATACATTAGGAGAAAGTGATGACACAAGTTACAAAGAATGAAGTAGAAAGATCATGTGAGTTTACCGAAGAATTATGGAATGAGATTGCTCAAAGTATTTGTTTAATGAACGATTTTGATTCAGAAACAAAGACAAAAGTTTTAAAACATAAAGTGCTTAAGACTATAGCCGCAACACCATATTTAGCAGGTTGTAATAACCCTTTAAGAACTGCAATGAGCCATGTAGCTATATACTTTTTAGCAGCATCGAAAGCTGGGAAACAGACTTTTGTTCATACAGCAGATGATGATAATAATTATTTATTAAGACTTGAAAGGATCTCACATTTTGATGGTGGGAATAAACAAGTTATACAAAAAGCTATGGATCTATTGGCATTAGTTATGATTGAGGATTATAGTAGGGATATGGACGAAGATAGACTAAACAATAAATATAACCCTTTTATTTCAGGAACATGGCACTATCTTAAAATTAAAAATGAATTAATTGGCAGAATTTCAAAAAATATATCTTCAGAATTAGATGAAATATTAGATATACATGAAGCTCATAATACATATTGGGATATTCTTTGAGTGATTCAATATTTCTAATACAAAAAAGGATCTCTAAAATATTAATTATTATGGGCTCTATAGCCATAGTATTTAATGTTTTTACGGCAATATTAAATTCCTATTCTCTCATTCAATTAATACTTATGCCTGGAATTTTATTTGTAGCTATTTTTGTAATTGCTCTTTTATTAACTCATAATGTTGATAAAAGAGCTGTAAGAATTTTCCATGTTACATTGTTTTTATTAAATGCATTTATATCAATTCTAGATCAGTATGACTCTTTCTATGGATTGGGATTATATATTCTTGGCATTATTATCATGTACCGTTATAGGTATTTTAAGAAATTTCCAAAGATTAAAATATTAACTCTGATGATATTTTTAATAATCACTGTTGAATTATCTTCATATATAATAAGTAGAGACTTTTTAGCTTTTTCATTGTCTGTAATTATATTTGTTATCTTTTTTATATTGCTAATTTTTACTCTGTATAAAGATGAAATTAATAAAGTTCTGTTTTTAGAAAAAAATAACAAAAAATCTATAGATGCGATGATAATTGAGAGAAACAAAACACTTGATGATATGGAATTATTAAAGAAAAAAGTTGCTTTACTTGAATCAGATATATCAAATGCTAAAAGTTCCCCAAAGGGGTTAGATGAATATAGCTTCACTGTTAAAGAGCTTGAAGTCATTGAATTATTATGTCGAGAGAGACTAACTAACCAGGAGTTATGTGATAGGTTATTTATCTCGGTAGGAACAATAAAACAACATTTAAGTCACATTTTTAATAAATGTGGAGTTAAAAATCGAGTAAATGTAATTTATCTTTTTCAGGATAATTTTAAATAGAATACCTATCCTCACTTAATGTTCTAATAAAAAAATAATTCCATATCTCTCTGTTATCTGATATTATGACACATGGAAATATTTGTACTTATTTTAGTTATAATAGCACTGGTTGCTGCAAGGCTTTTAAGAAATAGAATCATCGATTTGGAAGATAACCAGGAAACTCTTTTTAAAAGGATAAAATATCTTGAAAGTCTTAATAATGTAGAAAGTATTAAACCCTTAGAAAAAGAGACAGAACTTAAGGTAACTAGAGTTGCTGTACCACCTCCTGTTTATAAAGAAGTATTATCATCCCCAGTTATAAAAAAGGATGTAAAAAATAAGGTTATTAAAAGTAATAAACCACCAAAGGAAAAGGGTATATTGTTAAATAAATTCCTTGAAAATGGTACAGGTATAATAGGTGTTTTAGTCCTTGTTATGGGGTTAGCATTTCTAGGAATATACTCAGCTATTAATATGTCAGCTTTTCCAAGGTTTTTAATGTTTTGCCTATTTAGTTTAGTGCTATTTGGTGGATCATATATACTAGAAAAAAAGATGAAGTGGAACCGGCTATCTTTATGGCTTAGAAGTGCAGCTGGAGCAATATTCCTTTTCTCTTGTATCGGTTCTACAGGTATCCCTGGTTTAGTTTGGATCGATAATCAGATATCAGGACTAATGCTTATTATAGCAGGAATTCTATTAAATATTGTTTTAGGTGGTATTTCTAAAAAAGAAGTAGTCTCATCTACCCACCTGTTTTTAAGTCTAGTAGCACTTGCAATAGCTCCTCCAACCATGTCTATTTTAATAGTTGCAGGAGTTATCACAATCTATGGAATATATCTAACTTATAGAAAGAAGTGGGATATAAACTTGGTTATAATAATTTCAATGTTTGCTATTTTCCATACCTATTGGCACTATAGGTTGATAGATTTAGGAACGGATTTAAGCATCTCCCAGAGTGCTGTTTCTCTATCTTTAATAGTTTTAATAACACTCGCTACACTATTTTCTCATTATAGAACAATTTATAGTGTTGAGAAGTTTGAATCTCTACCTTTCTTTACTCACTTTCTAAACTGGTGTTATTTAGCAGTAGGAATATATCTATATAACTCTATAATTCCTTTTGAATTTTTCATGTTCTCTGGGGGATCAATATTAGCCCTAGTTATTGCAAATAGAGCAACAAAACTTAATATTGGTTGGTTAAAGGTAACTGATACACTAGTAGCAAATTTATTAATGATATTAGCTGTACTTTCACTTTATCCTAAAGGTATCAATCTATTTTATATCTCAGAAATTCTATTCTTAGAGTCTATAATATTTTTAATTGTTATGTGTTTCCAGAAGCAAAAATTACTTAGTAAAATCGCTTACATTTTAGTATTTTTATTTAGTATCATAATCTTTATATCTAACTGGTCTGATGATGTAGACTTTAAAACTCCTTTATTGGTTATTACCATTTTAGGATTTGGAACACTCTACTACTTAAAAAGTTCAAAACCATCATTTTTTAAAACTATAGATCTAAAATATCGTTCAATATTATCTATAATGTATCCACTTTATGCATTCTCAATTTTTACTAATCATATAGAGTCTATGTGGATAACAGCACTATTTGTTGGTGTAATGGCTCCGGTTTTAATATTCAGAAACATACTAAAAAATGATATTGTTTATAGATTTTCTAAAATAGTTATTGTTCTTGTAAGCTTGACTTCTATTATTGTAATTGCTGATAATTCTGTATCTTTTGGAACTATTTATGCAATCCCACTACTAGTTGGGTTAATACTTTTAACAATACTGTCATACTCTTATAAAAAAGAGTGTTATAAAAATAGATTCCTAATAGTTTTTACAGGATTAACTTATGTTGCTATAACGTATGTTATTTTTAGTCAAATATCAGAATTTTTACCTGGTGTTATTTGGCTTGTAAGCATTTTAGGGAACTTGCTTCTCTCCAGTTTCTTAGTTAATAGAAAACCGAATTTAAAATTCCTAGCTAATGTAAATAAGTATCTATATGTGCTCTCTTATATTATTTTTGCAATTTATGTTTTAGTTAATATATTTGTATACTTAGACATCGATTCAACTATTGGTATATTCAAAACTAGATACCTTTTAGAAGCTTTAGCTATTGGTATTTTAGTTTATTGGATTCAGAGTAAAGGGACTAAAATTAAAGGGTTTGTTTTAGAGATCGCCCTACTATTTATTATATTAGCAATTGTAACTGAGGTTAATTATAAAGAGAGATCTTTAGTTTTAATCATAATCGCTATAGCCTCTTTAATGTTAAATAAGATTAAAGGTAACAATAGTCGATTACGTTTTTACTCTGTAGTCCTTAGTTGGATTTCAGCTGTTTTTATAGCAACTACTAGCTTGAGTAATCACAACTGGTTCTCAAGCATTACAGCTATAGTTATTTTTTGTATCTATCTAGTTATGTTAAATAGATATGGTAAATTAGATAAAGTAAGATTCCCAAAATATCTTAGTAGCTTAGGACATCTTAGTACTAAAGTTCACCATAAAATTAACTTATGGGTTTTTTATCCATTTTTTATATCTGTCGCCTTATACATTTATTTTACATTTAACCAGAATATAATAACCCTCTGTTTTGTGCTGTTAAGTTTAATAATATTTATTTTAAGTATCGCATTAAAAGAGGAGAACTTTAAAATAATATCTCTTTTAGGTTTAGGTGCCAGTTTAGTTAGAATGATATTTGTAGACTTATCTAATTCTGGGACAATAACACGGGCCTTAGTATTCATAGGTGTTGGTTTAGTTATGGTTTTTATGAATATTATCTATGTTAAATTTAATAGAAATGATTCTTTGGAATAACGATATATTGCCCAAATTATTATTTTAATTCTTTCCACTTTTTTATTTGACTTTGACCTTAGGGCAAGGAATATCCTTAGATTAGATTGTAAATTAAGGGGATAAAAATGGTCGAAGTAAAAAGTTTGTATAAAAAATACGGTGATAAAACTGCTGTAAATAACATCTCATTTAAAATAAACCAAGGTGAGATTTTTGGTATTATGGGGCCAAACGGTGCAGGTAAAAGTACTACACTTGAATGTATTCTTGGAACAAAAAAGAAAGACTCTGGAGATATTCTCATATTAGGTGAACACAAAATAAAAAAAGAGATGTTTAATAATATTGGAGTTCAGTTTCAGGAATCTTCTTACCAAGCTAATATAAGGGTTTCAGAGATTTGTGAGTTTACATCTGCACTATATAATATAGATATAGACTATTTAGCTATGTTAGAAGATTTTAACCTTTTGGATAAAAAATCCTTAGTAATATCTTCATTATCTGGAGGAGAGAGACAAAAACTATCTATATTATTAGCATCTATTCACTCTCCTGAACTGCTTTTTTTAGATGAACTAACAACTGGGTTAGATCCCATTGCAAGAAGGGAGACCTGGAAATTTATTAAAAATCTAAACAATAATGGAACCACAATTATTATTACATCCCACTTTATGGACGAAGTTGAATTTTTATGTGATAGGGGATTTATATTAAAAAATGGTGTAATAAAAGCAGAGGGTTCAATTGATCAATTGGTAACATTTGGTAAAGGGAAAAACTTGGATGAATCATATATTAATATTTTAGAAGGGGTTTTATAATGAAGAGGTTGTTTATTTTAACATGGACAGAACTAAAGTTATCAATCCGTAATTTTGATGCAGTTTTTTTTGGTATCGTTATGCCACTAATAATTATAACAGTCATATATTTTATTGATAAAAGTATCATTACAACAAACTTTGGAGCGTACATCTCTATTGGAATTTGTGCTATTGGCTTAATGGGGCTTCCTATAACTTTATCGGATTATAGAGAGAAGAAAATCTTAAAAAGACTACAGGTTACACCTATAACCCCAAGGACTTTGTTATCTATTCAAGTTTTAGTACAATCTATAATGGCTATAAGTTCTGCATTATTAACAACCGTTGCTGGTATTCTGTTTTTTAAAGCTAATGTACTTTCAAATGTGTTTCCAACTATTGTAGCCTATCTGATTGTTCTGATTTCGATATTTTCTATTGGTCTACTAATTACAAGTATATCTCCAAATGTAAAAAAGGCTGGTTTTATATGTTCATTAGTATATTTCCCAATGTTACTATTTTCAGGAACTACAATACCTTTATCAGTATTCCCGGTCGCAGTGCAAAAAATTTCTATGGTACTACCTTTAACCCAGGGTGTAGTACTGTTAAATGGTGTCATTGATGGGACATCGATCTTTAACTTTCCTGTCCAATTAACTATTTTGGTTCTTGTCTCCATAATTTCCATTTTAACTTCTATTAGGCTGTTTAAATGGAGTTAGATTGTAAATAATAAATATAACTTATAGTTAAATAAACTTAACTATAGGTTATTTTTAAAATATTATGTAGCTCAATAAAAATATTGTATAATAATATTTATACAATATTTTAGGAGTTCATTTGTTAAAAAAATTATTTCTATTAAGTTTTTTATTAACTATGTTTTATTGTTATTCTGATCAATTCATAAATTTAGACAAAGATATAGGACAATATAATGTTGGTAAATTTATTGAGTATTATGTAGATTTAACAGATGAATTGACTATAGATGATTTTCTAGAAATGAATACCGTTGAATTTACAAGATCAGAAGTTGATAACTTAAATTTTGGATTTTCCCAAGATGTTCATTGGATAAAGTTTAATATAAAGAACTCACAAATTACAGAACAAGAAATTCTTTTAGAATATCAACACCCTCATATGGATAATGTTGATACTTTTGTTGTACGTAATAATAAAGTTGTAAACTTGTTTCATGGTGGAGACTTTTATGCATATGATTATAGAGAGATTGATTATCAGAACTTAGTTTACCAGATATTTATTCCTCCCAATTCTAAATCAACTATTTTCATGAAGTTTAAAACCCAAGGTTCTATGCAAATTCCTATTAAGTTATGGTATCCAATACCTTTTGCAGAGAAAATTAATAAAGAACAACTTTTCTTAGGTATTTATTTTGGAATATTAATTGGACTATTGCTTTATAATATCTTCCTATTTATTTTTATAAAAGATAAGAACTACTTCTATTACCTATTATATTTAGTTGTAATAATACTATTACAACTTGGGATAAATAGATTAGATGTAGAATATTTGTGGCCTAATTTTATCTATTTTGCCAATATTAGTTTTCCTATGTTTTACAATTTAGGTTTCATTTTTGCAGGTTTATATTCTAGGTCATTTTTAGAAACAAAGGTCAGAGCACCACTCCTGGATAAGTTAATTTTAGTTTTTATGGGAATTGGTGTTATTGGTCTTCTGTTATCTTTTTTTGTTGGATATAATGCGGGGTTCTTTCCTGTTCTCTATATCCTGGCTATATTTGAACCTATTATTTTACTTATTGCGGGTATTGTTTGTTGGAAACGGGGTTTTAAAACTGCAAGATATTATACTATTGCATGGTCAGGATTAATAGTCTCATCATTAGTTTTTAATTTACGTAATATAACTGTATTACCAAGTGTATTTATTACAGATTATAGTCTCTATTTTGGAACTACTTTTGAAGCACTGTTTTTATCAATAGCATTAGCAGATAGGATTAATACTATTAAAGCAGAAATTCTAACAGTTCAGCAGAGGTTTACTAAGGAACTTGAAATCAAAGTCTTAGATAGAACTTTAGAATTAGAAGAGATGAATAAAAAGTTATCTACACTTTCAAATGTAGACGGTTTAACAAGTTTATATAACAGGAGATATTTTGATTCATCTATGAACAAAGAGTGGGAAAGGTCGGTTAGATTAAAACTTCCACTGTCGCTTATAATACTAGATATTGATCACTTTAAACTGTTTAACGATAATTATGGACATCAGGCAGGAGATGACTGTATTAAAAGAGTTGCAAAATGTTTATTAAAATCTGTAAATAGAGCTACTGATATAGTTGCCCGTTATGGTGGTGAGGAGTTTGCTATTATTTTACCAAACTGTGATAGTGATGGGGCAATGTTTGTCTCAAGCATTGTCCAGAATGTAATACTAGAAGAAGCAATAGTTCATGGCTTCTCAAGTGTCTCAGATACTATTACCCTTAGCATCGGTGTTTCTACAACACTGGCAAATAATGATCAAAATTTTGATTCTTTAATTAAATTAAGTGATGATGCTTTGTATATAAGTAAAAAATCAGGTAGGAATAAAATCTCAATTTTAGATACCTAATGTTACTATTTTACTTCAAATAGTTTTGTGACCTCTTCTGTTATAGAGTCATATAGATAATGTATTTTTGTTTCATTAGTATTAAATGTTATCTGGTTATTGTCTACTAAAGTATAGTTAATAACATCTTCTGCTAGTTTTATAACATTTTCCCCATACTTATTGGAGATATAGAGGTCTGTTCTGTCATCAGCTGTTAAAAATGTATTTTGATTTGTATCATCTGAGATTATTAAATATATGTTTTTATTGAAATTAAAACCTTTCTCTCTGTTTTCTCGGGATAGTTCGTAATGTTTTATTAATAAATCTTCCTGAAATAGGTAGTGTCCTTTTTGGGTATCAATAGAGTAAAAAAACATATTTACTGAGGGGGTTCCTCTTCCTATATATTTTGACCCAATGGCTAGACGGTCAAATCCACCAGATGTTCTTTTAACAATTTTTTCTGAACTAACTTCATAGGTTATAATATTATCTAACTTTCTTATAACATTATAGTTTTGTTCTATTTTACTGTCTGAATCATCAATCTCTACTATTTCTACTCCCCTAGGTTTTGAAGGTATTATTGAACTTATTAATTCTTTTAGTAGGAATATTGATGTCAGGATTAAACATACGAATATAATAATGGAGTTAATGTTTCTTATTTTTCTTAAAATATATTTTTTCATAAGTTAATATAATCCTAAGTTTTATCTATGTAAACAACTTCTAGTTTTAAGAACGCAACCTCTAGTAGTTATAAAGCAACCTATAGTTGTTTGTTATTCTATGTTGTTTTTTATTATACTTTTAATATGAATATAAGTAATGAAATACATAGAGTCAGGAAACTAAATGGTTTAACCCAGGAGAAGTTTGCGGAATTAGTAGGTGTTAGTAGGCAAGCAGTAGCTAAATGGGAATCAGGGGAGTCTGTACCAGAACTAGATAGACTTTTAATAATAAGTGATAAGTTTAGAGTTTCTATGGATATTCTAATTAAGGGAGAAGTTCCTTGTAGTCTACCTAGTGGGGCTAAGTCTGTGGATAGTTTAGATGTTAGAGAGTTTTTATGTCGGGCTAAAATAAATACATATGCAGGGAAAGGGGCTGAAGTAAGTTCTAGTAGGGTTAAATCACATGACTTACAATATTCTGAGGATGAGCTGTTATATTTGGATACCTATTTAGGAAGTACCAAGTTTACTGGTGAGGAGGCTGTATGGGTATCTTCAACACCAGTTTGGGCTATGAACTATACAGGGCGGGTGATAGGTGATTCCTTCTCTGGAGACTTTTTAAAAGAGTGCCTTAGTATGGTAATTCCAGAAAACCCTTTTAGAGGTCCTGAACTATATAGTAGTGGAGATTATACCTATTGTTGTAAAACTATTGGGGACTTTTCATGGTTTAGTGGAACAGAAGAGATTTATTTTCGCGGAATCAAAGTCTATGAGTGTCTTTTCCATGGAGGAGCTGTTACGGAATAACTTCAGTACTACTTTCTAACATCTCCTGTGTTAATGTTTTTCTTGTATATAAATATATGGAAACTGATAGTCCTATAATTATTAGTACTGTTTTTAGCCATATTTTATCTATAAAAAATATTATTGTAATAGACA
The DNA here is from genome assembly GCA_051531975.1 of Spirochaetaceae bacterium. Lineage (GTDB taxonomy): Bacteria > Spirochaetota > Spirochaetia > DSM-2461 > DSM-2461 > Thiospirochaeta. The sequence continues at coordinate 281,519 of JAOPTT010000004.1, forward strand.
TGAAAAAAGACATTAATAATATAGCTATAATCTTAGATTTGACTGAGATTGCTCTGTATTTTAAGTATGAACCAATGTATTTACCAAATACTTTATGATTCGTTAACCATAGATAAAGTTTGGTAGAACTATTAAGAAAACAGGATGCAGATAGAAGTAAAAATGGTGTCGTTGGTAAAACTGGTAATATAATACCAATTATTCCTAATATAAGGGATATTATTCCTATAGCTATTAATAATACTTTTTTCATATAATAAATATATAATATTTATAAAGAAATATAAATAAAAGGTTACAATATGGATAAAATTTCAAGAGAAAAGAAAATAGTTAACCTTATGATTCTATCTTACTGTAAAAAAATCCATAAAAGCAAACAGTTATGCCCTGAATGCAATAATCTAACTATCTATTCTAATAGTAAATTAGATCTGTGTAGGTATGGTACAGATAAACCAAATTGTAGGAATTGTAATACTCATTGTTATAATAAGGATAATAAAAAAAGCATAAAAAAAATCATGGGTTATATTGGGCCTCGGATGTTATATTTAATGCCAAAAGAGTTTATTAAACACATACTTAACTTTGATTGAGTATAATTTTATTACTAAAACGTTTATTACAATAATCCAAAATACTGCTTGTAGTATCTAATCTCCTAGATAAGTTCCCATCTCGAATATAGAAGTTCTCTTGCTTCTCTCCATCCTTATTCTTCATTATCGTAAATAGAGGTTTTGAGCTTTTTAGAATTGTAACCTTACAGATTTCTTTTCCTTTATTAGTAATAAACTCAACAGCTAAGTTTTTAATAGCATATGTCCCATACATTCCTGAAACTATATTTCTAAGGTGTAGTTCAAATCCATCTTTATCCGTCGACTTTAGGGTATTATAGTCATTATTAAGACCTAATATTTTTCCATTATCCTCTACTCCTATTAAAAGAGTTCCACCATAAGCATTAGCAAATGCTGCAATTGATTTAAGTATTACTATTTCCAGCTTTTTATTTACTTTGTCTTCTTTAATATCCCACCTAAGTGATGACTTAAACTCAAGATTAGAGCTCTCACCTTGGTTTATTAGTTTTTGTAATAACTCATCCTTAGTAAATCTATTATTCAACCTGTATCTATGAATAAAAAATAGTGAAGACAGAGATAAAAACAGCAGTAGAAGTGGGATAGAAGCTAATATATACATCTGATTAAATTGACTAAAAAATAGTTCTGATTCAGGTATTATCAGGCCAATATTTCCAGAATAGTTTTCTAAATTATATGGAAGAACAAACCATATCTGCTGGTCATATTCGATTAGGAAAGGTCTGTTTTCTAGTTTATCTTCTGATTCTTTAATAGCATATTGTGTTAATGACTTATAATACTCACTGTTTTTTTTGTTATCAAAGGGGAAAGTAAGTGCTTCTTCATATTTAAATGACGTATACAGAATTGCATTTGGGCTAAATATATTTTTGAAATATTGCTTAAACATTGAAACTGAAATATCAATTGATATAAAATATTGTGGGTTATTCACTAATTGGTAAATTATTGAAAATCCTTTCTCATTATTTGATTTTAAAATATTTAGGTCTGTTAGATATAATTTGCCATCTTTATCTGAATCTACAATAGGGTAGATGTTTTTATAATAATTATTGATACTTTCTATATTTTGGCTTTTTACTTTATCATCTTCTAAAATAAAAGAAATTCCACTTTCATTATTAAAATAATTTATAGAAAATACTCCTGGTAGAGTCTTAAAAAGTTCTTTATCTAGAAGTTCTATGTTGAAGTTAGAGTTTTTAGGATCTGGGTAGTTTCCAGATTCTATCCAAAATGCACTATTATATAGGTATGAAAAATAGTTTGGTAATATTGTTTGCAGTTCAGAGTATGGTCTAGACATTATTGAATCTGACATGAAATCATTTAAACTGTTTTTTAACCTATTATTACCAGCCATTACAAAAATTAGAAAGAAGGCGATTAGTGCTGAAACTATTGAAACTGTAAGACTCTTTCTACTCTGATAAAACCTCATTTAAACTCCATAATATCTTTATGTTTTATGGTATGATGATGTTGATATTAAATCAATATTCATTACAAAACTATAATATAACTATTTGTTAATATGTCTGATTATAATTTTGATAGTAGTATTGATTATCCTTATAAATAATATCTAAAAAAACAGAGTTAATTTTTGTTTATAACTATATATAATGTTGCTTTCTACATCAGAAGGTTTAAAATTATATAGAGGACAAAATAAAGATGTCTATAAAACTGAAAAAGCGAAAGTTATTATGGGTAATCTCAGGAGCTATAGATTTAGTAGGTGTCACAGATATATCCCATGGTAAAAGAGTTGCATATATAGCATCGATTATTTTATCTAAGTTAGAAGGCTTTCCTTGGAGTTTAGATGATGTAATAACTTCCTCACTATTACATGATTGTGGAGTCTCATCCACAGATGTCCATGAAAAATTAGTTCATGAAATGGAATGGAGCCTGGCTAATGTTCACTGTAAAAGAGGTGAACAATTATTACTTCTTCAACCTGAATTTAACTACTTAGCAGCTGCTATTGGTAGACACCATACCCGTTGGATTGATTTACCAAAAGATAAAAATAGTTCATTAGCAAATCTAATTTTTTTAGCTGATAGACTTGATGTACTAATTGCAACTGCTGAAGGTCCTATTTTAAAAAATAAAGAACAAATAATAGATAAAATTAAAAATTATAGTGGCAGTTTATTTTCTCCAGATCTTGTAGAGAGTTTTTTGCAAGTATCAAACAACGATAATTTTTGGATAAACTGGTCTAAGTTTAGTGATTGTGAATATTTAAAAGAGTGGATGGATGAAATAGATAAAGAAACTATCTCTTATAGTTCATTAAAAGATCTATTTGCATTTTTTGGAGCTTGTGTAGACGGTAAAAGTCATTTTACCTATAGTCACTCAGTGGGAGTAGCTTCTTTATCACGGAAAATTGCTGAATTAAATGGAATATCTGGTGAAATGTTAGATGAGTTAGAGCTAGCAGGCCTTATACACGATATGGGAAAGTTAAAAGTTCCCGATGAAATATTAGATAAACCTGAGAAACTACTATCTGATGAACGGTATATTATACAGTTTCATAGTCAAGATACATATAATATCTTATCCCAGGTTAAAGAGTTGGAGCATATAGCAAAATGGGCTTCTCAGCATCATGAAAAATTAAATGGTTCAGGTTATCCTAATTCAGAAAAGGGTAAAAATCTCCCCGTTGAAGCCAGGATAATAGCCATAGCAGATATTTTTCAGGCATTGGCTCAAAATAGACCATATAGAAAAGGCCTGCCTATTAGAAATATAATGGATATTCTTGAGGATATGACTCTATACGATGAGTTAGATCGGGATCTTGTAGAGTTAGTAGAACATAATCAAGCTGTCTGTTTAAAAGCAGCATTTACTGAATCATCATATAAGTTATCTAGTTAAGTAATTAAAAACTGTTAAAAGTAATTATACCAACTTCTTTTGTTCATATATTTCAAGGATTAACTTCATTTAAGATTTAACAAAATGTTATTATTCAAATTATATAGTAGATATAACTATTATAATGAGGTATTTTTATCTATATGACTGAAACTGGTAAACAGATTGTTGAAAAGATTAAACCTCTAATTGATAGTGATATAGAACTTACAATTTTATATGGTTCAGCTGCTACAAATAGGTTAACAGACAGAAGTGATATAGATATTGTCATTGGTAGTAATAAGAAAATCTCAAATGATAAATCTCTAGAGTTATCACTAAAGTTAACTCATCTGTTAAATAGGGAAGTCTCAGTAATTGATATTTCAAAGATGGAAGGTGTTATTCTTTACGAAGTACTAAATAAAGGTCTTACTGTAAAAAACTCAGACCCACTGTTAAAGGCTCTATATATTTCAAAGATGATTACATTTACAGAGGATATTCTTCCATATCATATGTTGTCATATAAAAATAAAATTAAGGACTTTTTAAATGATGAATGAAGTTATAATTAAAAAAATAGAGTCTCTAATTAGATGTATAAAGCGGATAGAGGCTAAAAGACCAGATGAATCAACTGCTCTAAAAAGTGATTATGATCTCCAGGATATCATATCTGTTAACCTGGAAAGAGCTGTTCAGATCTCTGTGGATATTTCTGCAATAATAATTTCAGAACGAGATATCAAGCCATCAAATACAATGGCCGGAACATTTAAGGCCCTTTCTGATAACAGTATTCTTCCTGAAGAGTTATCAATAAAGCTTCAAAAGTCTGTTGGTTTTAGAAACATTTCTGTGCATGAGTACAATGATATAGATTGGGAATTTGTATTTGACATAATTCATAATCATCTTTCGAACTTTAAGTTTTTTATTAAAGAGATCAATAATTTATATTAGTGATTAGCTTTTTGTTTAGTAATACTATTATTTTCGTTTGAAGTGTATATATTTAGTGCAAAACAAGAGTCATATCACGTAAGAATGAGATATCTTCTTATCGCTTTTATAGAATGTAGGTGATTCCCCTTGAAAATTTTTAAAGGCTTTCGAAAAACTATAGCTATCGTAAAATCCCAGTGACTGTGCTATTTCGTAAATTTTCATCTCAGTTTTTTTAAGAAGAATTTTAGCATGATTCATTTTTACTCTGTTAACGTGTCTTCCAAGGGATTCTCCACATAGCTCTTTAACCTGATCTGAAAAATAATTACTACTTTTCCCAAAATGACCTGCAATCTTACCAGAGGTGAGTTTTTCTCCAATATGGTTCTGAATGTAATTATCCAACTCATATAAAAGCAGATTATTAGGAGACATTAATAATCTAAGTGGTTTGTTTACATCTTCTAGCTCATCAAAAAGTTCAGCAATAGATGCGGTGTAATAGATTCTACCCCAGGGTGATTTTTTATCCCAAAGCTCACCGGTTGTTAATAACCGGTTGAAATAACGAGAGTTTTTCAGATGAACACAGCTTGGGTAATGGTCTATTACACCAAATATGTCCGCTTTATTTAAAACAAAATGGTTATATCTGATACGGGAATTATCTATGTAGGAACAAACATAATCTACATCTGGAAAAAAGAATAGAATATTCCCAGGGAGTAGATTATAAACCTTATCTTTAACAGTAAGCTCTATTTCCCCCTCAAGAATTACCCAGAAGTTGTAATCACTAATGGATCTGGACTCTAGGTAACCTTTGGGATGGGTTATTATACCTGTAGATTTAATATCAATATTGGTGTATTTATGCATTTATAAGTATATTTTACATCTTTATCTTAAAATTAACCATGGGCTTTAAAGTTTAGCTAATTTAATATCCTTTTATGATGAAAAATTATCCAATATATACAAATAGAAAAGTATCCAACCTTCATGGACTTTGGGATTTTACATTCCTTGGTGGTGATATTAATAGTTCAGAAGTTGATCTTCAGAAGATAAAGTTCGATGATGTTATGGATGTGCCAATGGCTTTTGATGCTACCCCTAATTATGCTGGAAAAAAAGGTCTGTTTGCCTATAGAACAATTCTGCAAATAACTTCAAATACTAACTCCTTATTAAAAATAGGTGGAATGGGGATGTGGAATGCTTTTTATTTAGATGGGGAGTTGATCCATATTAATAGTCTTCCATATTCAGGAATAACTATACCCATTCTCCCATCGGATAAAGAGTCCAGAGAACTTATTGTTCTGTGTGATAACCGTATTAATCACAATACAACGCCACTATTTAGTCATAGATTTGATTTTTATTCTTATGGTGGCTTTTTCCGATCAGTAGAACTTCATGAATTACCCACAAATTGGATTGATAGAGCATATATTACAACCCTGAATTTAGAAGAGGGTCTGTTAGGTGTTAAGCTTAATCTGAAAGGAACTGTTTCCAATGGAAAAAGTCTTATAAAAAAGTTAAAGGTATCAATATCATCTAAAGAGTTACCAATACAAAATCTACAGAATGAGGGGATGTCATTTAACTTTAATTTGAAGATCGAAAACCCGGTAGAGTGGAGTCTGGAGAATCCTTTCCTGTATCAGTTTTGTTTTGACTTAGGTTTTGACCAGGTAATAGAGAGTTTTGGTTTAAGGACTATTGAGACAAAGGGTAAGGACATTCTATTAAATGGTAAAGCTGTAAAACTAAAGGGTTATTGCCGTCATGAAGCACATCCACAATTTGGACCTGCTCTGCCCTATGGACAGTTGGTTCAGGACCTGCAGATACTTAAGGACTTAGGTTGTAATTTTGTTAGGGGTGCCCATTACCCCCAGGATCAGCGGTTTCTGGATCTGTGTGATAAACTAGGTATCCTTGTTTTTGAGGAGACTCTGGGTTGGCAGAATAACTCTGAAGACTTTAATAATCCAGATTATTTTACACAGCAGGAAGAGCAGACCAAGTTGATGGTTCGTAACTCTTTCAACCATCCTTCAGTTATTATATGGGGTTTTTTAAACGAGGGCGACTCTCATGAAGCGAGTTCTAAAGAGATGTATATCCGTCTTGCAGAAATTCTTAGGGAAGAGGATTCATCCAGACTAATAACTTATGCAACTAACCATATTTTAGAGGATAAATACCTCGATCTTTGTGACATTATTTCAGTTAATATGTACCCTGGATGGTATAGTCTGGGAGAGCATGCATGGTACAGCCAGGGGGAGGGGAGTGTAAGACCTCTTATGGAGATCGATAACTGTATTGATGTTGTTCAGAAACATCTATCCGTAACTGGGCAGGGTAAAAAACCCCTTATTCTAAGCGAAATTGGTGCAGGTGCAATATATGGATGGAGAGATCCTATCCAGGGGATTTGGTCGGAAAACTATCAGGCTGATTATCTGGAAACGGTATGTAATCGTGTAGTAAATGATAAGGGAATCGCTGGTGTTTCACTGTGGCAGTTCAGTGATTGCCGGACTTATCAGACTGCCCGAGCTATAGGAAGACCCCGATCCTTTAATAATAAAGGGATACTTGATGAGTATCGTAGACCTAAAATGGGCTATGAAGTTGTAAAAAAGATTTTTAGAAGCAACTAATATTGGATTCACCCCAAATAATGAATAACTAAATATTGTTGAATTATTGTGGGGAAATCTAATGATTCTTCCTAAAGTAACCAGGGGGAACCTGAAGATATTTTTTAAATATTCTTGAAAGATGATATTCGTTGTTTAATCCAGTTTTTGTTGCAATTTCATTAAAAGTAAGGTCTGTCGAAATAACCAGATCTCTGGCTCTTTCAAGACGTATACGCCTTACTTCATCCATTGGTGTTCTGCCTGTAGACTGTTTATACTTTCTTAGAAAAGTATATTTATTCATATTAAATATATTTGCCAATATTTCTAAAGATAATGATTTATCTAAACGCTCAAATATAGATATTTTTACTTTCTGGACAAAGTCATCTATTTTTTTAAATGCGTTTTTTTCTACTTCGTATAGAATCGTCTGTAACATGTTATCTTCAGCTTTTTCCTGGTTAACAATGGAATTTTTATAATCTGATAAAATCCATTCTGAAAGTATTCTTATTCGACCATGATTATCATGTATTATACGTGGGGGATTTATATCAGGTCCTTCCCAATCGAGGTATATTATTTCTAGTGGGATTTCCTCACTATTCCACTCTTTATGAGGTGTCTTTTGTGGATAAAAGACAACGTCTCCTGCCTCTGCTATAAAAATTTCATCGTCAATTGATACTGTCATTTTACCTTGATAGATTATAATTATCTGATAAAAACTGTGGCTATGAAGATTCCTTTTCCAGGAAGAGGGGCAAATTAAACGTCCTCCATTAAAAAATAAGGGTTTGATATTATTTCTATTATTTTCCATGTTTTTTTAGTATACCATAAAACTTATTAGGTTTTTATTAGACAAAATTAAAATCTGGTTATGAATTCTACATTTTCGAGAAATCACCCTAATATCTAGGGTGTTTTATACAATGATCTGAAATTTTTAAGGAGCTTCATCCAAAGATTGACCCCCATGACCTAAAGAATGGACTTTGACGGTTGAAAAAACCAGTGTTAACATTTTTTTAGTGATTAAAAATTACACGGAGGATACAATGAAAAGAAGATTTATTGCACTTTTATGTGCAAGCTTGTTAATTGGAACAATGGTTTTTGCTGGCGGTAACAACGAAGCTACAGCAGAGGTTGTGGAAGAAAATTCCACAAATGTTGAAGTATTACACTGGTGGACATCAGGTGGTGAAGCTGCCGCATTAAATGTTTTAAAGGATGATCTAGAAAAGAAAGGAATTTCTTGGACAGATTCTCCTCTAGCTGGTGGTGGTGGTGGAAATGCAATGACAGTTCTACGATCTAGAGCTGTTGCTGGAAATCCTCCTGTAGCTGCACAGATGTTGGGTTTTGATATCCTTGACTGGGCTGAACTTGGTTTTCTTGCCAATCTAAATGATTTAGCAAAAGAAGAGAATTGGGATGCTGTAGTTCCTGAAGCATTAAAAGGATTCTCTAAATATAATGGAGTATGGGTTGCCGCTCCTGTAAATGTTCACTCAACAAACTGGGTATGGGCAAACAAAGAAATTCTTGACGATCTATCTATAGAAATTCCTACAACATGGGAAGAGTTTGTTACT
>JAOPTT010000005.1:0-455029 GCA_051531975.1 Spirochaetaceae bacterium
GGAGCAATTGGAGATCTATATAACTTTAAACTAGCCCCATCTTTAACACTAGGTTGTGGTTCCTGGGGAGGTAACTCTGTAAGTGAAAATGTTGGTATAAAACATCTACTTAATATAAAAACAATTGCAGAAAGGAGAGAAAATATGCTTTGGTTTAAGATTCCACCTAAAATTTACCATAAACCTGGTTGTATGCCCTTAGCATTAACTGAATTAAAAGGTAAAAAACGTGCCTTTATTGTAACAGATGAAGCTCTATATAAATTAGGATATGTTGAACAGGTTACATCAGTTCTGGATAACATGAATATTGACTGTGAGGTGTTTTTTGATGTAGAACCTGATCCAACAATGGCTATGGTTAATAAAGGGCTGGAAAGAATTAATTCGTTTAAGCCAGATACTATTATCGCTTTAGGTGGTGGTTCTCCAATGGATGCTGCTAAAATAATGTGGTTATTATATGAGCACCCAGAAGTTAAGTTTGAGGGACTAGCTCTTAGATTTATGGACATAGAGAAGAGAATTTACTCTTTTCCAGAAATGGGTACAAAGGCAAATATGGTTGCAATACCTACAACCTCTGGTACTGGTTCTGAAATAACTCCATTTGCTGTAGTTACAGATGACAAAACTGGTATGAAATATCCAATTGCAGATTATGCACTTACACCAGATATTGCTATAATTGATTCTCAATTAGTAGAGTCTATGCCTAAGGGATTAACTGCAGCTTCTGGTATTGATGCTGTTACCCACTCTTTAGAAGCATTTGCTTCGGTTATGTCTACAGATTATACAAATGGAATAGCCTTAGAGTCTTTAAGATTGTTATTTAAATATCTACCGGGTGCATATGAAAATGGAGCTTTAGATAAAAAAGCTAGAGAGAGGGTTCACAACGCATCAGCAATGGCCGGAATGGCATTCAGTAATGCATTTTTAGGTATTTGTCACTCCCTATCCCATAAACTTGGTGCTGCATTTCATCTTCCACATGGAATTGCAAATGCCATAATGATTAACCACGTTATTAAATATAACGCAACAGATAATCCAACAAAACAGGGTGTCTTTTCACAATATACCCACCCAACAGCTAAATCTAGATATGCAAAAGTTGCTAACTATTTAGGGCTTGGTGGAGATAATAAGGATGAGAAAATTGAGAACCTATTAACAGCAATAACAGAGCTTAAAAACAAACTTAATATTCCCAAAACTATTAAAGAGTTTGGTATTGATGAAAAAGAGTTCTTAGCAAGAGTAGATTCATTAGCCGAGGAAGCATTTGACGACCAATGTACAGGTGCAAATCCTAGATTCCCTCTAATTTCAGAGTTAAAACAGTTATACCTTGATGCATATTACGGTGTATAGAACTTTTAAGTTTAGGGCTTTTTTAACATAACTTTATATAGATAGATAATCCGTTATTTATCTATCTATATAAAGAGGATGATAGGTGAATCAATGAAGAAAAATATTATAAAAATTTGTATGGGAAGCTCATGCTTTTCCAGGGGAAACAGAGAGAACATTGAGATAATAAAGATGTTTTTAAAGAAGAACGATTTAGATACTGATATATTATTAATTGGTAATTTATGTGAAGCAGAGTGTAAAACTGGGCCTAATATCTTCTTAAATGAAACTCTCTATAAAAATGTATCAAATAATAAAATAGATGAAATACTAAGCGATCTAAAAAAGGAACTATAGATGTCAGTTGCTAACCCCATATATACTGAAATTACTGAATGTACCGATTGTAACAAATGTATTAGGGAGTGTCCTGTAAAGAGTATTAAGGTTAAGTCTGGACACGCATTCATTGAACCTGAACTTTGTATTCTCTGTGGACATTGTGCAAGAGTTTGCCCTAGAGGAGCTAAAAAAGTTCGGGATGATCTGCATATTGTTAAGAATATACTAATACATTCTAGGAATGTAATAGCCTCCGTAGCTCCATCATTTTTATCTGAGTTTCCAGGCGTATCATTTGAACAGATAAATTCAGTTCTAATTAAACTTGGATTTTCAAGATCAGAGGAAACTGCTATTGGTGCCCAGATAGTATCAAGATATATAGATAATAACCGAGCAGATTCTAAAGGTATAAGTATCTCAAGTGCATGTCCAGTAACAGTCAATTATATTAAAAAATATAGACCAGAGTTTGCAGATTCTATAATGAATATTGACTCCCCACTGTTAGCACATTGTAAGAAACTTAAATCAGAAGAGGATTGTGTAGTTGTTTTTATTGGTCCGTGCATTGCCAAAAAAATTGAATCTGACCTGAATCCAGATCTTTTACACAGTGTACTCACCTTTAAGGATTTAAAAGAGTGGATAAAAGAAGAAGGTTTGGTTATTGAAGAACAGTTAGAATCCCCGGTTATTAAGAGAGCTACTAATGGTTCATTTTATCCTATAGAAGGTGGAATGATAAGAAGTCTAGTTAAACAAGACGGCTTTAATAACAAAGCGTTTAGTTTTTCAGGTATTTCTTCAATTGTTAACGGTTTGGATGGATTAGATACAAATTCAAAAGAGTTTGATGGTAGTTTCTTCGAACTTCTTGGTTGTGATGGAGGGTGTATTAATGGTCCTGGTGCTGCATGTCACTCTCAGACTGCGCTTAAAACTATAAATGTTTTAAAAAGTGTCTGGGATATTCCTGAAAGTAATCCCCAAGATCTTAATATAGCTAATAAATGGAGTATAAAACCTATTGAAGCCCATAATTTTAGTGAACCTGAAGTTACTGCAATTATGAGAAGTATAGGGAAGGTTGAATCTGAAGATGAAATAAATTGTGGAGCATGCGGGTATTCTACTTGTAGAGAGTTTGCTCTAGCTATGTTAGCAGGTAAAGCTGAAACAAATATGTGTTTAAATTACCTGAGGAAACTATCTGAGCAAAAAGCAAATGCCCTTATTCATACAATGCCATCAGGTGTGATAATGGTTGATAACAACCTTAATATAATTGAGAGTAACAGTGCATTTGCCAAACTTATGGGTGAAGATTGTTCTGTTATATATAGTGTAAATGATGGACTTAATGGAGTATCCCTTAAAAAAGTTCTACATAAATATAAGTATTTTCAGGAATGTCTAGATACAGGCAAATCATCAGAATCCATAATTAGAGTTAAAGATAAAATAATTAAATGTATAGTTTATCCAGTTGTTGATTATCTAGTAGTTGGAGGGATATTTCGTGATATAACAGAACCTAGAAATCAGAGAGAAGAGATCATATCTAAAGCACAGGAGGTACTTACTCATAATGTAGCTACTGTACAACAGATAGCATACCTTCTTGGGGAAAATGCTGCAGAGAGTGAGATTATGCTTAACTCCATTATTGAATCCTTTGGAAAGGTAGAAGATGATGAATCAGGGGTGTAATTTTATCGAGGTAGCTCAGATGCAGATCTGCAAAAGGGGTGAGGGCGCAGTTGGAGATACTATCCTTTCAAAAAAATGTCAAGAAACTGGGCGAGTTGTTACCGTGCTCTCAGATGGTCTTGGTAGTGGTATTAAAGCTGGTGTTTTATCGACGTTAACAGCAAAAATGGCTCTAAAAACTATAGAGGCGGGGATACCAGGGGTCAGGGTAGCCGAGACAATATGTGCAACACTTCCAATTTGTAGTGAGAGACAGATAAGTTATGCAACTTTTACTATTGTAGATATAACAGACCAAAATATGGTTAAGATCATCGAATATGATAATCCTGAATATATACATTATAGTGATGGTGAAATTTTAAACTGGGATAGGAATGGAACAGAGTTTAAAAGTGGAGCTAGTCGGCGTAATCATTTATACTTTTCAAATTTTGTCTCTAAACCTAACGATAGAATTATCTTTTTTTCAGATGGTGTTTCACAGTCAGGACTTGGTTCATATACATTCCCATTAGGTTATGGTCAGGGTGTAGAAGATTATATAAAGTCTTTAATAAATGAAAACAGGGATATATCCGCTAAGTCTCTAGCAGAGAAAATTGCCGCAAAGGCACTTCTTAACGACAACAATATAGCAAAGGATGATATATCCTGTGTTGTAATATATTTCAGGAAACCTAGGTTAGCAATGCTTGTTACAGGCCCACCTATAGATCCTAGAAGAGATATACTTCTTGCTAAGAGGGTTCATGAATTTGGTGGTGAAAGGATTATCTGTGGTGGAACAACGGCTAATATTTTAGCCAGAGAGTGGAATACTGAAATAACTGTACCGTTAAAGAATATCGATATCTCTATGCCGCCTATGGGTAAAATGTCAGGAGTTGATCTTATAACTGAGGGAATTATAACCCTTGGGCAGGTCTCAGAGTTTTTAGAAAGTGGAATACCCGAGGAGTGTCACAATAAAAACCCTGCTCTTTTAATTGTAAATACCCTACTTGATCGAGATAAAATTACATTTTTAGTAGGAACAAAAATAAATGATGCTCATCAGGATCCTAATATGCCTGTAGAGTTGGAAATACGAAGAAATATAGTAAAAAAAATTAGCCGTCTATTAAAAGATAAATATCTAAAAGAGACTGAGCTTATTTTTGTATAGGAGTATGTATGATAAAATTTTATATGTGCTCCATAATTTCATAATAGGAGTGTGAATGACTAAGGTAAAAATTTGCTGTGGTACCAGCTGTTACATTATGGGATCTTCTGATCTGATCGTGATGGATTTAAGTTGTTATATAAATGTTGAGATAGAAGGGACAACTTGTATGAACCTCTGTAAAGACCATGAAAAAAGACCTCCATATGTAAATATAAATGGTGTTTTACATGCCCAGGTTACTCCAACAAAACTCTTGGAATTAATTGAGGAAGTAGAAAGTGCTATATAATAACGCTATACAGATAAAAAGGGATATTATCTATAGAACAGCAAAGTCTATATTAAAAAATGATTTCGAATCACTTAATCGAATACCCCTCGAAGCAGCACCTAGAGGTCGGGACAACATTAGATGTTGTATTCATAAGGATAGGGCAGTTCTTAAATACAGAGTAATGGCTGCCCTTGGATATTCAATAGAAGATGAAACCGATGAGTTAAAAACATTATCGTCATATGCTAAAGAGATTACTGTTAATGATGAAATCGATGAGAGAGTTCTTACAATAATTCACGATGCTTGTAGAAGTTGTAAGCTTGGTCACCACTACATATCAGATGTATGTGTAGGATGTGTTGCAAGGCCATGTACATCAGTTTGTCCTAAAAATGCAATATCAGTAAATGATAGTAGATCAGTTATAGATAAAAATCTCTGCATTGATTGTGGTAAATGTACATCTGTCTGCCCTTATAATGCCGTAGTAAAAATACCTGTTCCATGCGAAGTATCATGCCCTGTAGATGCTCTTAAAAAGGGAGATAATAATATTGCTGAGATTGATCTTAATAAATGTATCTTTTGTGGAAAGTGTATAAAAAGTTGTCCTTTTGGTGCTATTTCTGAGAAGAGTCAGTTATCTACTGTAATTAAACTATTACAATCAAATAAAAAAATAAATGCACTAATTGCACCATCTATAGCAGGACAATTCCCAGGTAATCTTAACCAGATTAAAAGTGCAATATGTGGTCTTGGATACAATGATGTTATAGATGTGGCAGATGCAGCTGCTATCGTCGCAGAAGAAGAAGCGACTGAATATATAAAAAAAGGTGATACTCTTACTTCATCCTGCTGTCCTTCCTATATTTCCTGTATCGAAAAACATACTAAAAATGTAGAGGATTATGTCTCTAATACTTTATCTCCAATGGCTCTATCTGGTGATTTAAGTAAAAAAAATAACCCAGGAGTTATTAATGTTTTTATAGGGCCATGTCTTAGTAAAAAAGTTGAAGCTTTAAAAAGTGATGTTATAGACTATGTACTTACCTTTGAGGAGTTAGGTGCACATTTTATGGCAGCACAAATTGATACTCTTATATACCCTGAAGATTCTAATAACAAACTAGATAAAACGGGTTATGGTTTTGCTACAACAGGAGGAGTTCTTAATGGAGTTCGTCTAGCCCTTAGAGATAAAGATATCTGGATAAAGGGAGAAACTTTAAATGGTTTAGATAAACGATCTATAAGAAAACTGAAGGGATTTAAAAAGATTTTTAATGACTGTGACTTTTTAGAGGTTATGTCGTGTGAAGGTGGATGTTTAAATGGTCCTGGAGTTATTGTATCTCCAGAGGTAAGTAAAAAAGCACTGGAAAAAATATAATAGGACACTCTTGTAAATTCATTTGACAGTAAATATATTTTTTCCTATCCTAAAACTGGAGATAAACATGGCATGGATTAAACACGATAATAAAATAATTATAGATTTTATAAAAAGCTACTGTAAAGAAAACAGATATAATCTAAATAACTTTGAACCCTGGAAAGAGGGTGCATCTAACTCTATATGGAAATTAGATTACGATAATAAAAAATATGTTTTAAAAGTTGGAAAACTGGATTATTGGAGAAAACTAGATATAGAAAGTGAAATCCTAGAAATAGGAAAAGGAATTTATACACCAGAATTCATTGACTCAGGAAAAGCATCTGAATCAATTCCATGGGATTGGGCCATTATTGAAAGAATAAATGGGATTCATCCTTTTTCCATAGAAGATGAAGATATATATGAATTTTCAAAACTGCTTATATATATTAGAAAAGAGATACAACCTAGAAATCTTTCAAAAGGTGATTGGAAATCTTTCTTTAATTCTAGGATAATAGATTCTATAAATATGGCTAGAAAAAATGCACCAGAGTCGATAATGAGTCGATTTGATAATATTCTTAATCTCTTAAAATCATGTAACAAAATTGGAGAAAAACTAGATAACCAACCAAAGGGTATAGTCCACGGAGATCTTACACCATATAATCTGATAAAAAAAAGTGATGGTTCATTTACACTACTTGATTGGGAGAATCCACGATTTGGCAGTATAGCTTGGGATCTGTCCAATATTAAAAAAGCCTTTAACATAACAAACCAGGTTTTTAAGAATCTAGTAGATATTTTTGATCAGGATATAGAAGATGATGTACTTAATTTTTCCTCCGCACTTTACAATTTACATGTTGCTTCATGGAGAGCAGAAATGTGGTATGGCAGAGATAACAAAGATTATGGAGATCTGTTTTTAATAGAGATGGGAGAAGAACTAGCAAGATCTGAAATTTATCTACAATTGATTGTTAATTAAAGAACTACTCAAATGCTGTGGAACGTATAATAAAACCCTTATGCATATCTGATGTGGCTATTTGAAATAGCTCCTTATATTACAGCTTACCCGTAACTGACAACCGTTTCTGGGTAAGCTTTATTTGCCTTGTTAGCTGATTAAAGATCATAGTCATTTTGTTCAGATTTACTATCAGAAAGATATTGTATGAACTCAAATTGGGTATTATGCTTATCCAAAAAATAAACACTTTTTCTAAATGGGTGTTCACCACCCCAATGATCAAATTCAAATCCAGCTAAAGATAAACGCTCAACTAATTCCAGCACATTAGGAACTACGATCCCAATGTGCTTTACCCCGCACCAGTGTCCCTTCCAATCTTCGACGACTCCCTCACCACCACTTTGAATAGTAATATAACTATCGTCATTACCTATGTGATACCAATTAACTTTTTTACCAAACCAGTCGTCGGTAACTCCCTTGCCTCTAACCTTCCACTCAGGAACTGCCGCAAGCAAAAAATTAATACTATGCTCCGCATCAACGACTGTAATATTGGCATGTTCAACATAACTACTCATAATAAACTCCTTTTATTTTCTGTACGGATACATTTATCACCTAACGTATTTTATCACGAGTTTTCCTCATATCCATCTTTTTTAAGTAAATTTCATTGAACAAAATTTAATAGAAAAAATAACTAGAAATAGGCGTAAAATTAATACGTGACTAAAAGTATATTCCAGTGTAGCCTTTAGATAATTAAAAATCTATAAGAGGTCAATTATGCCAAAAATACAAAGTACACATCAATTGAATAATGAGGTAGCTGAGGGAAAAGATGGCTTTCTTATAGATATTGAGGAACTAGAGAAAAACTTCTTTAAGAATTATTGGGAAATTGAAAAATTAGTTGTTAATAAATTAGATACTGAGGGCTCTGAATATTTTATAACAAACAATTGTTACTATATTTTAGGTAAATTTGATTCAACCCTTGAAGTGTATTGTCAAATTTGTGAACAAGTAGATACAGATGCTCCTTTATTAACCTCATATTTTCACCTAAATGATATTAAGAATGTAGAGAAACAGTATAGAAAGTATGAAGAGTCTGGTAGTGAAATTGCATACATTTATAAAGAATTTTATAAATATAAAGATTCTGAAAATACTTTGGAAAGTAAATATATATCCATAAAGTTTGATGAAAGAGCCAGTGAGTTCGCAAATGCTGTTTTTACACATGTTATCAATATTGAAGAGTTTATAACACAAGAGTGGAAAGGTTTATTACCTCCAAAGATAAGAGCTATATTTCTTTATTCCGATGGACCAATACCATATAATGCAAATTTAAATGAGACTTATATGCCTGTAAAATCTATACCTTTAAGTAGTGTTAAACAGTTTGCAGCATACATTGTGCATGAAACATTTCATTTGGTTAATACATGCTTATTAGAACAAAAATGTAAATTTAATATAGAGATGGGGATGAACTCTTTTAAGTTTTTAGATGAGGGTTATGCCCAACTTATTGAAAGTAGATTTATGAATACATTAAATGAAAATAGAGAAGAAATAGATAAGTATTCTAAAAACATAGTCCTTGATAACTCCTTTGATTTTTATGAATTGAAAACAAAATGGATTGAACTGTTGTCTGTACATACAAATAATTTAGCATATTCATTTGCGTATTTTCTTGATGATAAATATGGAAGAGAGAAACATAAAGCTCTTTTCTTACCAAAAAAAGTAATCCATGAAGACAGCTGGTTAGAATATGTTGAAAACTACTTCGGCTTATCTATAGATAATTTAATTGATGAATGGAAACAACAAATTATCCAATAAGATCTAATCCTTGCTTTTTCATGTTGTGGCTTTCTAATAGTGAAACAGTTTGTCGAGCAGACAGTAGTTGAGATGTTTCAATCAATTACCGGAATACGTATCCAGAAATTACAGGATTAAACGATGAAAGCATATCTGAGTAAATATACATAAATATCTCAGTTTTTGACGTTAAACAGGGAATGCAGATCTTTTTATACTTTTTTACCACAAAAGTAATCAATTAATAATTAAATTAGTAATTAGGCATTATTGTAAAAGTCATGATATGATTGTTTGAAGTTTTAAATTGATTATAGGAAAAAGTATGGATTATATGAAAGTAGCCAATGGTAAAGTTCTCTTTATATTGGCGGGAATAGTTATTTTAGTTGTTATGACCCAGTCGGTTGTCTTTTTAAAAATGGCCTGGAAACGGGGTTTAAAGATAGGACTCTCAAAAGAAAAATTAGTCGAAACTGTTAAAACCAGTGCGGTGTTTGCAATAGTACCATCAATTCCAATTGTAATTGCATTAATTGCCATATCTCCTGTGCTTGGATTACCATTTTCATGGATGAGATTATCTGTAATTGGTTCCCAAAGTTATGAGATGATAGCTGCAAAAATTGGTGCAACAAGTATGGGGATAAAAAGCCTTGTAGACCCAGGATATACTGCCCAGGCTTTTAGTAACTCAATGTGGGTTATGAGTATTGGTATTATATGGGGGCTTGTTTTATGCATCTTTGGTCTAAAAAAATATCAAAATAAAATGAAACAGGTGAAGCAAAAAGACTCTGTTTGGGCTGAGATTATGATCAATGCACTGTTTTTTGGTATGTTGTCTGTTTTCCTTGGAGACCCTATAGTCTCTGGTGGAATCAGTCTTATGGTTCTTTTAAGTAGTGCTTTGGTTATGTTATTAATAACCTGGATTGCTAAAATAACTAAAAAAGGGTGGATCAAGGATTTTGCACTCTCTGTAAGTATGGTTGCAGGAATGGCTTTTGCAGTCCTATTTTCAATGTTTGGGTTACAGTAGGAGATGGAGATGACATATCAGGATCAAGTTCATAAAGTTGGACGAATAACAGCAGGCATAGTCCTTTTTTTAATATTTTTAGTACCAACAGTAATTAGTGTAGTTTATAACATATTTCCTCCCATAGATAAATTCTTTATAGGAGTTGGAATGGTTTGTATGGTCTATATTCCAATATCTATAGCCGAGTTTTTAACATATACACCAATGCTTGGAAGTAGTGCATCATATCTGGTTTTTGTTACCGGGAATCTTACAAACCTAAAGATCCCTTGTGCTCTAACATGTATAGATAATGCTGAAGTAAAACCACAATCAGAAGAGGCTGAAATAATTGCAACTATTGCAGTAGCCATCTCCTCAATAGTAACAACAATAATTGTATTTATTGGAATGTTATTAATTGTTCCATTACAACCTTTGCTTGAGGCTGAAATATTAAAACCAGCATTTGCTCAAATTCTACCAGCTCTATTTGGAGCTATGGGAGGTTATTGGGTACTAAAACAGTGGAAATTAGCAGTTACACCTATTCTTGTAATTATACTTGTATTTATCATCTTCCCTATTCCAAGCGGTGTAGAGGGTGCATTGATTCCAGTAATGGGATTAATATCTGTTTTATCAGCAAAATTTTTATATAAAAAAGGATTTATAAATAAGGTATGATATTTTACATTTTAATAACTCTCCTTGGTCTATTATTGGTTTCAATTATTATTAATACTGTAAGGTTTAAGTATAAACAACTGGAATTCGATATACTTGAAACTGAATCCTTTGACATTAATAGAACAGCAAAAAAATTATCAAAAGCAGTTCAGATCCCTACAATTAGCCTTATGGATAGAAGTTTAATAGATTTGTCTGAATTTGATAAATTTAAGGCTATGTTAAAGGAAGAATTTCCTCTATGCCACAAAAATATGAAGTTAACTATAATAAATGAATATAGTCTCTTATATAGATGGAAAGGGGAAAACCCAGAGAGTAAACCTATGTTATTTATGGCACATTATGATGTCGTCCCAATAGCCGAAGGTACAGTTGAAGACTGGACTTTTCCACCTTTCTCTGGTGAGATATCTGATAATTATCTATGGGGTAGAGGTTCCTTGGATACTAAAATTACTCTTATTACCTCCCTAGAATCTGCAGAACTACAGTTAGAGAGAGGGTTCTCCCCTAAAAGAGACATCTATTTTGCATTTGGCCACGATGAAGAGATAACTGGAGTAGAGGGTGCTAAATATATTGTAGAATACCTTAAAGAACAGAATATTAAGTTTGAATTAATACTTGATGAAGGTGGAATTGTTTCTACTGATAATATAAAAGGTCTTGATAAACCAGTCGCATTAATTGGTATCGCCGAGAAAGGTTATGCTGATATTGAGATTACAATAAAAGGTGAGGGCGGTCATGCATCTATGCCCCCTGTTTCTACTTCTGTTGGACAGATGGCAAAGGTTATTACAAACCTTGAAAAAAATCAGATGCCATTAAAAATAACCACTCCGGTAAAACTCTTTTTATCAACTATAGGACCTCGTCTAGGGAATTTAAATAGGATTATATTAGGAAACTTATGGATTTTCAAACCTATATTTATCAATATTTTTTCAAAGACAACTTCCGGGAACGCTATGTTAAGAACAACTACAGCTGTTACAATGGCACAGGGAAGTAATGCTGCTAATGTTCTACCGCAGATAGCGAAAGCGACTATAAACTATAGAATTACACCGGGGGACAGTATAGATGGGGTTTTAAAACATATTAAAAATGTTAATAAAAGTTTAAACTTGGATGTCAAAGTATTACAGGGTAATGAACCATCTACAATATCCTCAATAGAGACAGAGGCTTATAATACTCTTTCTACAATTATAAAAAATGTATTTGAAGATGTTTATATAACCCCGTATCTTGTTATGGCCAGAACAGATGCTAGTTTTTATGGTGAGTTATCAAACTCTGTTTATAGATTTGCCCCTATAGTTTTATCTAGTAGTGAATTAAGTACAATTCATAATACTAATGAGAGAGTATCTTTAGATAATATTGAAAGAGCTGTAAGGTTTTATATCCATTTAATTAAAGAGTTATAGGTTTTTATATAGTTAAAATATAAAAAGGGCTATTACAAGTTTATTTTTGTAATAGCCCTTTTTTAATAATTGGACTTTAACATTGAAGTCCAGAGAACAAATTATATTTTCTCAACTTTAATTAGGTCTGTATTCACAGTGTATAAAAATCGGTTGCTAAACATCTCTGGTTTCATTGCAGCCATTCTTTCTATTGAGAATGATTTAACCATTGAAAACATTGAGTGTTCAAACATTGCTGCTAAATGTTTCCGCAGTACAACTTCACCCTCTGGTGACTTTAGTATTTTAGAAATTTTATCCTGTATCGAGTAATAACCTTCTGGGAACTCTAGTTCAGGAACATCACCTTCTTCTTCACCATCTCCAGCAAACCAGTTCTCAACATCCCCAACAGGGTTAACAGAATCAGCCTGACAGATATATGATTCTTCGACTTTTTTAACACCTTCTAAAATTATTGTATCTGTTTTATCTCCATTTAGAGCAACTATAATATTCTGACCTTTTTTTAGTTTAACACTGAATGTCACAGAGTTTTCTACAGGTTTTGCGAAGCCAATAGATTTACCGTTAACTATTAACTCCACCTCAGATAAGTTCGTAATAATCTTTACTTCTGTTTCACCTTTTACCCTCTTCACCCATCGTTTTGATGTAATATGAAGTACATCTTTATCTGACCAGTAGGATTGGTAAACATAAAAAGAGTCTTTTCGAGTCTTTCTATCATGGGTAACAAGACCTTTATTATTCATACCCTGAACTCCACCTTCATCTCTTAGGTCTGAAGCAAAGTCGAACATGTTCCAAACATATGTACCCCAAACCCAGGTTCTAGCGTTATAGATTTGCAATGTTTCGTGGTGATACTTAGTCTGATACTCTTCACTATAATCACTCTTTTGTGGGTTACTGTTGTGGTACATTAATATCGCTTCACAACCGTACTCTGTAATTCCAATAGGAATCTTTGGGTAAGCGCTATGGAATGCATCTAACCATGTAGCCATTGTATCTATTTCATCGTAGTACCAACCAAAATATTTATTGTATCCAATAACATCTGTAATAGTATTCATTGAATCATCATCAGGGTGGTGACCAACCTGGGCTTGAGCAGTTAGTCTTGAAGGATCCAGTTTTTTTGTTAACTCATTTAACTCTGTAACAATACCTTCGATATTATCCTCTTTACCAGAAATTGTAATCTCGTTTTGCACACCCCACATAACAATAGATGGGTGGTTTATGTTCTGTTTTACAAGTTCTGTCATCTGACTTATTGCATTTGATCCAGTTGTATCACATTCCGAAGAAGTTGTTATATATGGGATCTCCGCCCAGGTTATAATTCCCTCTTTATCACATAGGTCATAAAAGGTCTGGTTATGTTGATAGTGGGCTAATCTTATAGAGTTTGATCCCATCTCTCTAATAATAGCGATATCTTCCGCCATCTCTTTTTCACCTTGAGCCCAACCAATATCTTTTCTATCCTGGTGTCTACTTACACCCTTTAAAGGAACTACTTTTCCGTTAAGAATAAACCCTTTACCGGCATCGATAGCCAAAGATCTTAAACCTACAGGAACTCTTCTAAAGTCAACAGGTTTACCATCAACAATAAGGTCTACCTCTAGTTGGTACATATATGGATCGACCACACCCTGCCAAAGATGTGGGTTTTCAACTACTAATTCCATAGAGCCCAAACTACTTGATCCCTCTACAACTACAGCACCCTTAGCGTCTATTATTCTAGATAAGATCTCAAAATTATCTGCACCAACTACTAATGTTTCTACTCTTAATTTAGCTTTAGCAGCTGTTACATCTTCTTGATGAAGAAAAACACCTAATGAACCAAAATCTGTTAAATCAAAATGAACAGGATTAACAATTATAACGTTAACATCTCTATAAAGACCACCCATAAATGTAAAGTCTGCCATTAATGGATAGACATCATCGTAGTGTGCGTTATCAACTTTTACTTCTAATTTGACATCGATACCAGATTTTATACTCTCTGTTAACTCAAATCTAAAAGTAGAGTATCCACCTTTATGAATACCTATTTCATTTCCATTTACTAATACTTTACAGATACTATTAGCACCTTCTAACTCTATAAAAACTCTCTCACCCTGGTTAAATTCTATATTCAATGTTCTTTGATAAGAACATTGACCTCTAAAGTAGTTATTACCACCACTTTGACCATCTAAAGCGTTCCAAGTATGTGGTAGGTTTACTACCTCGTTTTTCTTCTCTGGTTGTGCAAAATCCCAGCTGCTATTTATGTTAATTTTCTTCATTCTTATTTATCCTTGTTATCAGCATTAATTTTTGCTGTTACTTCTTTCTGTTTTTCCGGTGTTAAGTTCCAAATGTAGTAGTAGGCTAGAAATGCTATGAACATACCAATTGCAGGAACTCCAACAGTCAAAAACTTTATACCTAAAAGAGTTGATGCAGATTGAGTATCCACTGTTGCAACATATCCAACTATAGATAGACCAATACCTGCAAAAAATCCTGCAAGAGCTTGTCCTATTTTTCTAACAAATGAGTAGAGCCCATAGATAGAACCCTCCTGTCTTGAACCTGTTAAATATTGGTTATAATCGATACAGTCGGAAACCATACCCCAAACAGTCATATTTGGAATCATCATGAAAATACCACCTATTAATGTTACTGATAAATATATCCATGGATTACTAGGTAGAAAAAACAGTGTTCCTAGAGTAATTGCAGATAACAAACTTGAGAACCAACAAGTCTTTTTAATTCCGTACTTTCTAACCAATTTTGGAATAATTCCAGATACTAATAACATTGGAACAATAGCGGTAAGTCCTGTTAAAGACATTAATTCAAGAGCATTTAAATTCTCTTTAAAGAAGTAGATACTCATAGATCCTTGAATTAGCATACCTGTTAACATTGCTATAGATGCTACAGAAATTGCTAAAAATGGCCGATTTTTTACAAGCACATTATAACTATCTGAGAATTTAAATGCTTTAACCTCACTCTCTTTAGTAACTACATTCTCTTCTACATTCAGGTAATTAACTAGATATGATATAAATGATACTACACCAAATACAATCATAACCATTAAATAACCTTTAGCCTCATTACCTGCGTTTTGGACAAGAAAAATTGGAACTATTATTCTAGGCACAATAGCACCAAATAGACCACCTAATCCCCGGGCAACAGACAGTTTTGAACGCTCAGTTGGGTCTTGTGTCATAACTGCAGCTAAACCACCGTATGGAATATTAATAAAGGTATAAGCCATACCCCATAATATATATGTAGCATATGCCCAGATAAGTTTTTGACTACCCTCCATACCTTTTGGTGCAATAAACATAATAACTGCAGCTATAATAACTGGCCAACTACCTTTTAAGATAAATGGTCTAAACTTCTCAATTTTTTTACCTTCACCATGTGCCCTTCTCATCTTCTTTGAGAACATTTTATCTGCTAATCCACCCATTATAGGGTCGTTAATTGCATCCCATATTCTTGCAACTAAAAATAGTGTACCAGCTGCGGCTGCTGTAATACCTAATACATCTGTATAAAATGCTAATAAAAATGTAGCAGACATTCCAAATGTTAAACCGTTGGCTAAATCACCAAGTCCATAACCTAAATAATTTTTTAAAGAGAGTTTCTTCAATATTTACCCCTTTCGATATCAATATAACTCTATTAAATACCTTAACAACCGATCAAACATGGAAAATATTTACCTAAAAAGTAATATTTGTACTATAATTAACTATGAATGTAGAAGATTTAAACTTTTTTAATGCATTGACAGATCTAAATATACAATACACCTACAACAACCAGCAAACAACAATTTATAATAATAACGGTCCTATATCTACAGATGTAATAAAGCAGATCAATATTGACTCACTTTTAACTAACTTAGATATATCCCAAAAAGTATCATCGATTATAGACTCATCGGGACTTAGATTTTTAGTAGGAAACAGCAATTCTGGAAAGATTATATTTGGTCCCTTTATATTGGAAAATGACCATCACCCAACCCTAGGAAGAGGCTTTTCACTACGAGTTGAACTACCTATAAAAACAGCTGAAAAAATTGAGGCGTACTTTAAATTATTAAGCTTAAGACTAAGTGGTAAAATTGATAATATAGACATGGAGAGTCTAGAGACAATTAAAACTCATAACCCTGCATTTGAACAAGTAATTAGCTTTGATAATAAGATGATAGAAAAAAGATATCACGAAGATAGAGCTGTTAGGGATCTAATATCTAATGGAGATATTGAAGGTATGTCTAATGTTATGAGGATAACAAAAACTGGCTGGGATTTTAAATATCGAATGCCAAATAACCCTTTAAGATTACTTAAAAATATGTCCATTATTGTAAATACCCTAGGTAGATATAGTGCCGAGAAGGGAGGGTTACCCCCATTTATGTTACACTCTATCTCGGAAAAATATGCATTGAAAATTGAAAAAATATCAACAGTTAAAACTATAGAAGATCTTCAAAAAGAGATTTTAGTTAGCTACTGTGATGCTGTACATAATTATGGATTAAAAAATCATAGTAGGAATATAGTAAAGAGTTGTAACTATATATTAACAAACCTACAAAATAAAATCTCTTTAGAAGATATAGCAAAAGAGGTTAATGTTAATCCATCATATCTTTCTAGAGTATTTAAAAAGGAGATGGGCTATACAATCTCTAAGTATATTAGAGAGAAAAGGGTTATAGAAGCTAAGTGGATGTTAACAAATACAGACGATTCTATAACTGATATTGCTTTAAACCTAGGTTTTGAAGATGTGAACTACTTTACAAAAGTATTTAAAAAAGAGAGAGGTATCACACCTTCCGAGTATAAAAAAACTTTCCGACTTTGATCATTAGATTTTTTTATTTCATCCTTTAGATCACGAACCTCATCTAATGTTAAATTATTTTTTGTATCTAAAGAGGAATCAACCAAAACATAAAATGTTCTGATTGATTCTTCTTATGGGCTAGGTCTAAAAGAAATATAACAACTAATGATAAAATTAAGATTGTATCTATTACAATCATTCTCTTAAAACCTTTCTTACCACCAATTAGATTGACAATCTTTTCAACCTTTTCTTTCTGCTTTCTATAATCTATTAGTTCATTTTCTAAATCATCGATTGAATATTTCATATTTATTGAGTAATTCTTTCTGCTACGGTTGGCTAAAATATTGGTTATTAGCACCTACTGAAATCTCAACACTACTAATTTGTGATATGATCTCTACTGGGATCATGCATGACAGCAGAATAAGGTGATGCTAACATTTAATCAATTATTAAAAGGAGATCTAAATGATCAAAAAAAATCTATTGATTCTAATGATTTTGTCTTTAAGTGTATTTTCATCACTTGTGGCAAATGGACAGAAAGAAAAAGCGACAGAAGCAGAATCTACTAAAGTAGAAGTTACTGAAATCCGAGTATCCTGGTGGACAAACGAAGTTCGTACAGCAGTAACTCTGGAAACAATTGCTGCTTATGAAGCACTCAATCCAAATGTAAAAATTATACCTGAATATACTGGTTGGGGTGGATATTGGGATAAACTAGCAACACAAATCGCGTCAAACGATGTTCCAGATGTTTTTCAACTGGTTCAGGAACGTCTTACAGAATATGCCGATGGTAACATTATAACTCCACTGAATGATTATCCAATGGATTTTGATAAAATAGATGCGGCTGCTATAGACGCATGGTCATTAGATGGAAAAAAATATGGACTTCCACTTGGTCTAAACGGCTGGGCTGTTCTATATAATCCAGATATTTTTGACCAGGCAGGCCTTGACTATCCTACACCGGAATGGACTTGGGATGACTTTGAAAAAATGGCACAGACTATTAAAGAAAAAACAGGTCTATACGGAGTATCCTATACGCAACTGGCTCAAGATTTTCCTTTAATAATTCGTAGTGCCGGATACAGCAAGTATTCAGATGATGGGAAAAGTTTTGGATTCACTGACTATTCATTCCTGACTGATTACCTGTCTATGTATTCTCGTCTTCATAATTCTGGAGCCCTAATCGAAGAATCCTTCACAGTAGAGAATTTTAACAATTGGCCTGCAAATCCCATGTCTTTTGGTGAAGCTGCAATGTGTTTTATTCCTTCCAATCAGGCAACAGCTATCATTGATGGGTTAGGAAAAGCCATACCTTTCATGACTATCCCTGGAACATCTGATAATAAAGCTCAGACACTAAGTGCGGCATTAGGATTTTCACTAGCAGAAGGTTCTAAAAACAGAGAAATTGCTGCTGATTTCATCAATTATTTTGCCACGTCGCCTGCAGCTCTTGAAATGTGCAAGGCAAACCGTGGAGTTCCAGCTACAGCTGAAGCAAGGAAGTATATGCTCGGTAGAGGACTTGATCCAGTATTAGCAGAAGCATTTAAATTCGTTGATATTGCCAGTCCTATCAGTACACCTCTTCAGTGGAATCCTAACCCTAAAGAAGCAGAAATCACTGAGTTGGTCAATGAAGTTTGGTCAAAGGTTATGTTTGAAGTTCTAACACCTGAAGAAGGTTCAGTAGAAATATTTACAAAAGGTAACGAGATCTTATCCCGTTAATTATGTCTCCGGAGCTTGCTCCGGGATTTAAGACTCTCTGATAAAGGAATTATTTTATGGTTAAAAATAACAAAATTCAATTTATCCATAATAAACAAGTTGCCGGGCTTATTTTTATAGGTCCATGGCTTCTGGGTTTTTTCGGATTTATTATAATCCCAATATTCATCTCATTGTACCTGTCTTTTACAAGTTACAATTTGATATCTCCTCCCCAGTGGATCGGTTTGAAAAATTTTATCAGAATGTTTACAAAAGATAATACTTTTTTAACAAGTTTGATTGTAACATTAAAATTTGTACTCTTTTCTGTTCCATTCAGGCTTATATTCGCTCTGGCTATTGCTATGATTCTCTCCCAGAAAAGAAAATTAGTAACACTCTATCGTATAATATATTACATCCCCTCTATTCTAGGCGGCAGTGTAGCCGTATCTATTGTATGGAGAATGATATTTGGTTCACGTGGTCCTTTAAGTGCCCTAATAAAAATAGTTACAGGTTCTTCTTATTCTCTAATTGGTGATCCCGACGGAGCCCTAAGCTCAATCGTTCTCCTAAGTATGTGGCAATTTGGTTCATCGATGCTGATTTTTCTGGCAGGGCTAAAAAATATATCCCCAACCTATTATGAGGCAGCGGTAATAGACGGGGCTGGTTCCATGCGTAAATTTTTTCATATAACACTGCCTCTTTTATCACCGGTGATCCTTTTCAACCTGATAATGCAGACAATCGGAGGATTCAAAATGTTCACCCAGGCGTATATAGTCACCGAGGGTGGTCCTATGAGCAAAACACTGGTCTATGCCCTATACCTATTCAAAAGAGCCTTTACTTTCAACGAAATGGGTTACGCTTCGGCGATGGCATGGTTTTTACTAATTATTATAGCCATTATCACAGGACTGTTTTTTAAATCGTCAAAACGATGGGTTTTTTATGAAGGGGGAAATAAATGACAATATCAAAAAAAATATCATCTGCAAGATTTCATATATTTGCGATGGTTCTTGCAATAGTCATGTTTTACCCGGTAGTCTGGCTAATTTTTGCAACACTAAAAAACCAATCTGAAATATTCAGAAGTGGAATTGATCTCATCCCAGATAAAATCACGTTAAAGAATTATATAACGGCATTTACAGGAATCGGAGAGTATAACTTTCTACATTTTATGAAGAATTCGTTAATAATAAGTGTATATAGTGTTATAGGTACAGTTTTATCTTCTGCTGTAATAGCCTTCGGGTTTGCCAGAATAGAATTTAAAGGAAGAAAGTTCTTTTTTATGTGTATGATGGCTACTTTAATGTTACCATATCAGATAATAATGGTTCCCCAATATGTTATATTCAACAAATTAAATTGGGTAAATACTTTTTTGCCTATTATCGTACCAACGTTTCTAGGTGAAGCATTTTTTATTTTTCTGGCTATACAATTTATTAGAAGTATTCCAAAAGAACTGGACGAAGCGGCTTTTATTGATGGTGCCAGTGTTTATAAAACTTTCAGCTTGATTATTTTTCCTCTGCTGAAAACACCTTTGATAACCATAGCGATTTTCAAATTCTACTGGTCTTGGGAGCAGTTTTTACAACCTATGATTTATTTAAACAAGATTCAACTATACCCTATACCGGTTGCACTGGGGATGTGGTCTGATCCCGGCTCTGGTACAAATTACGGAGCACTCTTGGCAATGGGTTTTCTCTCTTTGGTTCCAGTAGTTCTTGTATTTATTTTGCTTCAAAGATATATAGTTGAAGGTGTTAATTCCCAGGGTTTAAAAGGGTAATTCTATACTATTTCTCTATTTCCATATAACTGGAAATAGAGAAGCTATTGATCATGAAACAGAGATGAGGTAAATTAATAATAATGAAGATACGTTCCCGATTTCTCTTATATCTACTCTCATTTTATATAATTGTCTTGGTAATCGGTATATCATCTCAATTATATTCTTTCCGAATTTTTAGTGATTATCTCTATGAATCTGTCTCGGAGATATTTCATTCCAAAGTCGATACTTTTACCAATTCGATTCATAATTTGGAACAACTCTCTGTAACGATTATGGTTGATGAAATAACCCAGGATTTTTTTAAATCTGATAGAAGTAATAAAAATGATTTCCAATTGTCTAGAATGCAGTCTGAGTTTGTACAAAAGTTAAGATTCTATACAATTACAAATCCTTATTTAAAAGAGTTGATAATTGTCGATACTCGTAATAATTATTATAACGCTAATAAAGGTTCATATAATAAAGCATTTTCTTCAGAGTTGGTTAGGGAAAATATTCGTCTGAAAACACTGGATAAGGGTGGTGGACTACTCTGGTCTATTACAAAATTATCTCTGTCTCCACTTTTACTCTCCCGTCAGATAAATGCTGTCGGTGATTTTGAGCACCCTCCCATCGGTATTATTTACAGCTTTATTGATATAGAAAAACTTATACATGAGAATCTCTCCCAAATAAAATATTATGGGCTAAAGAGTTCAATTTACTACAAAGGAGAACTTCTCTATTCATCCCTTGAAAATGATTCGTCAAACGAAATCAAATTAAAAATGGGAGTCCGGCTATATCAGAATATTCGTATTGAGGGAAAATCATATTTCGTAACAAATATAAAGACTGAAGACAGGGACTGGGAGTTTCTATTTCTTGTACCAACAGAACAACTTATAGAGGAATATCATAGGATGAACCGTTTAAGCTATCTAATTTATTTTGCTCTGTTTATTCTATTTACATTCCTGATGATTCGATCTTCCAAATACATTACCTCTCCAATAATATCTCTGTCTAGAGAGATGAAAGCGATGGATGAAAATGATTTCGTTTTAACGGAACCAATAAAACTACCTGCTAAGACTTCAGAAGAAGTATCTCAACTACATCATGAATTTTATCAGATGATCTATAAAATTGATACTCTGGTTAATAAAAATCTTAAACAGCAGTTATCTCTAAATCAGTCCCAATTAGAGGTACTTTCAAATCAGTTAAATCCTCATTTTTTATATAACACACTTGATTCCCTATATTGGATGGCCGAGATCAATAAGCAACCGGAAATGGCTGGGATGGTCAAATCCCTTAGTTCTCTTTTACGTCATTCCCTAAATAAGGCTGAACCTCTTATCACTATAAAAGAACAGTTGGATATACTAAACAATTACTTTTACATTCAAAAAATTCGATTTAAAGATAGACTTGAATATACTATAGATGTGGATTTTCAGCTCTATACTAAGCAGATTCCCCGTTTTACACTTCAACCACTAGTTGAAAATTCTATTAAATACTCCCTTGAGGAGATGAATAGTACATGCTTAATAGAAGTTTCTATCAAAAAAAGCGAAACAGCTAAAGGAATGGATATACTCATCCGTGACAATGGCCCTGGTTTTGTTGAAAAACTAGAGACACCTGGAAATACAGGGATTGGACTAGCAAATTTGAAACAGAGGATTTCATTGATTTATGGTACTCACGGGAATCTAAAGACAGATATTAATAATACAGGAGGGACTGATATTTTGATTTATATACCTTTGAACCAGGGGTTTCAGAAATGATACAGATACTACTTGTTGATGATGAAGAATTCAGTCTTCAGGGCATGAAAAAATTAATCCCCTGGGAACAATGGAAATGTGAAATAGCAGCTGTGGCAGACAGTGGGAAGAAAGCCCTTGAAATTATTAACTCTACTCATATTGATATTGTCTTTACAGATATAAAAATGCCGAAGATGGATGGATTGCAGCTGATAAAAGAGATAAGAAATAATAACAATAAGATCAAGTTTGTTATAATTTCCGGGTATAGTGAATTCGATTATGCACAGAAAGCAATAAAATACGGAGTTAAAAAATATCTTCTTAAACCTGTGGGCATTGCGGAAATCGAAGAAACGTTATTGAGCCTCACAGAAAATATTATATCTAATGGATTAAAACCTAAGAATATAAAAATTGATATTGAACCGATTGTAAAAGAAATTTTAATTTCGGTTACACAAAAAAACTGGAATAAAATCAGTGAAATACTTCTAAGTTTTTTTAAAGAAATAAGCGCTCAGGGAGGTTCCTTGGACCAAAGTCGGAAGCTCGCTATCAAGATCCTCTCGTCTCTTGTAAAAAATGAAGTAATCTTTTCAAATGATTCTACATTTCTCCTTGCTGGAGAAATTGGTTCAGCAAAATCTCAAAGTGGGATTTATAACATATTGAAAGATCAAGTTATGATTACGCAGAATCAGAATACCAGTTCCATCAGCAAAAAAACGAATCCCAATATTCAAAAAATACTAATATATCTTCTCACTCATTACAAAGATAAAAATCTCACACTTAAATGGTTATCTGAAAATGTAACCTATGTAAAATCAGATTATCTGGGAAAACTATTTTTCAGTGAAACCGGGAAAAAATTTGCAACATATCTCAACGAATACAGAGTAACAAGAGCTTGTGAATATTTAAGAGATGATTCTCATATAGCAATCCATGAATTGGCAGAAATGGTAGGTTATGATGAAAATGTTAGTTATTTTATCCGCCAATTTAAAACACACACAGGTATGACGCCTATGGAATTTCTATCTAGTACAATAGTCACTAATTGATAACTACACCGGGTTATTAAGAGATGCTTCTGCCATTAATTCCACGACTTTAATAACATTGGCGATATCTTCAGGTTTTGTCCCATTTACGAAATTCTTACGCTCTTTCACTGCCTCATAAAACTTATCCCACTGATAAGATGCACTACTCTCCGAATCCTGAATATGACGCTCCTCCACAGGTTCGCTGAAGCCCTTCGCTGCAGTATACACTCTAATATTCAAACCATCAGAAAGATCTGAATGTGTTGTAAAATCTTTGCCTGCACGCCATTTGGGTTCCCGAACTATCGTACCATGCTCAAAATGCAGTTGTATCATATTCCCCCCTCGATAAGGCTGCATACACCATCCTCCAAGCATAGTAAACATGGCTCCTGAATCAAATTTCACCATCATCTGGGCTAAATCTGCAGTTGGTCTTGCAGTTAACATGCGCGACTGCATAACATCGACTTTAACTGGATTACCAAAAAGCGGCACAAGATCGTTTAAACCGTAGATGCCTAAACGCAATATAGGTGGTGCCGGACAAAGTGCGGGATCATCGTACCAGCTGCCATCAGCTTTTTCGATTTTTTTATACCAGCCTTCCCAACGTCCGGCGCAGAGTTTTCCAAGATTATATTTCTTTATAAAATCGTGAATAATTTGAATATCTAAGCTCGGTGCAATATTGGGGGAATTCAGATGAACCATACGTCCAAGTCTTTCGGCTTTTTTTAGAACCCGTAGAGCCTCTTGTGAATTCATTTCGAAAGGCTTTGTGGTCATTACATCTTTCCCTGCTTCGATAATTTTATCTATTTGTTTAGCTCTACCCACAGGACCTGTAAAAAGTCCAATAACTTTGATATCAGCAGCTTGTAGTGCATCTTCTAAACTATAATAGGCTTTTAAACCATATTTCTGTGCAAAATCATCTACTCTCTGTCGATCCATATCACAAACTGCAACCAGTTTAAAATAAGGTGATCCCGGACCACTTAAGAGATGTTCTTCAGCTATATGCTGACCAAATCCCAAACCTACAAGACATATTTTTATTTTTTCCATTACTCATAACTCCTTATTCTAATTAAAACCTATATAAAATGTTTAATTGTATACATTATCCGCCTCTTCCTGTGCTCTGATACAGAGTTCTGTCAGTTCATATACATCTTCTAGTGACTGCCTGTAAGGGCATTTATCATCATCAATATATTTTAGAAATTCAGCAAACATCTCTTTTTTCTCTTCCAGTGGAAGTATTTCCTTATTATTATCTGCAGTTATAATTACCGCTTTGTCCTCCATAACCTCAATTACACCTTTATCCCCAGCTATGCGCAGACGGTCGTCACCATGGTTTTTTGCTCCTGACGGGCGCAGATAATCGATATTAGCAGCCGCCTGGCCACCGTTGTTTAGACGCATGAGTACAATACTGCTCGATTCCATATCACCGTTACCATAATTCCCATTACGATTTTCCATCGCCTGTATCTCCTTCACACCGTTGTCAGTTACCCAGTTGATCCAGTCTAGAGCGTGGGCACCAACCCAGCTGATAATTCCACCAAATTGTTTCCGGTTGTGCTGCCATTCTGGTTTTAGTCCTGATTTATAGGACTTCTGAGCGGTAATCTGAATTGGTGTGCCGATTAAACCATCTTTAACAGCGCGAAATGCAGCATAAAATGCCGGATGATAACGTGATCCAAGCATAGTGGAGAGTTTCAGATTCTTTTCTTTCACCAGTTTTTTTATCGTTTCCAATTCATCCCGGTAAAATGTAAGAGGTTTTTCTGTGAAACAGTGAATCCTCCGTTTGAGGCACTGGATGGTTACGGGCCCGTTCAAATAATAATAGGGATTGATAATTGCAACGTCAGGTTTTATTTCATCAAGCATTGTTTCATAATCTTCATATAAAGGAATATTCAAAGAGAGGTGTTCTTTTAAAGTTTCATTAACTTTTTCCATTTCCATAGAGACAGCTGGTGCGAAAGCTACGATTTGTGCTTCTGGATATACTTTTAATCCCTCTATTGCATTCAGCCAGTGTCCGCTGGCTCCAATAATTACTATTTTTTTCATATACACTTAATTATCCCCTGCATTGTCAAAATATTTATAATGTAAATAACGTCTCTATTTCCTTAAAAAATATAGTACCGTCTTCCCATGATAAAAAATGCTGATCCATATGGGCATCTGCCCAGTTATCCGGTGTTCCAGTAGTCTGCAGTTTCTTTTCTGCCAAAGGCTCTTCCATCACTTTAGGGAATTCAAAATATCCAAATAACAGATTCTCATGCATTGAAATAATTTCGTATTTATCACCGGGGAAAGCCCTCTCTTCCTGAACCTGATAGTGGTAATAGATGTAACTGCTTACCATTTGTGGTTTTAAATGAGCTACTTTTCCTACTTTCCTCTCCACCGATGTTTTTCGCTGCCAATGCTCTTTGCTTACAGGTTCATTAAAATGAAAGACATCGATCATTGGGATCCAATACCTTTTGTCCTCTTTTCCCGGCCAATCAATCAGGTTTTCTTCCAACCCTGTAAATAATTTCTCCGGCTGCAGATCATGTGAAACAGATTCATAATACAGGAAAAGATTGTATT
The DNA here is from genome assembly GCA_051531975.1 of Spirochaetaceae bacterium. GTDB lineage: Bacteria > Spirochaetota > Spirochaetia > DSM-2461 > DSM-2461 > Thiospirochaeta. The sequence continues at coordinate 26,194 of JAOPTT010000005.1, forward strand.
CCCAATTGTATAGAGAAATGGTCATCAGCTGCTCATTTTCTATCTGCTTCTTGAGATAATTTATACTCTGTTCTATCGCTTTTAGTCCGGCATCCACTTTATCTTTATGCAATTGGGCTCTGTAGACCTTTCTGATTATCATATTTTTTCCACGTATACATAATAAGCGCCCTGTTCCTGGCCATCAGTGGTTTTAAACCATGCTTCTAGAGTCGTTTCTCCAGCTTCTGGGACTTCAACCTCAAATACCGCTTCTTTGTCAGATACTTTTATCTGCTTAGACAGCTCAATATCAAACAGTTTCACTCTTGCCTCATCGGTTGCCATGGATGTACATAAACTGACAGAACCTCCATAGGGTGCTATTTTTTTTGCCTCTTTATCAGAGATGCAGTTATTGATAGGTAATCCCAGCTCAACAGGCCAACGCCTTAGAGAGATGTTGTAGTTTCCGGCTTTTTCCACTTCGACAGCCCATTTCCCGCTGCTCCTATTGGCTTTTACTATATCTATTTGGTGTACTGCTGCATCACCCATAACATCGAAAGCATCTAGTTTAACGGGATTCTCAAAATCATTACCAAGAGGAATCCTGGCATACTCTTCGAGACCGGGAGAAACACTGTTCCACCATTGTCCATGATGATCTCTCAGTTTCTGCACAACCTCCAGGTGTAAGGAAGCTATATTATTCCGTTGTTCGGGATCATTTTTGATATCATAAAGTTCATCTCCGTTAACAAGTCTCCATTTAGAGGTCATAACAGTGTTGCTCCACTTTTCCGGAGATTTGTTAAAGTGGGTCCCTATATGCAGGATTTCCACTCTGTCGTCAGGAAATTCTGTGATTTCGTTGTTTAATAAAGCCTTCAAGCTGCGCCCGTCAAACCCTTTTGTATGGTTAACATCTAATTCGCAAAAGTCTACAAGAGTGGGGAGCAGATCGATGTGACAGGTCAACTCATCTATATCTTTACCTCCGGAGATTTGTCCCTTGGGCCAGCGTATAAAAAAGGGTACCCGGTGTCCGCCGTCATAATTATTACCTTTTCGACCCCTCATCCCAGCGTTAAAGCCTTTCTTTACAAATTTATTTTCATCAAGGAGTATTCCACCAGAACTACCGTTGTCAGTCATAAAAATAACTATGGTATTGTCTTCAATTCCCTGAGACTTCAGCTCACAACATAGTCTGCCAAAGTTTTCATCGATGTTGGTTATCATCCCGCAGAAAGGGGGATAGGGGATATTATCATTGTCTAGATACGGTTCTTCATATTTTTTATCCACAAGATAGGGCACATGGGGCGCATTTGTGGTTATAACAGCCAGAAAAGGTTTATCTTTTGATTCCTCTTTTGTATTAGTAATAAACTTAAGAGCTTCATCAAACCACACATCGGTACAGTATCCTTCATATTCCACAGGTTTCCCATCTTTAAAATAAGTATCGTCAAAATAATTGTTACCCCAGAAGTCAGGAGTCTGGCCTACGCCTCCACCTTTGTGAGCGACTACATGCTGAAATCCTCTGTCCTGAGGTCTGTATGGATAGTTATCTCCCAGATGCCATTTCCCGAATAGACCGGTTCTGTAGCCGTTGTCTGAAAAGATATCGGCCATGGTTACTTCATCTTTATGCAGTAATGAGCGTCCGCTGAAAACTCCCCAGGCTCCATTTACCAAAGGCCGGCGGCCAGTCAAAAGAGCACCCCGTGTGGGAGTACATAAGGGAGAGACATGAAAATCTGTAAAACGTACGGAGTTTGAATAAAACTCATCCAGATTCGGGGTTATCATCCAGGGACTGCCGTGACATCCCAGATCTCCATAACCCTGATCATCGGTTAATACTAAAATTACATTTGGTTTCATTTAAGGTTTCTCCCATGGACTTGTAGATATATTTATTATAAAGAAACATCTATAATCTGTCATGCATCAGATAAGTAATGTTCATATCTCTAATTAGTAGAAGTTAAACAATGCCCTTCCGCCATCCTCCAGGTGAGCGGCCAGTGATCTCTTTCACTTTTCTAGAAAAATGATATGGACTAGAAAAAGAGAGCTCATGGGATATCTCCTGAAAGCTGCCGTTGGTGTGAACAATCAGGTCTCTGGCTATTTCTGTTTTGTACTGCCAGAATAGGGACATCGGCGAACTCCGGCTCGCTTTTTTAAAGAGCCGGCATAAATGTTCTTTAGATATACAGGCATGGCCGGCAATATCGTCCAGATTCAGCTGATGCTGTGCATTTTGTTTCAAAAAGATGATAGTTTTTTCAATGAGACGGTTCTGTTCATGGTTTCCTATATCAATTTGTGATAAATCGTAAAGAAATTGTTTCAGTGTTGCACGTGCGATATCTGCAAGGACATCCTTTTCATTTTCTTCTGGGTTTTTATATTCGAGGTGTATCTTTATAAGACAATTTAACTTATGGCTTAAAGGTAGTACCCGCTGGGGATTCTTTTGATTGAATCCACTAGAAAGCCCTATGAATTCAATCCAGGAATGGCAGGTTCCTTCCTCCCCATAAAAGTAAAAGTCATATTTGTTACCTGGAGTGAGAAAAAACACGCTTTTCTCTGGAATAGATTCAGCCTGACCGTTTGTTTTAAGCAATAAGCTACCCGAATGGATAGCCACGAGCTGAAAAACTTCCTGCATGTTCCGGTGAAACTCTCCTCCAGGTTTGTATGTAATAATACCACAATTTGTCTTCATATATTTATTGTAGATCAATTTCAGATAAAAGGAAATCAAGTTTAGCCATTTCTTTACCCACTATTTCAGGGGATAATACTTCTATAACAAAAGGAGTAAATTATGAAATATACATCATTAAAACGACAGGAAATCATCAATGTAATAGAAGGGAAAGGAGCTGCCGGGAGAATCCCCCAACTGATAAATCTCTGGGTACACCCGGAAAACTTCGGTGACCATCAGCCCCAAATCGACCAGTTGCTTGAAGAATATCCCTGTGATGTTCAGCGAATACGGATTAAAGTTCCTGATGTATATGAGGCCCCGGTTGATGATAACTCATTTCGCTGGTACAACAAAGATAATCCCAATACCGGATCTGTTCGGGCCTTGGATAATACAGTCGTAATAGAAGACTGGAGTGAACTGGATGCTGTTCTTGCTGACTTCCCCAGCCCCGACTATAGCGGTCTGTTTCCTGAAAATCCCAAAACAGATGGCCGCTATCGGTTGGCACAGTGGTTTTACTGTCTCTTCGAGCGCCACTGGTCGCTACGGGGGATGACCAATGCCCTGATGGACTTTTACACCGATCCCGAATCGGTTCACAAGCTGTATGGAGCGCTGACCGATTATTATATAGCCGTAATACGCAGAGCACGGAAGGAACTGAAAATTGATGGAATATTTACATCAGATGACCTGGGCATGCAGACCGGACCATTTTTTTCAAATGAGATTTTTGAAACGTTTTTTTATCCCTATTATAAAAAGATAACCGATGCCTGCCATGAAGCCGGAATACACTTTTGGCTCCATACTTGTGGAAATGTATATAATTTCCTTCCTCTCTATGCAAAAATAGGTATAGATGTTCTTCATCCTATACAGAAATATACCATGGAGGAAAAACAGGTTGCAAAAGAGTTTGGAGACAAATTCTGTTTTCTAGCCGGCTTTGATGTGCAGCAGATAATCCCCTGGGGAACACCTGAGGAAGTCCGGGAAGAAGTTAGATTTATGATTGATACCTATGGAAGGGAAGACGGCCGTCTTATGATTACCGCCGGAAACGGGATTAATGAGGACTGCACCGTTGCCAGCCTTGAGGCTCTGTTAGACGAGACGGCAATATATTATTAAAATTGGGAGTGATCCCAATAGGGGATCATTTATATCTATTGTTACAGATTTGAAAACTTTACTTTTCTCTTCCGATATTCATTAGGGGTTGTACCAAATTGTGTTCTGAATTTTTTGATAAAATAGGCGGCGCTGCTAAAGTGAAGTCTTTCCGATATGGTTGTTATATTCAGATCCGTCTCGAGAAGAAGATTTGCACCATATTCCATTTTGTGGGAATTGATAAATGTGACAAAATGACTTCCCGTATACTCTTTAAAGAGTTTGCTGAAGTAGTGGGCTTTCAAGGAAACCTGCTCCGCCACATTATCAAGATAAAGATCGTCTTCAATATTTTCCAGAATGTATTTTTTGGCATCTTTGATTGCTCTGAAATTTTTGTTTTGTGAGCGGTTCCTGAGATAAGCGAAGGCTTCTAATATCAGTATCGCAAACCATTGGCGAAAAAGATCTATGTTCTCTATCCTGCGGAATTGTTTGTGTATAGTTGTGCCCTCTAAGCCATCTAGAAAAATATCCATCTGTTTTACATATTCTGAGAATATTGTCACAATATCGGTTAATTTTCTGTAACTGTAACTGTAATTGTAGGCATAGGTCTCATTTTTCAGTTCGTTTATAATTTTATCCACACATCCCATGGTCAGATTTTCGTTGTTTAACTTTATGCTTTTTGAGAATTCTTCCTGGAGTGCTTTGGGTAGGATGCGTGCTGATGTTTCCCGGTTCTGAATCAATTCGCCGGCTAGTAATTTTGTATCAGGTAGGATAAAGCTGTATCGCTGCAGTCTGGAAACCTCTTCGAAGGAGATATGCAGGTCAAGAGGATCTTTAACTGGTGCGGCTATAACAGTAAGCGGATAGAGGGATAAATCACTAAAGATTTGGTGGAATATCTCTTCAATATACAGTTTAAGCTCGACCGTATTGTTGTCTCCACAGCCAGCTATCGTTCCAATCTCGTTATCAGAGACTTCCGAAGACAGGATCGATATTCCCGATGTGGAATGATTTTCAAGAATCTTTATCAGTTTGTATTTGGCTGCCTGGCTATCTTCGAGGGAACTTTGCAGAGTGAGAGAGTAATTCAAAATAATCTTAACAGCAAAATAGTAGGGCTTATTAAAAGAGAGATCCATCATTTTTAAACGCCTCTCCAACTCTTCCTGTGACCTAATCGTATTATTTATTAGCCCTGTAATGAAATTGTATTTTATCAGGGGTTTATTCTCTATTAGGGTATTTTCCAGTGTATTGACCTGATTAGTCAGTGTATCGAGAGCATTATTTATTAAGGTATATTCACTGATGTCTGTTTTATCTTTTCCGCTTTCACTGATTCTGTTCATAACAATGCGCAGGGGGGAATACATTCTTTCAGAGAAAAATCTCGTGATTATTAGACCGACAAGTATAACGGCTATACAGCTCAGGAGAATCATTAGCTGTATAGTACGAAGATTTTTTCTAAACTCTTTAACAGGGGTGATATTGACAATTTTCCAGCCGTTCGAATCAATCGTGGAAGATGATATCATAGATTTGACATTGCCTATGTTGCCTACAAAATTATTTTTTGTTTTGTTGTCATTGATCAAATTGTAAATAGTAGTTGATGATATGGCCTTCGACGTTATTTCAGAAACTATCTCTCCCCGCTTATCCATAATTAGAATATTCTCATTATTACCCTGTTGTCTGGAAATAATATCGAAGATTGCAGATTCTTTGATATTTATGCATATGATACCTTTACTTCTATCACGGTCTGCAACGGCAGGATACAACTTTACAAATGATACTACCTTTACCGGTTCTACTTTATCAATTGTCCTGACAGGCAGCCAGATGTTCTTTTCTTCAGATTCTAAAAATTCATCAAGCCAGAGATTATCCATGGGGAATTGTCCCTCTCTCCTGTAAACCAAACCGTTTCGGGATGAAATAACAATATCATTTTTTTTATTATATACATGAATTGAATCGATAAGATCGGAATTGAGGGAGGCCATTTGATTTAAATAGTCCGAGGCTGGTTTTATTTTTGCGTAATTCCCTTCAAGAGGCAGATCAAACAGTTCCAACAAGTCAAAATTATCCTTGTTTATCAGGGCTATATTTTTTTAAAGAGATTTCCCCCTTATCAGAACGCTTCCGTCTATGATCTTATTCAGATGATAGAGCATTTTTTGATTCACATTTATAAGTTCCCTATCATATACCCTTGAGAAATAATTTGTAGTGAACGTCCCCAGAAAAAGAGTAATGAAAATCACCAGAACGGCATAAGAAACAACTAGTCTGAAATAATATTTGCTGCTTTTTTTAATTAATCCCCAAATCCAAACCTTTTTAAAAATGTAATTTGTAGGTTTATATTAACATATTCCATGGATAACTAAAAATTAATAATTGTAGATAAACCTTCTATAAACCTCTCAGAAGGTTCAAATCGGGAAAATTTATCATTTTTCTGAAAATTTCATATCCCCGAATTTTCGGATTTGATATCTTTGCCGTTTTTTGTCATAGATCTTCTGAAGATCTGAGGCATTATTAAATTATCACTTGCAGGATATGCAAAGTAAATTATATTAAAAGGAGATTAATGTTTATATGAACCAGAATTATTCAAAAAAGCGAAAGAGTTTATTCAAACAATATTTTGATCAAAGACATCTGGTTTTACTTTTTTTACCGGCGCTGATCTATTATCTGATATTTCACTACGGCCCCATTTACGGGATTCAGATTGCATTCAAGAAATACAATTTAATTAAAGGGATGATGGCCAGTCCATGGATTGGTCTTGAAAACTTTAAGTTTTTATTTGAACTGGGTAGTTTTTGGGAAGTCTTTAGAAATACCTTCATTATAAGTATTATGAAACTTGCCTGGGGATTTCCGGCTCCTATCATTTTTGCTCTTATATTAAATGAAATACGTAATATACATTTTAAGAAAGTAGTTCAGACGCTGAGTTATCTTCCCCACTTTCTTTCGTGGGTCATAATGGCCGGTTTTTTCATGCAGTTTCTTTCTCCCTCAACAGGACCGATAAATATTTTGCTTAAATCTTTTGGATTGGATCCAATTTATTTCATAGCTGATCCCAAGTGGTTCAGGTCGGTATTGGTATCTACGAAAATATGGAAGGAGATAGGATGGGGTTCCATTGTATATCTGGCAGCCCTGTCTAATATTGATTCCGCATTATATGAAGCAGCCGGTATGGACGGAGCGAGCCGCTTTCAGAAAGCAATTTACATCACTTTACCTTCACTGACACCGGTAATCATGATAATGCTCATTTTGTCCATCGGTAGACTGCTAAATGACGACTTCGATCAGATCCTAAATCTTTATAATGCTGCGGTATATAGTGTGGTGATGTACTTGGAACCTATACCTATAGGGTGGGTCTTATAAAAATGCAGTACAGTCTGGCTACTTGTGTCGAATTATTCAAAAACGTCATTGGTTTTACCTTGATTATAGGAGCCAATAAAATTGCCAAGAGGGTAGGTGAATATGGTATTTGGTAAAAAAACTTTGAAAATAAAAAAAATAAAAGTTTCCGGATGGGATCTGCTTAATTATAGCTTTCTGATACTTTTTTGTATTTCAACATTGTATCCGTTGCTTCATCTTTTGGCAGTATCTGTCAGTACGGAAAACGTGGCTTTGTCACAGTTGAAATTAATACCATCGGAAATGACATTTGATAATATTAAAGACGTATTATCTGATGAAGGCATTCAGTTCGGTTTTATATGGACAGTTTTCAGGACGGTTCTAGGAACAACACTTTCACTTATTGTTACTATTGCCTGTGCCTATCCATTATCAAAAAAAGAGTTTCCTCATAAAGGATTCTGGACCGCATTGATCGTCTTCACTATGTTTTTCAAGGGTGGATTGATCCCTATGTATATGGTGGTTAGAGGTCTGGGTTTGACTAACACTATCTGGTCATTGGTTTTACCGAGGATGATCGATACTTTTGCACTGCTGATAATGCGGAATTATTTTATGGCCATACCCGATAGTTTGGAGGAGTCAGCCAGAATAGATGGTGCGGATCCTATAACCATTCTCTTGAGAATTATTATTCCAATCTCAACACCGATAATCGCCACAGTAACTTTATGGGTTGCCGTATGGCACTGGAACAGCTGGTTCGACAGTATGATCTATATACAGGATATGGATAAACAGGTTCTACAGGTCATGTTACGGAGAATCGTACTGGAAGGGACTTCGAAAATGACAGATTTAGCGAATATGGCTGATGATGAAGTTGTCAATCCCGAGACTATAAAAGCGGCGACAGTTATCGTCGCTACCACCCCTATCCTTCTGGTATACCCATTTCTACAGAAATATTTTGTAAAAGGGGTCATGGTGGGATCGTTAAAAGGTTAATATCCGGTCGTTGACCGGTTGAATATAAAATTGGAGGATTAAATGAAGAAAGGATTATTTACATTGTTAATCTCAATGCTCATGTGTAATGGCGCATTATTTGCCACAGGACAGAAGGAAGCAGAATCAACAGAACCTGAAGTCAAAGAGACTATGGTCTTAAACTGGACAGCATATCAGAAAAAGCCCGTTGAACAGGATGCATATCTTATTAAGTATGTGGAAGATATGTTTGATGTTGATGTTAACTATATAAATATTGATAATACTAAAGCTGATGAAATCTTAGGTATTAAGTTTGCATCTGGAGAAATTCCTGATTATTTCACAACTGGAGCAGGTAACCGTTTCGAAAAACTGCAACAGTTCTATGATCTGGGTGTTTTAGCAGAAATCCCTATGGAAATGGTTAAGAAATATGCGCCGCATTATTATAGCAGCATGCTTAAAGATGTTCCAGGAACACCAACTCCCTTTGATTATTCAAAAATAGATGGGAAACTCATGGCTCTGCCTGATTTTAATAAAGGAACAGAATTCAGACTTGCTCTTGCATACCGTGGAGACTGGATGGAAGCTGTTGGAGTTACAGAAACTCCAAATACTGGACTGGTCTGTATCTTCCTTTGAGAATAATACATTGGCTCAGTGGGGAGTAGAAGGTGAACATTGGGAATATAAAGCAGAATCAAAATCACCAAGTTTTATCAAGGCTGATGATGGATTTTCTTACGAAGATGTCGGTGGTGGATCTATGTGGGTTCCAAACGGTCCATTTGAGTTCCAGAACAAAAGAGCTAGTGCAGTTAAGATGGATTGGATGTATGAGAATGAGATGGATAAGTATGGAATCAACTCTCAATTAATGGCTCCTTTACCTTCAGCTATCAAATATCAGGAAGAGCTGAAAAAAATCCAGGAAGAAGCATTTATTTCAATCATTACCGGCGACAAACCGCTCTCTTATTACGATGAGTATATGGATAAATGGTGGACTTCAGGTGGTGAAATACTATCAAAAGAAGCCAATGCTTGGTATTCAAGCTTAAAATAATATTTCATTTGGCATGAAGCTTTTCAGCTGCATGTGAATCTTTCGAGCCGCCTGATTAAATTTATAGAAATCAGGTGGCTCTCTTTTAAATTAAAATAAATTGGAGAATTTGTAATGTCTGACCTAATTGAACAGCCTCATAAACTGTTCTGGAAACAGCTTTGTAAGTGGGATAATTCTGATTATCAGGAACTTATCAATACCGAAAAACAAAACAGGAATACCCGTATAGAAAATGCCTTTAAAACAGGGACCGAAGTTGAAACTACAGGAATCGATCAACAGCTTTTTGACAGAATGTGGATAGGAGAAAATCTTCAGGAAGTAAATAAAGAGTTGTTACAGGATTTTAACATCGACCTTAATACAACAAAAGCACGTAAAAAAGACTCTACAGTATCGCCGGCTTATGATCTCTACCATCTTATGAGGAATTCCCGATTGATCTCCTTTTATTACTGTTTTGGAAAAAAGAGTAAATATTTCCCGGGGCGATTGAACGTGGAAAATGAAGATCTGCTGCTGGAACTGCTGTGGTGGCGGACCATGGATAAAAATGATATAGCCATAACAACAAAAAGCACCTGGTGGATGTCAGGCAGTGAAAATCATGACCTTAACTCAAAACAACTAATCTACTTACTTCAGCAATATTCGCCTCTGAACCTGCTTATGCCTCGAAAGTTCATGCAGATTATGGTTACGGTTGTTCTCCCGGTTATATGAGCGCTGGTTTTAATCAGTCTGGTATAGAAAATTCAGAAAGAAGAGGGACTGAAAGAGCAAACTGGTCCGACGGAAAGCAGTATAAACCTGCTGACCATTACGAAGCATGGGTAGCCTATTTTAAAGAGTATTTTGCAGAAAGAGCCAGGAAAGGGTTCTTTCTGGAAAATGGCTCCCCTGGTTATATGAAGTTCACTATAGCTTACATACTTCTACTTTATAATTTTTGCCCCGATGGACAATTGAAACTTCAAGTAAAGATGTTTTTAGATCTGTTCTGGACCGACTGGGCTCTACAGCAACTCGGTGGACTTAGAGGTGGACCAAAAACAAGGCATCACAACAGTGCCGGTTCTTACGATTCTATGTCAGACTGGGCCAGGTTTTATCTTGGTGGGCCGGGATTGACCACTTTCAATTATTCTCAGCAGATGATTGGTGATTACCAGTTCAGCCCACTTATTTGGGAACTTGTTTTAGACAGAAAAGGCCTTGGTTCATTTGCTTATACTGCAAGGGGCATAGGAGAGGAAGAAGAGACTCTTCCACGACCTTTTGGTGTGGAACGGACCATGACAGGTGACAGAGAATCCCGTATGACAAAATACAGCTGGATTACCCCCGATTATGTACTGGGGACCCAGATGGATCATCCCTTGGCTGTTCACAATCATCTGTCGGCTCATGGCCGGTGGCAGGGTTTGATCACATCGGATCTTAATTCACGTATTCTTACAGTATCACTTGAGCAGTTCCGGGGAAAAACCGATCCCGGGAACGGTTATTCTATAGAGCTTATGTATCACAGTGCTCAGAATAAGCAGGTGCTCATTACCCAGCAGAAGAGACGGTGGACTCAGATAAATCCCGACTGGTTTCCCACTTACGACCAGCTCTATGATGTGGGTTTTGGTGTGTTTATAGGCACTGGATGGCAGACCAGAAAGGAACAGACCGTTACGCAAACCATGTGGAACTGGAAGTAGAGTGTTATAAGTGGAATGATAACTCTACGATTCTCCAGCTTGTCAATAAATACAGCCCTATTATCATTGAAGCGGGTAGACGGGCCGATTATCCCACTCTAGTAGATTTTCAGAAACAGATTCTTTCAAACAAGTTGGAAATTCACAAAACCGTAGCCACCCATGAAACAAAAATTATTGTGGTCTACAAGGGATCACAATCTGAGGAGATCGTTTTTAATGCTGCTAATCAGGCGGATATTCCAACAATAGGTGGAGAGTACATTAATTACAATTATCCCAAAACATTTGATGCTCCCTACATTCAGGCAGACTATGAAAGTGGTGTTGTGGAGATTAGCAAAGGTGATAATAAGCAGATTTTTGATTTTAACAGGATCTCTACTGATTAGTGGCATAAACAACACTTATCTGATGCATGACAGATGATAAGTGTCTGTTTATAATATAATTATTTAAATGAAGGTAGGTAAAATGAAGCTAAGAGAAGATATTGATGACCTTATGGATCGGACAACCCGGTTTACAACAAATGGAAAAAGTGGGGATGCTCTGGTTAAAGTGAATCTAATACAGAAACCCTACAAAGTAAAAGGATTGGACCAGTGGAACTTTCCAGTTGAAATGAAACAGTTCCTCGATGAAAATATTAAAGCCCTGGAGTACACCTGGCAGAAACAAAAGCTCATTCCCGACGATTCCATTCCTGCTCTGTATCCACGATACGGTATAGCCGAACACTCAGCCTTTTTAGGTGGTGAGGTGGATTTCAGTGAAGATACGAGTTGGCACCATCAAATATTAAACAGTTATGATGATGTAGCTAAACTGGAGCTGAGAGAAGATAATGTCTGGCTGCGTATGGTTATAGACGGCCTGGCTTATTACAGGGAGAAGGGTGTCGGAAATTTTGCTGTTAAACAGAGGGGTGCTATGGCTCCAATGGATCTGGCCAATGCCCTGCGTGGTAACGATATATTTATGGATTTCTACGATCATCCTGAAGAGCTACATAGACTTTTGACTTTTTGTACCGAGGCCTGCGAATGGTATATTTCACGGCAGAAAAGTGTAATTGGTGATTTTTACGGTGGAACCATAAGCGGAACTGATGTATGGATGAAGGGAAATGCCATAGGGCACCTGTCGGAAGACGCTTCTGTTATGTGTTCTCCTGATATTTTTACAGAGTTTGGAAAACCATATACTACTAAACTTGTAGAAAAGTATGATGCTGCTTTTATGCACCTTCATACCGCGGGAACCCAGGCTTTTAAAGAGATTCTGGATATCGATAAGCTACAGTATTTTGAACTGGCGCCAGATCCTAATCAGCCCCGGGGAATAGATGTATATAAAAATCATAAAGATCTGTTTGGAAACAAAATTATGAAACTGTTTATAACTTTTGATGAGATAAAAGATAATATAAGTTTTCTAAAAACTGCTAAAACAACATTGGTTTGTGATGCAGAAAGTGTGGAAGAGGCAAAGGCTATTACAGCTTTTGTTAGACGTGAACTACCTGTATTATAATAAGAGATAATGATAAGGAAACAATAATATGATTGGAACAAGAGGACATGATATTAACACGGGCACTACCAGCGCCCGTGCTTTAGCCCAGGAAATGCTTGATGCCGGGATGGAAGCAGTTCAGCTTGTTGTTTATAAAAGCATAAAAGGTGTAAGTGAAAAACCGGGATGTCTATCACCGGGACTGGCCTGGAGTATCGGCCGGGAATTCGAAAAAAGGGACATTCATATAGCCCTTTTAGGCAGCTATTTCAATCTGCTTGAACAGGATTCACTGAAATTGAAAGAGAATATGGACAGGTTTAAAGAGTATCTGCGTTTTGCAAGTGATTTTGGTTGCCCCATTGTAGGGACTGAAACCGGTTCCTACAATGCCGATATGTCTTATCATCCACATAATCACGGTGAAGAGGCTTTGCAGACTGTCATTGGAATTTTTAAGGAATTCGCTGTGGAAGCAGAGCACCATGGTGTGTTCGTCGGTGTAGAGGGATTGTATAATTTTGTCATCTCCACTCCAAAAAGGATGAAAACTCTTCTTGATTCTGTGGATTCCAGTAACCTGCAGGTGATTCTCGATCCTGTGAATCTACTTCATATGGGCAATTACACAAAAGTAAAAGAGATTATCGAAGATTCATTTGAACTCTTTGGAAATAGAATCGTATTAATTCATGCTAAGGATTTTATTATTGAAGACCATCAGATAAAAACCGTCCCTTTAGGCCGTGGATTGATGGATTATGAACATCTGCTGACTATGGTAAACAGATACAAACCGGGTATAGATATCATTATTGAAGACCTAAGGGGCGACGAACTGCAGGAAAGTCAGTTGTATTTACAAAGTATTATAGACAAACTAGATAATTGAATAGAAAGGAAGAAATCTTTATGAGCAAAAAAAAAGACACAGACATTAATGCGGAAACTATCAAAAAATATATAGACCTAGTTGCAAAACGAACCATGGCCATGGATTTTGCCTGGGACTGGCCTGCTGGTGTGGCTTTTTACGGAATCTGTCGGGCATGGGAAGTTCTCCAGGAGCAGAAATATCTCGACTTTCTAGTAAACTGGGTGGATAACTACCTGGATAAGGGAATACCTAAGCTCACTGTAAATGCTGTATCCATAGGGCATACTCTGATAACCCTCCATGAAGCTACAGGTGATGAGAAATATCTGAATCAGGCTAAAGATATGGCGGAATTCCTGACCAATGATGCGTTGCGTTTTGCAGACGGTGTCTTTCAGCATACGGTTTCCCAGAACTACGACTTTCCAGAACAGGCATGGGCGGACACTCTATTTATGGCAGCCTACTTCCTTGTACGTATGGGTGTTAAAACAGAGAACGAAGCTTATCTGAAAGACGGTCTGAAGCAGTATTACTGGCATGAAGAATTCCTGCAGAATACCACTACAAACGTTTATTATCATGCCTGGGATAACATCAATAAAAACAATCTTTCGGGAGTGTACTGGGCCAGGGCAAATGCCTGGGCTACCGCGACTTCCGCCGGGGCTCTGACATTAATTGATGCCTTTAACCCTTCTTTTATGACCATCCTGGATGCCCTACGTGATCAGCTTTCTGCTTTAGTAAGGCTGCAGTCTGAAAACGGTCTGTGGCATACAGTCCTGGACGATCCAACTTCTTATGAGGAAGTATCGGCGACCGCAGGTATTCTGGCTGGTTTGATCGGTTATGAAAAAGTGCTGGGTCAAAGTGTTTACAGAGAACAGATAGACAAAGGGATTAACGGTTTAATTAAGAATATAGCACAAGACGGCAGAGCTATGAATGTTTCTGCGGGAACAGCGGTTATGAAAAGTACCGGGGATTACAAACTAGTTCCAAAAAAGCGGATTCAGGGTTGGGGTCAGGGACTTGTTCTATCTGCCCTGGCTGAAGCGTATCTACTGAGCTCTGGAGATAACTATGACGAATGATGAAGAATTTAATAAATTACTTGAGTTGAACTGGTCTGAACTGTTTTTTGACAGCGGTAGTGAAGACTGGCGGAAGAATTGGTTTCTCGATGGGAAAAAGGCTGATTTGAAAAATACGGACAGAGGTTTGGACTTTTATGCAGGTCCTACCTTTAGAGATGATTCCTGTCATGCCGTGTTGTGGACAAAAGAAGAATACTCAGGTGACCTGAAAATCGAATATAATTTTACCCGGCTTGATAAGGAACACCGCTGCGTAAATATACTCTACCTTCAGGCAACAGGCTGCGGAGAAGGACCTTATGAGAAAGATATCAGCAAATGGAATCACTTGAGGCAGGTTCCTGCCATGAGTGAATACTTCGACCATATGAATACTTATCATATCTCCTATGCCGCCTTTAACAATACCGATGAAATAGAACCGGGATACATCCGTGCCAGACGTTATATGGCCGCCGGACTTGACGCCACGGAGCTGGAGCCGGACTACGATCCAACGGGATTCTTTGAATATGATATTCCCCACAAGATGACCATAATCAAATCAGGAGACCATATCTATTTTAAAATTTCCAATGAAAAGAAAGAGCAGTTATGCCACTGGCATAATACAAAATTCCCCTCTATAAACGAAGGGAGAATCGGACTGCGGCAGATGTTTACAAGAGCTTCCAGGTACGGAAATTTTAGAATTTCCAAGCTGAGAAAATAAGGAATAACTTATGAATATTGTCTATATACATACCCATGATACGGGAAAATACATTGAACCATACGGCTACGCTATTCCCACTCCCAATCTTATGAAATTTACCGGGGAAGGGACACTATTCCGCAATGCATTTTGCACAGGTCCGACATGTTCTCCCAGTAGGGCGGGTCTGCTTACGGGTATGGCACCCCATTCATGTGGAATGACAGGATTGTCCCACAGGGGATTTGCGATTAATGATTATGATAAACATCTGGTTCGGTTTCTGAACAGGCAGGGTTATGAGACAAGCTTGTGCGGTGTGCAGCATGAAGCGGCGGATGAAAAGACTATCGGATATCAGAATATCCTCCATGATGAACAGTATACACTTGAAAATTTCAAGGCGTGGGATCTGGCCAATGCACATAAAGCGTCGGATTATATAAAAGAGAAAAAAGATAAACCCTTCTTTCTCTCCTTCGGTATGGTAAATACCCACAGACCATATCCTGTTATTGATGATGATATAAATCCGGATAATATCATGCCCCCTTTTCCTGTTCCCGATACGGTTGAAAACAGGGAGGATATGGCGGCTTATATTACATCGGTGAAAGTTGTGGACCAATGTGTCGGAATGGTAATAAAATCCTTGGAAGATTCAGGTATTCGCAACGAGACTCTTATCATTTTTACAACCGATCATGGGATCGCTTTTCCCAGAATGAAGTGTAATCTCTACGATACGGGGATGGGAGTTTCTCTTATTATGGATTATCCCGGAAACAGACAGAAAGGGATAGCCAGTGATGCCCTGGTATCCCATTTGGATATATTCCCTACAATCTGCGGTATCCTGGATTTTAAAAAACCGGATTGGCTTCAAGGAATCTCCATGGTGTCCCTTTTCAAAGGTCAGAACAAGGAAATACGGGAAACTCTGTTTTCCGAAGTAACTTTTCACGCTGCTTATGAGCCAATGCGCTGTATTCGAAGTAAAAGATACAAATATATCCGTATTTTCAGCGGTTATGACAGATATATACACTTTGGTGGAGACGGAGGGAGATCCGATCAGTTTTTTAAGGAACATGGCGGAGGCGATCTACACAGGAATGAAGAGATGCTTTTTGATCTCTATCTGGATCCGGTTGAACGGAATAATCTGATTGAAGTTCCATCCTATAAATCAGTTTATAACAAAATGAAACAGGATCTTGAGACATGGATGGCTGGGACAAATGATCCCTTGCTAGATGGAGATATCTTATCTCCTCAAGGGGCAATTATTGGTAAACCCGAGAAGCTGAATCCAAGGATAAAAATATGAATAAAAAACATTATGATGTAATTGTTATAGGTAGAGGGACCGCCGGGGTAGTCGCGGCCATACAGGCTGGTCGTACCGGAAATAAAATAGATAAGGAAAATTTATATGAAACAATTCTGTATTACCCCTGCTATAGGGAAAACCAATTTTAATGGTTCAGGTGATCTGATAAAAAAGATCTCAGAGACGACGGTTTGTGATGTTTGAGAAAGAATCTGATTTAATTAGACTCCATATTAATAATTTCAATCTGGAACTGACTCTCCGGTATTCCAGAGAGGGGGAATGGCACCAGCTGATTCCCGGTGAAAACAGTACTTGGTTTTCAAAAGGTGACAAAGATCTAAAAGTGGAACTCGTGCTTTCAGAAAGGCTGAGTTATATAGATTATGAGCTGGAATTCAGTTCATCATTTGAAACACAGATCAGAGTTCAGCTCTCACTGAAAGGGGAGGAGGATCTTTTCCATCTTATACCCTGTAATATTCACGGGGATAATAATCTGCAGAATTCCAGACCAAATGAATTTCCTATGCTCACCACAGAACATCCCAATAGTGTCTCCTGTGCCCCTCTTTGGGAATTCAGGGCAGACAGGGCGTCCCATCCCGTTTCCATTCTCTGTTGTCACAAAGGAGCGGTGGGGATTTCCACCGAACCATATTATGAAGAAAAAAACAGTGGACTTATCCGCAACGGAATATTTAGTGCCCTACCCGATAGCTTCGGCGTTTCTCTGGGTTATACCAATGATCCTGTCACTTTTATCAATCATATTAAGATCAAAGAGGAGGGGCTGGACTTTTCTATGGATTGGGACCCTTCCACCAGTCACCGTAGTAGGAATATCAAAACAAAGGGCCAAATCTTCGGATCCAGAGGGGAAGGCAGACAGGAAGCCCATACAATTATCAGAGATGTATATAAAAACATTTCTGAACGGGCTGTCCCTAAAAAAACAATAAAAGAAGCTACTTTGGGGCTGCTGACAGCATTCTTGGAAGTGAACTACTCAAAGGAATATAAAAACTACACCAATATGGACTGCAAGGTTCACGATAATCCAATTCTCAAGGCCTGGCGTCCACTAGTGGAAATTGGATGGACAGGAGGAGGGGTTATCGCCTATCCCCTGTTTATTGCCAGACATGCACTAGGTCTGCCTGAAGAACTATTTGATGATTATAAGAGCCCTCAGTCGATCATGGAAGATATTGTCACCGGTTTTAATGATAAATCAGGACTGTTTTATGATGTAATACAGCCCTGGAGCAAACTGTGGCCTAAGAGCAGGGTAAACGGCTGGTGGTCAGGATTTCACTTGGCAGAAAACTGTCATACGGCTTATGCCAACGGATCGGCAGTGTACTACCTGCTCAAAATGCTGAACTTTATGGACGTAACAAAACAGACTGCCAAAAAACAGTGGCTGGAAACTGGCCTGAAAGTACTCGATACTGTAATGGATCTGCAGAGAGCCGACGGCGCTTACGGTTATTCCTTCAGCGAAAGTGAAAAGAAAGTAATTGACTGGGAAGGTTTTGCCGGCTGCTGGTTTGTTCCGGCTTTTGTCTATGCCTACAATTTGTCAGGAAATGCAGCCTACCTGGAATCTGCACGAAAAGCTTTGGATTATTACGGCAGTTTCGTTCGGGATCTCAATTGCTGGGGAACACCTATGGACACCTGGAAATCTGTGGATGAAGAGGGAAACCTGGCTTTTATCAAGGGAGCTAGACTTATGTTTGAAACTACTAAAGATAAAAAATATCTCACTATGCTGGAACAGGGGGCACATTACGAATATCTCTGGCGATACGGTTTTAATGCAAAACCGGAATGGGCGCCGCTGAAAGATTGTGGCTGGAAATCCTGCGGGGGATCTGTTACATCCGTTTCCAACCCCCATCTACATCCTATGGGATTGATTGTGACGGAAGACCTAGAATATCTGGCCGATGTAACAGGTGATGATTACCACCGGCAGAGGGCAGATGATGCCGTTGCCTGGGTAATGAGCTCCATGGAACTCTATCCTGAAATTATGGGGTATGGCCGGTACGGTGTATTGTCCGAGAGGTTTTGTCCCAGCGACGGACTTACTATCGAGCGGTATTCTGACGGCTCTCCATGCAGCACATGGTTCAGCTATAACGGTTGGGCGGCGGCTAATGCACTGGAAGCCCTTGCTTTGAGAGTTTTGAAGGAGAAAAAAAATAATGATAGAAAATAATTCGAAAGTTGTGTTTTTTGGAGACAGTCTGACTCATAGAACAGGTGTTACAATGTCATCGAATCCTGCACAGAGATTCACTCTTGATTATGCAGGAAGTTATGTGGATATATTATTAAAAAAAATATTGGTTCATTTTCCCGATGTTAATTTTGAATCTTATAATATGGGAATTGGTGGAAATACAGTCCCTGATCTTCTGGACAGAATGGATGATGTTATAACACTATCTCCCGATTGGATCGTTTTGTTTATAGGTCAGAATGATGCCAATAGATACAGCCCTTCAGAATATAAAGATAATCTGGATAAACTGCTGAATCTATTTCAGGAGAAAGGAATTAGAGTTATTCAACTCTCAACGACCCCAAGTCCTGATAATAAGAAAAATGAGACACTGGCTGAATATGATCAGATAATTCAAAGATTATCAAAAAAATACAATAATCCTTATATTGAAGTAAAAGAGTCTTTTAATAAAATACTTAAAATCAATGAAACCGCAGAGAATCCCATAAAAGTATTTAATCAGGGCTGTCATATGTCACAATTGGGTAATATTTTAATTGCGGATCTGGTATTTGATGTTTTATCGGGTATTTGAAACTGTAATAGGAGAAATAGACGTTAACCGAAGATTTTGAACAATTTAAATATTATCCCGACAGGAAAGAACTTGAAGATTGGATCTCTTCCATATGGGAACTTGCGGAACAGACTGAATGCACAGTGGAAACAGTGGATAACAACGGTTTTTCCTTTAGCTTGGGAGTAAACCATGTTGGGCAGGAGTTCCATTATGTAAAATTCAGTCCTAAGGGTATGGAGCCATTTTACGGATACTGGCAACCTGTTCTATCCGGGCCTGCACCTCTATTGTTTCATGTGCCCGGATATGGAGCTGAAATGAGTACACATCCAGAGCTTGTTGCCCAGGGTTTTAATGTACTGCATGTATCACCTTTGGGGTATGCTACCCCTGATGGTCCCGATGAGACAAAAAAGCGAAATGAAGCCTGGCCTGTACTTCCTGATACTGTATTAAGCGGTGCACGGCAGGGATATAAAATCTGGCTGGTGAACTGCATTATGGCTATAAACTGGGCTATGAAACAGCGTGAGGTGATAGAAAACAGAATCTCATTTTTTGGAACCAGTCAGGGCGGTGGTGGTTCTCTACTGCTCGGTTCAATTTTTAAAGATAGAGGCCTGCGGTGTGTAGCAGCAGACGTTCCGTTCCTGACTAACTACCCTATGGCAAATGGCAGAGGAGCATATAGCCATGCAACAGAGGGGTTGGATCTTCTGGAAGACAAAGCAGCCGGATGGAAAGCTCTGGGATTTGTTGACACCATGACACATGTTAAAAGGTTGACCTGCCCGGTTTTATTGACTGCCGGAGGAAAAGATACTGTCTGTCCCCCTGAAACGATACAGTCCCTATATGAAAAACTACCAGGGACAAAATCACTGACATATTTTGAGACATTAATACATCGTTATACCAGGGAGTTTATTCCTCTGGCAGGAGCATGGTTCAGGATTTATGCATAGGAGAAGAATAGGTGAAAAATAAAGAAGATCTTTTACTCTGGAACGAAATAGCTGAAGTTTTTTAAACCTGGAGAATACAGTATTTGAGGCAAGATTAAGCTGGAAAAAGATACAAGAGATCAAAGAGTACAAATAGCTTTCGAAAATTGTTCAGAAACTGAGTTTTCAGGCCGGGATAGACAAATTTTTGACTTAATGTGGCTAGGCCGGGACTTAAAAAGTCTAAACGAAGAACTGCTTGTAGATTTAAACTTTGAATTGAAACAATTGGCAGAAGAAGAAAACGACAAAAATGTTCATCTGAAATACGGTCATTACTGTTTAATGAGAAGTCTCAGGCTTATATCCTTTTATTATTCTTTCGGTTCCAAAGGACATATTTCACCGGGAACACTGGAGATGGAAACTGAAAAGGTTTTATTGGAAGTTCTCTGGGAAAGAACTAAATATAAAAATGATATTGCCGTAACCCGCAATAGCACCTGGTGGATGACGGGAAGCGAAAATCATGATCTGAATACTAAAGTCTGCAATCTAATTACTTCCCGAATTTTTATGGAAGAGGAAGATTATAAATATAGAATCTATCCTGACCTTGGATTTGGTGATGGTATCGCTTACGGTGAAGGGTGCGATTTTACCCGGCCGGAAGCCGCCGCTCTTAATGCCGGTAGGGCAGATCTCGCAGATGGAAAAGAATATACAGCCTTTCACCATTATGAAGCCTGGAAAAACTTCTTTTTGCAGTACTTTGCAGAAAGGGCTAAAAAAGGTTTTTTTCTAGAGAATGGTGCCTGCGGATATATGAAGTGGACCATCAATTTTATTCTAGGTCTGTATAACTTTTGTGGAGATGAAAAGCTGAGGAACCAGATCCGCATGTTTCTGGATCTGATCTGGGCTGACTGGGCTTCCCAACAGCTTTCCGGTGTGCGCGGTGGACCAAAGACACGGCATCATTATGAAGTAGGTGGTTATGATTCCATGTCTGAAATGGCCAAGTTTTATGGTGGAGGTAGTGGGAAAAGTACCTTTATCTATGTACAGCAATTAATAAGCGATTATCACTGGCCGGACGTGGTTTGGGATATGGTATTCGGCAAAAGGGCTTCTGAAGAATATGTTTATGTATCAAGAGGAATCGGCGAAGAGAACCCTCTATTTCCAAGACCAAAAGGTGTTGAAAGGACAATGCTGGGGGATGTGGAATCGAGGATTGTTAAATACAGCTGGGTAACTCCCGATTACATCTTGGGTACCCAGATGGATCATCCGATGGTTGTATACAATCATCTGGCTACAGCGGGTCGCTGGCAGGGGCTTATAACAGCGGATCCCGGTGTACGGATTACTACAGTATCATTAGATCCACAGCCTGGTTCAAATAAAGATGGAAAGGAATACTCCCTGGAGCTTGTCTATAACAGCATCCAGCATAACAATGTCTTGATTACCCAGCAAAGCAGACGGTGGACCCAGATTAATCCCGACTGGTACCCGGCTTATGACGGTAAATATTATGAAAGACCTTTTGGAATCTATTTAGGTAACGGATGGGATAAAGTAATTGAGTCCGAAGGCTGGATTTTCGTGGCCTATAACAATACCTATGTCGCCATAAAAGTCCTGCAGTTGGAAACTGATGATGATCCTCTGGCCTGGGCAAAGGGAACAGATAAATTCCAGAACCAAATATTGCTTAAGCAAAACAGTTATAGCTGGAATGACGATAAATCCATTATCCGCTTTAACAACAAGTTCAGTCCAGCAATTATAGAAGCGGGCAGAAAAAAGGAATATAACTCTTTTAATAATTTTATGAACAAAATTACAAACAATACCATAGAGATGTTTAAAACAGTCGTTACCGGTGAAACCGGATTCATTCTGGTATATAAAGAGATCACCTTTAATGCAGCCAATCCCCACGATGCAGCAAAAATCGGAGGAAAATATGTTGATTATACCCCCTCTAAAGTTTTTGACTGCCCGTTTATTAAGTCCGATTATGACAGTGGAGTGGTTTCTCTGAAATCATCGGAAAATGAAGTAACAATGGAGTTTAATTATGAATAAAACGATATCAAACCCTATACTATCATTGAAAAAAGTGATGTCTATAAAATCTATACTGCAGAGATGTTTTCCGGTATATCTTATAGACATGCCATTTATTGGGTACTGTGGACTAGTACGTTCATAGGGAGGAGTGAAAATGAGAACTGCATTTAAAATGAAATTATATCCAGGATTTGCCCTGGAGTACAAAAAACGTCATGATGAAATCTGGCCGGAGTTAGTAACACTGTTAAAAGGTTCCGGGATTTACGATTACTCCATATTTATAGATGAAGAGACAAATAGTCTGTTTGCTGTTCATAAAACCAAAAACAATGTTGGTGCCCAGGAGTTAGGAGAAACTGAAATTGTAAAGAAATGGTGGAAATTTATGTCTGATATAATGGAATGTAATTCAGATAATTCACCGGTTACAGTTCCCTTAGAAGAAGTTTTTTTTCTAAGCTGAATTAAAGTTGTTTTTAATAAAATATACCAATCCTGTGTGAGTCTAAAGAATCCAATAGGGTTGGTATAGGTATCTATCCATTATTTCATTGCATGCTTTTTGTACTGTCCCAATACGATACTGTCCATGATTTTATCACTAAAAATATTTTTTATTCTCTTTAGTACTTTAGCATCCCGTGTTGTATCGTATGTAGTTCTTGGTCTTTTAATCGTACCTGCGTTAACCATAGCTCGTACAGTACTTTCTGGACCTGGATTTGTATCGTTAGAACTGACAATCATATTCCTGAATCCCTTCATTAAGTGTTTATAATCATCTGGATAATCAATTTTATCCATTGTCTCTACAGCAACATTGGCAAATTCAGTTTTAACAGCTCCCGGATGGATCATAATAACTTTGATACCAAGATCTTTTACTTCCTGTCTAAGGGCGATTCCCATAGCCATTAATGCGTGTTTAGTTGATGCATACCAACCTAATCCAGCAGTTGAAAGATGGCTTACAAGAGAAGCCGTAAGTATGATTCTTCCACTCTTCTCTTTTCTCATATGGGGGAGAACCGCCTGAATTATTCTGGCCTGACCAAAAAGGTTTACATCGTACTGATATTTAATTTCATCTAAGGATATATTTTCTATGTTTCCATAAGTACCATATCCTGCATTTCCATATAGAATATCGATACGTCCTTCATTCTTTATTATCTGATCTACAGCTTTCTTAACATCATCATCTTTTGTAACGTCTACTTTAATAAGTGTAGCTCCTAGTGCTTTAAGATCTTCCATTGGTTCTAGCCGCCTAGCAGTGGCATAAACTCTATAACCTTTGTTTAATAGTTCTTTTGCTGTATCGTGACCAAAACCGGCTGATGCACCAGTAATAAATACTACATTGTTTTCTGTCATATTATTAATCTCCAATAATTCCCATTGTTTTTTATTCTTATCTATTTATAATAATCAATTAATTTTGTAACGTCCTATATTTAGGTAAAAAAAATAACAAACCTGATATTGTTATATGAACTAGAATATGAGATGTTTGAACCAAAGGAGACTATATGAAACAAATATTAAAAGTAATTTTCCCAAAAGAGATTAACAATACATTTAGAGGATATAAAGTAGCTTTATATCTGTTTTATGCATTAACTGCTGTTACATTATGGAGAAGCCAACATCATCTATTCGCTGCAGATGGTGGAGCACAATCCATAGCTACTATACCTTTAGATACATTTACAACCTCTGGAGCACAGGCTGTAATAGGTATATTTAGTCTTTGGGGATTGTCACAACTTATTATTGGATTTATCTATCTAATAACATCAATAAGGTATCGAGCTATGGTTCCTTTAATGTATCTTTTAATGTTTTTTGAATATCTTGTTAGAGCTACTTATATTCCTGCTTTTAAATCAATTCCAACAGATGGAACTGCACCTGGAGCATTAATTAATATCCCTTTTATTCTTTTTACATTGGTAATGCTTATTCTATGTGTAGTTGGAGATCGAAAAAAGACAATTCTTCAAAGAAAAAGTAAATAATTATATCCACTATTGTGATAAAGTAATATAGGAGATTATATGCGAAACTTTTACCTTTTATTTTTATTAATAATCACATCTTTCGGAATATTTGCTGAATATAATGGTAGGATTAGGTTCGTTGTATCTGAAAAGGAAGATGTTACAGGAAATGGTGAATTAGATAATTTAATAGATAGCTATGTTGAAATACGTGTTGGTGCAGAGAGTCTATTAATTGCAAGAATGTTACTTAAAGGATTAATAATCGAATGTTATGGTAGGTTTGATCCTGTATTTGATTTGCACGGTTATGAACGATTTCATTTTTTTAAATATGGGAACAAACGTATATTAGTAAATGACAAGAGTGTACCATTTACAATAGAAGGAGCATTCGCAAAAGTCGATGTTGCTCAAAAAAATCAGATGTTATTTTATACCCCAAGACCCAATTCTCTATCGTGGGATCTAAAAGTTGATATGATTGAAAATGATGAATAACTTTCCAATTATATCTATAGAGATATTAAATTAAAGCTTATCTAACTCTTCCTGAGTACATTTGCTGCTACTAGAGTGTTATAACAGTGGGTCGAATCTCAAAAGACGATAGTGCCCCTGGGCTGAACATCCTGTTACATATTGCTTAACAAGTTGAGAAATAGAATTTATTTGAGACCTGTGAGTATGTCCAGCAAGAACTGCAGAAAGATTTGAACTTTTTTTAACAGTTTCTAAAAACTCTAAAGTTGTTGTTAGGTTACCAGTTTTACTCCATCGTTCTCTTTTTTCTATTTTATAATTTCTGTCTATATTCCAGCCCCAACCAGGAGCCCCACATACTGTGGACTGCTTCTGCTTTGCCTCTTTCCCTAGGTATAAGGGGATATGTAGCAGAAGAACTATTGGTAATCCTAGTTTTAATTGGGTTTTATAAAACCGTAACTGATCTTCATTAACCTGATATGTCGAATTATCAATTGCAACGAAATTAATCCCTCCAATGATAAGTGATGAATAAAGGGGAGTTTCTCCGACATAGAGTGGCAGTAGACTTTTGTTTATCCAGGTTTGACGTTTGTTTTCATCAGATCCTTCCATTCCTTCATAATGCCAATCATGATTTCCAGAAATGTAAATATAAGGGATATCGACTAATTTAAGTGCCTGGTGAATAAAACTGATACTTGATTGTGAGGGATTATTAACAATATCACCTGTCAAAACAATTAGGTCAACTTTCTCTTCTTTTGCAACTTCCAACAAGTTTAGAAACATTTTACTAGAAGTTGTTTTCTTCTTTGTTTTATAGTGTTTCACCGTTTTAAAAGCATTATCCATTCGGGAGCTATAACTATGATATTCTTTTTCATTTGTACTAAGAACACTTACATGGGAATCGGTAATATGCAAAATTCGGAATGTTTTTAACAGACCTGGAATGGTTATAATATCTTCATTTAATGAACATGATGCTCCATTATTATTAGGTGTAATATTTAACTTATTTAGAATTTTTTGTCTGCTCAAACATTTATCCTTTTAAAATAATTTGTGACTTCTATGACTTGATTCGAAGCTAAACTACCTTCGGTTTTAATTTCAAAAGTTGATGAATAAGTATACAATAAGATCTTAATGACTTAAACCAAGCATAATAAATATATAAGGAATGACTATACTATGATTCAGAATATAGACGATAACAAAATTAACAAGGTGATATCATGTGTAATATTTGATCTTGATGGTACAATTTATAGAGGTGATAAGGTAATTCCAGGTGCCGCCCATTTTGTGAAGGGACTACAGGATAAGGGTATTCTTGTGATGTTTTATACCAACAGAGCCTATCGTACACCAACTCAAATTGCAGATAAGCTGAAGTCTATGAATTTCCCAATTAAAGAGGATCAGGTTTATACCAGTGCAATTGTTACTGCCAATGCTCTTAGAGGTAGAAGAGTCTTTTGTATTGGTGAACCGGCATTAACCGAGGCTCTGATATCAGAAGGAGCTATTATTACTGAAAATAACCCAGATGATGTTGTTCTTGGATATGTTGATACTCTTGAAATGAATACTATGAGCAAGGCTGTACAGTTTATCTCCCACGAACAAGCTCGGTTTGTCGCTACTAATCTGGACCCTTACATTCTTGTTGATGGTAAAAGAGTTCCTGAGAACGGAGCGATTGCAGCTGCTATTCAAATAGCAACAGGACAACTTCCAGTCGTTTATGGTAAACCGGAACCTTTTGGGATTAATATGATCCTGAAAAAATATAATTTGGAGGCTGAAGAAGTCCTGATTGTAGGAGATACTCTTGCAACAGATATACAGTGTGGGGTAAATGCCGGAATTCGAACAGCACTTATACTAACAGGTGTTTCATCTGCTTTGGAGGCATGTGCTTCAGAAGCTGAAATAATTGTGGATAATTACAATGATTTAAGGATCAAGATTTTTGGTTCTTAAGAGAAATTAAACAGACTCCAGCAGGATGATAGACCAGTAATCAGTAGATTTACTAATTTGCTTATTATTACTAATAATAGTAAAATTATCTATCTATAAATGGAGAGTCATAAGATCGATGGGTCATAAATCAAAAATACATGGAGTATTACCATCCACACTAAGTGGGGATAAGCATTGAGCCACTCTGCTTTAACTAGTTATAGGTCAATAGAGCTAAGAGAGAATATCAACTCCCAAAACTCACCTCTAAGATTATTTTATGGTAATATGAACTTTTTCCCCATTCACTGGCATGAAAGAATAGAGATTATTTATCAATTAGAGGGATCATCCACAATAAAAATAAATGATACAATGTACAATCTCTCCACTGGGGACATTCTTATTATTAATAGTAGAGATCTACACTCCTTTGAAAAGAGTGATAACAATAAAGCATTATTATTACAGATTGAACCTAGTTTCTTCTCTAAATTTAAAATAGATCAAAGCCTTCAGCTCTCCCCTGTAAAAATGTTCAATAAAAAGAAGTTAATTACAAGTATAGACAGGGAGTATAAAGGTATTAGCTATCAACTTAAACGGATGATGGTGGAATTTGATAATAGATCACAAACTTATAACTACTCTGTAAGCTCCGCCCTTCTTGAGATCTTTTTGATATTTATCGGTATAGAAGAGGGGAATAGCAGTGATTTAGAACCTGTAAAGAATCTAGAGCGTTTAAGGTCTGTTATAGACTTTGTCTCTGAACACTACATGGATAAGATTACCCTGGAAGATGCTGCTAGATCCGCTAATTTTAGTCCATATCATTTTGCAAGATTTTTTAAAAAATCAACAGGACAGACTTTTTTTGAATATTTAGAATCATTTAGAATAAATTATGCGATTAATCTACTTTTGTCTACAGATTTATCTATTACCGATATAGCATTTAATTCTGGATATAATAATCTTAAAACTTTTAACAGACAGTTTCATAAACTAGAGGGCAAAAGTCCTAGTTCTTACCGTAAAGATTCCACTATTTAAATAAATTAGCAATATCTGAGAACTATTGAGCAATTTCAGAGGTGCACTATATGTAATTCAGCAGTAATCTTCTTATAGTCGAAGGAGATTTTATGAAGAAAGCAGTAGTTGTTTATGGTGGCTGGGATGGACATGAACCAGAAAAAATTGCCAACCGGTTTAATAAATTCTTAAGTGAATCGGGGTTTGAAGTTACAATGTCTGATAGTTTAACAGTATTTGAAGATCTTGAAACCTTAAAAAAATATGATCTTATTGTTCCTGTTTGGACAATGGGAGAGATCACAGAAACCCAGTGTAATAATGTGTCTGAAGCGATAGCAGAGGGGACAGGTATAGCAGGGTGTCACGGTGGGATGTGTGATGCATTTAGAAACAGCGTATTATGGCAGTTTATTACTGGTGGAAACTGGGTTTCACATCCAGGTGGTGACGGTGTTGAATATACTGTTGAAATCACTGATGCTTCTTCAGAATTGGTAAATGGAATAGGTAACTTTAAAGTAACTTCGGAGCAGTACTATCTACACGTTGATCCAGCAGTTAAAGTACTTGCTACAACAAGATTTCCAATAGCTACATGGTACCACTCTTCTAATGAGCCTGTGGATATGCCTATTGCATGGACAAAAAAATGGGGATTAGGCCATGTCTACTATAACTCTCTAGGACACCATAATGATATTTTTGATATTCCTGAAGCTATGGATATGATGAGCCGTGGGCTGATCTGGGCATCAGAGGGAAAAGAGAGAGCAGCTGAAAATAGTATAACTGCTGATATTTATCGTAGCACTGGAAAGATGTTTTAGGAGATAGAAATGAATGTAGGAATAATTGGTACAGGAAATATAAGTGATATCTATCTTAAAAATTTTACAGGAATGTTTAAAGATAGAGTTAACTTGTTAGGTTGCGCAGATCTTGTTAAAGAGAAAGCGGATGAAGCTGCAGAAAAGTACAACCTAAAAAAGAGATACAGTTCTGTAGAAGAACTTCTAAATGATGATGAGATCGATATTGTTGTTAACCTTACAATCCC
Organism: Spirochaetaceae bacterium; assembly: GCA_051531975.1. GTDB lineage: Bacteria > Spirochaetota > Spirochaetia > DSM-2461 > DSM-2461 > Thiospirochaeta. The sequence continues at coordinate 55,169 of JAOPTT010000005.1, forward strand.
ATTAGCCCACTATGATGTAAATAGAATGGCTATTGAGTACGGAAAACACGTCTATGTGGAAAAACCACTTTGTGGAACTGTAGAAGAGGCAAAAGCTCTATTAGAACTTGCAGATAAAAAAAAGCTACGAGTTGGTGGAGCTCCTGATACTTTTCTAGGGGCTGGAATACAGACCTGTAGAAAACTGATTGATGATGACTGGATAGGTAGACCAATAGCAGCAACAGCTTTTATGACCTGTCCTGGACATGAGAGTTGGCACCCTGCTCCTGAGTTCTACTATAAAAAAGGTGGAGGACCGATGTTTGATATGGGACCTTATTATCTAACAGCACTTGTTAATCTAATTGGTCCTGTTAATTCTGTTATGGGTTCTACTTCTATGGTTCGAAAAGAACGTACTATAACCAGTAGTGAAAAATATGGCGAGATTATTAAGGTTGAGGTACCAACCCATGTTACAGGTCTACTAAACTTTGAAAATGGGGTGATTGGAACAATTATTACAAGTTTTGATGTATGGGATGCTAACCTTCCAAGAATTGAGATATATGGAACTAAGGGTTCACTCTCTGTTCCTGATCCAAATAGTTTTGGAGGACCTGTTCTTCTAAAGAGATTTGATGATACACAGTGGAGAGAGATGCCGTTGTCTCATTCATTTCCAGAAAACAGTAGAGGTTTAGGTGTTGTTGATATGGCTGAAGCTATTGAAGCAGGTGAGGAACATCGTGCATCAGGAGTATTAACTTCCCATGTATTAGAGATAATGCACGGAATACATATCTCTTCAGATAAAGAGACCATGTATAAAATGGAATCTAAAGGTGTAAAACCTAAAGCATTATAAAAAGAAGACACACAGATGGCTTTAGAGGGAAATCATAAATAAGTCTTTTAACAAGATCATCTTCTAAAGTTACATCCAGTATAATAGTATTCCATTGCTTTTTAGTGGAATACTTTTACAACATTTATAGTTCAAGGTCTTTTTTGATATATTTAGTGGTATCTAACATTATATTTAGAAGGTCTTTTGAATACTCCATAACTTCTTCAAATAGCTCTTTTAGGTTTTCTTCTATATATTCATGGACTATTGTATTTCTTAAGTCCTTCATTAGTCTTATTTTTTCAATACTTTTAATAAGGCCCCTTTTATGAGCATTATTTACTACATCTACGAGTGTTCCTTGATTTTCAAACTCATACTCATCAATTGTTCTAAAAATCTTTCTTATTAAAAAATCTATAGACCTGGAGTATCTACTACAAAGGGTTTCAAAATGAACAAACTCTTCCATTGTATACTCAGTTCTTTCTTTAAAAGCTTTACAACTGTTAATAGAGTATTCAAGTAGTTTTATCTGTTTGTTAAGAAGATCGTAGTCTTTAATAAGTTTCTCTTTTATCATAATTCTATTGCATCCTTAAATATAAGTTTAATAAATGGATCACTAAATAAGCCATCATCTAGTACTATATCTATTTTTTGTTCATCAAATTCAGAGAAGAAGTTAACTCTTACTAGTCTAAGATCTTTTTTTATCATACTTTTTGAGATTATTAGAAGATCAATGTCTCCACCTCTTTTACTATCATCTACTCTACTACCAAATAGATAAATTTTAGCATTTTTATCAATATTTAAAAGTGAGGTTTTAAAATTGGAAATTTCTTCTTCTGATAATCTCATTAATTTATTATATATGTTGTTTTGATTATTTAAAAGTAATAGAGACAATGAGCTTATGTGGTGTTATAATTCTTTACGTATTCAGAATCATTATAATAACTATTTAAAACCTGTGAACAGTTGGTCTAAAGCTTCAGTGCATTTCTGTTACCCAATATACCTATCCCTGTTCTTAATTCTTCTTTTATCATATTGTTTTTAACTTTCTTAGTAAGTTTGTTAAATACAATCTCATGGGATTCTGATATAAGCCTTTTAACTAAGTCATCTTCCAATGTTGTATAGCTCAATAACCATTATTACACAGCCTGTAGAAGTAGTTTAAGAAGTCTTTTGCATAATATTAGTTCTATTTATATCAGTTGCTTAATGAATAGAAATGGGATTCCACCAGTTTACTAGACTTATTTATGTTAATTTATTCATTATAGATTTTTTTTTGTTCTTTGAAAGTTATATTCCGAATCCACAGTTTAATAGAATTAAAAATGAAATAGGTCAATTAAAAAAGTACATGGGCTATATTGCCCATATACTTTCTAATATTTTATCGTAGGTTCTATAAGCGATTATCTCTTTTAAACATTTATTGAGGCTAAGATACCCAAAAGAACTAGTCTAACCAGGATTATGTAACACTTCTTTGAGACATTATCTGAAAATCCTTTTTAAGATATCAATAATTTAATAAATTCAGGACCTTCTATTGTCCCGAATGCACCTCTGTCAGCTGCATCTTCTGTATAAATTTCAACATCATCCGGCTCCTGTCCGGGTTTCATAATTATAAAAGGAACCGCTTCTCTTGTATGAGTTCGAAGCTCTACAGGGGTAGGGTGATCAGGAGTCACTGCTATGGTTAGTTCATCACCTATTTCATCTTTATGCTCTAGCAGATATTTTACAATTCTGTGGTCAAGGTACTCAATACATTTTACCTTAAGATCTGTATCACCGTCATGTCCGGCTTCATCTGTCGCTTCAATATGAAGATATAAAAAATCATGTGTTTTAAGTGCTTCAATGGCAGCTTTTGCTTTCCCTTCATAGTTTGTATCATATAGTCCCGTAGCACCTTCGACTTTAATAATGTCCATTCCGGCGTAAACTCCGATTCCATTTATTAAATCAACTCCGGAAATTATTGAACCATTTAATCCATAAAGTTCTTTGAAAGTAGGCATAAGAGGTTTATTACCCGGGGACCATGGCCATATTAAATTTGCAGAATCTTTACCAGCTTCAACTCTTTTTAAATTTATCGGGTGATTTTTAAGAATCTCATGGGATTTTAGTATAAGTTTATTAATAAGTTCTGCTGTATCTTTACCTTCTTCATCAATAGGTTTAGCAAGCAGAGTCTTGTAATCAATCCCGGGATAATCATGAGGAGGAAAGCACTCTATTTTTGAACTTCCACCTTTAATTACAAGCAGGTGCTTATAAGAAATACCCGGGTAAACTTTAACACCTTTAAATTCAGGAGAATTATTAAGTGCTTCTACTAGTTCTGCAGCTTCTTCGGTGGTGATGTGCCCTGCCGAATGACTTTTAATTTTTTCATCTTCAACACTTATAAAATTAAGACGTAATGCGAGGTCATCTTCATCTAGTTCTATACCCATATTCGCAGCTTCAAGAACGCCTCTTCCCTGAAAGAATTCATGGGAATCATACCCTAGAACTCCAAGGTTAGCTACAGCACTTCCCTTTGGCATATCATCGGGAATCGTTTTCAACTTTCCACTTATTCCCGCTTTCGCAATAGAATCAATATAGGGTTTATCTGCAACCATAAGAGGTGTTTTTCCATTTAGTTTTTTTACAGGCCGATCTGCCATCCCGTCGCCTAGAACAATTACATATTTCATAAACTCACTCCATAATTTTTTTTAAGATATTCTTTAAAACTTTTGTATTCCTGACCTATTCTGTCAAAACTTTCTTCTTTATCTTCAATGCCCTGAAGGGAAGGAGGTAACTCAGGATCTATACCTATCAATTTTATTATTTCTGAAGGGAATTTCGCCGGATGAGCTGTTTCAACAGATACAAAAAGTTTATCTGGATCATCATTTTCTTCCAGATAACTGGTAAGTCCTTTCCAGCCTACCGCACCATGTTGTTCAAGAATAACATTATATTTTTTGTAAGCTTCAACTATTGTTTCTTTAGTCGTTTCATCGTCTACACTTATTGTGTAAATGAAGCGGCGTAATTTTTCCATGTCAGCGGTTTTTCCAATATTCCCTTTTTCATCCATCTGACCGCCAAAAAGATTTATAAGACGAGGCAGATTGCTAGGGTGCCCAACATTCATAGCGTTTGAAACACATGCTATTGATGGTTCGATTTTATTATAATTACCAGTTTTAACGAATTTAGGGAATTCATCATTAGAATTTGTAGATATAACTAGCTTTTCTATTGGCAGACCCATTCTAGAGGCTATAACAGCACCCATCATATCTCCAAAGTTCCCTGAAGGAATTGAAAAGGTTATTTTTTCTTTTGCTTTTGCCAGTCTAGAGTATGCCCAGAAATAGTATACCGTTTGAGGTAGAAGTCTTCCAAAATTGATTGAATTGGCGGAGGACAGGTTTAAATATTTTAGATCATCATCAACAAAAGCTTGTTTAACAAGAGCCTGGCAGTCATCAAATTTACCCTGTAAAGCAAGAGTTGAAATGTTCTTTTTAAGAGTGGTCATCTGTTTTCTTTGTCTTTCAGAGACTTCAGTTTCAGGAAAAAGAACAAGTACTTTTATATTGTCCAATCCATAATAAGCATTAGCTATAGCACTGCCTGTATCACCGGAAGTTGCAACAAGTATTAATAATTTCTTATCATCTTTTTTGAGGAAATGCTGCATAAGACGAGCCATCATACGGGCTGCAAAATCTTTAAATGATGCTGTAGGTCCCTGATCGAGGCGCATTATATATTTTCTTTCAAATACGTTTTCTAGAGGGACATCATAATTGTACGCATCTTTAGTAATAAATTTTAGATCATCATCTGAAACAAGATCTCCGATAAAAGATTTTGTAACATGGTAGGCTACTTCGTGATATTCCATATCCTTAAATGATTCGATTAATTCATTGGAAAGTTGTGGGATACTTTCAGGCATATATAAACCTTTATCAGGAGCAATTCCATTTAAAAGTGCATCTTCGAAATTTACTAATGGAGAATCCCCATTTGTTGAATAAAACATTATCTGGCTCAAGTATTCCTCCGGAAAAAAATTGTAAATCAAAATTAGTTAACTAGTAATACCATAAAAAACCCTTAATTTTCAAGTAAATTCAGGAAAGAGTGTATAAATCCAAATATAATGAATTTTATTGTTCACTTATAGAGAACTTTTCATTTCCAATATCTCTCCCCAGTTTATTAGACATATTTATGTTAAATTGTTTTTTGTAGATTCTTTAACTTTCTTAAGAAGTTAATTAAATACAATATCATATAACTCTGATATAAGTCTTTTTACAAGATCATCTTCTAAGGTTCCATCTAATATTAGCGAGACCAATGTGTTTTAGTTGAAAAACCACTATTACAACATTTTAATGTTATATTATATATATAAAATTTAAATTGACTCTGTTAATTTACATTTAACTATCAATCGATATATGTTATCTTTTTAATATGGATTATAGGAGATATTATGTCTGAGAAAACTACATTACTTGAATCAATTAAGGCTCTAGAATCTCAGCGTGTTATTCTTGGTGATCTTGTTGTCGATACAGCTGTAGGTCCACTTAAAAAGAGATTAGAAAAACTCGACTCTGAAGCAAATTCCAAAGTAGAACGAAAATATGCCACTGTTCTCTTTGCAGATGTTGTTAACTTTACAGCCATGAGTGAGACTATGGATGCAGAAGAAGTTAATGAAACTATCAATGAACTTTGGTCTTATCTTGATAAAATTATTATTGATCATGGTGGATTTGTCGACAAACATATTGGCGATGCAATTATGGCTCTATTTGGTGCTAAACAGAGCAACGAAAATGATCCCTCACAGGCTATAAAAGCCGCACTTGGAATGCAGGAAATCATGTTGGATCTGCCTATTAATAAAAGATTAAAAAAACCACTGAAGTTACGAATTGGTATAAATACAGGCTCTTTAATTCTTTCCAATGTAGGTTCTAATAACGAATTTACTGCCATGGGAGATACGGTCAACGTTGCAAGCCGGCTGGAACATTCCGCACCAATTGGTGGTGTACTTATTTCTGATGAAACATTTGTTCATATCAGGAATTTTTATGAAACTGAAAAACAAGATCTTCTTAATGTTAAAGGGAAAAAAGAACCAGTACAGACGTATAAGATAATTAATACGAAAGAGAGAGAATTCTATCAAACAAATAGAGGATTAAAAGGCATAGAACAAAAATTTGTAGGACGTGAAGAGCTCCTAAAAGAATTAAATAATTCTCTAACTATGTGCCAAAATAATAACATTCTAAGTTTTTCCTTAATTTCTGGTGAAGCTGGTGCTGGAAAAACAAGGCTTATGAAAGAGTTTTCAACTCGGTTCGTATCTAAATCAAATAGTCAAGTTTTATTCTGTAGGACTATGGAGTATGAAAAAAACCAACCTTTCTCTTTTATTAGAAATATTTTAAGAAACTTATTTGAAATTCTTGAAAGTGATTCATCAGGAGTTGCTACCAAAAAAGTTGAACAGGGCTTTATTTCAGTTTTAGGTGAAGGAGGGATTGAAAAATCTCATTTTGTAGGGTTTTTAGCTGGATATGATTTTTCCCAAAGTCCATATCTTGAGGGAATTATTGATGACCCCAAACAGATTCACGATATAGCCATCCACTACTTTATCTTGTTAATTAAATCTTTCTCTTCGGCAATAATATTTCTTGATGATATTCACTGGTTTGATGAGAAGTCTTTATGGTTATTAGAATATATTATTGAACAGTGTAAAGATAGACCTCTCTATATTCTGGGATGTGTACGATCCAGTTTTCTTGAGAAGAAAACATTTTTAGATAGTTCAAAAGAATATATTAAAAATATACATCTTAAAAACCTGAATAAGGTTGATAGCAAAAAGTTAATACAAAATTTATTAAATAAGAAGGAAATTACAGAAGATCTTTTTTCTATATTATATACAAAATCACAGGGGAATCCATTCTATCTTGAAGAGTTAACAGGAAGACTCATGGAATTAAATATAATTGTTTATTCAGAAGGGGAAGTTGTAGTTCATCTAGATAAATTAGCTAATATTGATCTTCCGCCAACACTACATGGTTTATTACAATCCAAAGTAGAGAGTCTTACAAAAAATGAGATTGATATATTACAAAAATCGTCAATTCTAGGTAATAATTTTTGGAATAAGGCATTATTAGAACTATCAGATAAATCAATAGCCCAGGATTTTATAGATCAAAGCCTTATTTCATTGGATAATAAATCAATTTTAGAAAAAAACATCAGTTCTTCTTTTTTAGGAGCAAATGAATACATCTTTATTCAAAAACTTTTGAAAGATGTAGTTTATGAAAGAGTTCTTATAAAAGATAGAAAAAAATATCATTTAATGGCAGCTAAATGGCTTATAGACCAATGTGAAGGAAGAGAATATGAATATGCTTCTATAATAGCCAGGCACTTGGAGCTAAGTAAAGATAATTCTGCTATTAGATGGTTTATAAAAGCAGGAGAAGCATCTTTTAAGGTTATGGCCTTGGACGAGGCGTATTTAAATTTTATTAAAGCAGATAAACTAAATATAGATCTAGAAGATACTAATTTACAAATAATTATTGCTTATAATTTGGGTAGAATTTATCAATTAAAATTTGAATTTAAGAAATCTCTTTCCCAATTTGAATCCATGGGCCACATTGCCCAAGAAATTAATAATCCATCTTATGAAATTGAGGCATTTTATTACATTGTCAGATTATATTCTGATATGGGGGAATTCCAAAAAATCCTAGAAATGTCCACAAGAATAGATACATTAGTAGAAACAAGTATATTACCAATTGATAAAATGCGTGTATTTATTAGTTATGCCAAGGCTCATTTTAGATTAGGTGACATAGACAAAAGTTTTGTATTTTGTACAAAGGTAATTGATTTGGCAATAAAAAACAGTGATTTAAAAATGGAATCAGAAGCATGTGGACTTAGTGGTATGTGTTCAAATATTCAAGGGCATTCTGATAAAGCTATTGAGTATTTAAATCGAGCCATTGTTATTGAAGATAAATTAGGGAACCGTGAGCGATTAATGGCTGTTCAAGGAAATATGGCTCTTACACAATATTATATGAATAAAAATAATTTACAGCCTGTTATTTCTACATTCTTAAATATTATTAAAACAGCACAAGATATTGGATTTAAGAGTAGTGAATTAGCGTCTTATAGCAATTTAGCTGAATTTTATCTTGAAAAAGGTGAGCTTAAAAAAGCGGAAAACAGCTGTGAAATTGTTATTAAGGGGGTAGATCAAAATCTAACTTTTTTTATTCCTGATACGTATCGAATACTTTCTATTACTTTATTAAATCAGAAACGTGTTGGTGAAGCTATAATAGCAATAAAAAAAGCAAAAGATCTTGCATTGAAGCAAGGCAATATTGAATATCTTGCTCTAATTTGGAGAGTCTTTGCTGAAATTGGAATATTTTTATTAGATGAAAACTTAAACAATGAATTTAAAGAAGAATATACAATAGAAAAAAGCTTTAAACTAAGCCTTCAAGAGTTTAAAAAGATTTCTCATCCAGTAGAACAGTTTAAAACATTAATTGGTTGGTCTAGATACGAGAGACAATATGGTGATATGGAAAAAGCCAATCAGCTTTGGAATGAAACAAAAGATATCTGTATTGAGTTTAAACTTGAAGACAGATTAATTGAAATGGAAAAGGAAAAAAAGAGGCACTAGTTCTCTATTGTTAAAATTGATACTTTGGAATTAAATCAGTTTACTAAACCAAATTATGATAATATCATAAGAATCTCCAATAAATATTTTTATATTACTGTGTGTGTATCTTCAAATAGTTCCTAGGTGATTTACCGAAGTTTTTTTTGAATACTCTGGAGAAGTAGTTATAATCATTAAATCCGGATTCATAACATGCGTCGGTATAGGATACACCATTTTGAATGAGGCTCAGGGCTGTTAGACACCGCACTTCATTTATGTAGTGTAGAATAGTCTGATTTGTGTGATGTTTAAAAACTCTGCATAAGTGGTTTTTGGTAACACTTAATTCTCGGCTCATATCATCTAGGGTAATCTGAGAGTTGGAATCCCGGGATATATAGAATAAAATCTTTTTAACAAGATTTAATGATTCAGGATATTTTTCAGGAATATTTTTCTGCCCATTACCCCCAAGTCTAAGTAGGCGACCGATTATCTGATAAATGTATGATCGGATCATATATGCACTCGCTGCATCCTTTTGATGGAATTCTTCTCTTAGAGAAAGAGCAAGTTCAATCAGACTTTTGTCCTGTTTTATATAAGTTGGGAAATTTTTATATTGTCCAAGAATCCGGTCATTCCCGTCGTTGTAGATACTTTTATCTAGAGAGGAGAGATCTATTTGTACAGTAAGAAATCTTGTATTATCCAGAAAACCGGTACCCTTATGAAGATCACACCACCCTATATAACCTGTATCACCGGTATAAAGCCACTGTTTTTTCCCATTACAGAGAACTTCAACCCCACCTTCAAGGACAAAATAGAATTCAATTGCTTCATGCCAATGCAGTTCTGATCCCATACTATTATTCATCCTCTTTTGTTCATTTATATGGACGGGGACAACAGAGTCTTTGAGTTGGATATATTCAAACACAGGTAAATGTATCATAAGAACTCCTTTGACATATCAATATTGTGCTATTATTGGGGTGTATTATACCTATTATTGATATTATATCAGAATATAATACTAATATAAATAATTAATATAAAGGGGTTAATGATATGAGAGTTTTATTTGTTGATATAGATACACTTCGTCCTGACCATATGGGTTGTTACGGTTATCATAGAAACACTACTCCAAACATGGATAAAATATGTGAAGAGGGGATCAGATTTAACAACTATTATACATCTGATGCACCTTGTCTGCCTTCAAGGGCGGCACTTATAAGTGGTATGCACGGATTCAGAAATGGTGCCGTTGGTCATGGTGGGACAGCTGCAGACCGACGATTAGTTGGTAAGGAGAGAGGTTTCAAAGATTACCGTGATGAAGGGAACTTTCATAATATTTTTAGAAAGGCGGGAATGCATACAGCATCCATAAGTACATTCCCTGAACGCCACTCCATGTGGTGGTTTAATGGCGGATTAAATGAAACATACAATGTAGGTAAATGCGGTATGGAATCCGGAGAGGAAGTAATCCCTGTAGCACTAGACTGGCTTGATAGAAAAGGGTTGGAAGACGACTGGTATCTCCATGTTCATTTATGGGATCCACATACACCATACAGGGCTCCTGAATCTTTTGGAGAACCATTTGAGGGACAGCCAGTAAAACCATGGCTAACGAAAGAGGTCTTTGAACAGCACAAAAAACATACAGGACCCCATTCTATATTGGAGACGGGTATGTATGATGACAATGTTGGGCCGGGAATTATTAGACAACCTGGTATGTGTAGAACTATGGATGAGTATACAAAATTCTTAAACGGTTATGATACCGGTATATCCTATGCCGACTATTTAATGGGCCAAGTCTTTGATAAGTTAAAATCTCTAGGTATATACGAGGAAACAGCTGTCATAATTACATCTGACCATGGTGAGAATATGGGAGAATTGGGAATATATGCGGAACATGGAACTGCAGATAAAGGAACCTGTAACATACCAATGATAATAAAATGGCCAGGTATTGAAGGTAGCAAAGTTGATAATGGATACCACTATAATCTGGATCTGCTTCCGACTATGGCCGAACTACTATGTGTGGAAAAGTCAGATCATTGGGACGGTGAGAGTTATAAATCATGCTTATTCAGTACCGATGAGTTTCCAGGAAGGAACCATCTTATTATTTCCCAGAATGCACATGTCTGTCAGCGGAGTGCTCTTTTTGACGGATGGCTCTATATTCGAACAATTCACGACGGCTATCATCTTTTTGACAGAGAGATGTTATTCAATCTCAACGAAGATCCATATGAACAAAATAATGTTAGGGATGACAACCAAGAGATTTGTGCCAAAGGAGCCAAACTAATCCTTGATTGGCAGGAGGAGCAGATGAAAAAAGATCCATCCAACAGGGATCCAATGTGGACAGTAATGAATGAAGGTGGTCCAATGCATACAAAGACAGATCTTAGGTCGTATATTAAACGTTTAAAAGAAACCGGACGGGATGAAGGAGCCCGGACTCTTGAGCAGAAATATTTGATGTCCTAATTCAGATACAACATATTGGGCTCCCAAAAAGAGGGAGCTCTTTTTTATCTTTTTAATAACCGTTATTACACCCTAGATCACTTTGTGTATTTTCCTGTATTCCCCGGGAGTAATTCCTTCCCGTTGTCTAAAACGTCTGATATAACTTGGGACATTCAGGTATCCAATAGATTCTGCAATATTTTTTAATAAACAGTCGGGCTTGATAAGTTCTTTTTTACTCTCCTCAATTCTTATAATGGACAGATATGGAATTCCCCCAGTTTAATAGACATATTCATGATATTTTATTCACAATAGACTCTCTATCCTTTTTGGATAGTTTATTAAATACAATATCATAGGATTCTGATATAAGTCTTTTAATCAAATCATCCTCTAAGGTTCCATCTATCATAAGCGACACCCAATGTGTTTTGTTCATATGATACCCAGGAATAATTGCATCAAATAGGTTTCTAAGTATTAAGTTATCTTCAGGATCACCTTTAACATTAATTCTAAGGTTTCCATCTGCTTCACCTATAAGGCCAAACATTTTACCACCAACTTTGTAAACTTCAGTAACATTATCGAAGGGATAGGTTAGTTCTGAACCTTTAAGGGAATCAAAATATTCCATAACTTGGGCTTTAGTCATAATTACCTCTTTGTTTTACTATAACCCCGTTTGTTACTAATTTACCAGTTAATATAGATATTGGCATCCTAGTTGGTAAGAGTACTGATAACATTCATATATATTAGTGAAGTTTATAATATAAAGCATCTAAATAATTGGCAAAGATGAAGTGAATCTTTTACAATTAATTTATGACAAAAATTAATTATTTAACAAAGTTAAAATTTTTTTTAATCATATATATATTCTCAGCTAACTCTTTATTCTCTCAACAGATTGTAGATAACTTTACTATATTTGATGAAACTAATGGTTTAGTTCAAGCCATTGTATCAGCAACCCAGGATAACCAAGGGTTTTTATGGTTTGGTACTGAAGGAAATAATGGTGTTTTTAGGTACGACGGTGTAGAGTTTGTACAGTTTAAACATGAACCAGACAATTCTAGCTCTATAGTTTCCGGAAGTATTTATAGTATTATAACTGATAGAAATGGATATATTTGGTTTGCATCAAATGGCGGAGGTCTTAGCCGATTAGACCCAATTAATCTAAAATTCCATAACTTCAGCCACTCCCCAACTGATTTAAACAGTATAGCTGATAACTCGATATACTCTCTATTAGAAGATAAAGATGGTAACATTTGGATTGCTACAGCAAAAAGTTTAGATCTGTATAATCCCTCTACAAATACTTTTACCCATAACTATCCAAATCGAAATACTAATGGGAAATTAACAAACTCTCTTATTTACCATATGTACGAAAGTAGGGATGGAACTATTTGGATTGGGACATATGGCGGAGGATTAAATTATTATAATCCGGATACTCACAAATTTAAGTCTTATACTAACGATCCAGGTAATCCTAAAACAATATCAAGTGATACTTGTGGAGCTATAACAGAGGATGTTGATGGTCATATATGGGTTGGAGGGAAGGCGGGACTTAATAAATTAGATCGAAATACAGGTGAGTTTTTCCATTTTAGGTACGATCATAATAATAACGAATCTATAGCTGATGATTATATATGGGATATAGAACAGGATTCATCTGGTAATTTGTGGTTAGCAGGTTTTGGAGGTGGTATTGGAAAGTTTGATATACAAACTGGGAAAGTACGTAGGTTTTTAAATAACTCAATCATCCAAAGTAGTTTAAGTAGTAATTTAGTTTTTTTTAACTTTATCGATACAGGTGGAGTATTATGGAGTGGGACTGTTGATGGTGGTTTAAATAAATATAACCTTCTTAATGAACAATTTATTAACTATAAAAGCATCGATCGTGATTCTAATAGCTTTTCCGTTTCATCTCTTTTTACTATTTATCAAACAACAGATAAAAATATTTGGATTGGAGGTCAAGGACATCAATCCGGTTTAAACAAATGGAATAGAAGTGAATCTAAAATTACCCACTATCTACCTAATAAGGATATTAAAAATAGCCTACCTGAAGGAGAAGTTTTATCTATATATGAAGATTCTAGTGGTAACTTATATATTGGACAGTATGGATTAACATACTTTGATAGAGATAACAGTTCATTTACAAGAATATTTCCGTCTGTGAAAGATGAAGAGATATATTCTGGTATAACTGTACGAAAGATAGTTGAAGATCGGGATAAAAACCTATGGCTAACGACTGAAAGAGGGTTAATAAAAATATCCCCGGGCAGAGATGACTATGAAATATTTTATGATAAAACTCCATTAACAACTCTATTTATTGATAATAAAGATAGTTTATGGGTTGGAACAGCATCTGAGGGTCTTAAAAGAAAGGATTATAACACAGGAGAGTGGGAAAGTTTTATAAATAAAGTTGATTCAAAAAACAGACATATATCAGGAATGATTACTTCTATCTATCAGGATAAAAAATCAAGAATATGGGTTGGAACTGATACAGGTCTTAAATTATTTAATGAAATAGATAATACATTTTCCACTTTTACAGAATCTGATGGATTTATAAGTAATTCTATTTTGAGTATAGAAGAAGATTCTGGGGGAGCTTTCTGGTTAGGGACATCCCAGGGATTAGTTAATTTTAATTACGATACAAAAGAGATTAACAACTTTACTGTATCAGATGGAATTCAGGGAAATGAGTTCTCTATTAGAAACGATAACTCTATAACTGATGATAATGGTTATATGTATTTTGTTGGAAAAAATGGTTTAACTATTTTTGACCCTTTGAACATAAAGAAAAATGAAAATAAGCCTAAAGTTGTATTAACTGCTTTCAAAACTTTTAATAAAAAATATGAGATGGATGTTGCTGCCTCTGGTATAAAAAGTCTGGATTTAAGTTGGAAAGATAGTATGATAACTTTTGAATTTTCAGCATTAGATTATAATAATCCAGGTCAAAATAGCTATATGTATATGATGAAGGGTTTTGATAAAACTTGGATTGATTCTAAAAATAACTCTACTGCTACGTATACTAATCTTGATGGAGGAGAGTATACATTTTTGGTTAAAGCATCTAATAATCACGGTGTATGGAATGAAGATGGTATAAATATTCCAATAAAGATTACCCCACCTTGGTGGAAGAGGTGGTGGGCTAATACTCTGTATATTCTAGTAACTCTACTTCTTATAACACTGTTTATTAAGTATAGGTTATCAACTTTAGAGAGAGCAAAAAATAGATTAGAGTTAGAGGTTGGAGAGAGAACTAAAGAGCTAAATAACTCTTTAATAAATTTAAAAGAGACCCAAGAACAGCTGATTGAGTCAGGGAAAATGGCTGCGCTTGGTGGCCTTGTTGCAGGTGTGGCCCACGAAATTAATACTCCTATTGGTATTAGTATAACTGCAGCATCGTATTTTAAAGGAATCACCGATGAAGTCTCCCACAAATTTACTGGGGGTGAGTTATCTAAAAAGGATTTTAATAAATATATTTTTGATGCAACAGAAAGCTCCGATATAATTTTGACTAATGTTGTACAAGCTGCAAACCTCATTCAGAGTTTTAAAAAGGTTGCTGTAGATCAGACAAGTGAACACCTTAGAAATTTTAAAATTGGTGCCTATCTAGAAGAAGTTTTAATGAGTTTACATCCAAAAATTAAAAGGACAAAACATAAAATTTTAATAAATATGGAAAAAGAGTACACTGTGACAAGCTACCCTGGTGCTTTATCCCAGATAATCACTAACCTAATTATGAACTCTATAATTCATGGTTTTGAAGATATAGATTCAGGTCAAATTATTATTACTATTAAAAAGGCAGATACTAAAATACATATAGATTATATAGATACAGGTAGGGGTATTCCTTCTAACATAATACCAAATATCTTTGATCCTTTTTTTACTACAAAAAGAGGAGTTGGAGGTAGTGGCCTTGGTATGCATATCCTATATAATTTAGTAGTACAAACACTTAAAGGTAGGGTAGAATGTATAGATACTTCAATGAAGGGTGCACATTTTAAAATTCAATTTCCAATTAATGTAGGAACATAGGAGAAAAACAGTGTCAGATAATGACTTAATCACATTTAGTGACGATGATGAACTTATATCTTTTAAAGAAGACATTACAGAAGAAAAATCTTTACAGGATGATAAACAAGTATGGAATATTCTGATTGTTGATGATGAACCTGAGATACATCGAATGACAAAAATGGTTTTAAGAGATTATCGATTTAAAAATCGTTCCTTGTCTATAACAAGTGCATACTCCAGGCGGGAAGCTATTGAAATTTTGTCAAAAGAGAATGATATCGCACTAATACTACTTGATGTGGTTATGGAAAGTGATGATGCTGGTCTGTTATGTGTAAAAGATATACGAGAAAAACTAAAAAACCATAGTGTTAGAATCATCTTAAGAACTGGTCAGCCAGGACAAGCCCCAGAACAGAAAGTTATTGTTGATTATGATATAAATGATTATAAACTAAAAACAGAGATTACATCTCAAAAATTATTTACATCAGTAGTTTCGTCTCTACGAACTTATCACCACATAAAAATCTTGAATCGTAGTAGGGTTGGGTTAGAAAGAATAATTGAGGGAGTAGGAAGTCTATATGATTATAAATCATTCAGTCTTTTTGCTTCAGGAATACTTGAGCAACTAATTTCAATTCTACAGCTAGAAGATGACTCCTTTTATCTGAAATTTTCAAGTTTATCTGCTTATTTAGATGAATCGGGAGATGATTATCAAATTGTAGCCGCTACAGGTGATTTTGCAGGAAAAGAAAAGATAAACCTTTGTGAAGCCATTAGTGATCCTTTAAGGTCAAACCTTTTAAAAGCTATAAAAGATAAAAGTAGTTCATTTGATGATAACTCATATATCGGTTTTTTTGAAACAGCAACTGGAGGACATACCCTTTTATATCTTTCTTGTCATAGTGAATTATGTGACACAGATAAAAATTTAATTTCACTTTTTATTAAAAATGTCTCAACAGTTTTTGAACACATTTCTAATAATAAGAAGCCTTAGTAGTAGTTATTATTATGACGTATTTTCTTTACTTTAACATAAAATAGACTAAAATTAGTATTAATGAAAGAAATAAAAACTATCTCTATAAAAACTATTCTCATGATTGTTGTAGTATTTCTTGGTGCTGTGCCACTTGTTTCAATGTATACAATTGTCAGTAGTAGTATTAGAGATAACATTCTAAAAAACACAACTGTTCTAACCCAGGGTATTTTAGATCAGGCTCAAAAATATATTAATGAAATTTTAAAAGATGTAGATTCATTATCATACGATTTAAGCAACAATAACGAACTACTAAGTTTATTAGAACAAAAGCAGATTTCTGAAAAAAGCAGTAAAATAATAAGTGATCTAAGGACTCATACTGATACTATTGGAGATTTAGTTTTAATCGATATTGATGCCAGTAATAAATCTTTAATTTTTAATAATAAGTATCCTAGGGGATTTTTTATGGAAAAAGGATCTACTAAAGAATTTCTTGAATCTCAAAAAGTTAGACTTTTAGAAGAAAATCATGAAAGAAGCTTGTGGTTAGGAACCCCGCCTAATAATAGTGGATTAAGTGGGTCTATATGGAACTATAGAATTATAGAATCAGATACAAAAATATACATATTAGGTGTATCTATAGACATTAATATATTAAAAGATCTTCTACATTCAATCGAAGAGTCTACACACTCTGAAGTTAGACTTATCACATCTGATAATGCTATATATCCTCCGGATGATAAATTTTTCAATTATAGCTTTGCTCCTAAAAGTCTTAGCCGAAGTAATAAAGGCCGTTTTATTAGTTTTAGTGATAGTAGGTTAAAAAATGGTGATATTGAAAAGTTGTTAATTCAGTTATATTCAGATCCTCTTTATTTTTATAACTTAATTGTACTTACACCTGAAAAAAGCTTATTAAGAGGACTTGCTGCTATAACAAGAACCACAAATACTGCTCTAATCATTTTAATTTTTCTATCTGTAGTATTAGGATTAATAAGTATCCTGTTTTTACAATATAGAATTAAACAGCTAATTACTGGCGTAAAAAGTATATCTATTGGTAGATATCATATATCTCTACCCTATAAAAGACTTGCTATCAAAGAGGATGTTTATTTAACTAATGCAATAACAAAGGTAGCTGTCGAAGTAGCAGATAACCGTGAAAAACTTAAACATATAAATGATAACCTTGAAAAACGAGTAGAAGAGAGAACAATCGAATTAAATGTGATGAGGGAAAGTCTTATACATTCAGAACAAATGGCAGTTTTAGGGCGACATGCAACTAAAATTGCTCATGAAATTAATAATCCATTAAGTATCTCAATTACAGCGTCTTCCCATCTGTCTATGGTAATAAAAGACATTATTGATAATTTCGAAAATGACACTTTGAAAAAATCACAATTATCAGACTTTTCATCATCTGCTTTAGAAGTTACCGATATGATAGAAACTAATTTAAAAAGAGCATCTGATCTATCTACTAACTTTAAAAACTTTGCATCAGATCAATTTAGTAACGAAGTTAGAACTATTAATGTTAAAAGTTATATTACTGAAATAATAAAAGGTTATACTTACAAACTAAAAAACGAATCTTATATTATCAATCTTATATGTAAAGAAGATCTTTCCATTGATATATATCCTTCTATCTTATATCAGATAATTACAAATCTCATAAATAATAGTATTCTTCACGGATTTGAAAATAGGACGGAAGGCATAATAGATCTAATAATCGCTGAACAGAATAATTACATTGAGATAGTGGTAAAAGATAATGGAGTAGGTATTAGTAAAGAAAATATGTTTCAGTTATATCAACCTTTCTTTACAACAAAAAATGGTAGTGGTGGTACAGGTCTTGGTTTAAATATAATTAGAGATCTTATTAAAAATAATTTAGAAGGAAATATAGAATGTCGTAGTACTCTTGGTAAAGGTACCAGCTTTACTATACATTTTCCAAAGGAGACTTCAAAGTGAAAAAGATTATAGTTCTATCTATTATATTATCCCTATTTTCCTGTAAAGAAGTTAATAAAGAGAGACCGTCAATTCAATTTCTGCACTATTTTACTGAAAGTCTCTCTTCAGGAATTGATAAATTAGCTGACACTGTAAATTCTAATCAAAAGGAATTTAATCTAATCGCAACACCAATGGATCATGAAGAGTTCAAAATTAGTATTAGAACTCAATTAGAGAGCCAATATCCTCCGGATCTTTTTACATATTGGGCTGGGTCTAGAACAAAATATTTAGTAGAACATGGTCAAATATCACCGATATCGGATCTATTTAAAACATTAGTAGATCCGTCTGTATTTGACAAATCAGTTCTTGATGCATGTTCATATAACAGTGAAATATATATGTTACCGATAACTAGACATTATGTAGGATTTTTTTATAATAAAAATCTTTTTAATAAGTATAATATCGATCCACCTCAGAACTGGGATGGTTTATTAGAGGTTGCTGATATCTTAAAAAACAAGGGAGTAGCCGCTTTTGCTTTAGGTGCAAAAAATAGGTGGCCAGCTCAATTTTGGTTTGATTTCATTATGTTAAGAACCGCCGGGTTCACATATAGAGAAAAGTTAATGAATAATGGTGGAAAATATAATGATCCTGAAGTTCTAAAAACAATGGAAATTTGGAAAGAACTACTAGGAAAAGGTTTTTTTGGTAACAATATGCTGGAAGACGATTGGGATGATGCTGTTGTTAAAGTATCAACAGGAGAGGTCGCTATGACATTAATGGGAACATGGACAATTCCTGTGTTAGAGAGAGAGGGACAAGAACCAAATGTTGATTATGGATTCTTCCGGTTTCCAGTAATTGATCCTTCCATCGATATAGCTTCATTAGGACCAATTGATGGTGTTTTACTTTCTAGTGGATCAAAAAAACATGGGTTATCAAAAGAAGTTCTAGTGGCATTTACAAAAGCTGGGGCTCAGGAGTCTTTTAATAGGGATTCAGGGGCAATTGCACCATTAGTTAATGTTAATGATAATATATATAATCCAATACAGTTACAGATCAAAGAGTATATTTCCCAGAGTAAAAACTGGGCATTTAATTATGACTTAGCAGCTTCACCAGTAGTCTCAGAAGCTGGGCTGGATTTTTTTGTAGACTTTCTAGATAATCCAGAACAATATCCTGAACTCTTAGAATCTTTAGAAGTGTTTAGAAGTGAAAATACAAAATAATATTATAGATTTAATTTTTTGCAGGAACAGTCAAATGGTGCACATTTCACTTCAACTTTTAGAGGATATAGTTTAGAGAATATTAATAAAGCTGATAACGCTCCTAATGTTTCTACAATAGTATAAAGTATTGCTGATACTGGGGATATGCCACATATAGCATATGTAAATATTCTAGCAAATGAGACTGCAGGATTTGCATACATATTACTTGATGAGACTAGAATCATACCTCCAACTAATAACCCAATAACTAAAGAAGTATATTTAGACTTTCCTCGAACTAAGGATATAATTGCTCCCATTAATATAAATGTACATATAAATTCCGATAAAAGTTTAGGTGGAGTTATTAGAGTTTCTGATACTGATAATATTATAGGATTCACATCAAAAAATATTAAATTAGTAATAATTATACCTATAAATGCTCCTGATAACTGAGCTAAAATATAAAGCCCAGCTTTCTTTTTATTCATTTCACCTGCAACAAACAATGATATTGTTACAGCAGGATTAAAATGACTTCCAGAGAGGGGAGCAAACATCTCAATAAGACAAAATAGAACAAACGCAACAGCTATGCCATTAATAAAAACAGTTATATATATTGGTGCACCAAATACAAAGTCAGCTAAAATTGTAGAACCAATTGCTGTTAATACAAGAAATAGAGTTCCTAAAAATTCTGATATTATATTTTTGCTCATTTTCATCATCCTATACTGTATGATCTTTCTTAAAATTATCCCAACTACTCTCAAGTTCTTCCATATATGTTGCGATTAAAATAATAGTTATTCCAGTATCTTGTTTCTTTTCTTCTGTAATCTCTTCAAGTTCTATTACTCCGTTATTATTACTTATATAATAATGGTCTGTACCAAATGAATAAAAACCTTTAATTCGAAGAGTTGTGGGAATAATTGAATTTAAATATTTAATAAATTCATCTTTAGGCAGATCTAATTGTGGTAAATTCAGACTAGAAGGTCTGTTTGATTTTGTATTACATGATGTGGCTGCACCATCTGGCATAAATTCTTTAGAATCCATTGATTTATAGTCAAATTCACAGTAGTTAGTAAATTCTAATCTTGCGGTCGAGTTCGTTCGTGCCATAACAGTTGTTATTTCATTTCTAATCTCTTCTGTTACTAAGTCACACTTATTTAATAGAATTGTATTAGATGACTCAATTTGTCTATCTACAAAGGTCATATGTTTTCGTAATTTAAGTACATTAGTACAATCAGAAACACATAAAACATGTTTAATATTAAAAGCATCCCATAATTTATATTCACCTAAAAGTCTTGCCATACTACTAGGATCTGACATTCCTGATGTCTCTATAAAAAGAATATCTGGAGCTTCTTTAATAAAAAATTGAAGCCCCATAACAAAATCTGCAGTTAAACATGAACAAAAAATAGATCCATTCCCAATTTCATAAATTTTATTTTTGGGATCGGTACTGTTATTTCTAACAATACTTCCATCTATTGGAACTTTACCAAAATCGTTTACTAAGAGACCTATTTTTTGGTCACTATAGGAAGTAACTAATTTATTTAAAAGTGTGGTTTTACCAGCTCCTAAGAAGCCTGTTATAATAACAATATCAATTTTTTTGTCCATGTTTTTTCTCCAGGGTTATAATTTCATGTTAATTGCTTTTGATAATTCATCTCTATTTGGAATTAAAGAGATAAACTCTACATCCCCGTTAATACAAATTGTAGGTAAGTTAGCAACACCTAGTTTACCTAGACGAATAATATTTTCTTTCTCAGTAATTTTTCGTTCTATAATTTCAACTTTATCACCAAAAATAGCTGTCATATCATCTGCTGCTGCTTTCATGTAACCACAAGCTGCACAAGTTGCAGAGTCAATTGTTAAAACCTCGATCATAATTTTATCTAAGTTTTCATAATCTGGCATTTCGATATCAAAGTTTAAGTCATCTCTTACATAAGATTCTAAGAAAGTTCTAGTATTTTCAACATCTTGAACAGCCTGACCAATTCCAATAACATTTTCAATTGGAGTATCGTATGGCATGTCACAACCAGGTGCTAATATAAAGTTTGAATCACCCATCTGATCAATTTTTTCGATTGCTGCTTTTTGACAATCTTTTTGGTTTCCAAGTAACATACAAACAGTTAACTGGATATTTCCACTTAATACTTTACCATATTTGTCAGTAACTTTTTTAGCTGCTACTAAGTCGATATTTTCGTCGATACTAAGACAATCAGCTCCAGTTTCACACATTACTGCTAAGTTTTTAGTTGCATCACCACAAACAAAGAATGATGATAATGTTTCTTTTTCTCTTAAATGATCAAAGATCTTTTTATATGGAGCAGATATGAACTCTGCAAATGAGTCAGGTGAAATCTGAGATACTAAAGGATCAACTGCACCAATAACATCCATTCCTGCTTCAATAAAATAGTCTGACATTGCTATAAAAACATCGGCACAGTAGTCTAAAAGTGCTATTACATAATCAGGATCATCGTACATATCCATAAAAATGTTAGTTGATCTTAAGTGAGAAGCTAATGTAAAAGGTCCACAAGCTAAACCATAAAGAGCTGTTGTATCACCAACAGATGCCTTCATTCTTTTCATAACATCTAAAATCATTGGGATTCTTCCCTCTGTTTTAGTTGGAATTTTAGTTGGAATTACTTTTGAATCTGCTAATGGGTGAGATTTTACTGTTGGTGGAGCATCGTTTGCCCAAAGTAGTTCACAATCTAATATTTCAGCTTCTACTTGTAAATCAAATATAACTGGCATTCCATCAGGACTATACTGTTTATGAGACTCCATTAAACATTCATATAGTTTATCTGCATCTTTTAATAACTCTGTTGCAGTGTAATCTTTGAATTTACCTACCTGTATTCCTGTATATGGAACCCATGGAGTTCTTTCCAGCTTCTCGTTTCTAAATGCACTATAAATTAGTTCTTTTCCGTTCATTTTTTTCCCCTTGGTTGCATAGGCATGGTAATCATTAGTGTCGACCAGCCTATTCGTTGATGATTAAATGTACCCCTAATTTAGTGGGAAATATTGAACTAATTTACGACTTTTTGTTATTTTTTAATGAATTTCCTGATTTGTACTAAGTATTTTACCTCTTCTGTCTCTAAATTTACCAGGAGAGATCCCTGATAATTTTTTAAAAACCTTACTAAAATAACTCTGATCTTCGTATCCTACTAAACCTGCAATATCTATTAACTGTATATCACTACTCTCAAGTAGGCTTTTACTTTTATCTATTCGTAATGTATTTAAATAATTTTTAAACGATATATTCATCTCTTCTTTAAATATTTTACTAAAATACGCAGGACTTAGGTAAACATGGCTTGCTACATCTTCTAAAGTTACCTTTTCTGTATAGTGTTCAAAAAGGTATTGTATAGACTTATAAATTGCATCGGCATGTTTTACTTTATCTAAGTCAAATACAAAATCTATAAATCTAACCATTATTTTAGTTAACCAGTTGCATAAAGTCTCAATATTTTTAAATTGATTTATCTCTTTTAAATAGTTAAAGTTAAGACCAAATATCTGTTCTACGTTTGCTCCACCATCCATTGCAGCCCTCGATAGAAGTACTACAAGTTCAAGGATTCTAGACTTCATAATATCAAAATTTTGCCCTGTATTAAAAAATAGTTCACCTAATATCTCATTTAATAGCTTCTGTGCACCTTTTTTATCACCCTTTGATATTAATCTTAATAACTCTTTCTCTTTTTCTATAGAGTATTTAGTTTCTGTAATACCTTGATCTTTAAGATTATGAATGTATTCAGATATTTGTGATTGTTGTGAACTTTCAAACTGTTCAGTAGCATATTTATTTATATCTAAGTTAGATAACATAGAGGATGTTGCTAATAGTTGTTCTGATAAGGCTGTAGCTCTTTTAGGACTAAGTAGTGGTATTTTTCCAATAATACCTCTCATCTTTGTAATCTGTTCACTATTTAAAGATACATCTTTAAGAATTTCGTCGGCAAAATATTCGTCATGGTTAATTAAAAGAACAGGACCACCAACTAAAGCACCTCTAACAATTCCCTTTATAAGGATAGGAGCAGTAAAGTGTGTAAGTGATAAAGGACAAAAATATGTATATTTTCCACCAAAACGAAGGGCATTATCACTTCCATATAGGTGGGCTTGTCTGCAATTTATCTCTTTACCTGTATAATGGTTTAATACAGTACAAAAAGTACATGAACTAGGGGCTACTCCCTGTGCACCTATTGTTTCTCCATTCTCGTTTGTTAGAAAACATTTAATACCTGTGGCAATCTCAAAGTCTTTTGCAGCTTTTAAAGCCTTAGTTATATCAATACCATCTTGCCCCATAATTGTAACCTATCTCCCTGTTCTTAATTACTCTATATTAGAGCATAGAATCTATACTAGATATAAATTTATAGAGATTTTTTGTAAAAAAGTACAAAAATTAGTAATATTTTCAAATACCGGAACATTATGAGCTTATATACTTTAAACATATAACAAACAGATATACTACAAAGGAAATGAGGTTAGATTCCTCTACGAGCCCGTCACTGTAATGGGGGACAACACTGAGATTACCACTGGTTTACCGGGAAGGCTCAGTAAAGATTGATCCCAAGTCAGGAAACTTTGGTATATGAAATTAGCAAGATGATTTCGTGGTTCTAGATCATTGCATATTAAAATAGGAGATTATATGGCTGATTTTGAAAAAATATCATTAGCACTACAAAAAGGTAAAGCAAAAGAAGTAACTGAGATGGTAGCAGCAGCGATTGCTGAGGGTATAAGTGCCGAAGTAATTTTAAACAAAGGACTTATGTCAGGAATGAGTATTATTGGAGAGAAATTCAAAAATAATGAAGTTTATGTACCTGAAGTATTAATTGCAGCAAGGGCTATGAACCAGGGTGCAGCATTATTAAAACCTCTTTTAATTGAAGATGGAGTTGAAGCTGTTGGTAAAGTTCTTTTAGGTACTGTAAAAGGTGACTTACATGATATTGGTAAAAACCTTGTTAGAATGATGATGGAAGGAAAAGGTCTAGAAGTTATCGATCTTGGTACTGACGTTTCTGCACAGCAGTTTTTAGATGCTTCTAAAGAGCACGGTGTTAATGTAATTGCATGTTCAGCACTTTTAACAACAACAATGAAAGAGATGGAAGCTGTTGTTAAGTTATTTGAAGCAGAAGGAATTAGAGCCAATACTAAAATAATGGTTGGTGGAGCCCCAGTTACACAAAACTATTGTGAATCTATTGGTGCAGATATCTATACTGCAGATGCAGCATCTGCAGCAACAGCCGCAGTAGAAATATTTCAATAAATATATTTAAATAAGCTCCAGGAAACTGGAGCTTACATTATCGATCCATCGTGGATTATTCTTCTATTTTGACAATCTGTATTAGAACATTCTAGACAACTAACAAAATCTTTATCTGATTCAAAAATAATACCTGAGACTGTTTTATTTGGTGACATTAATAAACTTTCTGATAGGGTAACTCCAATATTTTCTGTTATATTTGGAAACAGATTAAATAACTTCTTTTGGTCAGTAAAATCCCAACCATCACCACAGACATCAGACCCAGGATTCATCGAGTATAGTTTATCTATTTTGTATTTGGATTTTATATAATCTCTAAAATAGTCAAAAGCACTATCCATTGCCATCTGTTTTATAGCATCTAACCAATATTCAGCTAACATATCATTTTTGTAATCTTCTAGGTTTTCTAATCCGGTACCACATGTAACAATATATGGGAAAACAATACTGTTATCCTGAAGTTTTTTTGTTAGAACTTCATCTTTAAAAATTTGAGACCCAATTGTTATAATATTTTCTTCTGGAGTAATTTTTGATTCTATAAATATAGCTTTTGCAGACACAAGAGGTATCACATTTTTTAACAGTTCCTCTATTTCATCTTCCATACCTTCATATAGTTCAATTTTTACTCTTCTATTAAATTCCTTAATATTAAATTCAAATGGTATTTCTAGTATCTTCATTAAAACATCATTCCTTCTATATATTTATCTTGGAAATAAGGACTACTTGATAGTTCAATATATGTAGTTTTACCGACAATTTTATTACAAACTTCAATATTCTTAGAATGTAGAGAACAATGTATTGCACCAAGACCTGAGCTATTCCCTACCGATGTGGATATATCTACTAAATCTTTTGGTATTAAACCCATATTTGATGCACTATTTATATTTATATAATTTCCAAATCCCCCGGCTATATAAAGATTTTTTATATCAGATCTTTCTATCCCAGCTCTGTTAATAAGTGTCTCAATTCCAGCTGATATAGACGCTTTTGCTAGTTGAACTTCTCTTATATCCTTCTGGGTAAAAAGTATCTGCTCTCCTGTTCCAGAATCTTGGGCGGAAACTATTATATATGCTCCTTCACCATCTGCTATGTAATTTTTGTCATCTACTAGATTATCTTCATCAAATCTACCTGTCTCATCTATTATTTTATGGGTGATAAATTCAGAAACAATATCTACTATTGCAGATCCACATATACCGATTGGTTTACCGTTATTTATTGTTGTGAATCTCTGGTTTTCTGATATCGAAAATCTATTGATAGCCCCTGTTATAGCTCCTATTCCATTAGATATATGAGCCCCCTCAAAAGCAGGTCCTGCAGCAGTTGAACAACTAAAATAAGATTGACTGTTTCCAAGAATAATTTCACCGTTTGTTCCAAGGTCAACCAATAAGGATATATTCAGTGACTCATCCATAGAAGTAGCTAAAACTCCAGAAACAATATCAGCACCAACATATGCAGATATTGAAGGTAATATAAATACTTCTAGGTCATTTTGCATATTCATAATCTCATTTATATTAAAGCTAAAACTATCTAAGAAAACTGGTGTAAATGGAGCAGTTGCAATTGTTGCAGGATCGGTACCTGTAAGTAGGTGTAACATTGTAGTATTTCCAGCAATTACTAAGCTAGTAATATCAGATTCATTAATATTGTTTTTAAACATTAACTCTCTAATCATCCCATCTAATTGTGTAGTTATTTTCTCCCCAAGAGTTTTAAGACCATTACTATTTTTAATACAGTAATCTATCCGAGATATAACATCTGCACCAAATGACTTTTGACTATTTAATTGACTAACAGATTCAACAATTGCACCTGTTGTACTGTTTAACAGATATAAAACCACCGTTGTAGTTCCTATATCTATAGCGACCGAATAATGGGCATACTTATTTGTAATTGCAGTTACAGAGATTATTTTATTATCTGTATAAGTTACCGCCAGTGAATAATTGTTTTTGGACAAAACACCAGAAATATTCTGTCGAACTTTTAAAGGTATAAAAGGCTGGTTCAGATTTAATTCTTGGATAAGCCTAGTAATATCATCTCTCTGGTCTTCTAAACTAGGTCTGGATAGTTTTATATCTTTTCTTTTTACTAATGTATCTATCTTTCCTGTATAACCTAAGTGACTTTCTAGGATCAAACTACTGTTTACATTATATTCAACTTCTAATTCAATATCTGTTATTGGCATAACATTACATGCAAGTCTAATTCCAGAATCTAGCTCATAATCTGTTAATAATGACTTTTCTAAAGATTCAGGTTCTATGGCATTTCCATTTAATATTTTAACCTTACATTTTCCACAAGTCCCATTTCCACTACAAGATGCATCAAGTGGTATATTAAAGTCCTCTCTTAAAGAGTCTAATAAGTTTTTATCTCTATTTGTAATTATAATTTTATCCATGTAGACATTATTCCACGGAATATACAAAAATGTTTGTAATTTATATTATATTTTTGTATTTTTTTGTTATAGATTACAAAAATTAAAAATATATTTATATACTGGTCATACTAACATTGTCTAAAATGAATTAACCTTTTAATTCCAGGAGATAAAAATTGGGAAAGATAACATTAGTACTTGGTGGAATCAAATGTGGTAAAACCAGTTATGCTGAAAAATTGGCATCGGATAGAGAGTCTCGTGGTGGTGAAATACTATATTTAGCAACTGCAGAAGCATTAGATGATGAAATGAAACACAGAATAGACCGACATAGAGCTGATAGACCTAAAAACTGGGATACTGCAGAAGAACCTCTAGATGTAAAATCTATATTCGAAAAAAAAGGGAATGTATATGACTTAATACTATTTGACTGTTTAACTTTATGGATAACAAATAAAATTGGACAAGCAGGTGAGAACTATATAAGAGAAGAACTAATGGACAATATAATTTCTTCCTGTAAAGAATTTATAAGTCAAATTAAAGATATTGAAGCAGAAGTCGTTATAGTTTCTAATCAAGTTGAAGTTGGACTTATTTCTCCATATCCGTTAGGACGAGTTTTTCAAGATATTGCAGGTTTGTTACATCAGGAAATTGCTAGGTCTGCCAATAAAGTTGTTGTGATGCAAGCAGGTATACCAACGATTTTAAAAGAGGATGTATAAAATGGATCTATTAAGTAGTACAATAGCTAATATAAAACCCATATCTAGTAGTCTATTATCTGAAGCTCAAGATAAACAGGATAACTTAACAAAACCAAGAGGTGCTTTTGGGCGTTTAGAAGATCTTTCTATTAAAATAGCTGGAATTCAGAATACTCTAACTCCAAAAATTAAGGATAAAGCTGTTCTTCTTTTTGGTGGAGATCATCTGACTGTCCACGAAGAGGGCATCGCATCTGCTCCTATAGAAGTTACAGCACAGATGATGCAGAATTTTGTAGAATCTAAGGGTGCAGGGGTAAATGTTATAGCTGACTCTATTGGTGCAAGAGTAGTTGTCACCGATGTTGGTGTTGCAACAGAGTATCCAGTAGATCTGCCAATATATAAAAAATCTATCCAAAAAGGTGCTAATAATATTTGTAAAGGGCCAGCAATGACTTTAGAGCAGGCAACTAGGTCTGTTGAAGTTGGAATAGAGGTACTATTAGATCAAAAAAAGAGAGGTTTAGATATTATTGCAGTAGGTGAGATGGGTATAGGAAATACAACACCCTCTAGTGCAATCTTTTCTTTTATTACAGGACAGGATGTTGATCTTGTAACAGGACCTGGGGCTGGAATAATAGACCAGAAAATAATGAAAAAAAGAGAAGTTATTAAAAAGGCTCTACTGATAAATAAAATAGACCCGAATAATGGATTAGATATATTGGCAAAAATTGGTGGGTTTGAAATCGGAGCTATGGCCGGTGCCATGATAGGAGCCGCTTCTGTACAGATACCAGTTATGGTAGATGGCTTTATTGCTACAGCTGCCGCATTAATTGCAATTAAAATAACCCCAAGCATAGAACCATATCTGATTTCAGCTCATCACTCTGCAGAAACAGGATATAATAAAGTAATAGATTTTCTACAGCAAAAACCTCTATTAGATCTTGGTATGAGGTTAGGGGAAGGTACAGGTGCCCTTTTAGGGATCTCTTTAGCTGAAGTTGCTGTAAATATATTCAATAATATGACTACATTTACAGACGCAGAAGTAATAAAGGCAGAGGAGAGGAATACTCTATAATGAAAAGATTATTATATGCATTTAGATTTTTAACCATATTACCAATACCTTGGAAACAGGATGAAGATCTAAATAAAGTAGCAGGTAGTATTATATATTTTCCATTTGTAGGACTATCAATCGGGATTATTTTATCTTCTATTATTTATATACTAAATCCACTAATTAGTCCTTTAGCTACAGCTTCAATTTCAGTTCTACTGTGGATATTATTTACTGGAGGATTACATTTAGATGGTCTATCAGATCTTTTTGATGGCTTTGGTGGAGGAAACAGAGAAGATAGACTTAGAATAATGAAGGATAGTAACATTGGTGCATTTGGTGCCCTCTCATTAATACTTCTAATAATTTTAAAAATAATATTTGTAAGAGAATTAATTATTACCGATAGTTCTAAATTATTATTCCCATTAATTTTAGCACCAACGTGGGGAAGACTAATGCAGCTTATAGTTATACGTTTCTTTAAATCTGCTAGACCTGATGGTATGGGAAACTTCTTTAAAAAGAGTATTAAAGAGTGGTATTGGATAACACCATTGGTATTAACTTTAGGTTTAACAATTTATCTGTTATCGCCTTTATCTATACTTTTTATATTACCACTAATATTAATATTAATTCTCTTTTCTATCTCAGTATCAAAAAAACTAGAGGGTTTAACAGGTGATTGTTACGGTGCAATTTGTGAAATTACAGAGCTACTATTTATAGTTCTATATTTTATAATTTACAGGAGTCATCTTGGATAAAACTCGTCTAATAAAATCTCAACTAATGAATTTGTCTTTATTCTTATCTCCAAGAAAATGCCTATGAAAAGGATTTTAATAGCAGGTACAAAAAGTGGGGTAGGTAAAACCACTGTTTCCATGGGAATTATGGCTGCATTATCCAAAAAAATGAATGTTCAACCATACAAAGTTGGTCCCGATTATATAGATTCCGCATATCATTCTTATATAACTGGTAATATTTGTAGTAATTTAGATTCATATCTTCTAGATAAGCAGATGATCGAGTATTTATTTGTCAAAAACAGTAGAAATAAAGATATAGCTATTATAGAAGGAGTAATGGGACTTTTTGATGGAGCTGAGATAAAAAGTGATATTGGAACCAGTGCATCTATTGCAAAGATCCTAAATACTCCAATTATTTTAGTAGTGGATGGTAGTGGTGTTGCATCATCTATTGCGGCCACAATAAAAGGTTTTGAAGTTTTTGATCCAGATACTAAAATTACTGGAGTTATTATTAATAACGTAGGTAGTAGACAACATTATGAACTCTTAAAAAGTGCAATAGAGTATCATACCACTGTTATACCTTGTGGTTACCTAATAAGGGATAGTGTTATTAGTCTACCAGAAAGACATTTAGGTCTGGTACCTGCCTGTGAGCAGATAGAACTTGAAACTACATTTAAAACTTTAGCCAATCAGGTTGAGTCTACTATCGACTTAGATAAAATAATTAAACTCTCGGAATCTACAGTCCTTACAGATTTCCCACTGTTTGAATTAAAAAAAGAGAACCCAATATCACTTAGAGTAGCAATTGCAAAGGATAGTGCGTTCAACTTTTATTACCAAGATAGTTTAGATATATTATCTGAAATGTATAATATTATGTGGATACCTTATAGTCCTATTAGTGACAGAGAACTACCTAAAAATATTCATGGTTTATATCTTGGTGGTGGATTCCCTGAAGTTTTTGCCAAAGAGATTTCAGAAAACAGAGAGATGAAATCTTCACTATTAAAAAATCTTAATAATGGCCTACCCTATATTGCAGAATGTGGAGGTCTAATGTATTTAGGTGAAACATTAATAGATTTGCATGGATTAGAGTACTCAATGGTAGGGTGGTTTAAAGGTTATAGTAAAATGACACAAAAACTACAACGTTTTGGTTATGCGTCATTAACTCAAAATAATAACACAATTAAAATACATGAATTCCATAGGTCAGAATCTTTTTTTAATGAAAAAACAGTATATAAATTAGAAAAAAGAAGAGAGAATAAAGTAATACAAAGTTGGAATTGTGGCTATACTAAAGGCGCTGGCATTGCTGGTTATGCCCACTTTCACTTTGGAAGTAATCTGACATTTGCCAATGACTTTGTTAATAAGTGTTTAGAGTATAAAAAAGTGAATAAGAGCTAAAGAACAGTTAATTGATATATAGGAGAATTAAATGGAAATAGATAGAGGTATAATTTTAGTAAATACAGGAAATGGTAAAGGTAAAAGTACAGCAGCATTTGGAACTGCCTTTAGAGCTTTAGGCCAAGGTTTTACTGTTGCCATTATTCAATTCATTAAAGGTAAATGGAAAACAGGAGAGATGGAAACATTTAAACTCTTTGATAATTTAACCCATATAATTTCAGGTGAAGGATTTACTTGGAACTCAGAAGATTTACAAAAGGATAAAGATGCAGCTATAAAAGGTTGGAACATAGCAAAGGATATAATATTAGGTAAAGCAGATAAAGATTATCAGCTCATAGTATTAGATGAGCTTAATATTGCCCTTGATTTGAAGTTTGTGGATATAGATGACGTTTTAGAAGTACTAAAAAATAAACCAGACACTCTTAATATAATTATAACAGGTAGAAATGCTCCTAAAGAGATAATTGAAATTGCAGACACTGTTACAAATATGACTCCAATAAAACATGCTTATGAACGTGGAATTAAAGCACAAAAAGGAATTGAGTTTTAATGGGAAAATCCTTAATGATTATGGGGACAGCATCCTCAGTTGGTAAATCTGTTGTAACAACAGGACTGTGTAGACTCTTTTACAGAGAAGGGTACAATGTTAATCCATTTAAATCTCAAAACATGGCTCTTAACTCTTTTATTACAGTTGATGGACACGAAATGGGTCGGGCACAGGTTGTACAGGCAGAAGCAGCTTGTAAAATACCAAATGTTAAAATGAATCCTATATTAATAAAACCATCTTCGGATGTAGATTCTCAAGTGATTGTAAATGGTAAAATTTTAGAGAACATGAATGCAGCCCAGTATCATAAACATAAACCAGAACTAAAAGAGCTGGTAAGAAAGTGTTACAAAGAATTAGAAGATGAATCCGACTTAGTCATTTTAGAGGGTGCTGGAAGTCCAGCAGAGATCAACCTAAGAGAAGGGGACTTGGTAAATATGGGAATGGCGGAAATATCAGATTCCCCAGTGCTCCTTGTTGGAGATATTGATAAGGGTGGTGTTTTTGCATCTTTGTATGGAACGATAATGTTATTACAACCGGAAGAAAGAGCTAGAATTAAGGGTGTTATTATTAATAAGTTCCGGGGGGATGTTAAACTTTTAGAACCTGGACTAAAAATGTTAGAGGATTTAATACACATTCCTGTATTAGGGGTTATCCCTTGGAATAACATCGATATTGAAGATGAAGATAGTTTAACTGAACGTTTTAATATTAGCCAACAAAATGGATGTATCGACATTGCTATTTTACAGTACCCACATATGTCCAATTATACTGACTTTACAATTTTAGAAGCTGTTTCAGATATTAATGTTAGGTATATATCAGGTGGCGAATCTATAGGTAATACTGATATCATAATCATCCCTGGTTCAAAAAGTGTAATATCAGACTTTCAGTTTTTAAAAAACTGTGGGTGGGATCAGGAAATATATAGACATAACAGAGAGCATAAACCGGTTATTGGTATTTGTGGTGGATATCAGATGTTAGGTAACAGAATAGAGGACCCAGACAACGTTGAAGGTAGTGTAAAAGGTATTAATGGTTTAGGTCTACTAAATATGACTACAACCTTTTTAAATAATAAATGTACAACTCAATCCAAAGGTGTAATTAATAAACTTGAAGGTGAATGGAATTGTATCTCTGGTTTTGAGGTAGAAGGATACGAGATACATATGGGGGTAACGGAAAGTAAAGAGATTCCATTAATAACTAATGTGGATAAAAGCTCTGACGGTTCAATAAAAGATAATGTTATTGGTTCATACTTTCATGGAATTTTTGATAATAGAGAATTTTTATCCTCTTTAGTTAATAAGATTAAAACAGATAAAGGAATAGAACATAATAACGATCAGGTTATGGATTTTAAAGTATATAAAGACAATGAGTTTAATAAACTTGCAGATCTATATAACAAATGTCTAGATATGAAAGCTATAAAAGGGATTATATCTAAGTGGTAATTCCATTAACAATTGGTTATATTCTAGATCTTTTAATAGGTGACCCACACTGGTTACCCCATCCAATTAGGTTTATAGGTACTTTAATTAACAAATTAGAATCTTTGCTCAGAAAAAAAGAGAGATATCTGAAATTTAAAGGCCTAATTCTTTTAATTTTAACCTCTGGAATAAGCTTTTTAACTGTCTTTATAATTTTATATCTTTTAGAGAAAGTAAACATTTATATAGCAGACATAGTATGTGCTTTTATCATATTCCAGATACTGGCTACCAAAAGTCTATTTACCGAAACTAATAAAGTTTATAAAGCTCTACTAGCCAATGACTTGGATCTTGCCAAAAAACAGTTGTCGTATTTAGTATCAAGAGATTGTGAAAGTATGAATAAGACTGATGTAATTCGTTCAACCATAGAGACCATTTCAGAAAATATTGTAGATGGTATTACATCACCTCTGTTTTATATCTTAATAGGTGGTGCACCATTAGGGATGTTTTACAAAGCAGTGAATACATTAGATTCAATGGTTGGCTATAAAAATGACAAATATATGGACTTTGGTTATTTCTCAGCTAAGTTTGACGATTTTGTTAACTATGTTCCTGCTAGAATCAGTTCAATCATAATAATATTCTCATCATTTTTATTAGGATTGGATTTTAAATTAGCTTTTAAAACATTAATAAAAGATAGAAGAAACCATAGTAGTCCCAACAGTGGTTACGCTGAAGCTCCAGTAGCTGGAGCATTAGGAATACAATTAGGTGGAAAAGTCTCATATTTTGGTGTAATACATAATAAACCAACTATGGGTCTAGATGTTAATGAACCAGAAAACATAGATATTAGAAAAACACACAAGATTATGTTTTTAACATCTCTTATATTTTTTAGTCTCTGTATTGGAGTTTCACTTTTATGGAAAAATTAAAAGATTTTACCCATGGTGGTAATGTACATAAAGCATCTATAAATAATAAAATTTCAAAACATAAAATTCTGGACTTTAGTGCAAACATAAACCCATTAGGATTAAGCCCAAAAGGCTTAAGTAGCATAAAAAATGGAGTTAGAAATATTCTTAACTATCCAGATCCAGAGTATATTGAACTAAGACAATCTTTAGCTGGTTATTACAATGTAGATATAGATCATTTAATCCCAGGTAATGGTGCTATAGAACTGATCTATAGCTATGTAAAAAACAGAGAGGTTGGTACCGCTTTAATTCCAGCTCCTGGATTTGTAGAGTACGAAAAGGCCCTTTTAAGTTATGGTTGGGAGGTTCTATATTATACAAATAAAGATGAAATAAATACTACCAACGTAGATGTTATATTTATATGTAATCCTAATAACCCAACGGGATCTTCTTATTCTGAAAGCTACTTAACAGAATTATTAAATAGATGTAGTAATAATAATACAGACCTGTTTTTAGATGAAGCATTTATAGAGTTTTCAAGTTATAAATCAATGTCATCCTATTTACACAAGTTTAATAACCTATTTATTCTTAAATCTTTAACTAAGTTTTTTGCTATACCTGGCTTACGTTTAGGTGCACTATTAACATCGAATAAAACCTTCAAAGATAGTTTTAATAAAATTATAATTCCTTGGAGTATCAACTCTGTTGCACAGGATTATATAACAAGTGCAATTAAAGATAACAGATATATTAATAAATCTAAGTACTATATAAAAAGAGAGCGTATATGGTTATTTAAACAATTAACTAACATTCCTAATCTTAAAGTATTTAGAACTCAAGGCAATTTTATGGTATTTAAAATTGATCTAGACATAGACCTTTGTTCAGTATTAATTAGTAAAGGAATATTAATAAGAAGTTGTTTTAATTATAATAGTTTAGATTCCTCCTACTATCGTATTGCAATAAAGAGACATGGTCAAAATAAAGTTCTACTTAGAAGTCTAAAAAAGGTTTTTACTAGTGGTTGAATTATGTAGTTATATTGTTATTACACATGGTGCTATAATTACCCTATTACTTTCTATCGTAAATAATTGGGAATATTTCCCAAGGAAATGATACTTTAGCGAATTGCTCTATTAATAGAATAAATCTTTAGTATTTATATTATTATTGTTGTTGCAAAACAGCTAACTAGACAATATAATTCGTATATACAATAATATTAAATATTATTTCATAAAGTTCTAAAATTAATTAACATAAATGTTTGAATAATGACTATGGGGAGCTTATATGAAAATAAAATCTAAACTTTTAATTTTAATACTTAGTATGGTAACAGCAATCATCGTATCATTAGGTGTTAATGTTTTTTCTCAGAATTTTGTGAGAACAATGCAAGCTGAAAATAATGAATTAATTATTCTTAAAGACTTAATGACAGAGCAAAATATCCAACTTTCAAAACTATTAAATAATAAAACTCCATTTTTAGTTCAGTCTGAAGTTTTTAATGATCTTGTTGCACAGTCAACAGTACAGTTAGAAATAGTCCGAAACTTAAAAATTCTGCCTTCATTAAATAGTAAAACTTCAGATGCCTTTGATTCTATTGGGCGTTTAGATGCACTTCTTCATACAGCATATCAAAAGTTTGCTGAGGAATCCGATGAATACAAAGTCCTATTTGATAAGGGAGACGGCTCATTTTCAGTTAGTAATTTAGACGTTTATAAGAGACGAGAAAACTATACAAAGTTATTATTATCTTCATTTAATGTTACAAAAGCTGGTTTTGGTGTAGAACTTGGGTTAGATGCTGCAAGAGATATTTTAGCATCCCAAGATGCTGTTGTAGACGCAGTAATTAAAAGTTATGAATTTTTAGCATTAATTATATCTATGGGTGTCGCAGCCATATTTATAATAATATCAGTCACATTTGCTCTTATTATTACAAAGCAGATTACTTCTTCTATTAACAATGTAGGAGACGGTCTTTCTATAATGTGTACAGGAGATTTTACTAGTAAGATCCTTGTTAACTCTAAAGATGAACTTGGAGTCCTAAGCAGCCAAATAAATGAATTCCAGAATGATATGAATAACGCTTTAAATAAAATTAAACAATCATCAACAGAGAATGAAGACGCTAATATTGGATTAATAGAGACTACTTCAGACGCATCAACTGTTACTGTACAAATAGCAGCTAATATTGATTCTATTAACGATCAAATGGAAAAATTAGATGAAACAATAACTGTTTCTAATAAAGAGACTCAGGATATATCAGATTTTACTCAGGAATTAAATAGCTATACATCGGATCAGATGGCAATGGTTGAGGAATCAACAGCTTCTATAACAGAAATGATTGCATCAATAGGTAACATTGCTAATTTAACTCATAGAAATGAAGATACTATTAAAATTTTAGAAGCTACTGCAAAAGAGGGTGATAATAAACTTTCAATAACTACTGATTTAATAGAAGAGATTAACTCTAGTGTTAACGAGATAAATAGTATGACTGAAATTATACAAAGTATATCTGATCAGACGAACTTATTAGCAATGAATGCAGCTATAGAAGCCGCTCATGCAGGGGATGCAGGTAAGGGCTTTGCTGTTGTTGCAGATGAGATTCGTAAGCTAGCAGAAGCTTCAGCTATGAATAGCCAAGATATAACTAAAAACTTAAAAGAGATCACAACAAAATTTGAATCTGCACAAAAATCTGGTGAGAGTACCAGAGATGCTTTTTCAGATATAAACGAGAAGATTATCAATGTATCTAGGGCTTTAATGGTTATCACTTCTAGTACTTCAGAGTTAAATATTGGAGGTTCCCAAATCCTTGAAGCGATGGAGAGTTTAAAGGATATTTCTATCCAAGTTCAAGACAAAGCTCAGGATATGACAACTAAAGCAAATAATGTTACATCGTTATCTGGTAATGTTTCAGATATATCAAGAAGTGTAACAGAAGCAATATCAGAAGCTAATGTAGGTTTTGCAGGGGTAACTAACTCTATGAGTGGTTTAAAGGATGTATCAGATAAAGTTGGAGTTGTGAGTAATCAGATTAATGATGAAATAAATAAGTTTAATACTATTTAATTTTTTTAATATCTATATAAAGAAAAACCCGAACTACAAGTTCGGTTTTTTTATGCTTAAGACTTAATGGATGTTATACATCCCTTAATCTATATTACACGGTTTCCCCTAATATCTTATAGAAGTCCCATCATCTTTTAACATATACTGATATACTTTAACAATTATAAAAAGAAAAACCCGAACTATAAATTCGGGTTTTTTTATGCTAAAGAATTAAAGGATGTTAAACATCCCTTAATCTATATTACATGATTTCTCCCATTTTCTTATAGAAGTCCCATCGTCTTTTAGCATTAACTTCTGCCTGAGCGAATAGCTCTTCAGCTTGATCCGGTGCAGTTTTCTCTAATGCAGTATAACGTCTTTCACTTCTAATAAAGTCCTGGTAAGACTCTTTAGGTTCTTTAGACTCCCAAATAAATCTTTCACCTTCTGCTAGTGCAGGGTTGTATCTAAATAGAGGCCAGTAACCTGAATCAACAGCACGCTTCATCTCAGTAGAAGATTTAGACATGTCTATACCGTGGGCAATACATGGAGAGTATGCGAAGATGATTGATGGACCATCCCATGCTTCAGCTTCTTCAAATACTTTCTGAGTTTGAGCTCTGTTAGCACCCATAGATATGGAACCAACATAAACGTGACCATAACTCATACACATAAGAGCCATGTTCTTTTTATCGTTTCTCATACCTGCGTTTGCAAACTTCGCAACAGCTCCAACTGGAGTAGCTTTAGAAGCCTGTCCACCAGTATTTGAGTAAACTTCAGTATCAACAACAAGAATATTAACATTCTTAGTGTTTGAAACTACATGGTCAACACCAGAATATCCGATATCGTATGCCCAACCGTCTCCACCGATAATCCATACAGATTTATCAATAAAGTAGTCAACTGATTGTAAAATAATTTCAAGATCCTCTTTTACTTGACCTTTTGCAGCAGCAATTGCAGCAGGAAGTTGTTTTTCAACTTCTTGTTGGTTAAAGAATTGTGCATCTTCTTTAGATGTCCAGTTCTCCATTGCAGTATTTAATGCAGCAGTTAATTCAGTAGTAGTTCCCGCTTTTAATACAGCTTCAGTCTTCTTTTTAAGTAAAGATCTGTTTGAATCAACAGCTAATCTCATACCAAAACCATACTCTGCATTGTCTTCGAAAAGTGAGTTACCCCATGTTGGACCACGACCATTTTCATCTTTAGTATAAGGAATAGATGGGAATGTTCCACCGTAGATAGAAGAACAACCTGTTGCATTTGCAGCAACAATTCTTTTACCAAACAGTTGAGTCATTAACTTAACATATGGTGTTTCACCACAACCTGAACAAGCTCCTGAGAACTCAAATAGAGGTTTAATAAACTGAGCACCTTTGAATGTTTTTAAGTTAACACCTTCAAAGTTTTCAGGTAGAGCATTGAAATAAGTAGTTCTTGCAACTTCACCAGTAGCATTAACTTCTGCAATTGGTTTTAATTCAAGAGCCTTAACTTTCTTTTTACCAGGACATACATCAACACAAACACCACAACCTGTACAATCTTCAGTATAAACTTGGATTCTGTACTGTAAGTCATTTTCGTTTTTAGAAGTTGATTTAAGTGTTGTAAATCCCTCTGGTGCTTTAGCAACATCAGCTGGTGTAACTTGAGCAGCTCTAATTACTGAGTGAGGACAAGCCATAACACACTGGTTACATTGGATACAATTCTCGTGTAACCATGTTGGAACAGCTGGAGCAACAGCACGTTTCTCATATTGAGCTGTACCTGTTGGAACTGTACCATCATAAGACATTTTAGATACCGGAATATCATCACCTTTCATCAAAGAAACAGGTTTTAAAATATCTCTGATAAAATCTGGAGTATCTGCTTTAATAGGAATAAACACAGGAGGAGTAAATGATTCAACAATAGATGTAGGAACTTTTACTTCTTCTAAACCAGCAGATGCATCATCGATACATTTCCAGTTCATGTCTACAATGTCCTGTCCTTTTCTGATAAACGATTTTTTAACAGCATCTTTCATTAACTGAATAGCTTCCTGCTCAGGAATAAGTCCAGTCAATTTAAAGAATATTGCTTGCATAACCGTATTGATCTTGTTTCCAAGTCCTGCAGCTTCAGCAATTTTTAATGCATCGATATTGTAGAACTTAATTTCATTTTCGATAATAAATTCCTGCATCTCTTTAGTTAACATATTAAATGCTTTTTCTGCACCAAAATCAGAGTTTAATACAAATGTACCACCTTTTTTAAGAGGAGTTAACATATCGTATTTACCGATATATGATGGTTGGTTACAAGATACAAAGTCTGCACTGTTAATTAACCAAGGCATGTTACATGAATCTTCACCAAATCTTAGGTGAGAACAAGTAACACCACCTGATTTTTTAGAGTCATATACAAAGTATGATTGTGCATTAAGACCAGCGTTGTGACCAATAATTTTTGTAGAGTTTTTAGTAGCACCAATAGTACCATCTGAACCAAGACCCCAGAACATACATGATCTGATTTTCTCAGGAGATACATCGAAGTGCTCATTAACTGGAATAGATAAGTTTGTAACGTCATCGTTGATACCAACAGTGAAGTTATGTGTACATTTACCATCCATGTGATCAAACACTGCTTTAACATCTGATGGAGTAAACTCTTTAGATGAAAGACCGTATCGTCCACCAATAATAATTGGCATTTTACCAGACTGAGCATAAGCTGTAATAACATCTTGGTATAATGGCTCACCTAATGAACCACACTCTTTAGTTCTATCAAGACAAGCAATTTTAGTAACAGTTGATGGAATAGCATCAATAAATGCTTTAACACTGAAAGGTTTAAAAAGTCTTACTTTAAGAACTCCAACTTTTTCGCCTCTAGCCTGTAAAAATTGTACAGCAAGATCAGCAGTATCACATGCAGAACCCATTAAGATAACAATTTTTTCAGCATCTGGAGCACCAACATAGTCAAAAAGATTGTACTTTCTACCAGTTAATTCTCCAACTTGATCCATATATTTTTGAACAATTCCAGGAATTGCTTCGTAGTGTCTGTTTGTAGTCTCTCTACCTTGGAAATAAACATCCTGGTTTTGAGCTGCAACTTTAACAATTGGGTGTTCAGGTCTCATCGCTCGTTTTTTGAAACGTTCAATGTGCTCTGGAACTATTAAAGATTTAATATCTTTGTAATCAATCTCTTCAACTGTTTGGAATTCGTGAGAAGTTCTAAACCCATCAAAGAAACTCATAAATGGAACATCTGATTCTAATGTTGCTAAGTGAGCAACTAAAGCCATATCCATAGTTTCCTGAATAGAAGATGCAGCAGTCATAGCAAAACCAGTTTGTCTAGCTCCCATTACATCTGCATGATCACCAAAAATTGATAGTGATTGTGCTGCTAAAGATCTAGCTGATACATGGAATACTGTAGGTATCATCTCTCCAGCAATTTTATACATGTTAGGGATCATTAATAAAAGACCCTGGGATGCTGTAAATGTTGTAGTTAATGCACCAGCACTTAAAGAACCGTGAACGGCTCCAGCAGCTCCCGCTTCTGACTGCATTTCCATGATTTCAACTGAATCACCGAAAATGTTCTCTCTACCTATTGCAGACCATGCGTCTGAATACTCTCCCATAGGGGATGAAGGAGTAATTGGATAGATAGCAGCAACTTCACTAAATGCATAAGCAACGTGTGCAGCAGCCTGGTTTCCATCCATAACAACCATTTTTTTTCCTGACATAATTTTTCCTTTATATACTGTGTTTATATTAACAAAAATATCCTGTCGTAAATAATACTACTATAATAAATGAACTGCAAGTGTCTTAGAGTAATTAATTAAATATTTATCTATTAAAATTAATTGATTTTTTATAGTTGTTCTAACTCACTATAATTACATATAATAATGGATATAAGAGGTTTTAATAATGAAGTTTTTAAGCATAGTAAAAGATGTTTTAACATCGCAAATTCAGATAGGGGAATATTTGTTACCATTTAACCCTCTAGATTTTATATTGAAGATATTATTACCTATTACGGCATCACTTATTTTATATAAAGTGATCAAAAATACTATTTTAAAATCGGTTTCTAAATCAGGAATATCAGATTTAAAAAAAGATTCAGTAAAAAGATGGGTTACATTATCTCTTCGATTTATCCTGTTTACTTTGGCTGTGCTTTTTGTAATCAATTTACTAGGGGCCCGAATAACTGAATATCTATTAGCATTTGGAAATATTTTAACCCACCCTATAGTTGAAGATATCTCTATAACTACAATTATATTAATTCTTCCTATATTGTATTTAGCTAGACTATCAGGGAAGCTTGCAGCGAAATTTGCTAGTACTACAATTTTCCCATATTTAAAAATAAACTCGAGTACTACAAATATGAACTTAACTATACTTAAAAATATAATTGTTGTACTTGTATTACTTTTTGGTCTCACTTTAATAGGTTTTAATTTATCCTTGTTATATGGTCTTTTTGGTATAATTGGTATTGGTATCGGTTTTGGTCTACAAGGTGCTGTTGCCAATCTATTTGCTGGACTTATTTTGTTAGCCACAAAACCTGTAAAAGTAGGGGATCATATTATTGTTGATGGAAAAGAGGGGGAATTAATTGAAATTAGATTTGTTAACTCTATTATTAGTACCATTGAACATGAGACTATTATAATTCCCAATACAAAATTAATTGATAACCCAGTTCATAACTACTCTTTTGATGATAGGTATATAAAAATTAAAAATAGTGTACAAGTATCTTATAATTCAGATGTAGAAGCCGCTTTGGAAATCTTAAAAAATATTAGTTTAAGTTGTCCCTATTTATTAGAAGAAAAACCTGTAGAGACTAGAGTTGTCTCATTTGATGATTCTGGTATTACTTTATTGGTAATAAGTTGGATAAATAACTCAGCGGAAAAATACAGTGCAATGTCATGGGTGAACTTGGAAATCTGGAAGGCCTTTAGAGAGAATGGAATCGAAATCCCATTCCCTCAATTAGATATTAGTTTAAAAAAGAACTAGTTTCCTAATAGCTTGTTTTTTTTAATAACACAGCTCTGAAGCCACGATATTTTTTGTCTTCGACTGAGGTGAAACCTTTTGTCTCTTTTAATAAAATATGCATAGGAGAACTTTTTCCACATATAAAAAGTAACCCATCTTTTTTTAATAATTTTTTTGCTGTCTGTTTTATTTCACTATACCAATTAGCACCTGGTACAGGAGTAATCTCTACTCCTAGAAAGTCTAAGTCATCTTCTTCTTCAGTTTCTAACAGACAATCTATATAAGGGACATTTAATTGATTTGTATCCAAAATTTCTCTGTTTTTATTTAAGTTGTGCACTGTAATTTTATTTTGAAGAGTATCTCTTCCAGCAACTGTTATTTTTCCAATCCCGTTTCCATCTTTTGTTGAAAGATATACAGGAATATGTCCCTGTCCTGGATTCAGATATAGAGCATTACCTCTTATTTTATAAGATGATAACATCGCCAAACTTAATGTTGTAGAAAAGCTCAGTGAATCAAAGTCTGGTATATTATATACAGTATCCATTTTATATTTGCTTTCATCAAAATCAAATGTCTCTGAGTTTCTTACATAGACATTAAAGTTTTCTGTGTAATCTTTTGAAAACCCCGTGTAATGAAGAACTGTATACTGTTTGTTATACTCTTTATGTAGAATTTCACAACCAGCATTTTTTAGAGTAGATTCTGCAAACTTAGCTAAGGAAGCTACAATTACAACACAGCACTTTCCATTTTCTGTTAAAAATGAACCAGACCGGGATAAAAAGTCGATTAATACTTTCTCTCCAGCTTTTGCAGGAATATTAGATAATAGAAGATCAAACTTTTTATCTTCAACATCTTTTAGTGCTAAATCTACACTAAATGTAATATCTTCAATATTATTGAGTTCTGCATTTACTTTTGTGAATTCTACAGCCAATGAATCTCTATCTTGAACAACAACTTCAGTAATATTAGGACACGATTTTTTTAAAGCAAGTCCAATTACACCAACACCACAGCCAACATCATATAGGCTCTTAATACCCTTCAGATCAGTCTCTTTTATAACTGTTTTTAATAACATGTTTGTCCCAGCATCTATACTAAAGCTACTAAACAATGCCTGTGATAAGTTAAAATTCAACTGCTGCTTATTGTAGTTTAAAACTACCTGTTTATTGATGTAATCTTTATGTTTCATTATTTATTTATTCTTTCCTGGTACTCTTTAGTTTCTGTATTAATTCTAATTGTTTCACCCTGTTTAATAAATATAGGTACTTTAACAGTTAAACCTGTAACAACTTTTACAAATTTAGATGCTCCTTGAACAGTATCACCTTTAACACCTTCTTCGGCTTCTGTAACTTCCATATCCATTTTAGGTGGTAGTTTAACTCCAAGTGTCTCTTCTTCCCATCTTACGACTTTGTAAGTATCACCTTCAATTAAAAACCATTTTTCTGTTTCTAGAGAATCACATGCAACATCAAATTGGTCAAAAGTTTCGTTATTCATAAATACATAGTTTTCACCATCAGTATACAAATATTGGCAGCTTTGCTCTTCTACATCAATTTCCTCAAGATTATCTTGGGATTTATGAGTTATTTTAAGTGAAGCTCCGCTTCTTTGATCTTTTAATTTTATACGTACAAATGATGATCCTTTACCAGGATTAACAAATTCTCTCTCAACAACTAAATATGGAGTGTTTTTTTCTAATATAAACATTCCTTTTTCCATAGTTCCAGCTTTTATCTGACCCATAATAATTCCTTTAAACAAAATTTCATTAGATATTATCATGGTAGGGAAATAAAATCACCCCCTGAATATCCCCAGTACCTAGTATTCCCATTATTAATCGATCTATTCCTATCGCTCCACCAGAACACTCAGGGAAGTGATTAAACAGTTCTGGATAATCCATATCAATCTTATGATTTGATATACATTTTTTCCCAGCGTTGGCTTCTTCTAGAAAGAATCTTCTAATTTTAGAGGTATCGGTCTCTTCAGTATAACAGTTACCACACTCCATACCACCTATATAAAGTTCCCATCTTTGTGACCAGGGCGTTCCACTAATTTCTTTAGCCAGTGTTTTTATATTGCTAGGGAAGTCTGTTAAAAAAAGGTTAACATCTGTTGGTAGATTTGGTTCTACAATATCTAGAAATATTCTGTTAAAAGCAGTTTCCCAGTCGTCGTTAATATCAGTGAAAATATTAAGTTCCTGTGCTTTAATATGTAATAATTTAATAGTGTGATTCTCTTTAAGGCTAAAACCCGCATATTTACTAAAAGCTTCTTCCATTGTTATTGTTTTATTAGTTTTAGATAGTTTTGAATCTTCAATATTTGAGTTTAAGTAGT
Source organism: Spirochaetaceae bacterium (assembly GCA_051531975.1). Taxonomy (GTDB): domain Bacteria; phylum Spirochaetota; class Spirochaetia; order DSM-2461; family DSM-2461; genus Thiospirochaeta. The sequence continues at coordinate 100,134 of JAOPTT010000005.1, forward strand.
TTAATAACTCTTTTGTTAACTCTAATGTATCTAGATGGTTATATCCCATTGTGTAATATTCGATCATTGTAAATTCTGGATTATGCTGTTTCCCTGTCTGCTCAGAATTTCTAAAACACTTAGAAAATTCATATATATTGGTTTTGTATTCTGCTATAAATCTTTTTAACCAAATTTCTGGGGATGGTATAAGGTAACTGCTTTTATGTTTTTTAAAAGGATGAATATGTGTCGTTTCGAATATCTCAATAGTTGATTCTGGGATTAAACTAGGACTTAAAATTGGGGTTTCTACTTCCAAATAAAGTTTAGAATTAAAGAAGTTTCTAATACAACCAATAATCTGATTACGTTTTTTTATATTATCTATTGTCATTATTATCCCCACACTGTTTGGGTAAAAAAAATCCGCCTATTAATAAGACGGATATTAATTATGCTTGTACGATACAGTCAGTAGGACAAACATCACAACATGCACCACAATCAATACAGTCATCTGCAGCAATTGTTCTAGCATTGTTAGCTTCTGTTATACATTCTACTGGACATTCGCTGTCACAAGCACCACAGTTGATACAATCAGCTGTATTTACTTTATAAGCCACTTCGAGCCTCCCAGTTTTTTATTTACAATAAAGTAATACAGTGTTTAATTTTAATCAATAGGGTATAAAAAAACCGCCTTAAAAAAAGACGGTTTAATAATTATGCAGGATTGATACAGTCTGTAGGACAAACATCCGCGCATGCACCACAATCGATACACTCGTCTGCTGTTACAAAACTAACACCTTCAACTTCTGAAATACACTCTACAGGGCATTCGCCTCTACAAGCAGCACAGTTGATACAATCATCTGTAGTTACAAAATAAGCCATTTTGGCCTCCTATTCTATTAAAAATAATTACTAATAAGAATAGACTTACTATATGAGAAAATCAATGTCATTTAGAATATAAATAGTTTTTTTCTAATATTTTAGGTAATTGTAAAAAGTAGAAACTAATGATATCTTTTTAACAACTATATTTTATGGAGAAACAGGTGGAAAAAAAAGTATTATTAACAGGTATTAAACCTACAGGTGTCCCCCATTTAGGGAACTATTTTGGAGCTATAAAGCCCGCATTATCTAGATTGTCTGGAGATGATTACGATGCAAGATTATTTATTGCAGATTATCACTCTATAAATACAATTCGTGACCCTGAAGTATTAAGACAGTATGTCTATGAAGTTGCTGCTACCTGGCTCTCCTGTGGATTAGACCCAAATAAAGCTCTTTTATATAAACAGTCTTCTGTTCCTGAAACATTAGAATTAAATACAATTCTTAATGCATTTACTGCAAAGGGATTAATGAATAGAGCTCATGCATATAAAGCCTCAGTTGATAAAAACAGAGCTAAAGATAAGCCAGATGACCATGCTATTAATATGGGATTATATACATATCCAATTTTAATGGCAGCGGATATTCTTCTTTTTGATACAAATGTTGTCCCTGTTGGAAAAGATCAGATCCAACACGTGGAGATGGCAGCTGATATTGCTCAGACTATTAATCATAACTACAAAAAGCCTTTATTGACAATTCCAGAATATATAATAGATGAAGATACAAAAACTATTGTTGGTTTAGATGGAAGAAAAATGAGTAAAAGTTATGGGAATGCTATTGAACTGTTTTTACAGGAGAAAAAGCTTAAAAAGACTCTAAACAAGGTAGTAACCAATTCCCAGGAGATGGAAGAGGTTAAAGACCCAGATGATTGTAATGTTTTTTCTTTATACAAAATCTTTGCCACTAAAGAGCAGCAAGAAACTTTAGCTGCTACTTATAGAGCTGGTGGGATGGGTTGGGGTCATGCAAAATCTGAACTTTTTGAAGTTGTAAATGCAGAGCTAAAACCAATTAGAGAAAAGTATTACGATTTAATGGAAAACAAAGATTACATAGATGAAGTACTTAAAAAAGGTGCAACTAGTGCACGGGAGATTGCTTCTAAAAAAATATCTTTACTTAGAAGTGCAATCGGTATAGATTAATTTAATATTGCTGGGATGTTTATTCCCAGCTTTTAAATAAGGGATTCAATATCTCTAAATCCATTCAATATTCTAACTATTTCTACTGCATCATGAGTTATCAAGTAAAATATAATATATTTTTTATACGTTATACTTCTAACATTTAATCTAAGATAATCTCTGGTTCTTCCCTGTTTGGGAAAACTGCAAAGTTTTTCACACTGTGAGTGCAATTGATCTATAAAGTTATCTGCTATATTTGTGTTATCAGCTGATATATACTCCCAAATATCATATAAATCTAAAATAGCCTTATCAGAAATTATTAGCTTTAGTTTTTGCATCTATCGTTTTCTTGCATTTGTTTTTATATATTTTAATAAATTTTTATCGAACTGCCTAGATTTTCCTTCCTTTAGTTGATTTAAACCTATGTCTAATTCTACTCTAAGATCTTGTAGTACAGCATTTCTTTGTTCTTCTTTCTGTTTTAAGAGCCTTAAGCCTTCTCTGATTACTTCACTAGATGAAGAATATAATCCACTCTTTACTTTCTCAGATATCCACATATCAAATTCTGGTGTTAAAGAAACATTCATGATATTACTCCTACTAATAAGAATAGAATCGATAACAGTTATTGTCAATTATTGTTATTGGTGAATTCTTTCTTTCCTATAATTTCTGCAACTATTCCTATTATTATTTGACCAATAGCTAAACCTACTATCATTCCTCTAAAACCACCAATATTAGCTCCTAAATATAAAAACGGTATTAAAATTAATAGTGTTCCTATACTGTTTAATATAAGAGATATCTTAGGTTTTCCAATGGCAACTAAACCTTCTGATAACCAGTTATATAAATTTAGCCCTACAGAACCAACCATTATTATAACCAAATAGTTTCCTATATATGTTATAACCTGTTCATCTGTAGAAAAGATACCACCTAATTGTCTCCAAAAAAGAGCAGCAAGTGCTGTTAATATTACACCATATACTATAGCAATCTTTATTATTAGTTTTCTAGATTCTTCGACTCTTTCTAGCTTTCCAGCACCATAATTTTGTCCCATTATTGGTATTAAACTAACACCAACAGCCATACTAATTATAGCAGAAAAACTCTCAATTCTACTTGCGGCTGCAATAGCTGCAACTGCAGTTGTTCCTCCTACAGTCGCTGCAAGTTTTGTTAAAAACCCTCTTACTAATTGGGGCAATAACCGTACTAAAGCACCAGGAATTCCAATGGAGAGAATATTTTTCCATGAATCTAGTAGTTCCTTAAATGAGTTATACTTAAAATCGATTAGTTTATATTTAAAGTGCACAAAAGATAGAGAGACTATCATACCACTAGCTCTAGCAATTAACGTTGCAAAAGCTGCTCCTTTTATCCCCAAGTTTAGACCGTTAATGTTAATATTAAAAATAGTGAAGTTATCGAAGATAAAAATTGGATCTAATATAAAGTTAACACCGGCACAAACTAACATAACATAAAATGGTCTCTTCATGTCTCCTATGGCTCTCATACAGGAGTCACTAACTGGTGGCATTACTATAAAAATAACACCAGAATACCACACAACCATATATTGTTTTATTAATGGAATTATATTCTCTTCAGCACCTAATACTCTAAATAAAGGAGTTATAGTTGTTAATCCAAAGATTGAGATTATTGCAACAGCCATTATGGATAATAAAATCCCATCGGTTGCAATTCTATTCATTAAATGATGGTCTTTTTTACCCACTGCTCTAGCTAAAATAGAACCTGCACCCATACTTATTCCAGATGAAATAGCGCCAATTACCATCACTATGGGAAAGGTAAAACCCATAGCAGCTAAGGAGTTTACACCTAGTTTAGAAACAAAAAAGGTATCTGTTATATTAAAGAGGATTATAGCCAACATTCCACCCATATTAGGCAGTGCTAACCTGATCATATGTTTTTTAATATCACCTTGTAGTAGATCTGTTTTACTCATAAATAAACTCCCCGTAGTAGGGAGTTTATAGAAAGGTACAGTTATATACAATTACAATCTTTAGTAAATTAAAGGTTAAATCGATATCCAATTCCCCATAGTGTTTCAATATATATGGGATTTGAAGGATCAGATTCAATTTTCTCTCTTATTTTTCTTATGTGTACTGTAATTGTAGAAATGTCTCCATAAGAATCTCCCCATATTTTGTCAAATATATCCTGTTTAGAGTGTACAATGTTTGGGTTTGACATTAATAAATAGAGTATCTCAAATTCTTTAGAAGTTAATATTATGTTATCACCATTATGAATAACACTTTTGTATGCATTATTTAATATTAAACCTCTAATTGAAATTGAGTCTAATGTAGATTTAGTATCTTTCCCTATTAACTTATCATGCCGGTTTATATGGGCTTTAACTCTAGCAACTAATTCACTTGGGCTGAAAGGTTTAGTCATGTAATCATCTGCACCTAGACCTAAGCCCCTTATTTTATCAAATTCCTCTTTTTTGGCACTAACCATTAATACCGGGGTTTCTTTTGTTTTTCTAAAATCCCTAAGGATTGAAAAACCATCTTGATTTGGTAACATTACATCTAGAATTATTAAAACATAATCGTTTTTTTGTGCAAGAGCTAGTCCTATTTTACCGTCAGATTCAATTTCAACATCAAATCCATCAGCTTCAAGGTAGTCCCTTTGTAGTTCAGCTATGCTTATATCATCTTCGATTATTAAAATCTTGTTCATAGTATTGTCTCCTAAATTAAAGGTAGTTTAAAGGTAACTGTTATTCCACTATTTGGGTTATTACGTACAAATATAGCACCCTTGTGTTCAGTAATTATCTGTCTAGATATTGCTAATCCTAAACCACTACCCTCGGTAGAGGAGGATCTTGCTGGGTCAGCTCTATAAAACCGTGTAAAGATTTGATCTATTGTTTTAGGATTTACCCCAATTCCATTGTCTTTAATCGAAATCATGGCCATATCTTGGTTTTGCGATAGTGTTATATCAATAAGACAGATTTCTTTATCACAATATTTAACAGAATTTCTAATTATATTATGAATTACTCTTTGTAATTGAATTGGGTCAGCAAGTATTAATAAGATATCAATATTTTTTGTATAATTTATTTTAAGATTAGGGGAGTCATATAGAATCTCATCTATAATATCAGTGATGAAAAGGTTCAGATCTAACTTCTGAAAATTAAAATGTACGGTTTTTAAATCTAGTTTAGATGATAAAAATAGGTTTTCTATTAATTTATCAAGAATATTAACTTTTTTAGAAATTGTTTCGTGGTATTTGTTTATTTTTTCCGGTGTATTTGCGACACCATCAACAATACCTTCTATATATCCTTTAATTGCAGTTATTGGAGTTTTTAAATCGTGGGAAATATTTGCTATTAATTCAGTTCGATTGTTTTCGTACATAAGTTGTTTTTGAGCACTGTTTTTAAGCCTTAGTCTCATATCATCAAAAGCAGCAAAAACTTCATTTATCTCATCCTTGGCATTATATGTTAGGTCAATATCAAACTCTTCTTCTTTTATACTAATAGCGGCATCTTTTAATTTTTGTAGAGGTCTAGTTATAGTTCTTGCTGTGAAATAAGTTAATATACTAATTAGAATTGAGTAAAAAATGAATGGTATCAAAAATGATAAGAAATAACGTTCTACCTTGAAATCTTTAATCATAAAATGTATCTCTGCAGATCTACCATCTTTAAGATTAAATAACCAATAATTAACAAATTTTTGTTCATGAAAATCTTTAGATATATTGTTGGAATCAAATCCTTCTTTGGTATGAACGGTACCTTCTACACTAACAACTGCAGTTACCACACTAGGGTTCTGAGTTTTTTGTATTAATTTTTGTAATACACTATTTTCCAATAATGAGTCTGGATCATTTCCTAAGATATTATATAACTCATTATTAAAATCTTTAGACTGAATTGACAATCTTAGTTGTTTAAATTGTTCTGTGTAACCACTGCTTACAGTAATTGACAGAGTTATAAAAATAATTAGTGGGATGAGTACTAACAAAATATATGAAATACGAAGTCGTTTACCAATTGTCATTTTTAAATTATATACCTTAGTTTGTTTTTATATATTAAGAAAATATTAATTTATTGTTATTTTTCCAGAAATTATAGCTTCTTTGATATGGGTAAATGATAGGTCTTCAATTTCTAGAGTAAAACTTCTGTCCCCTATGTTATCTATGTAGTGGGCATCTGAATTGGTTATATATGGTATATTATTTAATTTCATGATTGGTGGAAGTTTTGTTAAACCAACAGCGGTGTAATTTTCATCTGGTAGAAATCCTAACTGACTTTTAATACTGAATTGAGGTTTGTCTATATGGGCAGGAATAAATATGCCATCTCTCTCTAGAGTCATTTCTAGAAGTTCACTAATAGAGTACATACTAGCACCACCAGTTAAATACTTTTCAACCTCTCCTAATATATTTTCTTCATCATCTACATATATCTGGTCACCCCATTTTTCAGGATCATTTGGAACAGATAATAGGCTTTTATATATTAATTCTCCCATTTCTAATGCAGTTTCAGGGTTTTTAAATAGGGCTAAAACATGTGCTTCTTCACTACTTGTTATCTCTAGTCCATAAATACCAAATATACCAGCAGAGTTACAAGCTGCTCTAAAGGCAGGGGTGTTTAGAGCAGAATTATGGTCTGTCAAAGCTATTACATCCAGTCCCCTTTTTTTAGCCGCTATAGCGATATCAATTGGGGACATTTCCAAATCCCCACAGGGGCTTAAACAGGAGTGGATGTGAAGATCACACCTTACTTCCATTATAGAGCCTGATGCACCTTAAATGATGTTTCAAACTGATTTTCTTTTGTTGTGAAGATTGCAATTCCTTCTTCTTTTGCTGCATTCATCATATCATCAGGAACTTTTCGTCCACTGCAAATTATAACAGCCGTAATTCCAGCTAAAGAGCAACATGCAATTGTATTTTTATGAGCTTGGATAGTTATTAAAACAGAATCCTCGTCTGCATTACCCATAACATCACTTAAAAGGTCGGAAGTAAACCCAGTGGTAATATCCTCAATTTCGTAGTCCTGATATGTTGCTACATAACCTAATTTCAGTTCTAAATCATTTGTTTTCATTTGTCATTATCCTTAATTATATTAAAATGTACTTTTACTATGGTTCCTGCTGGGCTAGATTCTATCTCAAAATCATCTGCAACCCTTTTTGAATTTGGTAGGCCCATTCCTGCACCAAAACCTAAACTTCTAATCCAGTCGTTAGCTGTAGAAAACCCCTCTGTTAATGCTTTTTCTAGATCTGGGATACCAGGACCTCTATCTTTAGCTATAATGGTTATTTTATCTTTATCAAATATTGCTTTAATCGTCCCACCCTCAGAGTGAACTACTTGGTTTATCTCTAATTCATATGATGCTACAGCAACTCTTCTAATAAATTTTCTATCTAATGCCAGTTTTTTAAGAGTCTTTTTTATCTCTGTAGATGCTTTACCTGCAATCTCAAAATTAAATTTAATTGTTTGAAACTCTTTTTCATTATCCTGTATATCTTCTGGTGTATCTTTCTGGATTGAGTTTTCCAAGGCTTGCATTGCTTCGTTTAAGTGGGCTAATAATCTTGTATTTATATCCCGCATGGAAATTATTCCAACTAGCTCCTTTCCTTTATTTAGAACTGGGAATCGTCCAAAGCTATATTTATTAAAATAAGAAATTGCAAAACTTAAAGGCATATCATCTTCTAAAACAATTAGCTTTCTAGTCATGTGTTTTTCTATTTTATCATCTATATAGCCACCGTCTAAGGCTTTAATAATATCTTCGATACTAACTAAACCTAGAATTCTCATAGAATTTGTTATTGGGATTGAAGATAATTTATTTTTAGCCATAGTTAATTGTACATTACGCATTGTTCCAGATTTTCTAAGTGTAATTAAATCTGTACTCATAACATCTTTTATTTTTAACTGGTATATTATCTCTTGTATTACAGAGGGTGAGTCTGTATTTATGGGTATGTTTTCCATTATTTCTCCGTTGCAGTTTTAACTAAATATGTTAACTTCTTGATTTCAAGTCCAATGTTTACGTTATTTACGATGCAATCATCTGAAGATTTTAGTTCAACTGGTGTAAAGTTTAATACTCCTTTAATACCTAGGGCAAGAAGTTTCTCAAACATACTTGCAGCGGCATCTTCTGGAACGGTTAAAATAGCTGTTCTAATTTTGTGTTCTTTTATATATGTAGGTAAGATCTCAGTTTTATATATAGGTATATTTCTAAATTTATCATCCTGTGGATATATGTCAAAACCAGCGACAATTTTACCACCGTCTTTTGTAAAATCAACATGGTTTATTAAAGCCTTTGCTATGTGACCACAACCAACAATAACCATGTTCTCAACTTCTTTACCGCCTAATAGAATATCTAGTTTTTCAATTAGAACATCGATCTCATAACCACCCCGTTTATTACCAGTTAAATCAAACCTTGAAAAATCTTTTCTAACTAGGGCAGGAGTTATTCCAAGAGCATCTCCCAGGTTATTTGAGAAGACTCTGGCCATCCCTAGACTTTTTAATTGTGAAAGTATCCTGTTATATTTTATAAAGCGCGTAACCGTTTCATCGTTTATCATCCCTTTAATGTACCTCAGTTCACAATATTTGTAAACATTGTTTTCCAAATCGATATTCTAGGCGCAATAAAAACAATCTTTCGATGAATTACTATTGAATTCCGAATATAACTACCATATAATAGCCTCAGGATATAATTTTTGTAGAATATTGTTAGGAGGTATTATGCCTACAGAAGAGAAGATTGAGCTTCCACAGAGTTTATTAGATTTCATTAATTTATGGAGAGATAAACCAGGAAACCTAATTATGATTCTTCACAAAACTCAGGAGCACTTTGGGTTCATCCCAAGAGGTGCAGCAATTGAGTTAGCGAAGAACTTAGAAGTACCGTTGGCTAAAGTTTACGGTGTTATTACTTTTTATCATTTTTTCAAGTTAGTAAAACCTGGTAAAAACATCATTTCGGTTTGTATGGGTACAGCATGTTATATAAAAGGTGCTGGAGACTTAATGGCTGAGTGTGAAACACTTTTAGGTTGTGGTGTTAACTGTACAACAGACGATGAGGAATTCTCATTACAAGCTGTACGATGTGTTGGTTGTTGTGGTCTTGCTCCACTTGTTACTGTTGGTGACGAGGTTTTTGGAAAGATTTCAGCAGATGATCTACCTGAGATTATTGCAAAATATAGAAGCAAGTAGTGCATTATAATCTTTGTGACTGCATTCTGGATTTGTTTCAGAACTCAGTGGAAGCTAATTCAAAGACTATTGTTTTAGACTTTATTCAATCTAAGGCATCATTGGAAATTAACATTATCGATGATGGTAAAGGAATGGATCAAAATACGTTAAGTCGTGTTAAAGACCCTTTTTTTACAGATGGTATAAAACATAAAAGTCGTAAAGTTGGATTAGGAATACCTTTTTTAATACAGACTACAGAGATGACTGACGGAGTCTTTCATTTAAAGTCTGATCTTGGAAAGGGAACAGTATTAAACATTACGTTTAATCTAAGCCACTGGGATACTCCTCCAATCGGGGATGTTGTAGGATTACTAGTTTCAGCAATGGCCTTTGAAGGCGATTATGATCTTGTAGTTAACAGAGAAGATAAAGAACGAAACCTAAAATATAGTGTTGCGAGATCTGAATTACTTGAAATATTAGGTGATTTGAGTCAAGTGACAAATATGATTCTCCTTAAGGAGTTCATAGAATCCCAGGAAGAAAATAATTAGGAGTTTTACTTATGGCTAAAATGACTTTAGCACAATTAAAAGCATTGAGAAATGATAAGAAAAAAGAAATTGATAGACGTGATTCAGAAGGTAAAGATATAACTATTGTAGTTGGTATGGGAACTTGTGGAATTGCTGCAGGTGGAAAAGAGACTATTTCTGCACTTATCGATGAAATGAAAGAACACGATTTAGTTAATGTAACAATTAAGCAAACAGGTTGTATGGGTCTATGTCACTCAGAACCAACTATAGATGTAAAAGTACCTGGTATGCCAGATACTATTTATGGAAATGTTAATGCTGAAGTTGCAAAAGAGGTTGTTGTTAAACATATTATTGGAAAAGAGTTACTTTCTAAGAATGTTTTAGACCGACCAGCAACTGATATAATGAAGGAGCAGAAGTAACCATGGCTGTAAAAAACTTTATATTGGTTTGTGGGGGAACTGCCTGCGAATCATCCAAGGGTGATGAAATATTCAAAGCTCTATTAAAATCTGCCGAAAAACATGGACTAAAAGATGATGTTCAGATAATTAAAACAGGTTGTTTTGGTTTCTGTGAAAAAGGACCTATTGTTAAGGTTCTTCCAGAAGAGGCATTTTATGTTGAAGTAGTACCTGCTGATGCAGAAGAAATTATTGCTGAAACAATATTAAAAGGTAGAATAGTTGACCGATTAATCTATAAGGATCCAAATGCAGATGCAGATGCACCTGCAGATCAGATTAAATTCTATCAAAAACAGTACCGAGTAGTACTAAGAAACTGTGGTTTAATTAACCCAGAAGATATCGAAGAGTATATTGCCAGAGATGGTTATTTAGCACTTGAAAAATGTCTAACAGGTGAATTAACTCCAGACGATGTTATTAACGAGCTTAAAACAGCGGCAATTAGAGGTCGTGGTGGTGCTGGTTTCCCAACATGGTTAAAGTGGAACTTTTCTAAGAATGTTGATGCAGATCAAAAATTTGTTATCTGTAATGCCGATGAAGGTGATCCAGGTGCATATATGGATAGATCAGTATGTGAGGGTGACCCACATTCAATAATCGAAGCTATGACTATTGCAGGTTATACTTGTGGTGCAAACCAAGGTTATATCTATATTAGAGCTGAATATCCATTAGCAATTGAACGATTAAACATAGCTATAGAGCAATCTAGAGAAGCTGGACTTCTTGGAGATAGCATTTTAGGTTCAGATTTTTCATTTGATTTAGAACTTAGATTAGGTGCTGGAGCATTTGTTTGTGGTGAAGAGACTGCACTTATCGCTTCTATTGAAGGGAAACGGGGTATGCCTGTTCCAAAACCACCATTTCCAGCTGTAAAAGGTCTATGGGGTAAACCATCAGTTATCAACAATGTTGAAACTTTTGCTAATATACCTGTAATCTTAACAAAAGGTGGAGCGTGGTATAAATCTTTAGGTACAGAAGGTTCTTCTGGTACGAAAGTATTTGCTTTAACTGGTCAGATAGAAAACTCTGGTCTTGTTGAAGTTCCTATGGGAACAACTTTAAGAGACATTGTATTTGATATCGGTGGTGGTATTAGAAACAATAGAAAATTCAAAGCTGTACAAACTGGTGGACCATCAGGTGGTGTTATTACTGAGCAGTTCCTAGATACTCCAATTGACTTTGATACTTTAACTTCTATCGGATCAATGATGGGTTCTGGTGGTATGATCGTAATGTCAGAAGACGATTGTATTGTTGATGTTACTAAGTTCTACCTAGAATTCTGTGTTGAAGAGTCTTGTGGTAAATGTTCTCCTTGTAGAATAGGTACTAAAAAGATGCATGAAATCCTTGAGAAGATTACTTCTGGAAAAGGTGAAATGTCAGACATTCAGCAGATGAAAGATATTGGTAAAGCTCTTAAGACTGCATCACTTTGTGGTTTAGGTCAAACAGCAGCTAACCCTGTTCTTTCAACACTTAAATATTTCGAAGATGAGTACTTAGAGCACATTAACGAAAACAAGTGTAGAGCTGGAAAATGTAAAGATCTTATGCAGTATAAAGTAGTTGAAGATAAATGTATCGGATGTACAGTATGTGCAAGAAAGTGTCCAGTTAACTGTATTGAAGGTGAGAGAAAAACTCCTCACTTCATCGTTCAGGAAAATTGTGTTAAATGTGGTGCTTGTTATGAAGCATGTAAATTTGATGCGATTACTATCAGTTAAAGAAAGGGAGATTTTAAGTGGCTACTATAAATATAAAAATTAATGGTACTCCTGTAGAAGTAGAACAAGGAACAAGAATTCTTGGTGCTGCTAAGTTAGCAGGGGTAAACATACCTACACTATGTGATCATTCGGACTTAGAGCCGTGGGCATCATGTGGTATATGTATTGTAAAAGTGGAGGGTTCTCCAAAATTAGTTAGAGCTTGTGCTACGGAAGTAGTTGAAGGTCAAAACTATATTACTCACGATCCTGAACTTCAGGAAGTAAGAAGAACTGTATTAGAGCTAATTATCTCTAATCACCCTCTTGAATGTCTTACATGTGCTAGAAATGGTGTTTGTGAGCTACAGGATCTTGCAGAGGATTTCTCAATAAGAGAAGTTCCTTATACTAATGGTGTTAAAGACCTTCCAAGAGATGAGTCTACAAACGCTTTAGTTTTTGATCCTAGAAAATGTGTAAACTGTGGTAGATGTGTAAATGTATGTCAGCAATTACAGGACGTTTGGGCTCTTGAGTTCATAGGTCGTGGTGACGATACATTAATGACTGCTGCTGGTGGTGCATTAATAGCTGAATCACCATGTATAAAGTGTGGGCAATGTTCTGCTCACTGTCCTGTTGGAGCAATCTACGAAAAAGATGAAACTCAGGAATTTATGCAGATGATAGGTTCTGATAAACATGTTGCTGTACAAATGGCACCTTCTGTAAGAGTTGCAATTGGTGAAATGTTTGGTATGGCTCCTGGAACTGTAACTACTGGTAAAATATATGCATCACTTAGAAGACTAGGTGTAGATGCTGTATTTGATACAAACTTTGGTGCTGACCTTACAATTATGGAAGAGGGATCAGAGCTAGTTGAAAGAATAACTACTGGTGGACTATTACCACAAATTACTTCTTGTTGTCCAGCGTGGACTGATTATATGGAGAAATATTATCCCGATATGATTCCTCACTTTTCAACTGCAAAATCACCTATGATGATGCAGGGAGCAGTTACTAAAACTTATTATGCTGAGTCAAAAGGTTTAACTGCGAAAGATATTTATTCTGTAGCAATAATGCCTTGTACTGCTAAGAAATACGAAATCTCAAGAGATGACAATATGTCAGCTTCTGGTGAGAAAGATGTAGATCTTGTAATTACTACTAGAGAGCTTGGAAGACTTATTAAGTCTGCCGGAATCGACTTTGTTAACTTAGAAGACGAGAAAGCTGATAGCTCTATTGGTATGTATGCTGGTGCAGGTACAATCTTTGGTGTAACTGGTGGAGTTATGGAAGCAGCTGTAAGAACTGCTCACGTACTTGTAACAGGTAAAGAGATTGAAGATGTTAATGTAACTGCTGTTCGTGGTGCTGAAAATGTTAAAACTGGTGAAGTAGCACTTGGTGATACTAAACTTAGAGTTGCTGTTGCACACGGTATGGCTAATGTAAGAGATTTAATGGACGAAGTACGGGCTGCGAAAGAAGCTGGTGGTGAACCTCCATATCACTTTATTGAAGTTATGGCATGTAACGGTGGTTGTATTGCTGGAGGTGGTCAACCTTACGGAACTAACGATGAAGTTAGAGCCCAAAGAACTGCTGGAATTTATAGTGATGATGAGAGATCAACAGTTAGATGTTCACATCAGAACCCTGAAATCCAAAAAATATACAAAGATTACTTTGGAAAACCATGTAGCCATAAAGCTCATGAATTATTACATACAAAATATCAAGAAAGACCTTTATATACTAAATAATAAAACTTTCTGATTTTAATAAAGGCTCCCACTTGGGAGCCTTTTTCTTTACCTAATCTTTACTATATAATTATTGACTCATTATATATTTAAACTAACAATGTAAGTATGAAGATTTTAGTTGTAGAAGATAATGAGAATATACGAGAAGCTGTAACATCATTTCTTATCTTAGAAAATTTTATAGTGGATTCTACCCATAATATTTCGATTGCAAAAAAACTATTAAACAATAATCCTGATCTAATTATATTGGATATAATGTTACCTGATGGTAATGGGTATCATTTTGCAAAATATATAAGAGAATTGTCCAACGTTCCAATTATTTTTTTAACAGCAAAAGATAGTGAATCTGAGCGAATTAAAGGTTTTGAAGTTGGAGCTGATGATTATGTAACAAAACCATTTTCAGTTAAAGAACTAGTACTAAGAGTTAATGCGGTTTTAAGAAGAGCAGTTCCTAAAAATGATATTGAGCACGAAATTATGCAGTTTAAAAAAAATGGCCAAAGTTTAAGTTTAAATTTAAAATTACATACAATATCTTTAACTGGTAAAATATTAAACTTGACCCCAACTGAGTGGTCTCTTTTAAAATATCTAATAGATAACAGAGATATTATCTTGGATAAAGAGCGTATTTTAGAGAGTTGTCTAGGTTACAGTTCCGATAGTTCGGATAGAGTTATTATTACACATATCAAAAATATAAGAGAGAAACTAGGAGATAAAGAGTGGATAGAGACCATAAGAGGTTTTGGATATCGATTTTGCGGGGAAGAATAAGCTTCTTTCTTCTTATTTTTACTGTCCTATTTAGTATCACTCTGTTAACTTCTATTAGCCAAATAGTTCTATTTAATTTAAATATAAACAGATCAGTAGAGAACTGGAAAATAGATAGAGTTGATAGGATCAAAGTTGAAGCTAAAAACTATTTATTAAGTGGAAATATTACTGACTTTAATGAACCTTTAGAAATAATTGATGTTGAGTATAATACTATTTATAGTAACGTTGATATAAATACTCATCCAGGTTGGAATTTGAGAAAAAGCAGAAAAGGTAATATAGGTTTAATCGAATTATATGATCAGAAACTTCTTATTGGGTACATACGTATTGAAAACATGCAGTTTAAAAATAAAACAGAAAACCTTAATTTATTAAATTCTCTAATTACAAATATACTGTATTCAACTATGGGTTCCATTATTTTATCATTTGTCATTTCACTAATTGTTTCAAGAGCTTTATCAAAGTCTACGATAGATATAAACCGTGCATTAAAGGATATTGAAGCAGGTCAAGAGTTGAATTTCAGAGCACATGGGGCAAAAGAGATAAGAGAGATTGGTATAAGCGTAATTAAACTTTCAAAAAAGTTAAATAAAGAGAAAGATTTAAGGAATCAGTGGTTACATGACATCTCCCACGATTTAAAAACACCACTATCAGCGTTAAAATTGCAATTTGAAGGTATGTTAGATGGTTATTTGTCGTTAGATATAGAGAGAATAAAAAAGAATAATAGAGAGGTAACAAGGTTGGAGCATCTTATTATGGGAATCGATGAATTAATGAAAGTAGAATCTCCAGGACTTATTTTAAATAATTCTACTTTTCCAACTAAAGAGTTAATTTATAGTTTAGATGAACGTTTTAAAGATATAGCTAATGCAAAAAAGCGTAATTTAAATTTTCAAAATAATACAAAAATGTTAACTGCAGACTTTGAACTTATGTTTAAAGCTATATCGAATTTAATTGAAAATGCTATAAATTATTCCCATGAAGAAAGTACTATTACAATTGAGTTTTCTGAGATCGAAAATACTAATTATAGAGTTAAAATTGAAAATATAGGGAAGACAATTCCGGGGGAAGATATACCATACCTATTTGACCGATTATATCGTGGAGATTTTTCTAGGGAGAGTAGTGGCACAGGACTTGGCCTATCAATAGTTGATGTTATAATAAAAAAGCATGGTGGTTATACAGAAGTTGAATCTGAAAATGGAATAAATTGCTTTAGTATTAATTGGAAATTATAACTTTAATGTTTAATAATTAATATAGGGAGAACCAAATGAAATTTTTAAAAATAATAATTCCATCTGCTGTATTATTAATAATTGGTATGTTGTTTCTATTTACTTATGAAGCCCCACCTATAAAAGTTGGTTTTATTACAGATCTTTCAGGAAAAAACTCTAATCTAGGACAATCAGTCCGAAATGGTCTTCTTTTAGCGATTAATGAAATAAATGAAAGTGGTGGTATAAAAGGTCATAAAATTGAACTTTTAGTGCAAGATCACGCTGGTTCAAAGGACAATTGTTTAACAGGGACTAAGTTTTTAGTAGATTCTGGGGTAAATGTAATAATTGGGCCTATATTAAGTGGAATGGCATCTACAGTAATCGCAGGTGTAGAAGGTAGTGACGTTTTAATAATAGCTCCCACAGTTAGTTCAAATGAGGTTTCTGGAATTGATGATAACTTTCTAAGAATCTTTGCGACATCTTCTCAGCAGGGTCAATATTTGGCAGAAATCTCAATGGCTAGAAACGAAAAAAATGTAGTTATTGTTTTAGATGAAAAAAACAGCTCTTATGGGCTAAGTGTTGCTAAGGGGTATAATGATACTACAGAAGGAAGTGATACAAAAGTATCAAAAGTTATATCCTTTAATGGGAAATCAGAATATTTAGATATAATCGCAACATTAAAAGAGATAGAACCGGATTCAATTGTTTTTATTGCAAATGGACTTGATAGTGCCAATATAATACAACTTTACGCAAAAGAGCATACTATTCCTAATCTTTATGGAGCAGCATGGGTAAGGGTTAGTGGTGTCGAGAGGTTTGGTGGAAGTAGAGTTGAAGGTATGATTATTTCTGATAGTTTTGTTAATCCTGAACCAACAGAGTCAGAACTTATCTACATGGAGAATTATAGAAAAATGTTCAACCAGGTTGGTACAACTATAGGTATTTATTCATATGAATCAATGTATTTATATAAAACAGGAGTTGATGAGTCTAACAGTTTTAAAACAAAAAATATTAAAGACACAATTATTAATTTAGATGTTATACCGGGAGTTATTGAAAATTATAGTGTAGATAAATTTGGGGATGGAGTTAGAAGTTTATCTCTATATATTATAAAAAATAATGAGTATGAATTATATGAAAAATAAATCTAGAGTTATCCTAATTATTGGAATTTTAATATCACTAATTTTAGCTTTTCATTTAGTTAAATTCACACGTACTTCAATTCCTATCAAAATTGGATTTGTAGCTGATTTTTCATTAGATAGCAATAATGTAGGAGTCTCTGGTCGAAATGGTATAATGACAGCTATAGATGAAATAAATACTAAAGGGGGAATAAAGGGTCGGCATCTTGAACTAATAACAGCTGATAATAAAAATAATGTTGATAGTTGTGATACCGCAGTTAAAAGTTTAATAGATTCAGGTGTTTCAGTTATAATAGGACCTTTGTTGAGTCAAATGATAAATTCCGTTGTTGATACAACAAAAAATTCTGATCTTTTAGTTATTAGCCCTGTAGTAAAATCTAATCAGTTAACAGGAATTGATGACCATCTAATTAAAGTTAACTCTACTGCGAAAGAAGAAGGTTATCTACTTGCCGATGCAATATTTAAAAGGAAAGATAAAAAAGTTGCTCTTTTATGGTCTGCATATAATCGCTTATATACATATGGTGTTATTAGTGGGTTAAAAGAGAAACTAATAGAAAATAATATTAATATAGAATTGGAATATCAGATAGAAGATGATCATGATCAGACTAGTATCGTTGAAAAATTAAAGGAATTAAATTTAGATGCTATCGTTTTTGTTGCAAAAGGGGATATTGTTGCTGGAATAACTCAAAAGTTTTCGATACTAGGAGATATTCCCAATCTTTATGCTAGTGAATGGACCAAGATTACTCAAGTTTCTGAATTTGGTGGAAAATCAATAAATGGTATGGTTTTTTCTGATTCAGCCGGAAGATATACAGAAAGCTTATCTTCATTAGCTTTTTATAATCATTATACAGAGCACTTTTTTATTGAACCTTCAACACCTTCATATTTATCATATGAATCTATGATGATTTTTTATTACGCAGCTTTACAAAACGGTGGTAATATAGATAGAGACTCTTTAAAAAAGACGATTTTATCATCTGAGTATGATATTCTCTCTGATGTTTTTCATTTTGATAGATATGGTGATGTTATCCGTAATGATAAAATCCTATATATAATAAAAGATAGCGAATATTATATTTATTGATATTAAGGTTTGCTACTCTTTAAGATACATATTAATATAGTTAGATGAATAACCCTAATTGTACTAAATGTATACATTATTATATAACTTTAGACGAAAGATTTCCTAAAGGTTGCAAGGTTTTTGAGATTAAAGGAAAGATTTTACCATGTATCGATGTACTTAGATTTACTGGTTTTAGTTGTCCAGTATTCGAAGAGAGAAATAATACAGCTCAGAAAAGCTTTAAAAATGATCATAAGTTTGATACATTAGCATAATAGTAAACATAAACAGATAGCAAGAGGAGTCTGCAGTGCAGTTTAGGCCCTATGGGGATACAGGAAGAGTTTTATCCTGTCTCGGAGTAGATATTTCTAGTAATATAAAAAATCAGTATCAGTACGATACAATATTAAATCAGGCTTTTAACCGAGGTATTAACTATATACAATACGACTACCGAATGTTTAGAAGATTTATAAACTTAAAAGCAGGTTTAGATAAAGCTCATCAGGGTACTCCTGTTGATATTGGTATTGTTGTTCCTTCTAATATTCTTAAAATTAAGAATGTTTTAAATAAAGCTATAAAACAACTAGATATTACATCCATTGACTTTTTAATAATTCAAGGAAGAATTTCAGAATCTATTCTTGTTACTAACTTTTTAACACTTTTGAAAAAAGATAATAGAGTTAGGCACGTTATATTTACTGTTGCCGATGCTGATAAACAGATCGATAAGTTAGAGAATACTGAGGGATTAGATGGAGTTAATTTTACTGGGGATGCTGTTCTAAACGCACTTAACCGTGATTATTCCTATAATCAGCACAAAGGAACAACTGTTCATAATATATTTTCTGGTGATAAATACAAAGCTGAAAACTCAATAATATTTTTAGCAAAGGCACTATCCATTAGTGACATAAATATAGTGACTCACAGATTTATTAACTTTAAGGAAGTTGATTTTGTTATCGATTTCATAGAAAAGGAAGAGGCATATAATGATTCAGTCTTAACCGATGAACAGATTTTAGAACATGTGCAGGAAGTACATTATTACGATGTTCTTAAGGGTCAAAAGTCTTTATATAAAAAAATTAAGTCATTATTTAGAAAAGAGAGGCATCTTCTAAATGTTTAAAATAAAAAGTTTATATCTATTTTTATTATCTGCAACTATTTGTTCTCTATTTTTACATGGTCTGTTCTTTTATGTATTAGGATTTTCTGTCTTAACTATCATAATAGTAAATAGAGGTATCTTTTACACACTTAGAGCTAATAAATACCTGGTTAATAAAGAACATGAGAGAGGGTATAATCTCCTGCAAAAGGCATATAAAACTGGTACAATACCATTTGTTGTAGCTAATGGTTACATTTATCTCTCTTTAAAATATGGTTACTTAGCAGAAGCTGGTGAAGCCATTGAGAAGTTTTTGTCTGGTAAGATACTATATAAGATTAAAGAGAGTCAAAAAAATCAAATATTAACACAAAAAGCACTTTTTTTATGGAAATCAGATAAGATTGAAGATGGTATTACAATATTAAATGATCTTTATGAGTCAGGATATAAAACTACTATATTTTATGGTAATTGGGGTTGTCTGTTATTATTAAATAATCAAATAGAAAAAGCTGAAAAAGTATGTATAGAAGCATATGATTATGGTGCAGAGGATAAAGTTAATTTAGATAACTTAATAACACTGTATGTTGAGCTAGAAAAATGGGATGTAGCTGAAAAATATTATAATGAATTAGTTAAGTTAAGTCCTACTTTCCCAGAAGCTTATTACCATGGTGCTATAATAGCTTTAAATAATAATAAATTAGAAGAGGCTACAGAGCTTGCTAATAAATGTCTAGAGTTCGAGTTAAACAACCTTTCATCAATCAGTGAAAATGATATTACCGATTTAATTCAAAAATTAAAAGTTAATTAATATATTTAATTATAATCTGGTAAAGTTCAAAGTTGAGTATTATAATTGTCTAAAAGGGGTATTATATTGCATACTTTATCTGTATTAACAATAGATGATAATGACTCTATTCGATTCTCAATTGCAAGTTACCTAGAGGATGTAGGGTATGACGTTTTTGAAGCTGAAGATGGTGAATCAGGAATAGAGATAATTAAAAATAGTTCTCCTGATGTTATTTTAACAGATACACATATGCCTGGTTTAAGTGGAATTGACGTTCTGAAATTTGTCAAAGAGAATGCTCCAGAAACTCCTGTTATTGTAATCTCTGGAGCAGGTGAAATTGAATTCGTTGTTGAAGCCTTAAGGGCTGGTGCATGGGATTATATTACAAAACCAATAGAAGATCTTAATTTTTTATCTCACTCAATTGATAAAGTTGTAAAACGAGTTAATCTTATTAAAGAGAACAAAGAGAAGAGTTTAGAGTTAGAGATTGCTAATAAAGAGTTAATTGATACTGTTAGAGAATTAAAAACGACTCAAACTAAACTTATCGAATCTGAAAAAATGGCTTCGCTAGGTTATATGGTTAACGGTGTTGCCCATGAGATAAATACCCCATTAGGTGTTTGTATGACATCTATCAGCTATTTAAAAGATGAAACTACAAATATAATTAATCTAAATAAATCTAGTCAGATGAAGTTAAGTGACTTTACTAGTTTTACAAAAAACATGAATGAATTAACTGGAATAATTGATAACTCTTTGAATTCAATTTGTAGGCTTGTTACTAACTTTAAGCAGCTGTCATCTGATCCAGATTCTGAAAACAAGAAAAACTTTAAATTAAATGATGCGATCTCAAGTATGATACTTATAGTTAGTTCATCTTTTCCAAATATTGAACTAGAGTTAGACATTAATGGTGATGATATAAATATAGATAGCTATCCTGAAGTTATAAATCGTATATTTACAAAACTGACTGAAAACAGTTTTCTACATGGTTTCAGCTTAATGGATAAAGGACGAATAGAGGTTAATATTCAAAAGAAAGATGAATCTGTTAATATTGAATTTAAAAACAGTGGTAGGGAGATAGAAAAAAGTATAATCGATAAAGTTTTTGAGCCCTTTGTTACAGATAATAGACAAGATGGAACAGGGTTAGGTCTTTGTATCGTATATAATTTAGTTGAGTTTACACTAAAGGGTGATATCTCATGTAAAAACCTATCTGATGGTGTAAGCTTTTATATCTCTATTCCTCTTTAAAAAAAACTACTCTATCTTTACCTCTACTCTTAGCTTTATATAAAGCTTTATCAGCATTTTCAATTATACTATTTGCTGTAATAATAGAATCAGGAGTTTGAATACTTACACCTATACTAACTGAAGGATTTATTTTTGTTCTTTCAATTTGAACATTATGTACACTTCTAATTATATTATTTGTAACAGCTTCTATTCCATTTTTATCAACATTATATAAAAAGGCAATAAATTCATCACCACCATATCTAGAAATGAAGTCCGAATCTCTCTTTATTGCATTTGTTAATACATCAGAAATTGATCTAATAACAGTATCTCCAATTGCATGACCATATTTATCATTTACTTCTTTAAAATCATCAATATCTATAAATATCACAGCTATGGGAATACTTTGTCTATGTGCTCTATTAAATTCCTTTAAATAAGTTTTATCAAAGTAAAACCTATTGTATGTACCAGTTAACGAATCCTTTATAGATAACATTTCAAGACGTTTATTAAGAATTTTAAGTTCTCTATTTTTTTCTCCTAGAATCATAGAGTACTTTAATCTAATCAGAAGATAGATAACTCCTATTATTAGTACAATATAAATTATGTAAGCTATCCAAGTTTTAAACCAAGGTTTATTTATTATTATGCTTATATCAATTGTTTCTAAACTCTCAATACCATTTGAATTTATAGATTTGACAGAAAATTGATATTTCCCAGGTTTCAAGGATGTATACTCTGCAAAATTTCTGGTCCCTGAATCAATCCAACTGTTATTTAATCCTTCCAGCTTATATTTATATGTTATTTTTGTTGGAGACTCGTAATCTATTCCAATAAAACCAAAACTAATATAATTTTCATTGTAGTTTAAAGAAATAGTATCTTTATCTTTAATATCCTTTATTTCATGTAATACACTAAATTCTGTTAATAATATTCTTGGAGGGCTTTTATTGGGAAATCTTTTGAAATTACTGATTTTTGTTACACCATTAGCTCCACCAAATAACAGATCTCCATTTTTCTCTTTAAAAAAACCACTATTAAAAAATATACTAAAAAGACCATCTTCTTCTGTTAGTGATTTTATTTTACCATTCTTAGGTGTTAAAACATTTAATCCCGAACGTGTAGATACCCATATGTTTTTATCGTTATCTTCTGAGATTGTTAATACGTTATTACTGCTTAGACCATCTTTAGTTGAATAACTTTTAAATGTACCTGTTTTATCATTATATACATTTAGACCACTGCTATAGGTTCCTATCCAAAGATTACCAGAACTATCCTCAAACAGAGTCCTTGTTATATTTCCACTTAATGACTCACGGTTGCCTGGAATCTTTCTGAATCTTGTGAAGTTTTCTTTATCTTTGTCATATCTACTTAATCCACTATTTGTACTTAACCATTTTGTACCATCTTTCATTTCAAGAATATGATAAACTATATTATCGGATATTGTTTTATTATCAGTTTCTGAATACTTCATATTCAAAATTGTATTATTTTGTAAATCAACAATATTTATACCTTCACCATAAGTTGATATCCAGAATTTACCTTCAGAATCCTCAAGCACATGGGTAATTATATTGTGAGACAGTTTTAAATCTGGGTATAAATCATCCCAACTTGTATAAGATCTATTTTGCATATCTAAAGTCGCAAGACCAGTATCAGTTGATACCCATATTCGTCCTTGGCTATCAGTAGTCATGTGGTTTATATTTGATCCAATCATTGGATAACTTTGGGCTACTTTATCAACTTCATTATATAAAAACAGACCAGTACCATAGACCGCTATCCATAAATTATTATTTGAATCTCTATATATCTCTGAAATCTTACCTTTAGGTAGCCAGCCTTCATTTTTATTACTTGAAGTTATATAGCTATAATTTCTTTTCCGTGGAGATATTATGTGGGCACCACCACCATTAGTCCCAATCCATAATAGTCCACTTCGATCTTCGAATAAAGAATAAATTACCCCATTAGCCAGCTCGTCTTTTATTACTCTTTCATCACCATTTTTACTTTTACTCCAAATTCCACCACCCCAAGAACCAGCCCAAATGGTATCATCAGATGTCTTTGCAAGGCTATAAACATTATTGTCAGGTAAAGTATAATTATTAATAATCCCGGTCGTTATTGAATATTCTACAACACCTCCATCCCACATTCCTATTAGGACACTATCTTTACCACTACCAATAATTTTCATTACTAAGTTTGATGGTAATTTTACATCAAGGGTTGTAGATAAAAGAGTTTTTGTATTATAAATATCTATACCATCATATCCTCCAACCCACATTCTATTTTCACTATCTAAGTAAAGAGTACGAATTGTATGATGAATAGTTGGTAGTTTAGTTATTTTAGTTAAATCTTTATTAATTAGGTTTAAACCATCCATAGTACCAACCCAAATATTATCTTGATTATCTACCTGCACAGCTATAACAATATTGTTACTTAAACTTATTTCTTTGTCTTTATCAGCACTAAAATTTGTGAATGTTTTTGATTCTATATCAAATATACTTATACCATTATAAGTACCTATTATTAGCCGATGCCTTTTTTTATCGTAACTTAGGGTCTGAACTAAATCATTAGGCAGTGTATTTTCATCAAATGGGTCACTGGAATAAACAGTCATGTTAAGGCCGTCAAAACGATGTAACGCACCTTGACTACCCATCCATATTATTCCATCTTTGTCCTGAACGATTCCTGATATTGAAAGACTTTGAATACCATTTAATCTATCAATATTTAAAATTCTTGGATCATTTTCTTGAAAAAAATCCTGACTGTATATAGTTAAACATCTAAGTATATATATTATTATTAAAATTCTTTTTAACATACTTAAATATTAGGTTACGAAAAGAAAAAAATAAAGACAAATCTACAGTTTATACTGTTTTTGGACTGAAATTATGTGTTTTTTCCAAATATTTCGTCTATTTTGTCTATCTAATACAGTCATTGATGGCATGAACTTTTTATGGGGAATCTTCATCTGGGATATTTCTTCTCTACTTGCCCATACACCAATTGCTAATCCTGCAAAATATGCTGCTCCAATAGATGCTAAATCACTTTCATCTGAACGGTAGATCTCTTTACCAGAAAAGTCTGCTAGACACTGCATTAAAACATCGGAATTTGTTACACCACCATCAACTCTTATGGAAGTTATTGCTATTTTTGTCTCTGTTTCCATTCCATCAATAATATCTACGACTCGATGGGCTATTCCTTCTATTATGCCTCTTGCAATATGTTTTTTTTCAGTTAGCAAAGATAACCCAGAAAATGAAGCTTTAAGTTCTGGTTTAAAATACGGAAACCTAATTCCAGTTAAAGTTGGTACTACAAACAGTCCTTTTGAATCAGTACATTCTGTCGCAAACTTATCTAATTCCTGAGGCGATTTAAATAGTTTGACCTTATCTACAACCCAGTCAATAAATGTTCCAACAGTTGCGACCTGACCTTCTAATTCATATTGTGGTATGCCTTTAAAGGTCCATGCAATTAATGGGAATAGTCCTTTTGTAGAAAACTTTGGTTTATATCCTACATTCATCGATACAAATGCTCCTGAACCAAGGCTAATTTTAACATCCCCTTTATTAAAACATCTATGACCAAATAGTGATGCTTGCTGATCTCCAACTACACAAGTTACTGGTATTGTTTTACCAAAAATTGTGTGGTCTGTATTACTTAGATAGTCATTTGTATTACATACTTTAGGTAGAATATTCATAGGAATTTTAAAAATTTTACAAAAAAGAGTATTCCATTTCATCATAAAAGGATTTAGTAGGGTAGTTGCTGCTGCGTTTGTATAATCTGTAATATGATCTTTTTTTCCACTTAATCGGTATACTAACCAACTATCAATTGTACCAAACATTACTTCATTTTTTTTACATTTTTCTTTGATATTAGGATTATTATCTAATACCCATTTTAGTTTACATAATGTATGGTCAGTATTTAACTTTAACATCGAAGTAACTATTAAAAGAGGGTTCCGTATTAATCGACCAATGAAAAATGCTACAGTCCTTAATGTTCTCCATATTGGATTTCTATTCATTTTTCTAACTGTATCCATAGCCCGAATATCTTGCCAGTTAATAAAATTAATTAATGGTTCTCCATCCCTACTATCCCAAAGAGTAAAAGTAGACCTTTGATTAGTTATAGCTATAGCATCTATTTTAATTAGAGGAAGGTTTATACCTTTTTTTACAATATCTCTAAAGGATTCCCATATATGTTCTGGATTGTTTTCGGTACCACCAGGTTCAGGATGTAGTATTTCTATTTTTTTATATGTTCTATGAACTATTTTACCATTTTGATCAATAATTAGAGAACGTATACCTGTACTTCCACAATCAACAACTAAGATATGTTTATTCATGGCGTTAAACTAAATGTAAGAGATTGTCTCTCGTTATATCGTTCCATTCCATATTTATATATCCTGTCTAATAGATCTGGATATTTTAAGCCATCTTGGGCACATAACATAGAAAACATACTAACATTGGTGAAGCCTGGTATAGTATTAATTTCATTTAGCATGAAATTACCACTTTTTTTATCTAGGAAAAAATCAACACGACTAAATCCTTTTAAATTAAGAGCTAAGTATGCCTTTTTAGCAACTTCTTTCATCTCTTTTGATAACTTGTCATCTATTTTTGCTGGAATAATGAGCTTTGCTCCATTAGGATCTATATATTTTGCATCATAATCATAGAACTCATGGGATGGTGCAATTTCTCCAAGACTAAAGGTTTCAGGTCTACTGTTTCCAATAATTGAGCACTCTATCTCTCTTGCATCAACTGCTGGTTCAATTAGAACCTTTGAATCAAACTTAAATGCATTATCCATAGCTTTAAAAAACTGTTTGCTATCTTCAACTTTAGAGACACCTACAGATGAACCAGTTTGTACTGGTTTAATAAACATTGGATATAGAAACTTATCTTCAGATATTTTTTTTATTTGGTCTGGGTTATTTAAGTAGTCATATTTTTTTACACCTAAAAATGGAACTATAGGAAGACCTTCTTTGTCCCAAACTATTTTTGCATACTCTTTATCCATAGCCATAAAACTACCATCTAGACCAGAACCGGAGTAGGGAATGTCTATAATCTCTAATAGACCTTGCATTGTTCCATCTTCCCCAAATGTTCCATGTAGAATTGGAAATATAAAATTTAGATCTAATAAATTATTATTAACCATTAAACCTCTTCCAGGCACTAGAGATACTATATTGTGCTCATCTTGTTTTATTTCTAAGGATTTACCACTATTGTCATAGTTTTCTTGTAAATACCATATACCGGATTTAGTTATACCAATTAGGTTTATATTGTATTTGGTTTTATTTAGATTTTTTTCAACTGAGGAGGCGGACATTAAAGATACATCATGCTCTCCACTTCTCCCACCATATAATATTGCGACATTAACTCTTTTCATACATATATAGTATTATAAAGCTTGCAAATGAGCAATGTTTGTTGTTATCATATCTGAACCACTGGAGGTTCCTTTGAATTTTAATATCTCAATTGTTATAGGTTTAAGTTCTACTTTATTAGCTCAATTAATTAAGGTTATTGTTATTTTAGTAACTGATAAGAAATTTGCTGGAGACAGGATGTTCTCAACCGGTGGTATGCCATCATCTCACTCGGCAGGATTAGTATCTGTTGCTACTTCTATTGGGATTATTGATGGTTGGAATTCAACAACATTTGGAATTGCAACAGCATTAGCATTAGTTGTAATGTACGATGCTACAGGTGTTAGACGTGCGGCTGGAGTACACGCCGAATATTTAAATGTTATAGTAGAAGAGTTATCTCATATATTCAAAAAAGATGGCGAAGAGCAAAAAGCACTAAAAACCCTTTTAGGCCATACTTATATTCAAGTTATAGCAGGTTTTCTATTAGGAATAATTTGTGCCTATTTTACTCATTATGTAATCTTATAGTAGACCTTTAGATTTCAAAATATTTTTAACTACCTCTATCTCATTCCAAGGTTTACTACCATCGGCATATTCTATTGATGTTTCATGACCTTTCCCTAAAGTTAAAATCATATCATTTTTCCGGGCTATCTCTATTGCCTTAGTAATTGCTTTTGTTCTATCGGATATGATATATAGTTCTTCCTCTGATCTATTAGATATTCCAGATTTTATATCATTTATAATTTTTAGAGAGTCCTCTAGTCTTGGGTCTTCGTCGGTTAATATAATTATATCTGAAAACTCATCTGCAATTTCTCCTTGAACAGACCTTTTTTGGGTATCTCTTTCACCAGCTGAACCAAAAACTACTATTAGTCTACCATTCTCTGGAATACTTTTTTTTATAGCAGGAAGTACTTTTTTAAACGAACCTGGTGTATGGGCATAATCTACAACTACAGAGAAATCTCCATTGTGTTTTACTGGATTTAACCTACCCTTTACACTTTTTAGTTGTGGAACGGTATTTATAATATCATCAACTGATTTATCCGTTATGTATATTACAGTTAATAGAGTTCCCATTAGGTTTTCGATGTTAAATATACCTGGTAGATTTAACCTGGTACTATATTGTTTATTTTTAAAAATAAGAGTGAAACTACTACCAGAGGCATCTAAACTAAGATCTGTTGCAAACATATCCGCGTTATCATTTTTTATACTATATGTATAACAATTTTTACCACTTGCATACTTTATGAAATTTTCTGATTCCGGATCATCTAAATTTACAACTCCAAAAGTTAATTCTTTAGTTGTTGTTGATAATTTTCTAAATAAGTTACCTTTATCGCTTCTGTATTGTTCTAAAGTACCATGAAACTCTAGATGTTCCTGGGTTATGTTTGTGAGAATTCCAGCATTAAATTCTACATCCTTAAGCCTACAGGTTTTATTAGACAGACCATGACTTGTAGATTCAATTATTGCATACTCTTTTCCATTGTTTATCATTTCTCTTAAAATACCGTGGATCTGGTTTGCTTCTGGTGTTGATTGTCTTAATACATTTGAATTTTCAATATCTCCACTTTTAAAACTAATTGTAGATATAAATCCAACATTTTTTTTAAGTAGTGTTAACATCTGATAGGCTAAGGATACTGTGGTACTTTTACCATCTGTACCTGTAACACCAATTACTTTTAGTTCCATTGAAGGATAGCTATAAAAAGCAGCAGAAAAGCTAGAAAGTGCCTCTTTTGTATTTTCTACTTTAATATATACGATATTAGGATTATAATTATCTAAATTATCGCTGTGGCATATTGCTTTTGCTCCTAAATTTATAGCCTTATCTATATATTTATGACCATCGGTATGTATACCTTTTAGGGCAAAAAATAGAGTTCCACCCATTACTCTACGAGAATCAAATTCAATATTGGTGATTTCAGGGTCTAATTGCCCTAACTTTTGGTTAATATTGTTGCAGTTATTAAGTAAAGCTGTTATTTTCATAGTGTTATATTAACTTAGGTATGATAAACAATTCAAGAGAGGTTTTTATGTATTTTTTAAGGGTTAAAACAAATTTTTCAGCTGCTATGTATTTAGCTAACTGTGATGATAGTTATAAAGGTATGCATGGCCATGACTTTGCCGTCTCTGTAACATTAAAAAGTGATAAATTAACCTCTGCTGGAATGGTATATGATTATAATGTCGTAACAGATAAATTAAAAGAAATATCAAAATCTTTAGATCATGTTTTACTAAATGATAAAGCAGATTTTATTGAGTGTAATCCTACAGTTGAAAATCTATGTAAATATTTTTTTGATAAACTTTTAGAGGAGTTAGTAGATCTGCCAATTTACGATGTTAGAGTCTGTCAATCTAATGGTTTATCTGCTTGTTTCAGGCCTCTAGGTTAATGTCTACAGATTCCTTTTTAACAAAGCAACTCATTGCATATATAGGTAATAAAAGATCTCTTTTGCCTTTTCTCTCAAATGTTTTTGATGGCTTAGAACTAGGTTCAAATGTTAAATTTTCAGACCCATTTGCAGGTACTGGTGCAGTTTCTCGACTAGGGAAATCTAAAGGATTTAACGTTTTTACAAACGATTGGGAACATTATTCCCATGTTGTTAATAGCTGTTATATTGGAATTGACGAAGACGAAAAAACTAATTTATTCAGAGATAAAGGTGGAATAGAAGAAGTTTTTAAGCATTTTAACAGTTTATCTGGAGATTATATTCCATATATAAGTAAACATTATTCTCCAAAAGATACAGATAGTGCAAACTATGTTACTGAGCGTCTTTTTTATACTACAGAAAATGGTATCTTCATCGACAGAGCTAGAACAGAAATACACTCTTTATATCCAGAAGACTGTAAAGAGAAAAATATACTACTAGCTTCTTTGTTATATGAGGTTTCAACCCATGCAAATACATCGGGAGTATTTAAAGCTTGTCATAAAGGTTTTGGGGGGCATGGGAAGGATGCTCTAGGCAGAATAATGGCTCCAATGAAAATGGAGATTCCTAATTTAATAGATAGCCCTTATCAAAACACTGTTTCTAGAATGGATGCCTTAGATTTTGTGAAGGGTAAAAGTACAGATATATGTTACTTAGATCCTCCATATAATATGCATCAGTATGGTAGTAATTATTTTATGTTAAATACTGTAGCCCTATGGGATAGACCGGTTGTTAATCAGCTTAGAGGAGAAGATGGCCGTTTTGTAGAGAAAGCTGGTATCAGAAAGGACTGGAAAAGCACAAAAAGTCCATATTGTTATAAAAGTCTGGCACCAGCATCTTTTGAAAACTTAATGAATAGTATAGATTCAAGGTATATTATTTTAAGTTATAATACTGAAGGAATTATTCCATTTGATCAGTTATTTGATACAATGGAAAAACACGGTAGGGTAAGTCTTCATATTAAAGATTATGTTTTATATCGGGGAGGGAAACAAAGTGTCTCTCGTAAAACCCACAATATGGAACTATTATTAGTAGTAGACCGTAAAAGTAGACCTGATGGTAAAGATCGAGTAGCTGTAGAAAGGTTTTTAAAAGAGCGTCGTATTCTAAACCAATTAAGAATGCCTTTTGAACCGACAAGGTTAAGTAGTTCGTTTTATTTTAAGGACCAAAGCTGCAAGTTAAATCCCGATATGGATAAACTAAAAACATTTAAGGGGTATAAGTTTTTAGATCAACCAACAGACCTTAATAAGCTTTCAGAATTAGAGCTTAAAAAGTTATATAACAATCTTTCAACTGCACTTTGTTCTGATAATCTTGAAGAGACAAAGGTTCTAATTACCATGTTAGAAAATGAGGCAGAAATGAAAGTAGTAAAAAAAATACAGAAAAGGCTATTAGTTGTTTACAAAAAATTAGCCTTTAAAAAATATATAGATATATTTAATGAGATAACTGGGATTCTTAACCAGAAGATTAAGAATAAAAATAGAAACTTTGTTGGTCTAGAAAATGGTGTTTTAGAAATTCAGAGTATCGCAAAACTGAGGTTTGAAGGTTAAGAATGGAAAAATTATTATTGGAAAATGGAACTGAGATACAGTTTCCTAAAAATGAAGTATTTAGAGGGTGGGATGCTGCAGATGAGTATCTGTTGTCCCAAGAGATAGAGAGTAAAATAACATTAGTTATTGGTGATACTGACGGAGCACTTACATGTGGTCTTTCTGGAGAAGTTATAAGTTTTGTAACCTCTTGTTTAAGCGAAAAGACAATTAGTAATACTTTAAGTTTAAATGAAAAGGTCGGGGGAATAATCACTGATGTAGAAGCTTTACCAGAGAACGTAGATACAGTTATTATTAAACTTCCTAAGTCTATAGATATGTTAGAATATTACATCCAGATTATTGGAAAAAAATACCCAGGTGTTAAAGTGATAGCTGGTGGTATGGTAAAATATATGCCAATAACTATGGTTAGGTTAATGGAAGAATATTTTACTGATGTTACTACATCCTTAGCAAAGAAGAAGGCTAGACTAATTTTTGGAACAGCTGGATTTAATAATGAAAACCCTACTGTTTTCCCTAAAAGTTACAAAACAGAACACGAATTAACAGTTGTATCATATCCTGGAGTTTTCTCTTCAGATCATCTTGATATTGGTACACGTTTTTTACTATCACATATTCCTAAAAATAGAGCTGGTGTTATTTTAGATTTAGGTTGTGCATCAGGTGTATTAGGTTTAGTTGCTAAAAAGTTAAACCCTGAAGCTGAAATAGTTTTAACAGACGAATCTTATATGGCAACAATGTCTGCGGCGGAGAGTTTTAAAGCTAACGATTTTGAAGGAACATTTAAGACAATTAATATCCTTAAGGATTACGAATCAGATTCAGTTGATATTATTTTATGTAACCCTCCATTTCATCAAGAAAATAGAGTATTAACAGATATAGCTGTTGAGATGTTTAAACAGTCTAGAAAAGTTTTACGACGTGGTGGAACTTTGATTGTAGTTGCAAACAAACATTTAGGTTACCATAAAAAATTAAGAAGCATTTATCATAACCTAAATAGAGTTGCAGAGAATGAGAAGTTTATAATCTTCTCTGTTAGAAAGGTTTAATCCTTAATCCAATTATATATTGTAAAAGATGGGGCAGGGGAACAATTCTCCTGCTCTTTTGGTTTACAACCCATAGGACATCCACCACACTTTGATGGACTGTTTGAATCTGCTATTGGTAGAGTCACTTTAATATAACCTTTTTCAATTAATATGTTTATAGGCATTTCTAAGCTTTCTCTATCTACATCAAACTTAAAAGTCAGATCTGTCATTGATACAGACCTATTCTCTTTTATATACCGTTTGATCTCGCTAACTAACACAACTTTCTCCTAAGTTCTTACTTTTTTACCAAGAAGTCTAAATGCCACAATTATTATAGCTAATATAGATAGTGCTACAAAAATCCAGAGAGACTGATGTCCAGCTGTAAATTGGTAATATAGTGTTGCAACTGACCAACCTAAAAGTGTTAGGTAAGTTACTAGAACAACAGTTAAACCTGTACCTAATTCCTTAACACCTGCTCCTAATGCAGCAAAACATGGAAAATATAATAATATAAATAGAAGATATGCATAGGCACTACTTTTAGTAAAAAATGTCTGTAATCTTTCTAGAGTTCCAAGATCAGATCCAGCTTCAGTTACCATCTGCTCAGCATCGTCAACTCCTGTAACAAGACCAACACCTAGTGGATCTGTTATTCCACCAAATACTCCGGCTAATCCATCAGGAATAGACGCAAATGCTTCCTCTATACCACCCCAGAAGTTAAATTCTTCATCCTCTGCAGTACTATCAATCTCTGCATTTTGACTATAAAGTGAACTTAATGTTCCAACAACGGCTTCTTTTGCAAACAGTCCTGTAAATATACCAACTGTTGCTGGCCAGTTATCTTTCTCAATACCCATTGGTTCAAATATAGGTGTAATACTTTTACCTACAACTGCAAGTATAGAGGATTGACTATCTTCGTTTCCAAAACTTAAACCACTGTTTTTATCGTAACCCATAGAGTTTAATATACCTAAGATACCAACAGCTATAATAATTACTGAACCACCTCTGATACAAAATGATTTTAACTTAATCCATGTATGAATTAATATGTGTCTCAATCTAGGTGCATGGTAAGGAGGAAGTTCCATAATAAAATGTGATGTTTCACCTTTGAATAGTGTGTTTTTTAATAAAAGTCCTGTTAATATTGAAAGAACAATACCAACAAGATAGATACTAAATAGTACTATAGCTTTAGACTCTGGAAAAAATGCAGCTAAAAATAGAGCATAAACAGGCATCCTTGCACCACAGGACATAAAAGGAGTCATAAAGATTGTCATCATCCTATCTCTTTTACTTTCTAATGTTCTTGTAGCCATTATAGCAGGAACTGTACAACCAAAACCAACAATCATTGGTATGAATGACTTTCCAGGTAGACCTATAGCTCTCATGAATCTATCCATAACAAATGCAGCTCTAGCCATGTAACCAGAATCCTCTAATAGGGATAACATAAAAAACATGAAGAATATAATAGGAATAAATGTTGCGACTGTTTGAAGACCAGCACCAATTCCACCGGCTAAAATATTAATAATCCAATCAGGAGTATTTAGTAAACCTAAAAGTGTACCAAATCCATCTACAAATATTGTTCCAAAAAGAATATCAAAAAAGTCAATAAAAGCTCCACCAACAGAGATTGTTACACCAAAAACTAAAAACATAGCAACTAAAAATATTGGAATACCTAAATATTTATTTAGAACAACTTTATCTATTTTTTTTGATACGGAACGTCTATTTCCTTTACGTTTTAATGTATCTTTTACAATTCCATTTATAAAGGCATATTTATAATCTGCTATAATTATATCTGTTTCATCATCTAATATTTTTTCAATATTTGTTATCTCTTGTTCAATATCTTTATCAGTTAGATCCCCTGATTTAACAACTTCTGAATGTACAAAATTATCTCTTTCTAATAGTTTAATTCCTACCCATTGTTTGTTTGCACCAATTATTTTAGAACTGTTATCTAGTTTTGATTCCCATTTCTCTAAAGTTTCACTGATTTCATTAGGATAAGATATTTTAGTGTTAGATGGGCGTGTATTATTAGCATTTTCTATAATAGCAGCTTTTACATCAGCTGAACTATTTTTTTCAAGTGCAGAAATTGGAACAACAGTACAACCTAAATGTTTTTCAAGATGTTTGACATCTATTTTTATTCCTTTTCTCTCAGCCAAGTCCATCATATTTAGAATTACCATAACAGGAACTTTCATCTCAATTAATTGTGTTAACAGATATAAGTTTCTCTCTATATTAGAAGCATCTATTATATCAATAACAAGTGAACTCTCTCCACCTAAGATATAGTCTCTAGCTACTTTTTCATCCTCAGATGCTGCAGATAATGAGTATATTCCTGGAAGGTCAACTATGTTTATTTTATTGTCAGATCCTTTTAAAAATCCTTCCTTTTTCTCAACTGTAACACCTGCCCAGTTTCCAACTCTCTGGTTTCCACCAGTTAATGCGTTAAAAACTGTAGTTTTACCACTATTAGGATTACCTACAATCGATATGTTTGTGATTTTGTCATTCGCCATTATGTTGTCTCTCCAAGAATTAAAACTTCAGCTTCTGACTTTCTTAAAGAGAGGTGGAAATCTCTAATCTCAATTTCCACAGGATCCCCCATTGGAGCTATTTTAGAAAGAGTGAACTCTGTTCCACGGGTAAGACCCATTGATAGTAACTTTGTTCTATAAGCAGAATTACCTTTCTCATATCCAGTAATTTTAACTCTGTCACCAATCTTTAAATCTTTGATCTTCATAATTATCTCCAAATGCTTAAGTTAGCCTTCCTAATTTTATTAATTTGGTATACCTACCTATTAAAAACCAAAGTATTAAACTGTCAATAGGCGTGCCTAACTTTTTTATGTTGTATATATAATATTATATAAAAAGATCTTTTAAACATAGAGTTTTTCTTGAAATATAACTGTAAGACTGTTATTTTTACATCATAGGAGTTTTAATGGACAATAAAATATTAAAACGAGAGTATTTAAAGCTATTATCTAAGCAATATCCAACAATTTCAAAAGTTAGCTCAGAAATTATTAATCAAAGTGCAATGTTAAACCTTCCTAAAGGTACAGAACATTTTGTTTCAGATATACATGGAGAAGACGAAGCTTTCAATCACGTGCTTAAAAACGGTAGTGGTTCTATAAAAATAAAGATAGATGAAGTTTTTGAAGGTTCTCTTTTAGAAAAAGAGAAAAGGGCACTAGCAACAATTATATACTATCCTCGGCAAAAATTAGCCATGTTACTTGATCAGGTACAACCTGAAGACCAGGAAGAGTGGTTAAGTGTTTTACTGTTTAGATTAATTAAAATGTGTCGGTATGCGTCAATAAAATATACTAGAGCCATGATTCGAGACGCTTTAAGCCCTGAGTTTTCTTACATTATTGAGGAACTTTTACATGAACAGGAGAGTCTTGATAATAAATACGATTATTATAAATCAATTATACAAACAATCATTATAACAGGTAGAGCAGAAGCATTTGTTGTTGCCTTAAGTGAACTTATTCAGAGAATGGTTGTTGCTCATCTACATGTAATTGGTGATATCTTTGATAGAGGTTCTGGGGCACATACGATTATGGATAGACTTATGAGTTATCATAAAGTTGATATCCAGTGGGGAAATCACGACATTGTTTGGATGGGAGCAGCAGCTGGTTCATTTGCATGTATTGCCAATGTTATTAGAGTATCTTTAAGATATGGGAATACCAAAACATTAGAAAATGGTTATGGTGTAAGTATGTTACCACTGGCTTCATTTGCTATGGAAGCTTATGCCGAAGATCCATGTACTGAGTTTAAAACTATAGCTCAAGATGATGAATCTTTAAGTATAAGAGAGAAATTGATTCTTTCTAGAATGCACAAAGCAATAACTATAATTCAGTTGAAAATTGAGGGACAGGTAATTAAAAGGCGGCCTGAGTATGATATGGAAGATAGGCTTCTACTTGATAAGATAGATCTTGATAACAATAAAGTTGTTATAGATGGTATCGAGTGTTCTCTTAAAGATAATAGTTTTCCAACTTTAGACCCTGAACAGCCATACTCTTTAACTAATGGAGAAAAATCTGTAATTAGAAAACTTCAGAATTCCTTTTTATATAGTGAAAGACTTCAGGAACATGTACGATTTCTATTTTCTAAAGGTAGCGTCTATTCTGTATTAAATCATAACCTTTTATATCATGGCTGTATTTTAATGAACGAAGATATGACTTTCAATAATAAAGTTATTGATGGTGTTACAATGGGTCCAAAAGAGTATCTTGATTATGCTGATAGACTTGCTAGGCAGGGGTATTTTTCCAATAGCTCTACAGAGAGACAGACGGGTCAGGATATGATGTGGTATCTTTGGAGTGGAAAAGAGTCTCCACTTTTTGGTAAAGCAAAGATGGCAAGTTTTGAAAGATATTTTACCACAAACAAAGAAGTCGCAATTGAAAAAAAGGATGCTTATTATAAGTTTAGAGATAATGAAGAGGTCTGTATAAAAATATTAGAGGAGTTTGGTTTAGACCAATCTGCTCATATCATTAATGGACATGTTCCTGTTGCTGTTAAAAAAGGTGAAAGCCCGGTTAAAGCAAACGGAAGACTCATAGTTATTGATGGGGGATTTTCTAAGGCATATCAGGCCCAAACTGGAATAGCTGGTTATACTCTAGTAAGTAACTCATGGGGTTTCTTATTAGCTTCTCATATGGCATTTGAATCTACACAGGCAGCAATAGAAGATGACCAAGATATTCATACTACAAAGATGATATTAGAACGTGCTCCTAACAGAATAATGGTTAAAGACACAGATAAAGGTAAAACATTAATTCATCATATAGATGTACTAAAAGAGCTACTTTTAGCATACAGAAAAGGTGAAATTAAAGAGAGGACTTAATTTTCCTTTGCATTACAATGTATTCTACATCGCTTTTTAAAAATATATCACCTTGTTTTTCCATTAAAAAGTGGTTGTAGAAACCTTCTGCTGTTTTTCTAGCATCACACCAAAATATATTAACATCTAAACCTTCTAGGTCAGATAAAATCTTATTAATAATTAACGTTCCATAACCTTTTCCCTGATACTCTTTTAGAGTTGCAAATTTTCTAAGTCTTGCTTTACCATTATCTAAAAATATCGAAGCTACAGAGATTAATTTAGAATCTATAAAACCTCCATAATGGATACCTTCTGGATCATCATCAAGAAGGCAAAATTCAATAGGTTTATTAGGCCATAAAACTTCATGGCGAATATTTAATGTATCCTTATAATCTATTCTTTTTATTATCATTATGCCCTATCTAGGATTTCACCCTTAACACCAACTGGTGTTTTACAGTCTAGTATTTCAAGTAGTGCATGTTTGTCATTTAATATTGAACCAATAGCTGATAAAAACTGAATATGAGGCCCTGGATTAGATTTAGGTGATACTATTAAAACTAATATTTTTGTTGGTTCTCCATCTAAAGAGTCAAAGTCCATACCTTCTTTACATAGTCCAATTACCGTTTTAATTGAAGCTACTGAATCAGTTTTACAGTGGGGAATAGCGACACCATTTTGTAGACCGGTACTCATTAGTTTTTCTCTATCTAATACACCTTGTAGAACTTCAGCCTTATCAGATATGTCTCCATTTTTATATAAAATATTAACCATCTCTTTTAAAACATCATTTTTAACAGTAGATTTTAATTTAAGTCTTATAGTTTTTGGATTTATAGCTAATTTTAATAGACTATGGTTTTTCCTACTCTCTGTATCACTTTCAAGCATATCTTTTTTCATCTCTTCAGGTTTTGCCATCTCCTGTAGTTTTTTAATTGTCTGGTTTAGATCAAGAAGTGCTTCGTAGACTATGGTTTTAACAAAAATAATATCCTCTTTATCAGAAATTATCTCTATCTCAGTCTCTGTATGATGGATTGTAAAAAATACATTGTCTTTACGTAGTTGGTAAATTCTATCACCATCGATTTCCATTTTATGACTAAAAAACCCTTCTGAAGTTAATGCTGATACAATTTTTGACATTGCTAAGTCAGTTAAAGAATCCGATGGATATTGGAACTTTGTAGCTATGGTATCACTACCTTTACTCTCACTTTTGGTCCCTTTTTGAGGAATTTTAAGAAGTTTTGTTAAAATGGGTGGAGGAATTATTGTTGTTATTAATGTCATTAATACAGCAATTCCAAACATCTTTGGATCTAAAATACCACTACTAACACCAATTCCTGCAATAATTAGGGCTACTTCTCCCCGTGGTACCATACCTGTCCCGATTCTCAGTGCACCAAGGAAATTAAAATTTAAAAATAACGACGGGATTCCACAACCTATAACTTTAGCTAAAATAGAGACTATTCCGTATATAAAACCTAATAGTAGAACTTCTTTACTAAGTAGTACATTTATATTTACCATCATACCCATAACACAGAAGAAAACAGGGACTATAAATTCTGCTATTGGGTGAATTGCATCTTGAATTACAAAACTTATATCTGTTTTAGATAAACTTAAACCTAGAACATATGCACCAATAATAAGTGCTAAACCAGCAGATTCAAATATACCAGCAAAAACTAATGCTAGAGCAACACCTGCAATGGCTATATTTATTTTGTCTTTGAATAATTTTAGAAATGAACTTATCTTTTTTGCAAAAATAAGGCCTAAAGCTGTGAAACCTAACCAAACAGCTACTGCTTTAAAAGCTATAAATCCTATTGCACCCCAATCTATCTGAGCATGCTCATCTCCACCAGATAATACACTAACAATACCTAAAATTATTGCTAATATAATAATACCTAATACATCGTCGATTACTGCGGCGGCTAATATGGTTACACCTTCAGGAGAGTCCATTTTTCTCTGTTCTGAGAGTATTCTTGCTGTTATTCCTACACTAGTTGCAATACTTAAAACACCTAAAAATAGTGTTATAGGATCCATTAGTTCTAAGCCCATAAATGTTGTTGCACACCAAACTCCTCCTGCAAAGGAGAATAGTACACCAGCTATACCAACTACTGCACCCTTTAATGAGTACCGCATAAATAGGTTTAAGTCTGTTTCTAAACCTGCGTGAAAAAGAAGTATTATTGAAGCAATTACCGAAATAGACCAAAGCTCTATAGTTACTGGTACATTACCAGCGACTAATGGGAATATTCCATGAATAAAACCAGGTATAGGAATTGCTCCTAAAAAGTAGGGCCCTATTATGATTCCTGAGATCAATTCACCTAATACTGATGGTAATCCAATTTTTCCAAATAACCGGCCGATAAACTTTGCGACAAAGATTATAATACCAACTTGGAATACTAACATTGTCATTTTATGAGTTAAACTTACCTCTTCTCCAGCTACAGTATTAGCAAATAGTGGAATTGTTAAAATAAGTAATAGAATTGTTAATAAAATAGATCTCTTTTTCATACAGTTATCCTTAATAATACTCTATGGTTACTTTAGATTATTATTAAGGATTTTTCAATGTACAAAGCTAGATTTAGCCTTTTACTCCACCAATTGTTAAACCAGTTACAAAGTATTTTTGTAAAAATGGATAAACCAACATTATAGGTACAGCGGCTATTACTGTCATTGCAGCTCTTATAGATTTTGGAGTAACACCTCCAGAACCTGAACCACGTTTAGATTGGGCACTTAATTTACCACCTCTAGACGATTGTGCACTTTGTAGTTTCTTCATTAATTCGTATTGTAGTGTTGTTAAACTTCTATCTTTAGATGCAAAGAAGTATGTATCAATCCATGTATTCCACTGATCAACTGCACCAAAAAGGGCTATTGTTGCTAATACTGGAACAGATAGTGGTAAAATGATCTGTATAAAGATTCTAAAATCACCAGCACCCTCAACTTTCGCAGCTTCTACTAAAGATTCAGGCAGACCCATAATATATGTTCTAATAATAATTATATGGAATGCAGATGATAACCAAGGTACCCAATATACATTAAAATTATTCATTAAACCAATGTCTCTTATTAGGAAGTAGTAGGGGATTAGACCTCCACCAACATACATTGTTAATATCCACATTAAAGAGAATGCTCTTCTAAGTCGAAAGTTTTTTCTACTTAAAACATATGCTACCATAGCTGCTGAAATTACCTGTGTTGCTGAACCTATAACTGTTCTTAATACAGAGTTAATAAAACCTGTTAATATTGCTGGTAGTTTAAAAATGTTTTCGTAACTCTCTGTTGAAAATATTCTAGGGTAGAAGGTTATTCCACCTTTTATTGTATCTGTTGCATCGTTAAATGATACAGCAAGTATATTAATAAACGGATATAATGTTATTACAATAAGGAATATTAGGACAATCAGTTTAATTGAATCAAAAATTATATTACTTTGTTTTTCTGTCATCAGTTTCTCCTAGAATAATCCATCTTCGCCAACTGCATGGGCGATTTTATTTGTTATAGTTATTAGTAAAATACTAACAATACTTTGGAATATTCCTGATGCTGCTGCAAATGAATATCTTAATTTTTGAAGACCATATTTTATTGCAAAAGTCTCAAAAACCTGGGATACATCTTGTACCAAACCATTTTCTAGTAGGAACATCTGCTCATACCCTGCTGACATCAAATAACCAACATTCATAATTAAAAGAACAATAAATGTAGATTTAATACCAGGTAGTGTTACATGTACAATTCGCTGAATTCTACCTGCACCATCAATTTTTGCTGCTTCGTATAGCTGAC
This sequence comes from Spirochaetaceae bacterium, assembly GCA_051531975.1. Taxonomy (GTDB): domain Bacteria; phylum Spirochaetota; class Spirochaetia; order DSM-2461; family DSM-2461; genus Thiospirochaeta. The sequence continues at coordinate 141,135 of JAOPTT010000005.1, forward strand.
TATCAATACCTGTCATAGCTGCTAAATATATAATTGCACCCCAACCAATCTCTTTCCAAATGTATGATCCACCCATTAACCACCAGAAGTACTTCTGGATACCTAACCATAAAACTGGCTCATCAATTAGATTTAAAAACAGTAAAAATTCGTTTATCATACCACCGTCGGTAGATAACATCTCTTTAACTAAACTGGCTGTTACTACCCATGATATAAAGTGGGGTAGGGAAGTTATTGTCTGAGTTATCGATTTAAAAAACTTGTTTCTTGTCTCGTTTAATAATAGAGCCAAAAATATAGATGCTAAAGTTCCAAATACTAGTTTTATTATAGATATTGCAAGTGTATTTCTAAGTACTTGCTTAAAAAAAGGGTCTTCAAAAAGTGCCCTAAAATGTTTTAGTCCAACAAAATTGGATTCCAATATACCTTTTGATGGAATATAGTCCTGAAAGGCCATTATCCAACCCCATATAGGTAGGTATTTAAATATAAACAGGTGTATTACAAATGGTAATATCATAAAAAGTAGAGCTTTGCTCTTCCATAAATCGTCAAAGAAAGCGGCGGTTTTGCTCTTCTGCATATTAGTTCTCCTGGGGTATTCCCCCGGTTTAAGGGGGGAGTATGTTCTATTTGTTATCTATACCGTATCCAGCTAATCTATCGTTAATAGCTTTTTGGTAAAAGTTCTTTTGAATCTCTAAATCAGATTCTGTTATTTGTGACATCCAATCAGCCCAAACGTTTTCAAATTCACCAGGCTCAGCAGTCATTGCTAAAGCACAAAACTTAGTTCTTAAGTCATATATTTTAGAACTAACTAAGTCCTCATCTGTTCCTGTTTGTGGAGAAATTGACCATAATGGAGAGTAGAATGCTCTTGAGTTATCTACTTGACCAAATACTTCAGCAAAAACACCCATGTCATAAGCTTCTAGAACTTCTTTTTCAGTTTGTGTTAAACCTTGTTGGAAAACTGAAGGCTGCATTCCGTATCTAGTAGGGTTACCGTTATCGAATGTACCATCTGCAGAAGGTAGGAACTCGTAGAAGTATTTAGCACCATGAACAGGGAAGAACCAATCTCCGTTCTCGTCCCACATCTCTTTTTGTTCAAATGTCATGTGGAATTTACCATCAGCGTTAACTGAGTAGTTTTCACCCTCGATACCCCAAGTACCAAGAACCATAATTTCTTCTGTAGCTAAAGCATCTAAGAACTTAATAGCTGCAATAGGATCTTCACATGAAGTTGTAATTGAAGTACCTAAACCAGTAGCTAAACCTTTAGCATAAGTATATTGCTCATCACCACCATCCCAAGTTAAAGGAAGACCAACAAAGATTCTTTCTGGGTGTTCTTTTTTAAGGATTTCTTGCGAAGCGTTCATAATCCAGAACTCGTCGAAGATACCTAAAACTCTACCAGAAGCAATTTTAGCTTGGTATTGATCTAAATCTGCAACAAAACCTTCTGGGTCAATAAGACCTTTGTTATATTGTTCGTTCATAAACTTGTAATATTTATGCTCGTCAGCACTTCCATCAAGAGGTGATACTCTCCATTTACCGTCAACATTATCGATAATTGGGTTATCAGAGTATTTACCAGCTAAAAGTGGAGATGCTGTATAGATATAGTCTCTGTACCAGTCATAAGTTAAGATTTCAAAACCAATAGTATCTTGTCCGTTAATAGTTGGATACTTTGTCTTGTAGTCTTCAATAAGTTTCCAGTAATCTTCGAACTTTCTAACTACAGGCCAACCAGCATCTTCTAATACAGCTTTTTGAATCCACCAACCTTTATCTACGTCAGTATATTTAGTATCACCATAAGGGATTAGGTCAGGTAGGATATAAATATTACCATCGTCTGTTTTTAAAGCTTCCCAATATACATCACCAATAAGTTTTTTTAAGTTTGGAGCATGAGTTTCAATTAAATCATTTAAAGGAATTAGAGCACCAGCATCTAAAAATCTTGATTGCTCACCACGAGCATTTATAATATCTGGATAGTCTCCGGAAGCTAACATTATACCTGTTCTTGTTGGTAGTTCACCAACTAAGAATTCGAAGTTGTAATCAACATTTGCAATTTCAGCAACTGCATCTCCTACTTGAGTTCCATCTAATGGATAATCCGGCATTGCTTCACCAATAAATATTGATAAAGTTGTTTTCCCATCTGTGTCAGCTTCTTTGTTTGAACCAGCAAAAGCTAAGACAGATACAAGTGATAATGCAATAATAGCAATCAGTTGTTTTTTCATTTAAATCTCCTATAAATTATTATATTTCATTATCTCTCTGTTTATTTTAACGTGCAACAAGAAACAGTTTTGAATTTTGTCTAATTTTTACATGAAAATAGTGGAAAAATTATAGGTTTATGTCTATTTTATAGCTTTTCGATACTGTTTTGGTGTGGTATTAAAGGTATTTTCAAACTTTTTCATGAAATAATTTACATCTTGATACCCAACTCTGTTAGCTACTTCATATATTTTAATGTCAGTAGATGTCAAAAGTTCCTTTGCTTCAGTTAATCTAAGTTTGTGTAGGTAGGTATTAAAACTTTCACCAATCTCTTTCTTAAATATCTGACCTAGATAGGCGGAGTTTAGCCCCATAATGTCAGCAACATAACCTAAAGTTAGGTTTTCTTTGTAGTTTTCATCTATATAATTTTTTAATTCTTTTGCTGAATTTCCCTTACTATTAAGAATTTGTATTGAATTGATAGCTACAATCTTAAATTCCAGAAGTTTTGTTTCTAAATTATTAAGATAAATTTGCTCTTCTCTATTTATTATAAAACTCGCAGCAGAAATTATAGAATCTATATCTCCATTTAGATCAGTTACAGTTTTTATTATAGTATTTAGTAGTTTATTTAAGTGTATATAGATAATATCAGCAGAGAGGTAGCTTGATTTAAAAGTAGTTATTAACTCTTTGATTAGTTCCTCTGTAATTTTATCGTTCTTAATTATTCCCTTTGCAATTTTATCAACTAACTCTAGATCAGAATATTCGTAATTAAAATCTATATCTTGTATATCTTTATACTCAATTATAGTACCAATTTCTTTGTAATACCTATGTTCTGATGTCTTTATCGCATCTAATCTAGAGATGTTTAACTCTAATAGGTCTTGTCTTTTTGAACCAATATAAATAGAAACATCATAGTCATATCTGTTTAAAATTGATGAAATTAGAAACATAGAAAATCTACTTACACTATTACGATACTCTCTGGTTAAACCGCTATGAATAAATAGGCCAAAATATGAATCCTTTTCATGGAGAACTGAGGTTGTAACATCTGGACCTATTATATCCTGTATTATATCTTCAACTTTCTCTATGTTTATTTTTATCTGATGGAAATCTATTAATGCATAATAGAAACTTCTTTCATTTGTTAAACCAAGTTCTTTTTTAATATTACTAATATCACTTTTTTTATTTCCATTTAAAATACCTTGTAGTAGGGATTTTATGTATAGTTTTTTAGGTATGATATTTTGATCGTTTATCTCATCAGTTTTTAATTTTATTAATGCTAACTCTAACTCGTCTTCATCAACAGGTTTTAAAAGATAGTCGCATGCTCCTAAATGTAGGGCTTCTTTCGCCATTGAGAATTCACTATGTCCAGATAAAATAATAAAAGAGCAGGTGTCGCCACGATTTTTACACTCTCTAATAAGATCTAAACCAGAGACTTCAGGCATTTTTATATCTGTAATAACTAATCTAGGTTTAAACTTTTCTATTAATAAAAGAGCTTCTCTTCCATTAGATGCTTCAGCAATTATTTCATATCCAAGAGCATTCCAATCAATTATTAATTTAAGACCTTCTCTTATATTAGGTTCATCGTCTACTATTAAGGTTTTTATCAACTTGTCTGCTCCACCAGTGTTAAAGGTATAGTTATAATTATTTGTGTTCCAATGTTAATTTCTGAGTTTATATCGAGTTTTAGTTCTGGATACTGCTTTTTTAATCTCCAATATGTATTAGAAAAACCTATATGTTTAGATTGAAGATTAAATACCTGCATTTCGTAATATAAACCTTCTATCTGTCGTAGGCTCATTCCAACACCGTTGTCATTAATTATTATAATTAAATCCTGTCTATTTTTTTTAATTGTAGTTTTCACGGTGCAGTTTTTTGTACTTTGTTCAATTCCATGAATACAACTATTTTCAATAAAAGGTTGTATTGTTAATCTTGGGATTTTTATACCTAGACAATTTGGTTCTACATCAAATTCAAAACTTAACTTCTCTGCAAATCGATATTTTTGTACTGCTAAAAAATCTTTTGCTATTTCTATCTCTTTTTCTATAGTTACAATACTTTCATCCCAAGATATTGTATGCCTAAATGATTTAGATAGGTGTTTAATTATATTTGCAGTCTCTTTTTCACCCTTTATAACAGACTTCATTCTAATAGATTCTAATACGTTAAAAAGATAATGTGGGTTTATCTGACTAATTAGAGCTGTTAACTGAGCCTTGTTTTTCGATAATTCTATATTTTTCTCTCTTAAATTAGCTTCTGTTACTTCACCTATTAATTTATCTATCTGATTTATCATTATATTATAACTTGTAGCTAATTCAGATATTTCATCTTTTTGTTCACCCTCGATTAGAACACTATTAAAGTGACCATCTTTAACAGATTTCATACTAATAGAGAGGCTATATATTCTTCGATAAAATGACCTTGATAAGAGATAAATAAGTATAGAACCTAAAAGTACAGCCAGGAACAGCGGAATTATTATCGCTAAGTTATCAGTCGAAAATTGGTTTTCTATAAAATCTATTTTATTTAATCGACCTTCTAAACTCCAGCCAGATAATAGCCTCATATCTTCAAAATTATGTGTAATAATATTATTAGAATCTACGGTTATATTATTACTAGCTATAGTCTCATATTTACTTGAAAGTAGGGTTATCCCATTTTGGTCGGAAAAGAAATTTATATGTTTTTGGAGTTTTGAAATTGGTATATCTACTTTTAATATTGTATTAAATCTTTTATCTTTTGGAATTAAATAATCTAGTGCTCTAATTATAGATATATTATTAGGAGTGGAATTACTATAAAAAATATAACCTGTTTCATTACTATTTATATACTCTCTATACCATAATTCAGATTCTGTTGTATTGTCTATTCTTTTAATAATAGGGTCAGGTCTAAATGTACTGTTTTTTGTATAGATACTGTACTTCATATTGTAGGTTCTAAATTGATTTAAAATTGAATCAACTTTAAATATCCGATTCCTTTTTGTTAAATATTCATTTTGTGTTCTATTATCATTTTGTATAAAATCTGATAACTCCTGATTTATATAAACTGAGTATATTATTTGTAGTGCTTCGTTAAATTCATTCTGAATAAGTATCGCTGTTTTTGCTAACTCATGTTCTATATATTTTTTATTGAAGTTTAGCTCTTTTATGTAGAGATTATAGGAAAATAGAGTATTGATGGTTATCATTGGTATCAAAAAACCAATTATATAAATTATTAAGAGTTTATTTCTAAGTTTCTGATCTCTAAATAGTTTAATTAACATATTATAATATATGTAATATCAATTATTACATCCTTATTAAAAGTATTGTAAGTCTTTATATCATAATAAATTACATGATTCTTACGGTATATATTATAAATCAAAACTACTAATGTAGCAAGCTTAACTGTTTACAACACCCTGATGGTCTATTTATTCTTATGTACTGTTGCACAGGAAATTTGAAACTACATTGTAAAACAAACATAATCAAAAATACATTTATTAAAATTTGGTAAATATAGATAATATACTTTATTTACCAAATTTATTTTAGTATTGGTATTAGATTTGAAACTATATTAGAGTTTATATTAACTTATGTTTTTTTAACAATTTAAAAAAGGAAACCTTATGGTTAGTTCAGGAAAATCAAAATATCTTGTCTTTTATCTGGATGAAAATAGTTATGCTATATCACTATTCTCGGTTGTTAGAATAGTTCGCTCAGTTGAGATAACACCTCTTCCTAAGGCACCTGATATTATCTTGGGTCTTATCAACCTAAAAGGGCAGATTCTTCCTGTCATAAATGTTCGTAAGAGGTTTGATTATCCTATCAAAGAGATAGAACTTAGCGATAAATTAATTATATTGCAAACATCTGATCTGAATTGTGCTTTTTTGGTAACTGGAGTTGAGGGCATCCTTGAAGTTTCTGATGAAGATGTTGTTGCCCCAGGAGAAATCTTTTGTGGGATGGAATATGTACAAGGAGTAATCCGACAGGAAAAGGGTATTATCATAATTCATCAACTAGATAAAATCCTTTCAGGTCAGGAAGAGACATTGTTGAAGAAAGTGATTAATGAACCTTTTGAAAAGATGTTTAAATCATGATTACACAAACCCCTCAAACTTCCTGGAGTGCTCTTTCAAAGTTTATTGAAAAACAAACTGGATTGAGTTTCCCCAAAGATAAATGGAAAGAATTGGAGCGGCGAATAGTAGTGGCTGCTAAAGAACTTGAGTTTGATGAAGTGGAACCATGTATCGCATGGTTACTCTCTGGCGATGTCTCAAAAGAACAGTTGAAGGTGCTGATTAATTGCCTTACTATAGGTGAAACCTATTTTTTCCGGGATAAAAAAAGTTGGAATTTTTTCGAGCAACATATATTAAAAGAATATATTCAAGTTTATCAGAACAAAAACAGACGTTTGAGAATCTGGGTAGCTGGTTGTAGTACGGGAGAAGAAGCATATACTGTAGCTATTTTACTCCGTCGTATGATTGAAGACCTGACAAATTGGAATATTTCTATATTGGCAACAGATATTAATACCAGATCTCTACAAAAAGCAGTAACTGGCATTTATTCTGATTGGTCTTTCAGAGATACACCAAAATGGTTAAAAGAAAAGTTTTTTATTAAGAGGACCGATGGGAATTATGAAGTTATCCCATCAGTTAAAGAAATGGTCACCTTTTCATATCTGAATTTAGTGGATGATGTTTTTCCTGATCTCTCAACAAATACAAATGGAATGGATATAATATTTTGTCGAAATGTACTAATGTATTTCCCACCACAAATATCAAAAATAATTATAAAGAATTTTATACACTCTCTTGTAGAACATGGAGTTTTTTTCATTAGTGCTGCAGAAGTTCATATGGTAAGTTCCACAGCACTTTCAACAGTAACTTTTGATGGAGCAAGTTTTTTTAGAAAAGAGAACCGCCAACATACTAAAAAATATCATAAACCATCAGTTAAAAAATTAATTCTGGATAACCCTGGGAAACAAGTTTTAGCTGTGAAAAGTTTTAAACCGGAAATTTCTGAAAGAAAAGTTACTATTAAAAAAACGAAGAAGAAGTTCAAATCTGTAAAAAGTGAATACGAGAGGGCAAAAAAACTATTTGAAGTTGGAAGTTTTATCCCATCAACTGACCTACTCATGGATTTATGTATAGAGGAGAAAGATCATCTCTCTTTGAATGGAGATATCTACTCTCTGCTTGCCAGGAATCTTGCCAATCTTGGGAAACTATACGAAGCACTAGAGTGGAGTGAAAAATCCCAAAAAGAGGATAAAATAAATCCAGACTATTATTACATTGCAGCTCTTATCCATATGGAGCTGGGACAAAATATTGAAGCTATATCAGCTCTGAAAAAAACACTGTTTTTGGACTCTAATTACACTCTGGCTTATTACATTTTAGGAAATATTAGGCGTAACGAGGGAAGAATCGAGGATTCAAGAAAACAGTTTGACAATGCAATGAAATTATTGTTAAAACAGCCCAAAGAAGAGAGAGTATCACAAATAGATGGGCTTACTGTGGGTAGGCTTATGAATATCATTTCTAGATTAATTGGTGAGGACTAAGTGATGAAAGAAAAAATTGTCTGGTCTGAGATTCACAGTAGAATTGATGAGACCCGTAAACTAATAGAGCAGGGATTCAAACCTACCGCTGAGGAAAAAAAGAGGATTCTTGCTGAAAGGGCTGAGGATTTGGCCAGTGATTTTAGAGTGGATCATAAGATTGAAGATACACTACAGGTTGTAGAATTTTTATTAGAAAAAGAGCACTACAGTTTTGAAATACAATATATTCGAGAAATCCTTCCTCTTAATGAGATATGTCTCGTACCTTGCACTCCCGATTTTATAGTTGGTATTACAAGTATCAGAGGACAGATTATTTCAGTCATGGATATGAAATCTTTTTTTAACCTACCCCCAAAAGGAATAACAGATAGTAATAAGCTTATTATTCTTCATCTAGGGGAGATGGAAGTGGGGATACTGGTGGATTGTATATTTGGTGAAAGATCTGTTCCAGTAGATATTATTCAATCCGATATCCCAACTCTATCTGGGATAGGTGCTGAATATTTAAAAGGAGTGACTGCAGATGGGCTAATTATCATTGATGCAGAAAAAGTGCTTACAGATAAAAAAATAATTGTTAATGAAGAAGTGGAATAATAATAAAAGCTGAGGAGTTCTAGCGTATAGAAGGAAGGTCAAATGGGTAAAAAAGAAGATTTTTTAAAAAAAAGCTTATCAAAAATATATCTGCCAATAATGGCAAGGAGGAATCCATATGAAGTTTAAAGTTGCTCAAAAAATTGCATCCGGTTATGTTCTTGCGCTGAGTATTTTTATTTTAATAGAGGTCTTAGCTTATCAGAATATATCCAGTCTTATAGAAAACAGTAATTGGGTAGGTCACACTCACGAAGTAATAGAAGAAATTGATCACACCTTAAGTCTTTTACAGGATAGTGAAACCGGACAGAGAGGATACATAATAACAGGATTGGAACGTTATCTTGAACCTTTTTCTACTGGCACCACCCAGGTTTTTGCGAGTATAAAATTAATTCGTGAATTGACTTCCGATAATCCTGAACAACAGCGGAGACTGGATAAATTAGAGCCACTGGTAGTAAGTAAAATAGCCGAACTTCAGGAAACAATTGACCTTCGGCGAGAACAAGGTTTTGAAGATGCGTTAAGTATTGTTATTTCTGATAAAGGTAAAATGATTATGGATGATATTAGGGTTGTTATTGATGAATTAAACCAGGCAGAAGTTGATTTATTGGCCAAAAGAAATGATAAAGCGATAAAAGAGGCCAACAATACCCAATCTATAATTATATTAGCTACTATTGCCTCTACTATTCTTTTAAGTCTGATAGGTTTTATAATTATTAAAAACCTGTCAAAACCACTAAAAGAGATATCAGCAGTGGCTGATCGTATTGCTGTCGGAGATCTTTCGATGATAATAAAAACAGATAAAAGGCAGGATGAAGTTGGTGTTTTAATAAGGTCTTTCATAAAAATGTCCGAATCTTTGAAAAATATGGCAAGTTGGGCTAATCAGATTGCTGATGGTGTACTCTCATTTGATATAGAACCTCAATCCGAATCAGATGTTATGGGAAATGCGTTGGTATCCATGATTTCAACTTTAAGAGAGCAAGTTGGAAATATCCAGGAGACATCTAACTCTTTAGCTTCTTCTTCAGGAGAAATTTCAACTACTGTTTCCCAGCTTGCTGCCAGTGTAGCTGAAACAGCAAGTTCTATAAGCCAGACAAGTATTACAGTTGAGGAATTGAAACAAACAGCAGAGCTTTCTTATCAAAAATCAGAGGAGATGTCTCTGAGTGCTCAACAAGCTTCAGAGGTATCACAAGTAGGGCTGACTCTGACCGATAAAACAGGTCTTGGAATGAACAATATCCGATCTCAGATGGACATAATTGTCGAGAGTATTACCAACCTAAGTGAACAGAGCCAAGCTATTGGAGCAATCATTACAACAGTAAATGATCTGTCTGAACAATCTAATCTGTTGGCTGTTAACGCCGCTATCGAAGCAGGGAAAGCCGGTGAACAAGGTAAAGGTTTTGTTGTAGTAGCTGAAGAAATTCGAAGGTTAGCAATGCAATCTAAAGATGCTACAACTCAGGTACAAGGTATATTGCAGGATATTCAGAAAGGGGTCAGCACTGCTGTAATGACTGTAGAGCAGGGAACGAAAGCTGCAGATGCTGGAGTTATACAATCAACAGAGACTGCTGAATCTATACGTCGGTTGACAGATAGCCTAGGTTCTTCATCTGAGGCCATGACACAAATTGCCGCATCTAGCCAGCAGCAGCTTGTAGGAGTGGATCAGGTTAGGGAGACTATAGATAATATTCGAGTAGCTAGTGAACAGAACTCTCAAGGAGCCGGTCAACTAGAACTGGCAGCAATGAACCTAAGTGATCTTGGTGGAAAACTGAAAGAACTGGTGAGTCGTTACACAATATAGTGAGAAGGAAAAATGGGAAAAGAAGAAGAATTACAGCGGAGACTTCATGGGGTATTTATCCTAGAAACAGAAGAACGACTTCAGGGTCTAACTACAGGATTCTTGGAACTTGAAAAAGGTCTTTCGGATGGAAAAACAGCTGAAATTTTTGAAACAATTTATCGGGATGCTCATAGCCTTAAAGGTGCTTCCCGTTCTGTAGGTCGGGGAGATATGGAAACAATCTTTCAGTCTATGGAAAGTCTTCTTGCTATATGGAAGAAAAAAAATTATGTTCCCAGTGCTGATGTATTTGATGAATTGCATAAGATTATAGAAGGTGTTAGAAGATTTCTCGATAATAAGCAGTATGAAAATAAGGCACTTGTCACAGAATATGTAAAAATACTTGATAGTATGGAAAAAAGTGGTGAAGGCCCAGATTGGATCCCGGAATTAAAGCCTGAAATTCAAGTAGAAGAAACTGGCATTATTGATAAAAATATAATTGTGGATACAGTAAGAATCAGTATGTCAAAATTAGACTCTATCCTACGTCAGTCTGAAGAATTACTTTTAGTTAAGCTGGTTACTGCACAGCGGGCTGGAGAAATACTAATCCTTAAGAATATGATTGATAAGCTGCAACACAGATGGAATATAACTTTAGAATCAATGATATCCCAACCGACATCTCTTGGGGATTTTATCAATTGGCAGCAGAACCAATTTCAGCAGATTGATATTACTCTAACAGAATTACAACGTAAAACAGAAGGGGATTCTCAGTCACTTGGCCGAAGAGTGGACAATCTTCTGGAGGATTCCAGAAAGATGCTACTTTTTCCTGTATCATCAATTCTTCAAACTTTACCAAAAATGGTCAGGGATTTATGTCGGGAAAATAATAAAGAAGTGGATCTTAATATTCAAGGCGGAGAGTTTGAAGTGGATAAACGTATTCTCGAAGAGATGAAAGATCCTATTATTCATATTATCAGAAATAGTCTTGATCATGGAATCGAGAAAACTGAAGTGAGGGAAAAAAATAAAAAGGTTCCTAAGGGGACAATATCTATAATTATTTCTCCTAAAGAGAGTGATAAGGTGGAGATCTCCATAAAAGATGATGGTAGGGGGATTGATCTAGAGAGAGTCAAAGAATCTGCAGTACAAAAAGGATTTATATCCAGGACTGAATCTGAAAAATATAATGAAGTTGAAGCTCTTCAGCTCATTTTTCTTTCCGAAGTCTCCACTAGTCCTCTAATTACAAAGATTTCCGGGCGGGGTCTTGGTATGGCTATTGTACGGGAGAAAGTTGAGGATATGGGGGGGGCTATATCCATAGAAACAAAACAAGCAGAAGGAACAACTTTTCATTTGATTTTACCTCTGACTATATCAACTTTTAGAGGAGTCCTAATTCAGGTGGTGGATCAGCTTTTTGTTATCCCTGCAATGAATGTTGAACGTGTTGGTAGGATAAATATTGAAGATATAAAGACTATAGAAAATAAAGAAACCATTAATCATCAAGGACGTACAATATTGCTAGTTGAGCTGTCAGATGTACTCGGTATTCATAGAAGTAGTGAGACTTCCAAGTCTATTCCCTATATTATAATTAGATCTGGAGACAAAATTATAGCTTTCAGTGTTCAGGCAATTCTCAATGAAGAAGAAGTCCTTGTAAAAAGTTTAGGGAAACAGCTACCTAGGGTTCGGAATATAGGTGGAGCCACTGTTTTAGGATCCGGTATGGTAGTTCCTGTTCTTAATGTTTCCGATCTGCTTAAATCCGCTTCTAAAACTAAACTTGTTTTGATAAGTAGAGAAAATTCTGATGAGAAACAAAAGAAGAAAAATAGTATTCTTGTTGTAGAAGATTCCATTACATCACGTATCTTACTAAAAAATATTCTTGAATCAGGGGGATACCTGGTTAAAACAGCTGTTGATGGTATAGACGCTTTTACTCAGTTAAAAACTGAAGTATTTCAATTGGTCGTTTCAGATATTCAAATGCCCCGGATGAATGGTTTTGAGCTTACAAAAAAAATCCGTAATGAAAAGACATTCTCAGAGCTTCCTGTAGTACTTGTAACGTCCCTAGAATCCCGTGAGGATCAGGAAAAAGGTATTGAGGTTGGAGCTGACGCATATATTCTAAAAGCAAGTTTTGATCAGAGTAATCTCTTGGAAGTAATTGGGAGGTTCTTATGATTAAAGTTCTTATTGTTGAGGATTCTATTACATCCCGTGAACTTCTACATTTTATACTTGATTCTGATCCTGATATTAAAGTTGTCGGCACTGCATCTAATGGACAAGAGGCTTGTGATTTTGTCAGAAGTTTTAAACCTGATGTTATTACTATGGATATTAATATGCCCCTTATGGATGGATTTGAGGCAACACGTAGAATTATGGCAACAGTTCCCGTGGCAATCATAATTATTAGTGCACATTTAAATACAAAAGATGTATCCTCCAGTTTTAAGGCTATTGATGCAGGTGCTGTTGCGATACTAGATAAACCCGTCGCTTTAAACCATCCAGATTTCGATAAATCAACCAAGGTTATAATACAAAAAGTTAAAACCATGTCTGAAGTAAAATTAGTTAGGCGCTGGTATAAAAGTTCTAGAATTTCAGCTTTTCAGAAAGACAAAGAAGTTAAGAAACATATAAGTCCTGCATCTACTGCTACTAAAATCATAGCAATTGGTGGATCTACAGGAGCTCCAGCTGTATTAAAAACGATATTATCTAGGCTGCCCTCTAATTTCCCTGTACCTCTGGTTCTGGTTCAACATATAACTCCAGGATTTGTAGATGGAATGATAAATTGGCTGAACCAGGAGACAAATATTACCATATCAATACCGGTAAATGGTGAGAAATTACTTCCAGGACATGCTTATATCGCTCCTGATGCATTACAGATGGGAGTGAATCGACAAGAATCCAGCATAGTACTCAAAAATGATCCATTAGAACACAGAATACGGCCTTCTGTTTCTTATATGTTTCGTTCTGTTGCGTCCCAATATGGTCCGAATGTTATAGGTGTTCTTCTAACCGGTATGGGAGCCGATGGCTCACTGGAGCTTAAGTCCCTAAAAGATAATGGAGCGATTACAATTGCACAGAATAAAGAGAGTTCGATCGTATTTGGAATGCCTGGAGAAGCAGTAGCTTTAGGTGGTGCTACACATATATTAAATCCGGAGGAGATAGCTTCCATATTAATAAAACTAGTGGGTAATGGAGAGGAATAAATGATTATGGAGTTTAAAAATATAAATATATTAATCGTCGAGGACAGTCTAACTCAGTCTGTACAACTTCAATTCATGCTCGAAGGTAGGGGATATCAGGTTTCCTCAGCCCAAAATGGACAGGAAGGGTTTGAACAAGCACAACATCGGAAACCTTCCATAATAATCAGTGATATTACTATGCCGGTAATGGACGGCTGGGAATTGTGCCAAAAAATCAAATCGACTGATAATCTAAAAGATATCCCGGTTATACTTTTAACTGATTTGTCTCATCCTAATGATATTATTAAAGGATTAAAAAGTGGAGCAGATAGTTTTCTTATTAAACCCCCTCAGGTAGACACACTTTTTTCACGGATTGATTTTATTCTTGCTAATCAGGAGTTAAGAGGAGGACAAATGGGAACCATGAGTCTGGATCTATATTTCTCTGGAGATATATATCATATCACTCCAGAACGAATTCAGATTGTCAATCTTCTATTTACTACTTTTGAGAATACTATTAAAGAGAATATATATCTTCAGAAAGCAAAACAAGATTTACACACAGTACAGAATACGCTTATTCAGCTAAAAGAAGAGCTAAAAGCACTTGCACTCCAGGACGAACTCACAAGTCTTAACAATTTACGAGGATTCAAGTCCCTGTCAGAGCATCAATTAAAAATGTGCAGATATAAAAAGGAAAATATTATGCTCTTTTCCCTTGATGTTGATAAACTGAAGCAGATTAATGATTCCTTTGGACACTCTATGGGAAACTCTGCCCTAAAAGACTCAGTGACTATTTTACACAAAACTTTCAGAAATACAGATATTTTTGCTCGAATTGAAGATTCTAAATTTGTAGTTCTGTCCATCGCCGAACCTACTGAGACTGTTGATATATATATAAACCGTATAAAAGAAAATATTAAAGAATTCAATTCTATGGAGAAACGTCAGTATACGCTCTCAATCAGTGTTGGCACAGTTTTTTGTAGTTATGACAAATTTCTTTCTATAGAAGAACTTATAGAACTGGCTGACCAAGAATTATTGAGAGACAAACAGGGGACTAGAAATGGACAAGAGGTATAAAGTTCTAGTTGTCGAAGACAGCCCTACCCAAGCGGAGGAACTAGGTTCAATTCTTGAACAGAGGAATTGTGTGGTTACATTGGCTTATAATGGGAAGGACGCTCTTAATTTGTTACAGGAAAATCCCCTAGATCTGATTATCAGCGATATCGTTATGCCCAGGATGAGTGGATTTAATCTATGCCGGGAAATAAGAAGTGACTTTAATCTAATGAATATACCTATAATTCTTCTTACATCGTTAATAGACCCTGTAGATGTTTTACAGATACTAGAATGTGGAGCCACTAACTTTTTAATAAAACCCTTCGATGATGTACTGCTATTCTCCTGTATTGAGCAAACCTTTGGAAATAGTGAAATTGATTGTGGAGAGGTTCCTAAGCAGAGGAAGAAAGTTATATTTAGGGGAGTAGAACATAAAATCTCTACAGAACCACAATATGTTATCGAATTCCTTATTTCAGCTTATGAAGATATGAGCCATAAAAAACTTGGACTGGAAAAAGCTAATGATAGATTGATGCAGGTTCTAGAGGAGAGGGAACTCCAAGAATTAGAATTGATTACTGCCAAAGAGGCTGCTGAATCAGTCAGTCTTGCAAAATCAGAATTCCTTGCCGGGATGAGCCACGAACTACGTACTCCTTTAAATGCAGTCATAGGATTCTCGGAGATGTTAAAGAAAAAATACTTTGGGGAGCTTAATGAAAAACAAGAGCAATATGTTCAGGATATTAAAGAGAGTGGTGAGCATCTTTTAAGTCTCATTAACGATACTTTGGATCTTTCTAAAATAGAAGCTGGGAGAATGGATCTTTCATTGAAAGAGGTTCAGGTTCAGAAGCTTTTAAAAAACTCTTTGGTTATGATTAAAACTCTTAGTATTCAGAAGAATATAGATTTGAAACTAAAAATTGCTGATGAGATAGAGACACTGAAATTCACCGTCGATGAACGTATGCTGAAGCAGGTTCTATATAATCTGCTTTCCAATGCTTTGAAATTTACTCCTAATGGCGAGGAAATAATCTTACAGGCAGGTTTAAAAAAACAGGAAGTGATTATTACTATTATAGATTCTGGAATCGGAATCAGCCATGATGATCAGAGAAAAATATTTGATGATTTTTACCAGGTGGAAGGCAGTATGTTGGACAAAATTCCAGGTTCAGGGCTTGGGCTTAGCCTAGTCAGAAGTATGGTGGAGATGCATGGTGGTAGAATCAAGGTTGAAAGTGAGGGGTTGGGGAAAGGAAGTTCATTCAGTTTTTCAATACCTCTACATTTTTTTCCTGAAGAAAGTTTTGAGTTGAAAAAAGAAAAGGGCTTTCCAGTTTTACAGAAAAATGATGACCAGTTTGTAAGAAACCGTATTGATATAATTATAAGTTTTGCACAAAGGTATAAAAAAATATTTTCAATAGGATTTTTTCACATTGAAGGAAAATCTTTTGATCAGTCAATTGATGTTGCTTTAAACATATTGGTAAAGGCAAAACGGATTTATGACATTGTTGAGGCTGATATAGATGGATTCATCTATTTATTGATGCCTGAAACAGATAACACAGGTGCCAGGATTGCTTGTAACAGGGTTATAGACCTGATTAAAACTCAAACCGGTGAAAAGGATGCTGGATTCAATCTTGTGGAATATCCTGTAGATGGTGATACAGCTTTTACACTAATTGAAAAAGTTAGAAGATATTAAGGGGATAGTTAAATGATTACAAATCCAGAATTTCAGAAAAAAATATTAGCCTCATTTCAATTAGAAGTAGAAGTTGTACTAAAGCAGTTGAAATCCGGTTTATCTACAATAGAGAGTTCCATACCAAATCATAATAAATCTGAATTATTAATAATTCTTCACCGTAATTGTCATAGTTTAAAAGGTGCTGCACAATCTGTAGGTTTTTATCAGATCCAGATATTAAGTCAGGCGCTTGAGGATTTGTTCTCCCGATTGAAAGAGGATAAAATCTGTTTAGTAAAAGAAAATTTCAAAAGTATATATCGGGCTCTAGATATCATTGAGGCTTTATCATATTCAAAAGATGAATTAGTGATAGAAGGACTTACTGATCTTATTGGAGTAATAAATAAATTTTAGGAGGAGTAACTATGGAGATAATGATAGTAGAAGATAGTCCTACTCAAGCAGCTCAATTACAATTGTATCTGGAAGAACAGGGGTATGAAGTTCTTGTGGAAAAGAATGGTGTTCATGCTCTTAAATCTCTAGGTAATCACCAACCTGATATGGTTATTAGTGATGTGATTATGCCGGAAATGAGCGGATACGAACTCTGTCAGGCTATGGTAAAAAACGAGCAGTTAAAAGATATTCCAATAATTCTCCTCACCTCTTTAAAAGATCCCTCAGCAGTTATTTATGCACTGGAAAGCGGAGCTACTAGTTTTGTAACAAAACCTCCAAATGAAGAGTTACTCTTATCCCGTATAAAACAGGCCTTTGAAAATAACAATGGCAGGGCTTCAGAGGACAGGCCTCTGAACTTTCTCTTAAATAGTTATGAAGATTCCATTTTTAGAAATGATTTACTAATGGATGCAAATCAAAAGATTTTACAGTTGACTGAAGAGTGGCAGAAATTGGCGGCAGTTGTGGAAAATAGTACAGACTTAGTCGCTATCTCTTCAATTGATGGACAATTCTTATATCTGAATGAATCTGGTAAATCCCTACTGGGCATTAAAGTTTCTGATTTGAATTCATTAAATATATTTGAATACTGCTTAGATGATAAAAAAAACAGTATTAAAAATAAAATACTAAATAAATCATTAACAAAAGGTTCGTGGAAAGGAGAAATAGAGTTAAAAAAACTCAATTCTAATCATATTATCACAGTATTCCTAAGCTCATTTATTATCGTCAAATCTGATGGTATAAAAAAAGCCACTATCGGTTTTATTGGACATGATATAACAGAGAGGAATAAACAGCAGGTGAATTTATCAAAGAGCAATAATCGGCTTGATAGAGCCCAAAGAATTGCTCACGTGGGAAGCTGGGAATGGGACGATGAAACTCAAGAAAGATACTATTCTGATGAAACATTCAGAATAATTGGGCAAGAACCAGGTCAACCTAATAGTGAGAATATACAGGACCTGATCCATCCAGAAGACAATAAATTTGTGAAATCTTTTATAAAAATAAATAAGATGACTGGAACCCCATTAAGTTTTGATCATCGAATTTTATTGAAAGATGGGAGGGTGAGATTTGTTCACCAGGAAATTGAGTTTGGATCTGCCCATAAGGGAGAAGTTAATAAATTGATTGGAACAATTCATGACATTACCGAACTGAAACTACATGAGTTGAAATTGATTGACGCTAAGGAGCAGGCAGAAAAAGCTAACAGATCAAAGAGCGAATTTCTAGCAGGTATGAGCCACGAATTACGAACACCTCTGAATGCAGTTATCGGTTTTTCTGATATTCTCCTGGATCAGTATTTTGGTGATCTAAATGAAAAACAGGAACAATATGTAAAAGATATTCTAGAGAGTGGAAAACATCTATTAAGTTTAATAAATGATATCCTTGATCTTTCTAAAATAGAAGCTGGGAAATTTGACTTGGAAATCAGTGATGTACCAATAAAGATGATGTTGAATAATAGTCTGACTATGATTAAAGAACGCTGCTTAAAACACAATATACAGCTTGACCTGGATGTGTCTTTTAATGATGATTTGGTTATTTTAGCAGATGTCAGAAAATTGAAACAAGTGATTTATAATCTGCTCTCTAATGCTGTAAAATTTACTCCCAGTGGGGGATTTATTCGAGTGGGAGCTAAAATTGACAATTCGGATATGCTATTTTATGTATCTGATTCTGGTATCGGTATTTCGAAAGAGAATCAGATTAAGATATTTGAGGAGTTTTTTCAGGTTCAAGGTGGGGTAACGGATAAAACTCCTGGAACAGGTCTGGGGCTAAATATTGTTAAAGGAATGGTTAATCTTCATGGTGGAAACATATGGGTTGAAAGTGAAGGGAAAGGAAGCTGTTTTTATTTTACAATCCCTCTGCTACCTGTTAAAACAGAGACCAATAGTAATCCAGTAAAGAAAAATACTAAGGACATAAATATAAAACAACCATTTGTTCAAAAGGTCGAAAGCTATATAAATAAAATTGCTGTAGATTGTAAAGAATATTCAATCTGCTGTTTTTATTCCAAAGAAGAAGGATTCTCTAAAATATGCTCTACAGTACAAGATATACTGGAAAATGAAAAAAGAAGTAGTGATATTATGGGATCACAAGAAGAATTATACCTTTTTCTGTTTCTACCTATAAGGTATGAGAATGCAGATTCTGTCTGTAAACGTTTAATAAGTAAGATAATGCAGAAAGTTACAGATGAAACTGTTACATATTCTGTGGTTTCTTTTCCTAGGGATGGCAATAGGGTGGCAGATTTATTAAAGAAAGCTAAACCAGTACAAATGGAGTTAAATAATGGCTGAAAAGATACTTATAGTAGATGATGATAGGCGCAACCTTATGGTACTTGAAGCATTGCTCATCCCCATGGGGTATGAAATATTATTAGCTTCGGATGGAATCGAAGCTGTGGAAACCGCAGGGAAAGAGTCCCCGGATTTGATCCTGATGGATATTATGATGCCCCGTCTAAATGGCTATGAAGCAACAAAACAATTGAAGGGAGCCAATGAAACTAGTATGATTCCTATTGTCATGGTGACAGCCCTAAAAGAGGTTGAAGATCGGGTTCGTGCATTAGAGGTGGGAGCCGATGATTTTCTGAGTAAACCAATAGATAAAACAGAGTTACGTGCCCGTGTAAAGTCCCTACTAAAGGTAAAAGCTTATAATGATTATATGCTTGATCAGCAAAAAGAGTTGGAGGAAGCAGTTGATTTAAGGACAAAGCAATTAAAAGAAGCTTTGGAACAGGTCAAAGAAGCTTCTCTAGAGAGTATCTATCGGCTGACCCGGGCATCTGAGTATAAAGATGAAAATACAGCGGCCCATATTATGCGTGTTAGCCATTATGCAAAAGAGGTAGCCATTAAAATGGGTTTAAGCGAAAATGAAGCGGATCTTCTTCTTTACGCTTCACCAATGCATGATGTAGGAAAAATAGGAATCCCAGATAGAGTTTTACTTAAACCGGGAAAGCTTGATCCTGATGAATGGGTTATTATGAAACAGCATCCAATAATCGGTAAAAAAATTCTGGAGAATTCAAAACGGGATTATATAAAACTAGCTGAAGAGATTGCCATCAGCCACCATGAAAAATGGGATGGCAGCGGTTATCCATATGGACTTAAAGGATCTGATATCCCTTTAAGTGGTCGTATTATTGCTGTAGTTGATGTGTTTGATGCATTATCATCGGATCGTCCCTATCGAAAACAACCCTTCCCTCTGGATAAGATATATATAATGCTTAAAGAGGGCCGTGGAAAACATTTTGATCCCGATGTTCTAGATGCTTTTTTTGCTATTGAAGATCAAATCCTTGCCATAAAGGAAAAGATTCAAGATAAAAGTATCAGTCTGCTCTTCCAGATTACAGAAAGTATAGGAAAAAACCAGAAAGGAGAAAAATTATGAGTTTAAGCAATAATATAAAAACCCATTCCAAAACTATACTTGTAGTAGAAGATGATAAGAAGAATTTAAGACTAATCAGAGACCTTCTGGTATTTAGTGGATATAAAGTTCTGGAAGCAAGAGACGGTAGACAGGGAGTTGATATTACCAAAAGTAATAAACCTCATCTTGTTTTAATGGATATTCAAATGCCAGTTATGGATGGCATTGAAGCTACATCTTTATTAAAAAAAGACCCTGATATTTGTGACATTCCGGTAATAGCCCTGACATCATATGCTATGAGAGGTGATAAGCAGCGATTCCTGGATGCAGGTTGTGATGGTTACATAACTAAACCTATAGATATTAGTAATTTCCTTGTTGAGATAGAAAAATATTTAAAGGATAACTTATGTGATGACTGAAAAGAAAAGAGTAATAATCATAATGTTAATATACACAGCAATCACTCTATTTGTTGTTGATTTTACAATTTTCTTGCTCTACAACGCCGGATTTAATGATAACGAGCAGCAACTTGTACATTTAGTCCAGAGTCAGGCCCGCTTAATGGAGGCTATAGCCCAGTTTGAACAGTATAGTGATCATTCTCATGATCAAGGATGGAAAGATTCTACTATAATGCAAATAATCTACTCCCATGAGACTTATAGAGGTTTTGGAGATACTGGGGAATTTACTTTAGCTAAACTTGAAGATGAATCTATTATTTTTGTTCTTAGTCGCCGGCACGATGATCTTTACATCCCAGAAACTATACTTTTAAATTCGGAATATGCAAAACCCATGCAGCTGGCCCTATTAGGAAAATCGGGAACTGTTGTTGGTTATGATTACCGTAAAAAAATTGTTCTTGCTGCTTATGAACCTGTGTCTATGCTAAATCTAGGTCTGGTGGCAAAGGTTGATCTGGAAGAAGTCAGAAAACCCTACATAGAGGCTAGTTTGATAGCCTTAACAATCACTATTTTTTTTATATGTCTAGGAGTTGTTGTTTTATATAAAATCAGTGATCCAATGCTAAAAACTCTAAGAGAAAATGGTCTACAGTTGAAAAAAATAAACAAAGAACTACTTGATGGGATAACAATTAGAAAGGCTAAAGAAGTTGAACTACAAATTGCATATGATAAAATGGAAGAGTCTAGTCGTGCTAAATCTGAGTTTCTAGATTCCATGAGTCATGAACTTCGTACACCTTTGAACGGTATAATTGGTTTTTCTGATATGCTGAATCAAAATTTTGGAGGAGAACTTAATGATAAACAGAGTCAGTATGTCCAGGATATACAGGAAAGTGGTCGACATCTTTTAAGCCTTATAAACGATATATTGGATTTTTCTAAAATAGTATCCGGTAAAACAGAATTAGAATTAGCAGAATTTAATCTATATGAATTATTGGAACATAGTTTAGTTATAGTGAATGAGAGATGTATTAAGCGGAATATCAGTCTCAATTTTAATGTTTCTGAGGATATGCAAAATATAAAGGTAAGAGTCGATAAGTGGAGGTTTAATCAAATTATGTATAATCTTCTTTCTAATGCTGTAAAATTTACTCCGGATAGTGGTGATATCTCACTGGATGCTGTCTTGAAGGACAATGTCGTTATTGTCTCTGTTGTAGATTCGGGTATCGGAATAACAGAAGAGCAGCAGAAGATGATATTTGAAGAGTTTTATCAGGTTAAAGGAGGGACTCAGGATAAAACCCCAGGTACAGGACTAGGATTGAATATTGTTAAGAATATGGTTGAGTTACACGGTGGAAAATTATGGGTAGTGAGTGAAGGTGAAGGTCTTGGTAGTTGTTTCTCATTTTCTATACCTCTAATCACAGAACTTTAGGTAAAACGAACCAGAAAGTACTGCCTTTATCAGGTTCACTTATTAAACCTATTTCTCCATTATGAGCCTCGATTACCATTTTACAAAATGTTAACCCCAGACCAGTAGAATACTGTTTGTTTTCACCGTCTATTTTAACCTGTCCAAATTTTTCAAAAACTTTATCATGAAACTCTGTTGGAATTCCTGAACCTTCATCTGTTACCTCTACTCTGTGGCTTCCATCTATATTTTCAATTGTAATTCTAACGTTCCCGTCTTCTTTTGTATATTTTATTGCGTTCCCAATTAGATTGTTCATAACACGAAAAATAAGGTCTTTATCGCAAGAAATATTAATTTTTTTCTCATTGGAATTAATCATAATTTGATGATCTATGGCTAGAGGTTGTAGAGAATCTACTGATTTTTGAATAAGAGTAAGTAAATCGCAATTGCATATATTTAGCTCTAGTTTTTCATCTTCCATCTTTTCTATATCCAGTAGGGAACTGATCATCTCAATCAGACTGTTTAAAATTGCTCTAGAGAAAGTAGCCATTTGTACGATTCCCTGATCTTCTATTTTTTGTTCAAAATATTCCAGATAGCAGTTAATGGAGGTAATCGGTTGTCGTAAATCGTGAATTATCATATGTGTCAGGCTATCTTTAAGTAGGGTTATTTCTTTAAGTTTTATAAAATTTGTCTTAACTTCATCATGCAGGTGTTTAGCATATACAGCATTTTTTACACGTAAATTTACTTCAACTTTATCAATAGGTTTTGTTAAGAACTCATTTGCTCCGGCTTCAATGCCTTTTATAAGATTTTCATGATCAGAAAAGGCTGATACCATAATTACTGGAATTGGGGCAGTTTCAGGATCTTTTTTTAGAATCTTACAGGCTTCAAAACCATTCATTTCCGGCATCATAACATCTAAAAGAATAACATCGGGATTTTTTTCATGTGCTTTTTTTATTGCCTGTATTCCATTTACAGCTTCAATTACCTGATAATTGTTCATTTGAAGCAGACTACTCAGTAAATCTCTATTTCTACGTTCATCATCTACAACTAGAATTAATCCCTGATTATCATCTGACATCTTTATTCTCCATCAGCCCTCAATAAAACTTAGTAGTTTGAACATTCTAAAAAGTTTTTAGATTCCAGCAGTACCTATATAAAGTGCTCTTTCAACCATAGGATCTGTGAAAAAGGCTGTAATAACTAATAAAATTGTTTACTCAATAAATACCACCTAAATCAGTAATTTGTATTAAATAACACATTATATATTAATAATAATACATCCTGTATGAATGTACATAAGGAAAAAATATTTATTTTTTTTTGTTAATAATAATTAACATTAAATGATTAGGATAGAAAAAAAAACACTTATGACTTGATTTCGCTTATACTTAAACTGTGGGTTAGTGTTATGTTTAAGATAATATTGATGTTGTTTATACCCTATTTTATTTTCTCCCAGGATAAAGTCTTAAAACTAGTATATAAAGAGACTGGTAAAGTTCCCTATATGCAAAAAGCTCCCGATAACTCCGGTTTATATTTAGATCTAATGAGCAGAGCCGCTGAAAAAATTGGATTTGAGATTGACGTTATTCGTCTTCCAAAACAAAGAACATATAAAATGCTTGAACTTGGTGATGCTGATCTATATGCCAGTGGAGAATTCAGAGATTATAGATCTAATTTTCTATTTTATTTTAGCAATGGACTATATCGAGAAGAGATTTTTTATGGGTTAACAACTTCTGACATACCTGAATTATTATCCATATCCGATATAAACAGATATAACCTGACCTGGGAATTTGAATTAGGAAATTCATGGCCAATTTTAGCAAAAAGGTATAATGTGAAATATCATCAAATTAAAGATGGAAATGTAATAGATAAAGCTATTCTGCTATTAAAAGCAGGAAGGCCTCTGTTTTTCAGATTTACTATTGAGGAAATAGAAGAATATTTAAAATCAAATAATTTAGATTCATTGGGAAGTTTAGGAATAAAAATCCATCAAAACTTAGGTGATAAACATCAGGCTCCACTTTATGCATCATTCTCCAGATTTTCAAAGTATTATAAAGAACAAAAAAATATAAAATTCAATAGTGATAAAAGGCTGGGAGTCGATAATTTTCCTGTTGAATTAGTACCTGGATCTATTCCATATAAACTACAATCATCCCTTTTAGAGATGATAGAGTCAGGGGAAGTAGAACTTTTGATTAAAAAATATGGGTTTAAAAAATAAAAGGCCGCAAAACGACCTTTTATTTATTTTTTAATCATGTACTGTACGTTTAGTATAATGGGTGTGCAGAAGTTCATGAGCTTTGTGACTGTTAGGTGTCCCAAGAAAATCGTGATAAATAGTTTTGATCAAAGGATTCTCATGAGATTTCCTCAATTGTTTTCCTTCATCTTCTTGAATTATTGCACGAAACCGCAACTTCTTAACTTCTTCTGTGGACCTTCTAGGTTGTCCTCCACCGGAAATACAACCACCGGGACAGCCCATAACTTCAATTAAGTGATATGGGGATTTTCCAGCTTTTACATCCTCCATTAGAACTTTAGCATTACCCAGACCTGATGTCGCAGCTACTCTTGCAGTTACACCATTTAGCCAGCTATATTCAGGTAAACAATTTTCAAATAAAAGACTCGCTTCACGTATGCCTTTAATATCCATGAGATCTGTTACATGAAGTCCATCCATTGGTAACTCTTTACCCGTAACCAGTTCATAGACAGTTCTAATTGCAGCCTCTGTAACACCTCCAGAATTGGCAAAAATATCAGCAGCACCACTTGAGCGACCTAAAGGATCATCAAACTCAGAATCATGTAGATTAACAAAATCAATAGTGTGTTCACGGATTATCTTTCCAAGCTCTCTTGTAGTGAGCACATAGTCTACATCCTGAAAGCCACTTGCTCTCATTTCCGGTCTTGCCGCTTCATATTTTTTTGCAGTACAAGGCATAATGGAGACAGAGACAATATCTTTTGGATCAATATTTTTACTCTTGGCATAATAGGTTTTAATAATTGTACCCATCATCTGCTGTGGGGATTTTGCAGTTGAAACATTTGCTGTTAACTCTGGGAAATAATGTTCAAGATATTTAACCCATCCTGGAGAACAGCTTGTTGTCATTGGAAGTGAAACAGTGTTGTCTTTATCTACAATTGCTTTCTTGAGACGTGTTAATAGTTCTGTTCCTTCTTCAATTATTGTTAAATCCGCCGAAAAGTTTGTATCAAAAACAGAATCAAATCCTAAAAGATTTAACGCTGTAACCATTTTTTTGGTAACAAGAGTTCCAGGAGGAAGCCCCTGTGTTTCCCCTAATGCAGCCCTGATTGCAGGAGCAGTTTGCACAACTACATGTTTAGTTGGGTCATTTATTGCAGCTCTTACATTTTCTATATCATCTCTTTCATAAATTGCATTTACCGGGCATACAGCAATGCACTGACCACAGTTAATACATATTGTATCTCCTAAGTTTTCAAATGCAGGCTGAACTAAAGAACTAAAACCTCTTTCCATTATTCCTATGGCATGAATATCCTGTACGTCCTGACAAACTGTGATACATCGTCTACAGAGAATACATTTACTGTTATCCCTTACTATGGATCGTGACGACTGATCGATAGTCTCATCGCAAATACTAGTTTCAAAACGATATGCATCAACACGGAACTGATTTGCCAATTCCTGAAGTTCACAGTCCATACTCCTATCACAACTTAGACAGTCTTTTCTATGAGCTGATAACATTAGTTCCAATGCTGTTTTCCTTGCTTTATGGATCTGTGCTGTATTAGTATCAATTACCATACCCTCAGTAACTTGTAATACACAAGCAGCAAGTAAATTGGGTCTTCCCTCTACTTGAACTACACAAATCCGACAAATCCCATGTGCATGTAGTTCCGGCAGGTGACATAGTGTAGGTATATTAATTCCTATATCCTTTGCTGCCTTTAATACTGTTGTTCCAGCGGCCACGACCGTTTGGATTCCATTAATAGTTAATTTGATATTTTCATTCATGATAATTTCCTCCCAGTTCCTAGACTTCACACTCACGATAATCACATCGTAAACATCTCTTTACCTCATCAAGGATTTTATCTTCCCAGTTGACTCCACGATTAACTAAAAGAAAGTTCTTAATTCTATCTTCTGCAGCTGAATATTCAACTTCAACTCTATCGGATTCAACAGGATCGACATCTGAATTAAAATAAACATCAGGAGAAATTGTTTTTTGCCATGAAAAGTTTTTAATAATACCAGGATTCAAATATTTTTCAATTGATACACCTACTTTCTCACCCTGTCCAATAGCCACTGCAAGATTTGCCAGACCTAGAACATCTCCAGCAGCAAATACTTTAGGATCTGAAGTTTGAAAAGTATCTTTATCTACTTTTATTGAACCATTTCTATTTTTCTGGAGACCTTCAGCAAAAGAAAAATCAATTACTTGAGAAATAGCAGGGATCAGGTAATCACATTCATATTCCACAATGCTCTCTTCTCCGTCCAAAGGACTTGGACTTTTTCTTCCTGAAGAATCAAATCCACCTAAAGACTGTTTTCGACATCGAATTGCTTTGACTTTTCCATCTGAAACTATAATCTCATCTATATCAGTTAATTCTACAGGATTAATACCCTCTTCTATTAATTCTGATATTTCCTCTTCCTCTGCTGGCATCTCATCAATTGTCCTTCGGTATGCCAGAGTTATCTTTTTTGCACCTAGGCGCAGAGCGGTTCTTGCAACATCTACTGCTGTACTTCCACCCCCAATAATAACAATATTACCTTCAACTTTCTTAAGATCATTATGTGCTACCATCCATAAGAAGTCAGTTCCACCAATGATCCCTTCAGCTTCCTCACCACTCATGTTCAGTTTTTTGCTTTCCCAACCACCAACTGTAATTACTACAGCATCATGTTCTTCTTTAATCTGATCCATGGTAATGTCTTTACCAACAAGTGTAGATAATTTACAATCCACACCCATTTCTATAATATTATTTATCTCATTATTCAATAAAGCCTTAGGATATCTGTATTCGGGAATCCCATACATCATCATCCCTCCTAATTTTTCCTGGCCTTCATAAATAGTTACATTATGTCCTAACCTTTTTAGGAAAAATGCAGCAGTTAATCCTGCAGGACCTCCACCAATTATTGCAATGTTCTTTATCTGGGAAGCTGTCCTAGTCATAATTGGTGGCATAGGATAAACACCCTGTTTTCCACCTTTTTCAGTCATGAAACGTTTAACTTCCCGGATAGCCAATGGAGCATCCAGGGTATCTCGACGACATTTTGTCTCACAAGGATGTGTACAGGTCAACCCACATGCTATTGGGAACGGGTTTCTATCCAGATGGGAAATAAGGGCTTCTTCATACCTTTTTTCAGATGTTAATGCGACAAAAGCTGGAACATTTACACCTGCAGGACAGGCATTTTGACAAGGGGCATATACTAACTCTGTACACACTCCTGCTGGACATTTTTTATCTCTTATATGAGCTTCATATTCCTCTCGGAAATTTTTAATAGTTGATAATACTGGATTTGGTGCAGTTTGACCTAATCCACATATAGCTGTAATTTTAATATCTTCACCAAGGCTGATAAGCTCTTCAATATCTCCCTCTTTTCCTTGACCATTTGATATACGATTTAAAATATCCAGCATCTGTTTTGTTCCTATACGACACGGAGGACATTTTCCACAAGATTCATCCTGGATAAATTCCATAAAGAACTTTGCTAGGTCAACCATACAGGTATCTTCGCTCATAACAATTAAACCACCAGAACCCATCATGGCTCCAGCTTGTTTTAAAGATTCATAATCAATTGATACATTGAGTTTGTTTTTAGGTAGACATCCACCTGACGGGCCACCAATCTGGGCAGCTTTGAAATCTTTAGCATCAATAACACCACCTCCGATATCAAAAATTATCTCGCCTAGAGTAATACCCATAGGAACTTCTATTAAACCTACATTTTTAACTGCACCGGCTAATGCAAAAATCTTTGTACCTTTGGATTTTTCTGTACCTATTGTATTTAATTTATCTGCACCAAGGCGGATAATGTGAGGTATATTTCCAAACGTTTCTACATTATTTACAAGGGTAGGGCAGTCCCATACTCCTTTTTGGGCAGGAAATGGTGGCTTTGGCCAAGGTTCACCTCTTTTACCTTGAATGGAATTGATTAATGCAGTCTCTTCTCCACAGACAAATGCTCCTGCTCCCATTCGTATTTCGATATCAAAATTAAAATTTGTATTACAGATATTGCCACCTAATAATCCGTATGACCTGGCCTGTTTTATTGCTAGATCAAGTCTATCAATTGCCAGTGGATATTCTGCTCTACAGTAGATGTATCCTCTCTCTGCACCAATAGCAAATGCAGCTAGAGCCATGCCTTCAAGGATAGTGTGGGGTAAATCCTCAAGTTGGCTTCTATCCATAAAAGCCCCCGGATCACCTTCGTCAGCGTTACATACTACATACTTTTTTCCATTGTCAGATTTTGATTTAGCAGTAATCTGCCATTTTAAACCGGTTGGAAAACCACCACCACCACGGCCTCGAAGTCCTGAATCTATAACTGAGGTTACAACATCTTCAGGTTTCATTGATGTAATAGCCTTAAGCAGTCCGTTATATCCACCAACTGCAATATATTCATCAATCTCTTCAGGGTTTATAAGTCCCGCATAATCCCGGGCAAATATTTGTTGTTTCCCAAAAAATGGAATATCTTTCATTTCCATAACTGGTTTGTTTGTATTTGGATCTTTATATACTAATGTCCCTACAGTATCACCATTTATCAGATGGCTGGTTACTATTTCACTAGCATTTTTAGGTTCGATTTTTGTATAAAGAACACCGTCAGGATATATCATAACCAGGGGTTCCAATTCACACATTACATTGTTCCCTGTTTTTATAATTTCCACTTTATTACTTAGTTCTTTATCTTTGTTAACTTCAGCAGTTATTGCTGCTGCTACTTTTTCACAATCCTGGGATGGATTCCCGGTACCACCACAGACTAAAATGAATTTCCTGTCTGTTTTTGCACCAATTTTCCGAGGAAGCATTTTCTCTCTATTTGTCTCTACAATTTTTTCCAGATCAATTAAACTCTTTATCATACACATGATACGGCCTCACTTTCACTGTAGGATTTTAATATTTGTTTTAATTTATTTGATTTAACTCTTCGATGGGTATCATTATTTACCATTACTACAGGAGCAAGGGCACAAGCACCAACACATCTGACAATTTCCAGAGAGTACATACCATCGTCAGTAGTTTCACCGATATTAATGTCTAAATCATTTTGGAGCTTTTCAAGTAGGACTTTTCCACCACGAACAAAACAAGCTGTTCCCAGACATACTTTAACTGAATATTTTCCTTTGGGAAAACGATTAAAAAAGGAGTAAAATGATGCTACCCCGGCAACTTTGATTACAGATGAATCTAGCTTCTTTGCTACGTATTTAATAACTTCTTTTGGAAGATAGCCAAAAATACTTTGTGCAATATAAAGTGCATTTATCATGTTGCCTTCCTGATCCTCATAGAGTTTCAGAATTTCATCAAGACGAGCATACTTTTCTACCTCTGTTAATTCCTCACATTTACATCCCTCGGTCGCAACCTTTAATGGGTTTAATAGCGACATATATTTACCTCCTATATAAATTAAAACTTAATAATAGTTCTCTTAATTCAAGATTCTATAAATTAAATATTTCATAATAGATAAATTAATATTCATGTTATTTTTATATTAGTGCCCACCTGAATAGGACACAAGCATTTTTTTTTAAATAAAATTTAATAACTCGAATTAATGATACTAGGCCACAATATTTGATTAAATAGTGTGGGCTAGTTCATAATATGCTATTTTCTAATGCCCTCAGTTATCTCTTTTAAAATATCCAGGTATCTTGTTCCATAGTCTTCATATTTATAACCAGCCCCGTAATCCAGTCCACTTTCTGAAACATCTTTAGTTGTCTCTGGCTGTGTACCAGCAGTAGGTTCTATTTGTGAATCTTCATGCCATTCGTTAAATGATGTAATTAACATAATATTTCCACAATTTTCATCTAGGTTAGGGAATGCTGCATCTTGTATCATCGCTTTAAAAACATCTCCATAACTAGAGCCTGACTCTTTATTAAAATATCTTGGAGCAGGGTGGTGGTTCGCTTCCATACGTACACCAGTATCAACATAACCAGGTGCAACTGAAGGTATAAAATGATAGCCATATTTTTTTGCCTTTTTCTTAGCGGCTGCATAAATTCTATTTAACTTTTTTATCTCTTTTTTAGTAGCACCATTTTTACCACCACCAACTGATTGTCCATATACATCGTAATTATTTACAGCATCGAGGTATCCACTTTTTGCAGCATTAATAAATACAAATAGGTCGTCACCAATAATATAGAGTTCAGGAAATTGCTCTTTTAATAACCGTAACTGATCGGCTCTATCACCTTTAAAATACTCTCTAGTAAGGTACATGTATACAACCGGCTTACCATCAATTCTAAGATAGTTCGCATCACTAAAATAGTTATCTTTCAAATACTGCATATCTGTAAATAGGTTTGTATAATCAGGATTTTCAAAACTACCTAATCGACCTGCTGACTCGTATAGTATGGCATAATCTAACTTGTGTGCATTAGGATGTGTCATTATATGGTCTTTTAAAGCCTTATCCTCTCCTCCGTTTGGTCCCCACCAGCTGGAAATCCAGAAATCAATTCCACTTTGCACACTCCACTCTATATGTTGACTAATTACTTCAGGATCCATTGAGTCGTACTCTCCAAGTGCTGGGAGTTGCTGGGGATCAAGGTAAGTCCGAAATGTGTGGTCTATTGCTGTATGTGCTCCTCTTTCAACTCCGTACCATGGGTAGTAAAAAGCTCCAACTTTTAATTCTGTTATCTCTTTGCTACTCTTTTCTGTAATACAAGATAAGAAAAAAGGAATCATTATTGTTAAAATTGTAATACGTAGTAATTTCATGTTAAATCTCCATTTAAATTTATGATATATCAAATTATTTTATTCTATATATTGTGAACCAAAGAGATAGACCCTATCCTCAAAAACATGGGATTTTCCATCGGGATGTACTCATTTGATGGAAGAAAAGGTTTTAATCTCTCTCTATTTATGTATTACGTTCTCTGATACTAATCTTACTAGCTCATCTGGTGTTACAACTTTTACATTGGAATCTAGACCATCTATAACATTTTGGATGTTGTCCAGACCGTTACTCCAGGCGTGAACTAAAACAAGGGAGTAACCTTTGCCACTAGTTGGATCTTTATCATTTTTGTTAAGACTCTTAATTACAGACTCTTCGTTACAACCTCTTAAACCTTCCCACAACATCTCCCGGGGTGTAATTATCGGTTTATTATTGGACCAACGTATTTTACCTTTATGATATTTATGATTACTGTATTCCAGATAGAATAGTGCATCAATATTCTCTTGTTTTGTATAGGTATCCCATATGCTATTTTTTTTAAATGATCCAAAATCAATGATTTCAACAACTCCTAAATCAGCCTGTCCCATTCTTTTATTAAGTCTCTCTGTATGGATAGATAGCGCCTCGGGACTGTAGTCACTTGGGTAGAGGTATCCACTACCGGAAGGTCCAACAACAAAATGATCCATTGAAGCTTCCTCGTAATACCGGTTAAGAATAGTTGGAGCAACGTCGAGCATTATTGGGGATGTAGCCCAACCCATTGGAATAGAAGCTCTTTTATCATTTCCCCACCATTTGGAATCGGAATATAAATCACCAAGCATCCATTGGATATTATCCCCATCACTCATTAAAAAAGAGACATAATGAACATCTTCTTCTACAATAGTTGTAACATTGTCCTTCTGCTTCATCTCTACAGCATCAAAGCCACTAAATACAGAGAGATTTCTAGTATGATCTGCCGGTATAGTATAGAGATCACTTTTAGAGCTCATTCCAACAAATTTTTCTTCACCACCTTTAGCTCCCCAACCAAAAACTGGGACATCCTGATTAGTCCACATAGCCACCTCTTTTCTAAAAGAGGAGTTACCATCAAAGAATATATAAGCACCTGTAGCAACTGCAAAATCTCTTAATGCTGGAATAAGAACCTCTTTCTGTTCAAAGACTATATCTCTGGAAAGTTGATTTTTATAGTTTTCAAAGACCCATTTATCATCTTTTCCTCGGACATCCTGAACCATAGTGAATCCGGCATCTTTTATTTTTTGTTCCAGTGATTCATCCACAGCTGGAGCCTTTAAGAGGGATACGAGACTGTTGGCAACATTAATAGACTGATCATTTAAAGACTGATTATCATGAGTCAATTCTCCTACAGAGCAGAGGATGTATCCATCAATATACTGCTTAAATATTTCTAATACAGACCAAGGATCACTAATTTCCACTAACTTAACCCCTTTTGCAGCTAGATCCTCCAACCATACATCGTATCCTCCATAGTGAGGATGTAAATATATCTGGGTTGTTGAAAAGTTAGAAACTAATCCTTGTAAAGTACTAAACAGCAGTTTCTCTTCAGTAGATAGTGTATTTGCATTTATAACAAGAAGCTTTTCTGCTTTTAAAATTCTATTGGTTACATCAGATAACTCAGCAGCTCTGTCTGCTGAATCTTTTGTTGTATATGATTTACAGCCCAATAAAGCTAACATTATAATAGCAATGTTCAATATATTTTTCATGAGGTTTTCCTAAATGTATATGATTAATTAGATCTTTTAGCAGAGATGCGCTCTACTAAAAGATAGTGATTATATTTCTTTATTTAAATATGCGCAGCATGTTTTTCATTAATGCCTTTCTGAATCTCTCTTTCACGTTTAAGACCTAGGGGAACACATGCCAATAATATAATACCTACAGTAAGTATAGCAGCTGGAACAAACCCTGTTCCAATCCGAATAGCTTGTACAACCTCAGGCGCCTGAACTTTAACAGTGCCGTCATAACCTGTAGCTGATAATAACGTACTTAAAATTAAAGGTTGAAAACTTGCCGCTGGAATCATTACAACAGCCATAATACCTCTAACAACACCTGGTTGTCTTTTTCCTGTCTTTAACTCTATGTGGTCTATTACTAAACCAGCAAGAGGTTCATTTATTGCAGATGGGAAAGCAAAACCTAATAGAATTACAATATAAGCAGCTGCTGCTACCCAGTAATTTATTTGAAAACCTAGGATTGCAAATCCTATAACAGAGATAATTAATCCTTTCCAAAGAGTTCTTAGAGCTCCATTCTTTCTAACAGCCAGTACTACTAATGGTAAAATTGCCATTTGAGCAAAACCGGTAATAAGATCCGGAATAGTTGCTTTTAAACCTGATACAAGGACTACATTATCCATATAGTATATATATCCTGCAAAGTAGTTTCCTGTCGCTGCCTGAATGAATAAAAATGCTGTGATAAATAGCAGGAATGTTCTATCAGTAAAAAGTTCTTTTCCAAGTCTAAACAGTTGTTTTAGACCTCTTGTTACTTCCAGTTTTTCATAAAACTTAGGATCTTCCTTAACAAATTTAGAACCAAACCATACAAGAGCAAGACCTAAGAGAATAGATACTGAAAAAATTGCAACAAGTGTTCCTTGAGAATAATCTCCAGTTAAGAACCATATTGGGATCATACCACCTAAGAAAGTAGGGATCATCTTAACATAACTACCAATAACCTGAACTTCTGTCCTGTCATCCATTGATATAAAAGTATTAACAGTAAATGCCATAAAACTAACGTTTAGTAGTGTTTGAGCTCCTTCATAAATTACCAATAAAACAAGTAGTGATACCGCTATTAGCATTTGACTCCAACTAGGAGGTGATAACAATATTAATATCATAGGTATACCAATTACAGGAATTGAATAACGTATTAGCGGTTTATATTTACCTATACCCTTCCTGAATGGTTGTTTATCAGCCCAATAACCAATAACAGGATCGTTTACACCATTCCAAATACTAAAAATAAGAAAAACTAAACCGTACATAGCAGGGCTTAATCCAACAACATCAGTAAAGTATTTCATAAGTGAACTATTAACTATAATAGAAATCCATACTCCACCACCTCCTACAAGATTTAAGAGAATCATTTTTGGTATAGTATAATACCCCTTTTTTTTACCCATCTATTCCTCCGATGTTATATAATCATTCAATATTATTTTCATTGTAAAATCTTTAATAAAAAACATTCAATGATATATCATATGTTTGATTATTATTATTTGATATAACATTAACATGAATAACTTAGATGTCAAGATAAAGATATTATAAACTTTGAAGTAGGAGAGAGTAATACATAGTATTGCTCTTTTTAATACTGCTCACTTTTTAGTACCATGAGGTTATAATCCCAAGCCTGTTTATATTTCTGGAACCTGAAACTTTTGACATCAGATGGTTTATAACTTCTGTTTGATCTGGAAAAAGCTTCCCACCAGAACTTACCCCAATGAGTCTTAGTCTCGTCCCACTCATCTCGGTTTTTAACCATTTTATCCCTTAGAGTTTTAATTACGTCCCTATATTCTGGATTAGAAGCTAGGTTTTTAATCTCTAGAGGATCATTTTGAAGATCAAAGAGTTGGGTTTTTAAATGTTTACCCCTAAGAACATACTCTATTAGTTTGTACTGTTTAGTTTTAACTCCACGTTGGTATCTACTATATACTAGATATAGATCGTCTCTCACCGACTCTTTTTTTCCATAGATTAGAGGCATCAGACTCTTTCCATCCACAGTTTCCGGGGTGGACAGTCCTGAATAATCACACAGTGTAGGATAAATATCATAGAGATAAACCATTGAATCCAATTGTACATTCTCTGGAATTCCAGGACCGGAAAATATAAGAGGAACCCGGACACTATGTTCATGACAACTCTGTTTTCCCATTAAACCATGTTGTCCCAGTGCTAAACCATTATCCCCAGCAAGAACTATAATTGTACTCTCTAGAAGGTTTTGGTTCTGGAGCTCATCTAATACACGACCTATCTCATAATCTAAATGACTTATCATTCCATAATATTCAGCTATATGTTCTTTTACTTCATCTGGTTTCCTCGGGTATGATGCCAGTTTTTCATCCCTATTTCCAAGCCCACCATTATTAAACGGATATTTTTTAAGAAAGTTTTTTGGTAACTCTATGGTATTAGGATCATACATTTTTTTAAAATTATCAGGCATAGTTCTTGGATCGTGGGGAGCTAAAAATGATAGATACATAAAAAATGGATTTGATTCATCACGCTCTTTCAAATAATCTATTCCTGCCTGGGCAATTATTTCACTGGAGTGACGGCCTTTGTAGCAGTAATCATACTTATGTGTTTTTGTTTTATTCGTTTTAAAAGGATTAGTAATATAACGACCATTACCCTGGTATTTACCAGTTGAATCATAATCATACATTGGTACATTCCAATGATCTGCCATACCTCCAAAAAAGATATGTGAGCCTCTGTTATGGTTACGATTAAAGGATTTTTTCCCATTATGCCATTTTCCACTACCAAATGAGTCATAACCTGAACTTTGTAATTTTTCACCTAGTGTAGTCTGATCTTCAGCTATGGATTCACCAGCGTCTTTAATTCTGAATAGAGATCGACCAGTAAATAACATTGCTCTACTTGGCATACATACTGCTCCATGAGTTCCTCCAGGAATATGAGCCTGGGTAAACGATGTTCCTTTTTTTACAAGACGATCCATATTAGGTGTTATTATATTAGGATTTCCTAGGGCTGCAATTGTATCGAAACGTTGATCATCTGTGAAAAGAACAACAATATTAGGACGTTTTTCTGTACTCATTTTCCACTCCAAATAAGATTGAATTTAATAATTGACAGGTAATTATTTTGTGTTGTATTAAATGTTATATCACCCATTATGGCATCTGTAAAGCTGATATATCAATTGGAAAATTGAACTAACTATAAATTATATAATTTATACAAAACAACGATAAGACTACTTTAATGAATAGATATTAACTAAATTATAGGAGAGGTAGTATATTAACCTTTATTTTCACACTACCTAGAATCATTTAGTTACGCGTGTAACTGCATAGGTATATACTAATAAAAAGAATTAGATGATATGAAATCACTTTTGTAAAGCTTTAATATCCTCAGTCTAAGTCCGTAATTCAGCCTTTAGACCGTAAAACATTCATTATTCATAACAAAATATAAAAATATTACTTGACGACTCAATATAGTGATGTTAGATTTAAGCCAGTAACGCGGGTAACTAAGTGTTTCTGAAAAAGATTTATTGAGGTATGCAATGGCAACTAGACAAGATGTAGCAAATAAAGCTGGAGTTTCTCCTGCAACAGTCTCCCATGTAGTTAACAATACTAAATATGTAAGCCCAGAGCTGAAAGTTAAAATAGAGCGTGCCATAGAGGAATTGAACTATGTCCCAAATAAAACGGCCCGTAATCTGGCTATGAATAAAACGGAACAAGTTGGAATCCTAGTCCCTAGTTTGAGTAATCCTTATTTTGGAGCTATAGCAGAGGGGATGGAAAAGGTTGCAAGGAAAAACGGTTATATCGTTTCACTTTTTGCTCCAGAAGGACCGGATGACCAGTATATAACTACAATTATAGAGAGACAGATGGATGGGGTATTTCTTGCAAATACAGGTTTTCAATTCTCAGAGAGTCAATTAAGGCACATGGAGAGAAGTGGAGTTTCATTTGTTACAGGTAATGAAATTGAAACTTCCGGTGATAATGGTTCAAAATTTAATAATTCAATTGTAAGTCTGGATTATGATGTGTCAATAAAAAAAATGTTTAAGTACCTAACAGATCTGGGACATAAAAAAATAGCTTTTTTGAGCGGGATGCCTGAAGATAATGGTGATTTAAGAAAAAAGTATTACCTAGAAAATATGGAAGCTTTTGGATTGGATTTTAAGGAAAAATATATTGTTAACGGAAATTTTCCTTTTACAACTACAGCAAGAGACGGCTACAAAGATATGAAGAAATTTTTAAGTACCGGCAGTGATGTTACTGCTGTTTTTGCAATAAATGACTTAATGGCAATTGGTGCCATGAAAGCAATAAGAGAAGCCGGATTAAATGTTCCAGAGGATATCTCTATTGTAGGTTGTGATAATATTTTCCTCTCTGAGGCATCAGATCCTCCATTAACAACAATTAATGTTCCTAAAGAAGAGATGGGGCGTAAAGCAATGGAGTTGCTTTTAAGAATGATAAACAATAAAGAAAGTAATGAAATATCCCTGGAAACAGAGCTTGTAATCAGGGAATCTACATCTTTCGCAAAAAAATAATTATTTTTACTCGATGTGTGAGGCCTCTTCATCGGGAATGTTATATAAAAATTAGGAGATACAATGAAAAGAATTTTATTAGTGTTGTGGACAATTTGTTTTGGTATTTTTTCTGTTATGGCATCTGGTCAAGATGAAAAAGGTCCAGTAGCCCAGCAGGTAACTGATGAGAAGATAGAATTAGAAGGTACTATTACAGTCAATATGCCTTCAAAACTTGGAGCAAAGGAAGCTTGGCAGGCAGTGGCCGATAGTTATATGGAACGGCATCCAAAAGTAAATGTAATTGTAGAGTTAAAGCCCGAAGAAGGTTATGGCGACTGGGTAAAAACTCAATTCAGCGATAGCAATCCATCTGCCGATCTTATCGGTATAAATTATGCCCACGCTTATAAAGGTGATAAAGCTATAAATTTTATGGAATATGCCAATCTAGATAGTCCTTATTCAGGTGATCGTTGGACAGATCAGTTTAATTTCCAAATGCAGCAAAAAGATCTTGCTACTAATGAGTGGGACAACATTTCTCTAGAATCAGTTCAGGTACTCTGGGCATATAATAAAGATATCTTTTCAGAAGTTGGAGTAAAACCTCCTAAAACCTGGAATGAGTTTGTTAAAGTATGTAAGAAGATTGAAGAAGCAGGGTATCAAGCTCTTGCAGTAGCAGGAGACTTTAATAGTTTTTATGCTGGTCAGATGGGGTGGCTTACTCAGGTCTATACAGATCAGACATCCCGTACCCTTTTAGAAAAATTCCGTTCACAACCTGGTGATTATAACTATGATCCAGATATGGATGGTGCTTTTAAACTTAATATTAATGATCCTTTCAACGATGATCCCTGGAAAGTTAATGTTAATAAAGTAAGAGCCATGAATACAATTATTAATGGAGAGTTTAGAGGTGATTCTGAAGGTATGAAGACTGTATTATCAGAATTAAAGAGAGTTTTTCCTGTATATGCCGGAGAAGAGTCGTTTTTTGGTACAAAAGATGCCGCTCCTCTCTTCTATCAAGCAAAAGCTGCAATTCTTCTAGATGGTGCCTGGAGAATTCCTCTTTTTAAGAACGATATGG
Organism: Spirochaetaceae bacterium; assembly: GCA_051531975.1. Taxonomy (GTDB): domain Bacteria; phylum Spirochaetota; class Spirochaetia; order DSM-2461; family DSM-2461; genus Thiospirochaeta. The sequence continues at coordinate 180,018 of JAOPTT010000005.1, forward strand.
ACAAGATGGCCTTAGGTGAGGATATTGTTTCCGGTGAAACAACCATTGAAGGAGTTCAAAAATTTGAATTAGGAACCTTTAACATGCCATCCATGGAAGGACCTGGAATTGAAGCTCCTGCCAGAACTATTGAAGTTGCTTTAGGTTTTATCGGTGCTATAAAAAAAGAAAAAGTACACGATGACCTGGTAGCCGATTTTCTAATGTACTACTCTTCCTCTTTTGGATTCAGTGATTATATGTCAGCTGGACTTGAATCGGGGTGGGTTCCTGCAGGACCATCACTAGTAAAAGGTGTTGAACTACCTGCAGAATATGGAGCGATGTTTGAAAACCTTGATTTTATCGGTAATGTACAGAAAGGTTTTGGGCAGGCAATAGCCCGTGGAGTACCAGGTGATGTTCAGGAAAGTCTTAGAGAATGGTATTCATATACTCAGGATTATTTTACAAATAAGATTGATGTAGATCAGTGGGGAGCTTTTCACCAGAAAAACCTCGAAACACATATTGATGCATCTTTACAGGCACAGAAGATAGGACGAAATGATCTTCTTAATCCTCAGAATACCCCAGCCGGGATATAGAGTTTAATTTTATATAGAGGGCAGGGTAAAACCTGCCCCTTTTTTTTTAGATAGATTTATAAATAAGGAGAGCATATGAGTATTTCTAAAATAACTGCCTGTATCAGTCTTGTTCTGGTGATATTGGCAGGTATTTTTCTAATCAATATAAGAACAGAATCCGACATTCTAAAACAATATGAATTTAATACGGGAGAACAGAATATTACTTTTGCAGGTGATATACAATCAGACTTCTTGCTGATTGGAACAGGACAAAATAATCTTCTTGCATATAATTCATATGGTGAAATCAAATGGAAATTTTCTGCAGCTGGACTGTTCAAAGAGGTTCTTATTAACGAATTCACAGGTGAAGTATTCGCTGGAAATGAAGATCGTAATATTTATGTTTTGAACCTTGATAATGGTAAACTACTCAGAACAATTCAGATCCCCGGAAAGTTATTTGACATGGATCTTAACCAGAAAAATGGACAATTGATTGTCTCTTCAGGAATTTCAGCTGTAAAACATTATTTAAGTCTTTTTAATGGATCAGGTATTCCTATATGGGAAAAAAATATCGAAATTATTTCCCGAAGTACAGTAATTTATCAGGACAAAATTATATATGGGACAGACCGTGCTGAACTTGTTCTTTCAGATATTAGAGGTAATGAAATAAAAAAAATGAAGTTAGATGGTCAGATAATAGATTTGATCTCTAGCGATAGAGGGGAAATAGCCTGTCTGACAGAGAGAGGATCTCTATACTTTTTAGATTTTGATCTAAGACAGACCGGAGGTCTACAGGTTAAAGGCGAGGCAAAGAAGGCTTCGGTTTTGTGGGACCAAAACCGAGTATTTATAGGGATGAAAAACGGATCTTTACATATTCTTGAAAAGAGCGGACATAATCTGAAAACTGTAAATTTTCCTTTTAGTATCAGTGGTATTTATGCCTGTGAACAGAGTGTTAAAGTTTTATGCCGTGATGGATTTTTGTATACAATGGACAATTCAGATATAAAAGACATTCCAAAAAACAGACTTAAAATGACATTAGTTGTTTCTGTTTTTGTTATGTTACTCATTGTATTTATCACAACTCTCTTTTTTATATTCCCAGCTATTACTGAAATGTTTTCCCGGTTTTTTTGTACTCTCTTTAAACATCGAACCGCATATATTATGTTATTGCCGATTTTTTTCTTGCTTATTCTTTTTCATTATTATCCCGTAGTGATCGCTATGATCAGATCATTTACAGATTGGAATGTACACAGTGAAAAGATTAATTTCAACGGCCTTGATAACTTCAGGCTGATGATTAATGAGGGATATTTCTTAGCTGGTGTTAAGAATCTCGGGATTTTATGTGGGATGGCTTTCATTAAACTGTTTACTATGCCTCTACTGGCAGCAAAACTGGTTTTTCATCTGCAAGGTAGATTTAAACGCGCCTTTCGTCTTATGTTTGTACTGCCTATGATTGTCCCTGGTATTGTTGTAGCTTTGGTGTGGCAGAATATTTATGATCCCAACATTGGACTATTGAATAACCTATTGGAAGTATTAAATCTGGAGCACCTGCAACAGGTGTGGTTGGGTAATGAAAAGACAGCTATATGGTCAATTGTTTTTATGGGTTTCCCATTTGTAGATGCCTTTGCTTTTCTCGTTTATTACGGTGGATTGATTAATATTTCATCGGAGCTCTTTGAGGCTTCAAATCTTGACGGGGCAAACGGTTGGTGGAATTTCTGGAAAATTGAGATTCCTATGATTACACCTCAAATAAAAATGCTGATTATTCTGATATTCATAGGCGTCGTTCAGGATTTTGCACCTATATTAATCTTAACTGGTGGGGGGCCTGGTATTTCTACCTACGTTCCTGGACTGGAACTGTATTATAACATTACCCGTTTTGGAAGATATGGATATGCCAGCGCCCTTGGGCTTGTTATGTTTATTTTTATTTTTGCCGGAACTCTGCTGAATCTGCGGATAAAAACTTCTTCCGACAATGAATTATAGGAGCACTTTATGGCTAATATTGAAATGATACAAAGTTCGGAAAGAACTGAACTAAATTATATTATAAAAAATCGAAGGATTAGCACAAAACAGAAAAAAAACATAGGACAGATTGTTCTGCTGTTTAGTGCGATACTCCTCTTATTACTCTGTTTCATGCCAATGATTTTAATGATTATATTATCCTTAAAGTCCACGGTGCAGATCTATGGTAATTTCTGGTCCCTACCTTCGCCGGTTGCCTGGTCAAATTATGGTAAGGCGTTCAGTATGCTTCTGGGTAATATGTTTAATTCTACAATCCTGGTACTTATCGCTATGGGACTTACAGTTTTTCTCTCAGGAATGGGTGGTTATGTCTTTTCTTGGTTAGACTTTCCCGGGAAAAAAGTTCTTTTTATTATGATTCTTAGTTTGATGATGATTCCCGGAATTCTCACATTGACTCCACGATATCAACTTATTGTTGATCTGAATTTGAAAAATACATGGTGGGCATTGATTCTTCCCTGGGTATCGGGAGGTCAGGTATTTGGAATCCTGCTGTGCAGGACTTTTATGGCTGAACAACCTGCAAGTCTTTTTGAAGCGGCACGTATGGATGGAGCAACGGAGTGGCAGAGCTTTATAAAAATAGCTGTTCCTTTAGCTAGGCCTATTTTGACAACAGTTGGAGTAATGCAGATTATAGCTTTCTATAACGATTTTATCTGGCCACTAATGGTTATTGATTCCAATAGTAAACAGGTAATTACTGTGGCTATTAGAGTATTTCAATCCGTAACAGGAGCGACAGACACTGGATCCATGGTAGCTGGATTTGTATTTACTACCATACCACTTCTTGTGGTATTTATATTTGGTTCCCGTTATTACATTGAGGGAATTACATCAGGAGCAGTTAAATCATGAAAAAGTTAGAAGTATACGACTTACGTTGTGAATATTTATCAAACCCTATAGGACTTGAAGAGAAATCTCCTCGGCTTTTCTGGAAGCTAAGGAGTGGAGATAAAAATATAGTTCAAAACAGATATAGAATTATATATTCCAATATATTAAATAATCTGTCAGATAGTTATTCTGATACAGGTTGGATTGAATCAGATCAAAGCACTTTTATCACTTTTCCAGGAGGTAAGTTAAATCCTGAAGAACGTATTTACTGGCAGGTCCAGATAGAAGATAGCACTGGACATAGAAGTGAACTAAGTGATTCTGCATATTTTGAGTCAGGAATTAAAAATTGGAAAGCTAATTGGATTAGTTCCCCGGATATTCCTAAAGAAAAGGCACTAAAACCATCTCCTTTGATGAGAAAATCCTTCACATTACCAGATAAGCTTATTACTAGAGCAAGGCTTTATTGTACAGCTAGAGGTTTATATGAATCATCTCTTAATGGGGAAAAAGTTACAGAAGCTCTGTTTACCCCGGGATGTACTAATTATAAAGATAGAATTCTATATCAGACTTACGATATTGGTCACAAGTTAAAATCCGGTGAGAATGTAATAGCTTCGACCCTATCAACAGGGTGGTATGCGGGAAATTACGGTTACGAGGGCCTTTGGAATATCTATGGTGATACCTTAGCTCTTTTATGCGAAATTCATGTGGATTTTGAAGACGGAACTACAAAAACAATCTGCTCCGATGATTCATGGAAAACAACTCTGGGACCTATAGAACATTCGGATATGTATATGGGTGAAAGTTATAATGCGGGAAAAGAGATCCCCGGTTGGAACAATACCGAATTTGATGATACTTCATGGATAAATGTTCTAGAAGAGGATCTACCTTTAGATCTTCTCCAGGGTCATCAGGGGGAGTATATTCAGCGTACAAAGGAAATAAAACCACTAGAAATTATTAAATCACCTGCCGGTGAGACTATCATTAATATGGGTCAGAATATGGTGGGATGGCTTAAAGTCCAGATAAAGGGAAAAGCAGGAGACAAACTCTCATTCGATTTTGCTGAAGTTCTGGATAAAGAAGGTAATTTTTATACGGAAAATCTCCGGGGTATAGCCGACATGAAAGATATATATACTCTGAAAGGGGAAGGTTATGAGATATTTGAACCATCCTTTACTTTTCACGGTTTTCAGTATGTACGAATTATTGAACATCCGGGAGATATTAAACTTGATGATATTACAGGTGTAGTTATACATTCAGATATGGAACAAACCGGTTCTTTTAAGTGTTCCGATCCAATGATAACTCAGCTTCAAAAAAATATAGAGTGGGGACAGAGGGGTAACTTTCTTGATATACCTACAGACTGTCCACAAAGGGATGAGAGGCTTGGTTGGACCGGAGATGCACAGGCTTTTATCAGAACTGGAAGTTTTAATTTTAATACAGCTCCTTTTTTTACTAAATGGCTAAGAGATCTGGCTTCAGAGCAGCTGGACAATGGGAATTTACCTGTTGTTGTACCAAATGTTTTAAGGGGAATGAATCATCCTCCATACGGTTCTGCCGCCTGGGGTGATGCAGCTATTATCTGTCCCTGGACAATTTACGATTGTTACGGTGATAAAAAGATCTTAGAAGAACAATATCCTATGATGATCGCATGGAATCATTATGTTACAGGGAAAACGGAAAACCATATTTGGAAAAATGACTTCCACTTTGGTGACTGGTTGGCTCTTGATCAACCCGCCGATTCTCCTAGTTGCTTTGGTGGTACCGATAAGGAGCAGGTGGCAACGGCTTTTTATGCTTATTCCACATCGTTAATGGTTAAAATCGCCAGTGTTCTGGGTAAAAATGAAGATAAAAAGAAATATGAAGAGCAGCTAGTCAAAATCCGGTCAGCCTATTTTAATGAGTTTGTAACCAGATCTGGAAGAATAAATTCCAATACACAAACGGCTTATGTTCAAGCTTTAATGTTTGATCTTCTTCCTGAAGAAGAGAGGGGAGAGGCTGCTAGACGACTGGTTGCAGATATAGAGACAAGAGGTTACCACAACTCAACAGGGTTCACTGGTTCTGCTTATATAATGCATGTTCTATCAAGGTTTGGATATACAGATGTAGCGTACAAGCTTCTGTTACAAAAAGAGTATCCTTCATGGTTGTACCCTATTACAAAGGGAGCTACTACAATCTGGGAGCGTTGGGACGGTATAAAACCCGACGGAAGTTTCCAGACAGCCGGAATGAACTCATTTAACCACTATGCCTACGGAGCTGTAGGAGACTGGATGTATCCTAATATTCTTGGTTTTAGTGGCACTAATGGATTTCGTGATCTTACATTCACACTACCAAAAGATTGTCCTTTTGAATGGGCGGAAGGTTCATATCAGTCCCTTTACGGTCTGATAGAATCCAAATGGAAGAAGAATGACAAGGAGTTTACCTGGAGTATTACCATTCCTGCCAACAGCAGAGGATTAGTAGTTCTCAGCAGTGAACAGTGGAATTATGTACAGAAGAAGAGTGATAGCTTTGAAGCTCAACCAACTAAGGAGGATGGTGACTTGGTCACTGTTTTCATAGGATCTGGACAGTATTCTTTAACAATCCCAATGGAAAATATGCATTAATGGATAATATAGAAAAGATTTTTAATAATCCCGGTCCCCAGTGGCGTGGAAAACCCTTCTGGTCCTGGAATGGAGATCTGAAGGAAGAGGAACTGCTTCGACAGATTCAGATATTAAAGGATATGGGATTTGGTGGATTTTTTATGCACTCCCGTACCGGATTGGCTACGGAATACCTGGGAGAAAAGTGGTTTCAGCTGATTAACCGCTGTGCAGAAGAGGGTGAAGATCTCGGAATGGAAGCCTGGATCTATGACGAAGACCGCTGGCCCAGTGGTACTGCCGGTGGGATGGTAACAGAAAATCCTGAGTATCAGATGAAATTTATCCATCTGGATATTTCAAATGGTAGGGATTTTTCTCTTAAAGATGCAGAAAAACAGGAGGGCAAATGGCTTGGAGCCTGGTCCTGTCGTTTAAAAAATAAATTTGATATTTATGATCTTAAAAAGGTAAACAAAGAGACTTCTTTGAAGGAGATTCGTAATAAGAAAATTCTATCATTCCGGGTTGTCCCTATGGAATCAAGTCCTTTCTACAACGGAGCCACTTATGTGGATACAATGAAAAGAGAGGCTACCGATGAGTATATCAGACTAACTCATGAGGCTTATAAGGAGCACTGTGGAGAGCATTTTGGAAAAGCTATAAAGGGTGTATTTACAGATGAACCCCATCGTGGTCCTTTTATGAGCGGTTTTTCCCTTCATCATTACAAAGGGGGGAATCCCCTTTTTATGGTGCCCTGGACTGATACTCTTTTTGAGGAATTCTTCAAGGTTTTTGGATACTCAGTGGAAGAGAATCTTCCTAAGCTTTTCCTCCGCTATAAAGGGCAGAAGGTATCAGATATAAAAGCCCATTATGCTGAGATTATGTTAAAGCTTTTTATAAATAATTTTGCAAAACCCTGCTATAACTGGTGCGAAGATAACAATCTTAAACTAACAGGACATGTTCTCCACGAGAACAACTTCTCTTCTCAAGTCTCTACAAATGGTTCGGTTCAGCGCTATTACCCACATATGCATATCCCCGGTGTGGATGTACTATCCGAGCATACAAGGGATTACTGGCTTGTCAAACAGGTGGATAGTACAGCCCGCCAGTTTGGACAGAAATGGATACTTTCTGAATTATACGGGTGCACAGGCTGGCAGATGAGTTTTCAGCAGCATAAGGCTATGGGAGCCTGGCAGACACTATTTGGAGTAAATCTGCGGAGCCATCATCTATCATGGTACTCTATGCAGGGTGAATCTAAACGTGATTTTCCAGCCAGTATTTTTCACCAATCTCCCTGGTACAAAGAGTACGATAAGGTGGAAACCTGGTTTTCCCGGCTCGGTTATTTCAGGAGTCTTGGTAACCCCATCTGCGATTTGCTGGTTATAAATCCTGTGGAAAGTGTCTGGGGTAGAGTATATCCCGGTGCTATTAAAGTAATGGATGCACAGGACAGAGGTATTAAGAAACTTGAGAAAAAATACTCTAAACTCTTCCACATTCTAGCAGGTAATCAGATCGATTTTGACTATGGTGATGAGGGATTACTGGAAGAGCACGGGAGTGTGTCTGGCGAAACATCCGAGCTAAAACTAGGTGAAATGAAGTATAAAACAGTTCTAGTTGCTGGTATGTCCACCATTCGAAAATCTACTCTTGTTCTGTTACGGCAGTTTCAGAAAGTTGGTGGAAGGCTTGTATTTGCAGGTGATATTCCAGATTATGTTGACTCAAAACTGAGTTCTGAAGTAGAAGATCTTCTGTTTTCTGGTCTACAATGTGAATTTAGGGAGAAAGAGATAGTGGAAACCCTAACATCTATAATTGATCGTCCCTGCCGCATTCTAGGTTCCGCTAGTGGAAAAAGAGAGAAACAGGTATTTTCTCAGTTTAGAAAAGATAAAGATGGGGAATATCTGACTGTTCTGAATATGAACCGAAAGAAAACTCTTAGTATTGATATTGAATTAAATCGGACAACTGATGCTGTGGAAGAGTGGAATCTTGATGATGGACAGAGGTATAAAGAGAAAACGCATATCTCCAATGGTCGACTTTACATCGATACACTGAAGCTTGCTCCTTCTGGGGCCCTCTGTTTCCGTCTTGCTTCAAGTACGGATCTTCCCGCTAAAAAAGATGAGTTTAAAGCAACCTCTCACCGAAGTAAACTATCGGGTAGTTGCAATTACAGTCTAGGTGAAAAAAACATCTGTGTCCTTGACAGGCCTAAATGGAATCTGATGGATGCGGGATTCTCAGGACCTATGGAAATCCTACAGATAGACCGTTTGATCCGAAATAATCTTAATATCCCTCTTAGAGGGGGAGAAATGGTCCAGCCATGGTTCAGGGCGAAGCAGAGTTTTGAATCTCTGGGTAGTCTAAAGCTGGAGTATAACTTAAAAATAACTGCAGGAGCTCTGCAATCAATGAAAACAGCTGAACTGGTTCTGGAAACACCGGAACGATTCAATCTGATTGTTAATGGTCAATCCGTTGACCTGAAACAGGATAATGGATTCTGGACCGATATCGCCTTCCGAAGAATTCCTCTGCCTGAAGATATCTTTGTTGAGGGGATAAACCACTTGGAACTCAGTTGCGATTTCCGTGAGGATGTTAATCTTGAGGCACTTTACCTAATCGGAGATTTTGCAGTTGATGTTAGCCGTAGGACTCTCTGTATCAATCCTCTTCCCAAAAAAGTGGTTCCAAGGAATCTGGTTAAACAGGGTTTCCCCTTTTACAGTGGTTCTTTCTTTTATCACTATGATGTCCCTCAAAATTTACAAGACAGTGAGGTGCTTATCACGATTCCACAATATTATGGTGCATATGTCAAACTGCACAGTGGAACTCATGACAAAATAGTTCCCTGGCTTCCAGCAGAGACAACCTTCTCTATTCATAAGGAAATAGTCGTGGAAGTCTCTATTACAAGAAAAAATACATTTGGTCCTCTTTACAATCCTCTCTCTAATATGGGAACTGTTGGGCCAAAATCGTTTATAACAGGGTGGAAATGGTTCTACAGAAAACCTACTTTCATTAAATCAGGTCTTATTAGACCAATTATTATCCATAGGAGTAAATAATGAACAAAGAAAAAAAGAATGGTTATATAGATAATAGACCAGTAGCAATAAAGAGAATGGAAGCCCAGGATGAAGGGGTTATTTTAAAACATGGTGACACCTTTGATTCCTTCGGAGCTCGGGATGTTTTTGTATGGGAAGATAATAATACATATTACATGCATTATGATGCCGCAGATCCAGATGTTGGCTGGCTTTGCTCACTTGCGACCAGTAAAGATCTTAAAACATGGGTAAAACATGGTCCAATTCTGGAGTTGGGGAAACCTGATGAGGAAGACTCAAAAAGTGCCAGTTATGGTACTACATATTTTAGTGAAAACAAATGGCATATGTATTATTTAGGTACACCAAACACCTTTCCAGCCCCGGAAAGGGTTCCGGCATTTCCATATATGACAATGAAAGCTACTTCACATTCACCTATGGGACCCTGGACAAAACAGAAGGAAGTTATTCCATTTAGACCAGTACCCGATAGTTATTACAGTGATACTGCTAGCCCCGGTCAGATTATAAAACACAAGGGTGAATATCTTCAGTTTTTTAGTGCTTCAATATCTTTTTATGATGAAAAGACAAAAGTTATGGCAAAAAGGACCCTGGGAATTGCCAGAACTAATAACTTCGATGGAGCTTGGACTGTTGATAAAGATCCCATTCTACCTTTAGAAGAACAGGTAGAGAATTCTGCCCTATATTATGAAGAGCAAAACAAAACCTGGTTTCTTTTCACAAATCATATTGGTATAGAAGAGGGAATTGGCGAATATACAGATGCAATATGGGTATATTGGTCAGAAGATCTGAATAAGTGGAACAGAGATAATAAAGCTGTAGTTCTGGATAATCAAAATTGCACATGGTCAGATAAAATTATTGGATTACCTTCGGTAGTTAGAGTCAAAGATAAATTAGCAGTTTTTTATGATGGTCTATCAGATGAATCTACTTCCCACTGCCACAGGGATGTTGGTTTGGCCTGGCTTAATCTACCTCTTGAAATTCCGGAATAATTAGCTTTCCTATAAACAACGGGAGGAATATTTTTCGTGAAAAAACTTGAAAGGTTTTATATATAAATAAGATAAATGGAAGAAGGTAATGAATAAAATAGAGAAAAAAGGGCAATTTATCTGGAATGGTAATACTAAAACACCAAATCAGCATGTAGTTTTAAAAAAAGATTTTGTATTGGAAACTCTACCAAACCAGGCTTATGCCTATATTGCTGTAGATACTAAGTACTGGTTAGAGGTTAATGGGACTATGGTTATTTTTGAAGGTGGTCTGTTTCGGGAGAGTCTGCCTGGGAGTGGTTATACCGATAAAATAGATCTGGCACCATATCTGATTAAGGGTGAAAACAGACTCTCTGTATATGTCCATTATTATGGTAATGGTGGGCGAAATAGTTCTGACAGTGGTAGCCCTAGTTTCTTATTTCAATGTGATGAAATAAGTCTTTACAGCGATGATACTTTCAGATGCACAAACCATCCTGCCTATTACAATACGGGAAAACCACAGCCGGCCTATCTTTATGGTGGACATAACATCGGTTACGATGGGCGTAAAACTCTGGAAGAAAAAGAGTTTGTGAATGCTATAGTACTTACCAAACACTCTTTTGGTGAAATGTATGAACGGCCAGTTCCATTAACAAAATTGATGGACTTGAATAAGGGGGAATATACAAATGTTAATGACAATGTATACTCTCTTAAATTGCCCTATGCTATGGCCATGTCCCCATGTTTTGTCATTCAGGCAAACGAGGGAACAGTTATAGATATAAGAACAGACAGGTATACAGTTCCCGGGGGACCTGGAGATAATGCCAACTCCTATAATAGTCACCGAATAGAGTATATCTGTAGGGATGGTGAAAACGAATTTAAATCCCAGCACTATCTTTTTGGTGAGGAGATTATCTTTAAAACAGACAAACCTATCCAGATTAAGTGGTTGGGTTATAAGGAAAGTGGTTACGATACGGATATCGTCGGATCTTATGATTCGAGTTGTCAGATTATGAACAAACTTGTGGAAAAATCAGCTAGAACTCTCTACGTCTGTATGAGGGATAACTTTATGGATTGTCCAGACCGGGAGAGAGGGCAGTGGATAGGGGATGTCTCAGTTCAAGCACCCCAGGTCTTCTCCCTCTTATCATTATCAGCCAGAGCCTTGCTAAAAAAATCAATTATGGATTTTATCAACCTTAGAAAAGCAGATGTGCTTTTAGGTAATGTTCCGGGAGATAATTTTTCTGAGCTTCCTTCCCAGAGCCTTAATGCTATCAGTGAACTGGGGATGATCTCTAACTATTATAAATACACAGGGGATAAGCAGGTTATTGAGGCTTCATTTGAACCATGTATCAAGTATCTAAAACTCTGGGATATGGACAGTAACGGTCTCATTACTCACAGAAATGGAGACTGGGATTGGCAGGATCACTTACACAATGTTGATAAACCGGTTCTATCAAATGCCTGGTACTATTCTGCTCTTAAATTTGCATTAAAAATGTCAGATATTCTGAATGAAAAAAAGCATGACCAGTTTCTAGAATCGAGGATAAAATCCATAAAACTCAATTTTAATAGACTCTTTTGGAAAGAGAATTATTATAGTTCAGAAGGTGTTGTTGACGACAGAGCCAATGCCCTGACGGTTCTAGTGGGGCTATGTCCACAAAATCAGTATAACAAGATCAAGTTTGTATTACAGACTACTTTTAATGCGAGTATTTATATGGAAGGTTATGTCTTAGCCGCCCTTTGTGAAATGGGTTTTTACAAAGATGCATACCTGAGATTAAGATCCCGATATTATAATCTTGCTGTTAATGAAAATAGCACTCTGTGGGAAGATTTTTATGTGCTCGGTACAAAAAATCACGCATGGAGTGGGTCTCCGGCTACAATTGCCTTTAAGTATTTTATGGGTATAGATACTACCGATGGATTCAACACATTTACAGCTAACCCGGTTCCGGATCTATTTGAGTACCAGAAAATTAAGTTTATGTTATCTGGTGGGGAATTAATTACACTGGAGTACAAAAATAATAAATTGATACAATCTTAAGTGAGGGAATAAAATATACAGATAAAAATCTAAATGGTATTCTTAATGCATGACGGAATTATCCTATTAATTGACGGTATTATTAAGGTTGATAACAGATTACAGGTTGATAATGGATTTTATATTGTTGACTAGATTGAGTCCTGAAACCTAGATCCTTTGGGTTCAAAACATTTACAGCTAATCCGGTACCCGATCTATCTGAGTACCAGTAAATTAGGTTTATGTTATCTGGTGGGGAATTAATTACATTAAGTACACAAATAACAAACTTATACAATCTTAGGTGAGGGAATATTTTTCATGAACAATAAAAATTATGATGTCATTGTAATAGGTGGTGGAACAGCAGGAGTGATTGCCGCTATTCAGGCAGGAAGAGCCGGAGCTAATACACTTATTGTTGAGAAAACTGGTATCTTTGGCGGTACCATTACAAATGGTGGTGTTAACTTTCCTGGGCTTTTTCATGCATGGGGAAAACAGATCATTGGTGGTATAGGCTGGGAATTGGTAGAACGAACTGTAAAAGAGTCAGGAGAAACTCTACCTGACTTTTCCAATTATCAGGGCCATCACTCTAAACTTCAAATTCCCATTAACAAATTTGTCTATGGGGCTTTAGCCGATGAACTGATTGTTGATGCAGGAGTTGATGTTCTATTTCACTCTATGCCTAGCAGCATAAACAAGGATAAGAGCACAAGAGGGTGGAATGTTAACCTCTGTACCAAGAGTGGTGTTCTGGATCTTACAGCGACTATACTTATAGATACCACAGGAGATGCAAATGTTGTAACCCTTGGGGGATTTCCCACTAATGTTCCAGAAGAGACACAACCAGCTACATTGTCCTGTCTGGCAAGTGGTTATAATCTATCTGATCTGGATATAGAAACTATAAACCGGAATTTTGATAGGGAAGTAAAAGCCGGACGTCTATCTTATACAGATGTCTCGTGGAATACGACCGCACCGGATATTGGTGTGTGGCTCCATAACAAAGGTGCCAATAGCAATCACATTCACCACATTAATGCTTATAACAGTCAAAACAGAACGGAGCTGGAGCTTGAATCCCGAAAAGCTCTGTTTCGTCTTTATAGATTCCTTCGTACACAACCTGGATTGGAAAATCTAGTAATTGATCAGGTCTCTCACGAATGTGGTGTTAGGGAGACAAAAACAATTATTGGAAAATCCACTATAACTGTCCAGGATTACCAAACGGCTAGAATATGGAATGATGCTGTTTGTTATGCTTTTTATCCTATTGATCTTCATAGCTCTTCAGGAGAAGGACTGGACATGAGAGAACTTGGGGAAGGAAAGGTTCCATCAGTTCCTAGAGGGGCACTGCTACCGGAAGGCAGTAAAAATCTTCTGACAGCAGGGCGCTGTATATCAAGCGATCGTCTTGCAAACTCCGCCTTACGTGTCCAAGCTACTTGTATGGCAACAGCTCAAGCGGCAGGAGCTATGGCGGCGCTGAGTGTACAGACAGGTATGGAGTTGGAAGAACTTCCAATAAAAGAAATTCACACATTATTATATGAACATGGGGCAATTGTACCTGAAATAGGATAAAAAAGAGATAACAATGAAAAAACCAAATATTATTTATATATATACAGATCAGCAGAGTGCTTCGATGATGAGTTGTGCCGGAAATAATTTTTTAAAAACACCGGCAATGGACTATCTGGCAGCTGGTGGTACTAGGTTTACCAGAGCTTATTCTCCAAACCCTGTCTGCGCACCAGCCCGGGTTAGTATGATGACTGGCCAGTTTCCTGGAGTCTTTAATGACAGTTCCGGGAATCAGGTGAGGGAGAATGACGGTGCCATGAGTATAGCTGGTATACCTTCTAATATTATGGAAAATACACTTGGCTCAATTATGGGGAAGTCTGGGTACGATCTTTATTACGGTGGGAAAGAACATCTTCCTGTTGAATTAAAACCTGAAAATCAGGGTTTTACAAAGTTTACCTCTGATGAAAGAGATAATTTAGCAGATAAAGCAGCAGATATAATTTCTAATAGAAGTGATAATCCTTATTGTATGATCGTTTCACTAATCAACCCACACGATATCTGTTATATGGCTATCAGGGACTTTGGCGGTCCTGAAGAGAAACGGACTATTTTAGAGGGAGCAAATGTGGAGCTTGATACTCTGGATAAAGCCCTTAAGGTTCCAAGTGGAATCTCTGAAGAAGAATTTTTTAACAGTCTTTGTCCACCAATTCCTAATAATTTCGAACCACAGGAAAATGAACCGTTAGCTATTAAATCACTTATTGAAAGCCGTCCCTTTCGTAAAAATGCAAGAGATAAATATTCAAAAAAAGAGTGGCGGATGCACCGCTGGGCTTATTGCCGTCTAACAGAAATGGTTGACACCCAAATAGAGATTATTCTTAATGCTGTGAAATCAAGTGGCAGTGAAGAAGATACAATAATCATTTTTTCAAGTGATCATGGTGATAATGACAGTTCTCATAAACTTGAGCATAAAACAGTGCTCTATGAGGAATCGGTCAATATTCCTTTTACGGTTATGTGGAAGGGACATATCCCAGCTGGGAATGTGGATTCGACACATTTAATTTCTAACGGTTTGGATATTGTACCTACTATCTGTGATTATGCCGGAATAGAAGTAAAAGCTGATCCTAGAGGCGCAAGTCTGCGTCCTCTACTGGAAAACAGTGATCAAAATGAAACAGTAAAATGGCGAAGTACCCTTGGAGTTGAAAGTGAGATTGGTCGTATGGTTATACGGTCCGATGGTTTAAAATATATCAGATATGATAGCCAGGGGATGGAAGAACAACTGTTGGATTTAAAGGTTGATCCTGGAGAAACAAAAGATTTTTTCACACAATCTACATATCAAATTAAGTTAAATGAAATGCGTCAGAGTTTTGAAAATGATTGGTTTACAGGATTCTGAAATGAATTATAAAATACGCTGTAATGATTATAGGACAAAACAATGAAAAAAAACTTAAAAGTGGAGAATGAAGTTATCTCTGTAAATGTGGACCTCACACGGGGAGGAGCCATAAACGCTATTATTTTAAAAGACCGTTGGAACAATAGGAGCATCGTTAATATTGCGGATGAAGGCCGGTATATTCAGCAGTCCTATTATAGTGGGAATAACTTGGACAGAACGGCTGAAGGACAATCAAAAGATTGGAGTCCCTGGTCGTGGAATCCTATCCAGGTAGGTGATTCCTATGGCAATCGGGCAGAAATTCTGGAATATACAAGTAAAAAAAACAGTATCTATGTAAAGTGTATACCTATGCTTTGGGATATGAAAAATGAACTGGCTGAAGCTGTAATGGAGCAGTGGATGGAAATAGATAAAAATATAATAAAAGTTACTTCCCGTCTTACATCCAACAGAAGCGATGTCATTTATGGGGAAGGTATAATAAAAGCTCAGGAATTACCTGCCGTATATCCAGTTTCAGCACTGAATCGACTGGTTTCCTACAGGGGAAGTAAGCCTTTTAGTGGAGATTTGCTGGAGGAGTTGGAGGTAATTAAACTTTCCAGCGGATTCTGGGGCTGTTACACAGAAGAAATTACAGAGAATTGGATGGCTTTTGTTGATGACCAGAATTACGGTATCGCTGTTTATAACCGGGCTACCTCTAGTTTTCTAGCCGGTATGGCGGGAAAACCGGGAGAATGGTGTGATGGCAGCTCCACCTCTTATATCTCTCCGGTAAAGAAGGAGATTATAAATAAGGATACAGTCTATGAGTACAATTATTATCTGATAGTCGGTGAACTGGATAAAATACGTAAAGATATCTATGAAATAGAAAAGGTATTGAAAGAGTAGTCATGAAAAAATTAAACAGCCGGATCAGAAAGAGCCGGGATTATGAATTCAATACTAACCAATTAAACCTGATATTAAATGGTATTTTATCTTCAGGGTATAACATCTTAATTTTTGGAGTATTTCTTACGGGGTACGCTCTGTGGCTAGGGGCAACTGATGCCCAGGCTGGAATGATAATGTCCATAATCTACATGGCTAACATTTTACAACTGTTACTAGTTAGGTTGTGGCAAACAGTTAAACGTGAAAAATCCACTATCATCTTTTTTGTTCTTTTTTCAAGGCTCATATTAATTGGTATTATCGGTATTCCCTTTATGAACCTGACATCTTACCGGTTCACTTTGCCACTATTTGGGCAGATGAATGGAAGTGTTTTCCTGTTTTACTGTATCTTTATTGTAGGGATGTTTTTTGGTTCCTCGTCGGGAGTAAAGCTTAATCTGTGGATGATGAGCCATCTTCCAAGACATATGCGGGGGAATTTTTTCACTGTAAGAAATCGTAGTGCCATGATAGTGACTCTTATTTTTTCACTAGCAGCGGGACAGTTTCTCGATTATATGAACAAAGCAGGTTACCAATACAGGGGATTTCTGATTATTTTTATTACTGCGGCAATTTTTGCAATAATCGACTCATTTACTCTTGGAAAAATTGATTTTTTTGAAGAGGGAATTATTACAAAAAGGGATAAAAAGAGCAGCTTATCGATATTAAAACCCTTTAAAGATATTCACTTTTTAAATGTTCTAATCTATCAAATAATATGGACTATGGGGATCAATATATCTATACCTTTTTTAACTGTCTATATGATAAAGCAGTTAGGGATAAGTTATTCCAATATTACAATATTATCTGTTCTTCAGGTACTGTTCAGTGCCTTTTTAATCAAACAGTGGGGTCTTCTTGCCAATAGACACCGATGGGTGACAATACTTAATATATCCCTCCTTTTATTTGTATTCCAATTGATTATCTGGCTTATAATAATCCCTTCCTCCAGTTATCTACTACCTGTGGTTTTTATACTTGCCGGCATATTTGGTCCTGCATATAACATGTCCACATTTAATCTACCCTACAGCCATCTGAAGAAAAAGGATGAGACTGTTTATATGAGTGTAAATACCACTATTATCTCTGCAGCAGGGATGGTTGGTATTTTTATCGGTGGTAAGTTATTGGAGTATGAAGGAAATTTTATATCAATTACCGATCATTATATGGAAAAAAATATAATAATTACTGTAGTTTTGCTTCTCATCGCTATTGTGTTTAGTTTTTTACGTATGGAAAAGAGAGAGAGAAATGAGAGTTAAAAGGATATGACAAATGAAAAAATATGATGTAGCAGCCTATGTATGGCCCGCTTATACTGGGGATGAACCAAGAACTAGAATGTTTTGGCCCGAAGGTATGGGAGAATGGCAGAGTGTTAAAAATTCTGTAAAAAAATATCCAGGACATAATTGGCCAAGGAAACCTCTCTGGGGTTATGTCAACGAGGCCGATCCATATGTTATGGAGTCCCAGATAAGCGCTGCCTCAGATCATGGTGTCAATGTTTTTATCTATGACTGGTACTGGTATGACAAACGGCCTTTTCTTGAGAACTGTCTGAATGACGGTTATCTTAAGGCTAAAAACAATGATAAGGTCAAATTCTACCTAATGTGGGCGAACCATCATGTTCTAAATCTTTGGGATATAAACCTATCCCATGATCAGGAAACTGTTATATGGGACGCTAGGGTGGATAGAAGTGAATTCGAAAGAATTTGTAATAGACTAATCGATAAGTACTTTCACCACCCCTCGTATTATACAATAGAGGGTAAACCGGTGTTCAGCCTGTACGATATTCAGAATCTTATAGATGGGCTGGGAGGAGTGGATGAGACAGTCCGTGCCCTTAAATGGTTCAAAGAACAGACTATAAAATCCGGATTACCAGGCCTGCACATACAGCTGACAAAATGGGGAATCAATCAACTGAATTTAAGTGGACTGGACGAAGGTAAAAGGGCTATCCCAAATGAAATGGTTAATAACCTTGGATTCGATAGCATGACTCACTATCAGTATGTGCATTTTACCGATATTGATAGGGATTATAGTGAAATTATGTCGGATGTGGAGAAAGAGTGGTCGCAAGTTGATAAAGAATATGATACTCCTTATTACCCACATGTTTCCGTTGGATGGGATAATAATCCCCGTTTCAAAGATTTCAAACCAGGCGTCGTAAAAAACAATACTCCAGGGGAGATCAAAAAAGCTCTAATAAAAGCTAAAGAATATATAGATGCCCATCCTGAACAGGCTCCACTTGTTACAATTAATAGCTGGAACGAATGGACTGAAACAAGTTATCTTCAACCTGATGATATCTATGGTTACGGATATCTGGAGGCGGTGAAAGATGTCTTCTGTTAATAAACCAAATATCATCTATATTTTTGCAGATCAGATGCGGGGGCATGCGACCGGATATGCAGGAGATCCTAATGTTCAAACACCATATTTAGATAAACTATCAAAAGAGAGTCTGAATTTTGTAAACGCAACTTCGACCTGTCCAATCTGTACTCCTTATAGGGCATCACTTTTAACAGGTCAATATCCGTTAACCCATGGATTGTTTATGAATGATCTATGTCTACCTGATAATGGCCACTCATTAGGTCAGGAGCTAAAGTCTGCTGATTATAATACTGGATGGATCGGGAAATGGCACCTTGATGGCCATGGTCGAAATGGCTATATTCCCAGGGAACGAAGACAGGGATTTGATTATTGGAAAGTCCTTGAGTGTACCCACGATTATAATAATTCTCAGTATTACCAGGGAGATAATAAAGAACCGGTTTTGTGGGAAAAATATGATGCTTTTTGTCAGACAGAAGATGCTGTGGACTATATCACGTCTCACCAGGACAAACCCTTTGCACTATTTGTCTCTTTTGGAACTCCACATGATCCTTATGATACAGCTCCGGTCGATCTTAAGGCTTTATATCCGGCTGATAAGTTGATTTTAAGAGAGAATGTTTATAAACATCGCCAACCGCAGGCCTGTGAGCAGTTATCCGGATATTATGCCCATATTACTGCCATAGACAGATGTGTAGAGAAAATTGATGAAGCTCTGGAACAAACCGGTCAGAAAGAGAATACAATTTTTATTTTTACAGCTGATCATGGTGATCTACTGGAATCCCATAACCAATCTGGTGACAATGAAAGAGGACCAAGGAAACAAATGCCTTACGATGAATCGGTAATTGTACCTTTTTTGCTGAGATATCCCGGGAAATATACAAATAGTAAAACCATAAATCTGACCCTGGGAACACCTGATATTATGCCGACCCTGCTTTCAATGGCAGATCTGGGAATACCAGAAACTGTAGAAGGTAATGATCTTACTAAGTTGATAAAAAAGGAAATTCAGTCTGAGCATATTAAAAAAGAAGATAGTGGAGTGCTCATTGTCAACTATCACCCTTTCGCTGACTGGCGGAGGGAACTCGGAGGAAGAGCATATCGAGGTATTCGTACAGAGAGATATACTTTCGTCCGGGATCAAAATGGACCCTGGCTCCTGTTTGATAACCGGAATGATCCATACCAGTTGGAAAATATTGTGAATAAACAGGCTTTTAAACAAGTTCAAGAAAAACTAGACTCACAGCTGAAAGAGCTTTTAAAATGTCAGAATGATGAATTTGAAACTCCAGAGGAATTGAGAAAACGGTGGAATTATAAAGTTAATGAATTTGATGAAATACCTTATAAATAAATTACAGGATATATTTTAGGAAATGTCCTCCTTATTAATTGGATAATCCCGTTTAGTGATTATTAATATTTGATAAGTAATCTAAATAACAGTATAATGAATTACAGGAGTGTTTATGCCAGTAATAACAAGATTTTACGGAATACTCATCAAGATGTATTTTAATGATCACCTACCACCACATTTTCATGCAATATATAATGAATATAACGGGATATTTGATTTAAAAACACTTGATTTATTAGAAGGGGATCTTCCCAATAAAGCAATTAAATTAATAAAAGAGTGGGCACAAAATTATCAAACAGAATTAGAACGTATGTGGGAAACAAAAGAATTTATAAAATTACCAGGGTTAGAATAATGAATATTCCAAAAATAATTAATGTATATCCAAAAGAACATCTTATTTTATCTATTATTTTTTCAGATGGTGTTACTAGAGAATATGATTGTTCAAAAATCATAAATAGAAATGATCATTACGAAAAATTAAAAGACGATAATTTTTTTAAAAATGTACACATTGATGTCGGTGGACATGGAATAAGCTGGGATGATTATGTGGATATTAGTGAATATGAAATATTAGAAAATTCAATAAATAGGTAAGACCTAATACAGACTCTAGGTATCGATATAAGATCCATCGGCGTTATCCTGCGTAATGAATACAGCGAGTTTTTCGGGGCATGGATCAGATATCTAAAACTCTGGAATATGGATAGGGACAGTCTAATTACCCACCGAAATTCGCCTTAAGAATGTTAGAGATTCTGTGTGAAAAAAAGTATGACCACTTTCTGGAATCGAGGATAAAATCAATAGAGCTCAATTTTAATAGACTCTTCTGGAAAGATAATTCTTACAGTTCAGAAGGCGTTGTTGACGACAGAGCCAATGCCCTGACGGTTCTTGTGGGGCTATGTCCACAAAAGCAGTATAATAAGATTAAGTTTGTGCTTGGTACAAAAAACCACGCCTGGAATGGATCTCCGGCTACAATTGCCTTTAAATATTTTATGGGTATAGATACTACCGACGGATTCAAAACATTTACAGCTAATCCGGTACCCGATCTTTTTGAGTACCAGAAAATTAGGTTTATGTTATCTGGTGGGGAACAAATTACATTAGAATATAAAAATAACAAATTGGTACAATCTTAAGTGAGAGAATAAAATATGCAGATAAAAATATCGGGATACAATACGAACCAGATGAACCTTATATAAATGGTATTCTTCATGCATGACGGAATTATCCTATTAATTGACGGTATTATTAAGGTTGATAACAGATTTCAGGTTGATAATGGATTAAATATTATTGACTAGATAGAGTCGTGGGACCCTGATCCTTGAATTATAAAGTTCATGATTTTGATGAAGTACAGTATAAATAAATTACAGGATATTTTTTAGGAAATATCCACCTTATTAATGTTTGATAAAATTAACTTAATGTGAGGATTTAAATATTATGCAAAATAGATTGGACAAAGAAAATAATAACCCCGATGCACACAATCTGCATTTAAACGAGCAGTTTGTCCTCATGTTTTGGGCTCCGGCCCGGTATGATAAAAAGGGACAACTTCTCCCGCTGTTTACATACGAGCATGGGCTACTATGATGTTGGAACTTGCACGAGCCACCGGGGAGGACTCCTATCGGCAGCGGGCTATTCAATCCATGAACCTGGTAACCTATTGCCTGCAGCCAGATGGACGAATCCTCACAGGTATTGATTTTAAACATGAGAGAACCGAATGTTCATTCAACCAATTCTGGTTCAGCCTTCATTTTTGCTCTGCATACTTTATGATGGAGTTTTTAAAAAACTATGAAAATTGATAAAAAAACAGTTAAGAAATGGTCTGAACCTTTTAGATATTGGCATTATTATCCCAGTTATGTGATTCCGGGGAATCCTGGAATTAAAGGGCATGAGGATATCAAGATGGTTGATGTTCCTACAGTTTACCAGCTTCCCGGTGATGATAACTGGTACATGAGTTTCATCGGATTTAATGGCCAGGGGTATCAGTCCTTTGTTTGTAGGAGTAGTGACCTTGTATCATGGACAGATTTCCGACTCGCCATGGGGTTTGGTAAAAAAGGGGAATTCGATTTTGGAGGATGTGTAATAGGTTCGTATCTCTATGAGTCCTATGATATAAAAGCACGGAGAACTCTAAAACAGAAGGATGAAAAGTATTGGACTCTTTACGGATCTTATGCAAAACAAGGTGGATATGAACTGGATCCCGGTTATGAAGGGGTCGCTTCTTCAGTTGATGGTCTTTGTTGGCAACAGGCCAAAGAGAGTTACATACTATCGATACATGAAACGGATGTAGGGGCATGGGAAAAAGACTGTATCTATCAGCCCTGGCTGGTTGAGTTTGAAGGAAAATATTACAACTTCTACAATGCCAAGGAAATGCCTCAGTGGATCGAGCAGATTGGACTTGCAACATCAGAGGACTTGATGAACTGGCAACGTCATAGTGTAAATCCGATTATTAAGGTGTCCCCTTTAGGTTATGATAGTAAGTTCGCCTCTGACGCCAAGGTTTTTAGAGACGGCGACCATTGGGTGATGTTCTATTTTGGTGTAGGTCTGAAGGGGGCTCATATCATGGCCGCTTATTCGTGGGATCTTATCCATTGGACTGTTGACCCTGAACCACTTTACAAAGCGGGAGGGCATCCTGCCGGTCTGGATGAACAATATGCCCATAAGATTTCACTGGTATGGAATCCGGTAAATAAGACTTTTTATATGTATTATAACGGTGTCCAGGAGAATGGTCGTGGTATCGCTTTAATTACAAGTAAACCTATATGAAGTTAAATAAGAATGTAAATAAGGATTCAAAATGACAGTAACAGAAAATAAACCAGCCTTCACACTCTGGCAGTTACCCGAGCAGACGAATTCTCAGATGAGTAGCTATGTGATCCGGACAGCCGGCAATGAGGTGATCGTAATTGACGGAGGTACAAAAGGCGATGCTGCCTATCTTCGTAAGTTCATTGGAGGTATTGGCAACCATGTCCACGCCTGGTTTATATCTCATCCACACTTGGATCACGTCGATGCATTAACGAAGATACTTAATGATAAATCCGATATAACAATCGATGTAATATACGCATCGTTACCCGACGATAACTGGCTGAAGAAGAATCAGGACTCTCACGCCCTAAGGACCCAGAAAACATTAAAAGCTGCTCTTAAGAAGTCCGGTCACAAACTCATGGAGCTTTCACCCAGTCAGAAAATCGAATTTCAGGAGACTACCTTTGAGGTTCTTGCAGTGTGGAATCCTGAATTGACCTTCAACGCAGTTAACAATCAATCCGCCGTCTGGCGTGTGGATGGCGGTGGAACATCTGTTCTTTTTCTGGGTGATCTTGGAGAAGAAGGGGGGAATAAGCTTCTAAATAGTCCCTATCGGAACAGACTCAAAGCGGATTGTGTACAGATGGCCCATCATGGCCAGACAGGTGTGAATGAGGAGTTTTATAAAACTGTGAATCCGAAGTTCTGTTTATGGGCTACCCCTGCCTGGTTATGGGAAAACGATAGTGGGAAAGGGCGAAATTCGGGGCCGTGGAAGACACTTGAAGTGCGTGCATGGATGGATAAACTGGACATAGAAGGGCACTATATTTCCAAGGATGGACTGCACCGAATTGACATACCCAATAACTGTGAAAAACCAAATGTAGAACAATATACTGCTAACGATAATATAAAGGAGGCACTTAAAGATGTCTAAAGTAAATAAACCAAATGTACTGTTTATAATGACAGATCAACAGCGGTACGATACTATCGCATCCCTTGGAAATGAATACACATATACACCAAATATGGACCGTCTTGTAAAGCGAGGTTTAAGTTTTTCTAACGCCTACTCTCCATGTCCCGTTTGTATTCCCGCCCGGTATATTATCCGGACCGGTTGTGAGTCTCCAACTATAAGGAGTTTTAACAATGGATTTTTAGATCCAGCACTGGGACAAGCAAAAACTATAGAAGGACGATGTGGTCTGTATCTGGGTAAAACAATGAATAAATTAGGGTATCGAACATTTGGTATCGGGAAGTTTCATAGTTCTCCATGGAATGAAGATCTAGGTTTTGAGACTCATCTGCATAGTGAGGAGCTCTATGAAACACCAAATCAGAGAGAAGGGGATGCCTACGCTTCCTGGCTTAGTAAAGAGCATCCTGAGTATGACCATGTGGAAGCATTAATGGGAGAACGTTCCGAGATGTATTATATGCCCCAGATGAGTGTTCAACCTGCAGACTGTGCAGTTGAATCCTGGGTGGCGGATAGAGCTGTAGAGCAGATTAATATTGGTGATGAACGGCCCTATTTTGGAATGGTCTCATTTATTGGCCCTCACCCTCCTTTTGCTCCACCTATTCCATTTAACCGGATGTATAATCCAGATAAGATGCCCGGTCCAATCCGTGGAGATATAAAAACCGATCATATGGATCAGCAGATACCATTTATGAATGATATCATTTGGGCGGAATCCATTAATGATCCCCATTCCCGTATTTTAAAAGCGAGATATTATGGTGAAATATCCTATATAGACGGTTGTTTGGGACGTATTCTTGATGCTGTAGAATCCAGGGAGGACAGTGACAATACGGTTATATGTTTTTTTACCGATCATGGTGACCATTTAGGGGATCATAGTGCATGGCAGAAGGAGAGTTTTTTTGATGTTAGTGCACGAATCCCTTTTCTTGTAAGCTGGCCTAAACAGCTGCCATCAAACCAGCGTAGATCTGAACTGGTTAGCCTTACAGACCTTTTTGGAATTGCAACTGGTGCTGCAGGAAAAACTGAAGCCAGGGAGGGTGTTGATCTACTTGGTATTATTGAAGGAAGTTGTGAACCCCGTGATATGCTTTTTGGTTATTATGGTGCGCCTGGAACAGATGAATTCAAAATTATGGTCCGGGATGACCGGTGGAAATATATCTATTTTGCAAATGGTGGACAGGAACAGCTTTTTGATCTGGATAGTGACCCTGGGGAGATTAACAATCTTGCACAACATGAGAGGGATACAGTTTATAGGCTTAAAAAAAGAGCAGTAGAGGCCTGTTCTAAACCAGGTTCATTGGAGGCTCTTGATGGTAATGAATTAAAGGTTTTGCCTCTAAGAGAGTGGAAATGGAAAGGTGAAAGAGTCTATCAGTTTGATCAGTCCAAAGGTATTAATGGTTTTCCAGATAATCCGGGGGATCTCTTGAAATGATGAACATATCCATATACGACCCCGTAGTGACAATTTCTTCGGGGAAACTAAATTTTTACCATTATTTCAACAAAATAACGAAGGAAAGACTATTTTTACAACTTTTAGAATAAACCTAGATTGTAAAAATATTTTAGATATAATTTTTTATTGAAAATTAACTAGCTTCTCTATAATAGAAATTGACCAGGTATATATCAAGGTATATACTTGTATAGAAGAAGGGAGAATAAAATGCAAACAGCAAAATTATTTTTGAATGGTAGAAGCCAGGCAGTAAGACTTCCAAAAGAGTATCAATTTAAAGGTGATGATGTTTATATTCAAAAACATGGTGATGCAGTAATTTTAATACCACACGATAAAGCATGGGAAGTATTTATGCATGGTTTAAATTCTTTTACAGATGATTTCATGGAAGATGGAAGAGAGCAAGGTCCTAATCAAGAAAGAGAGGAGTTCTAGTGTATTTACTAGATACTAATATTTGCATCTATGCCATAAAAAACAGACCTTTGAATGTTCTTAAAAAAATCTCTGAGAATTTTAGTGATGGAATATATATTTCATCATTAACAGTTGCAGAACTAGAATTTGGTGTTTCAAATAGTCAGAATCCTGAAAAAAATAGAATCGCACTTCTTGAGTTTATATCAATTTTTTCAATTCTTCCGTTTAATGAAAAAGATGCTGTTCCATATGGAAAGATTAAAGCGACTCTGAGAAAGCTAGGAAAGATAATTGGTCCAATTGATCTTTTATTAGCAGGTCAAGCAATATCAAATGAACTAACATTTATAACTAATAATACTAAAGAGTTCCTACGAGTTCCTGGAATTAAATTAGAAGATTGGTCTATAGAGTAATTCATCATTACTTAATATAGATAAAATATTTGAGACCTAGATTCCACCATTAATTAAATTGTCAATCAGGCTGACCATAAAGCAATCTGTATTTACTAGGCGTATTCCCGGTTGATGACTTGAATATTTTACTGAAATATTTTGTATTTCTGAAACCGACCATATTTGAGATTTTGCTTATCTGAATGTTTGATGTAGTCAGGTAATGTTTTGCCTTAGACATCCTCAAATTTGTTACATAATTTATATAAGTATCCCCGACAGTTTTTTTGAACTCCCGGCTGAAGTGTTCCGGACTCATATAGATCTGTGATGCTACTTTTTCCAGGCTGATATCATTTGCAAAGTTGGAATCAATAAAATCCTTGGCTTTATAGATAGACGAAGTGGAACTGGTTAGAAGTAGGTCTTTAAGAGAATGAAAGCATTTAATAATTATATTTTCAAACCAGAGTATCATAGCATCGACACTGGTTTGATTATTGACTTCTGTATATAAAATATACTCATCTCCAAGTAGTTCTTCAGGATCAAGTTTTATTTGCCTGGTAATTTTAAATATAAGTATTAGCAATTGATAATTAAGATTCTGTAATTTTTCAACATTAATATAAGTTGATTCTATAACCTCGGCATACAATTTTTTGATCACTGAAAGGGCAGCTTCCTTCTCTTCCTTCTCAAAACAACGAAGTAAAGTTCTTTCAGTTTCAAAGTCCAGTATTACGGGGTGATCATTTTCTGATCCATGTACATTTTGATAATAGACTCCATCTGCATTTACTAATTTTTGAGCCATAGCATTCAAAGCTGCCGTATAGGATCTGTTTAGAGAAGAAACCGAGTTAACAATCGAACCAATGGCAATAGTTATGGGGATGTTTAGTTTGGAATCGATCACTCTTTTAAATTTTATAAACTTTGAGTAAAGTTCGTCTAAATCCTCCATAGGTATATTAGAGTTAAAATTCATAAGAAACCCACTTCCTTGCTTATAATCAAATACGTTAATTTCTAACTCCCAGGATGAAAAACTATCAAAAAATATTTCATTCAATTTTTGGTATTGTAAACTGATTTCCTGGCTCTTTTTCATTGCAGATTGATCATTTCTTTTTTCAAGAATGGCTAATATTACAATATAATTTTTTCTATGAAATTCGAACTTGAGCTTTTTCATCTGAGTTGTAATGTAATGTGATTCAGAAATAGGATTGACTATAATCGAGGATAGGAAATTCCTCTTTAAAACCTTTAAATTTTCATGATACTGTTCCTTAAATAATTGGGAGTTTTCCTTGTCAAATCTTTCATTATCGATTTGAACTTTCGCTAAAGTTATAGTGTGTATCAGTTCTTCATCTTTTATAGGCTTTAAAAGATAGGAGAAAGCCCCATAACTAATTGCTTTTTGAGCATTTTGAAAAGAGTCGTATGCACTCAATATGATAAAAACAGATTCTTTAGACTTTGTTTCTTTTGCTTTCCCAAGTAAAGTAATACCATCCATTACGGGCATTTTTATATCTGATATAATTAAGTCTATTTTTTCTTTTTCTAGAAAATTCAAAGCTTCTTTTCCGTTATCAGCTTCTAAAACATTTTTTAGCCCCATTTTAGAAAGAATCCGTTTTACATGTATGCGGACTTTTACTTCATCTTCAACCAGCAGTATTTTCAAATAATCAGCTCCTTTCAATATATGGCAGAGTTATTTTTACTATTGTATTTTCGCTCTCTTTACTGGATATTGATAATCCAAATTTTTTATCAAAGTGTAGTTTTATTCTTGAATTGACATTGTATATGCCTATTGAAGCATTAATAGATTCTATCTCTTCACTACTGTCTGATAATGCTGCATTAATTAGAGACAATTTTTTCAGGGGGATACCAATGCCGTTATCGTAAACATAGATAATTAACTTGTTGCCCAACCGTTTTGTCGTTATTCGGATTTCCCCTTTTCCCTTTTGAAGTTCAATACCATGCTGCATTGAATTTTCTAGTAAGGGCTGCAGAGTGAGCCATGGTAATTGGGCATAAATTGTATCTTGAGCTATTTCATATTTGATTTGAAATTTATCCTCATATCGTTCTTTTTGAATGTTCATATAATTCTTTGCATGTTCAATCTCTTCATATAAACAGACATTGGTTTTTTCATTTTTTAATGTGTACCTGAGAAAATCTGAAAGATTCAATAACATCGTTGATGCTGTTTTATTACTGTTTGAATCAATAACCATCTTGATGGAGTTCAATGTATTATATAAAAAATGGGGATTGATTTGACTATATAAAGAGTCTAATTCAGCCTGTTTTCTAAGCAGATTGGCATTATACTTTTCTTGTATTAATAATTGTATATTTGTTACCATTTTATTGAATAGTATAGCTATTTCAGATATTTCATCAGTTCCTTTTTCCGGGATACTGATCTGAAAATTACCACAACCAAGTTCATTAAAAATCGATTTGATGTCCTCAATCCTGAAAGTAATTATTCTTGAAATTATGAATGAGGCAACAATGATAATAACAAGTAGAATTAGAAGAACATAAAAAGTATTGTTTCTGAGAAATACACTACGCAGTAATAGATCGGAAACAGGCAGTGCCGATATGATTCTGAAACCGAATTTACTGGGGGAACTTGCCATAAACAGTATTTCATTTTTTTTGATTGTTTTGTTTAATGTGGCTGTATTAGTATCTGCCTTTTGGTTCACATCAATAAAGCCAATAATCATTTCTCTACTTAATTCCCTGTTTGAATAGACTAATTCTCCCTGGTTGCTGAAGATCACTAATGAATGATTCTTTGATAAGAAAGATTTAGAGGGATATCCGAAGAATTGTTCTGTTTCCTGGTCCAGTAGTATCACACCGATAGGAGTACCGTAATTAGGGTCGAAGATTACTTGTGAAATGGATACAATACTGGTTTTATTAGATCCTGTCGGGTAAAATAAAAAGTCGTTGTAATGGGGCTGATGGAACAGAGTCCTTCCGTTTAAAACGATTGTCTCAAGAAACCAGTCTTTGTCTTTGACGGATATTAAACTGGAGTTGCTCCCATCGAGGTTCATGGTGAATTTTAAATCACCATTCATATCAAATAATGAAATTCCATAAAGGTTGGCGTTGGAATTAAATTGGAAACTAAAAAAATTATCCAGTTGGTTTATCACATCAAAATATTTATCTGTATATAATTCTGATTCGCTATTCAGTATATATTTGATATCGTCCTGAAGGATCAATTGGGAAAATATCTGTTTCTGAAGGGAGTAGTAACTATCATCGATGCTATTGCTGATTTTTATATTATTATCCTGATTATACATAATGAAATCAGTTTCCACGGATTTTGAAGATAATTTGTAAGAGATAAAACCAAATAATAACACTGGTGTTAGAATGGCAAAGGTGCTTATAAAAAAGATTTTGTATCGAATTTTGCTATTTATATTAGTTCCGATATGAGTAATAAATTTATTTTTAAGCACCTCATACTCTCCATTGTCTAAATAATGTCTAAATAATAACATGGTAATTGTAATTTGTGATGAAAGATTATTGAAAGTGAAAAAGTCATCAAATATGTATACTTTTATCAATTTATTGTGCCTATACTGATAAAGAATCTGGATCTAGACTTTATAAAGTAAACAAATATTAAGGAGAATTTTATGTTAAAAAAAATGCTTATGTCTATGTTTCTGATTTTATTATCAGCATCTGTAATTTTCGCTTCTGGTCAGAATGAGACTAATGAAACGGTAATCAAATCAGATTCAGATAATTTCACTATTAAGGTTTCCAGTTGGAATCTGGGTGATGAACCCTCTGGAATCATCAAATCCTACAAAGAGTCTTTTGAAAAGATTTATAAAGAGAAATATCCAAATGCTACGATTGAGATTATCAATACACCGGGTGAAAAATATTTTGATGTATTAAAGGCGCAGATGGCTTCCAACTCTGCCGCTGATGTCGTGCAGTATCAAGGTACGGAAACGGCCCTTTTTGCACAGGCAGGATTCCTGGCGGACTTATCTGATATGTCGGTAGTAGATAATATAAGTGTACTGGAGCCTGTTTCTTATGATGGGAAAGTCTACGGAATCCCATTTGATACAGGAAGCTGGGGAGTGTGGTATAGCAAAAAAATATTCAAGGAAAACAATATCTCTGTTCCTGTAACCTGGGATGAGTTTCTTGCAGCTTGTGAAAAAATCAAAGGTCTGGGCATTACTCCAATAGCTGGAGGATTTTTAGATAGCTGGATAGCAAATATGACTGTGAGTGTATTCCGTCCAAATGACTACGGAACTGTAGATTACGAATTGGATCTATACAACGGTTCTAAAAAAATTGCCGGACCTGAAATGGAAAAAACATTTAGAAAACTGCAAATAATGATTGATAATGTTTATTTTGGTGAAGATGCCTTGAGCAACGGCTGGGATTTACAACGAAACGGTTTTGAGAATGGAAAATCAGCCATGATCATTCACGGTTCTTATATGGCCGGTCTTGCAAATATAGAAACTGCAGATCAGGGAGGAATGGAAACAGGTTTCTTCGCCATTCCAAATGATACTGGAAAACCTTTACTGGGTGTAGGTGTTGGTATGATTACAGGTGTTAACTCAAAAACTGATGATCTTGAACGGGCTAAAGACTTGGTTGCAGCAATGAATTCAGCTGAAGCTATCGTAGTAAGAATGAAAGATGCTGGAATGTTTCCTGCAATAAATGGAATAGAAATCGACTATAAAGAAACAGGTAACAAAGAGTTTCTTCAGGTTCTAGGATCTTCGGAAACAGTTAGTGTTAATAGATTTATTCCTGGTTCTGTAACAGATTTGACAGGTCAAATATTTACAAAAATGCTCTCAGGTCAGACCTTTGATCCCGAATGGTTAAATAACCTGGATTCAACATATCTAAATGATAAATCATTGTTAGCACCTCCACAATAGGGAGTAAAAAAAGCAATATAATCAAACTCGTATATGCTGGTAAAATATAGCCGGCATATACTGTATTTTAATAGGTGGTATTATGATTTCTAATAAACGAGACTTGCTGATAGATATTATATTTATCTTACCGGTCTCCATTCTGTTTTTTATTTTTACAATTTATCCGTTTTTAGGTTCATTTTATTACTCTTTAACCCAATGGAACGGGTTTACGGAACCTGTATTTATAGGAATAGCCAATTTTAAAAGGCTGTTTGACGAGGGAAGTTTTCTTATATCTTTAAGGAATACGATATTATTTGCATTATCTGGCTTATGTATTTCAAATGTGATAAGTCTCTGTCTTGCACTGGCTTTGAAGAGTGCAGGTAAAATGTCCTCTGTGTTGCGAACAATCTTCTATCTTCCGGGAGTAGTCAGTTTTGTTTCAATGTCCATTATCTGGTCTTCTATTTATCATTATAATGGGGCTCTTAATCAGTTATTACGGAAATTCGGATTGGAAGTCTTAACTAAGGAGTGGTTAGGCACATACCAAAGTGTTATACCGTCACTGATTGTCATATTAGTTTGGTCCGGTATGGGTTTTGGTCTTATTATTTTCATCGCCGGTCTTAATTCCATACCAAAAGAGTTGTATGAAGCGGCAGATGTAGATGGTGCTAGTCCAATTACAAAATTCAGAATAATCACATTTCCACTTCTTATGCCGTCAATCACTATTGTTACATTTCTTGGATTCGTAACAACTTTGAAGATTTTCGATCTTCCTTTTATTATGACAGGCGGTGGACCGGGTGATGCATCTAATACAGTTGCAATGATTATTTACAAACAGGCCTTCAGTTACAACAATTATGGTTATGCAAGTGCTGCAGGAATTATACTGTTTATTCTCGTTGGAATCGTCTCTGTTGTGCAAATGAGATTAACCAGAAGTAAAGAGGTACAAATGTAATGGAAACGCTAAGTTTACAAAGTAACAATACATCAAATAAATTCTCCACTAAGAATATATCGGGAGTAGTAATTAATTCATTTATGTGGATATTTGCCACCATAGTATTTGCCCCTTTTGTATTATTTATATTAAATACGTTTAAAGAAAAAGAGCATATATATGATGTTTTTCATATACCCGATCTAAGGTATCTTGATAATTACAAGGCAGTATTTGAAACCTCAGATTTCTTTCAGTCTCTTTTTTTGACAGTGTTGATTTCAAGTATAACCTTAATAATAATAGTGAATATATCCGCTTTGGCAGGATATGCTATTAGCCGGTCAAAATATAAAATAATTAAATACTTATATGTAATTCTGGTTGCCGGACAGATTGTACCAGCACAGACAAGCATGATTCCCATTTATAAAATAGGAGTCGCAACACATCTTATCAACACAGTTCCTTTTCTAATAATCCTCTATGTAGCGGGTGGAAGTGCTTTTGCAACGATACTTATAGCTGGATTTACAAAAACGATTCCACTAGCCCTTGAAGAAGCTGCCAATATCGATGGATGCGGGAGATTCAAGACTTTTTATAAAATAGTATTTCCATTACTTATGCCGGCTATAGCAACAATTGTTGCGACGACTATTTACTGGTACTGGAATGATTTTCAAGGGCCACTTATTTATTTGAATAATGGTAAAGTCGGAACCCTCATGATGACAATTTACAATTTTATGGGATCAAATAACACAACAGACTGGGGTCCTGTATATGCCCTATGTTTATTAGCTTCAATACCAATGGTTGTGTTCTACATTTTTACACAAAGAATATTATTGAAAGGATTGGTCGTAGGATCAGTAAAGGGTTAAATGAATGAATAAAAAATATGATGTAGCAGCCTATGTTTGGCCTGCCTATACTGGCGATGAGCCTCGAACCAGAATGTTTTGGCCCGAAGGTATGGGGGAATGGCAGAGTGTTAAAAATTCAGTAAAAAAATTTCCAGAACATAATTGGCCAAGGAAACCTCTGTGGGGTTATGTTAACGAGGCCGATCCCTATGTTATGGAGTCCCAGATAAGCGCTGCTGCTGACCATGGTGTTAATGTTTTTATCTATGACTGGTACTGGTATGACAAACGGCCTTTTCTTGAGAACTGTCTGAATGATGGTTATCTTAAGGCTAAAAATAATGACAGGGTCAAATTTTATCTCATGTGGGCGAACCATCATGTTCTTAATCTTTGGGATATAAACCTATCTCATGATCAGGAAACTGTTATATGGGATGCCAGGGTGGATAGAAGTGAATTCGAAAGGATTTGCAATAGATTAATCGATAAGTACTTTCACCACCCCTCGTATTATACAATAGAGGGTAAGCCGGTGTTTAGCCTGTATGATATTCAGAATCTTATTGATGGATTAGGAGGAGTGGACGAGACAGTCCGTGCCCTTAAGTGGTTTAAAGAACAGACTATAAAATCAGGATTACCAGGCCTGCACCTGCAGCTGACAAAATGGGGAATCAATCAACTAAATTTAAGTGGACTGGACGAAGGTAAAACAGCAATCCCCAATGAGCTTGTTAATAACCTTGGATTCGATAGCATGACTCACTATCAGTATGTGCATTTTACAGATATTGATAGGGATTATAGTGAAATTATGACGGACGTGGAGAAAGAGTGGTCACAGGTTGATAAGGAATATGATACTCCTTTTTACCCCCATGTTTCGATTGGGTGGGATAATAATCCCCGTTTTAAGGATTTCAAACCTGGGGTTGTAAAAAATAATACTCCACAGGAGATCAAAAAAGCTCTAATAAAAGCTAAAGAATATCTCGATGCCCATCCGGAGCAGGCTCCACTTGTTACTATTAATAGCTGGAACGAATGGACTGAAACCAGTTATCTCCAGCCCGATGATCTCTATGGTTATGGCTATCTGGAAGCTGTAAAAGATGTCTTCTGCAAATAAAACCAAACCTACTGATCATTCATGTCGATCAAAACCATTCTGATTACACCACTGAAGGAAGTCAAGTTATCTTTTAAGAAAGGAGTCACCAGCGTGTCGTTACATTTGCTTACAATTGGGGTTTATAACTGTTGAAGCGGATCACTTAACAAATAACTTAGGGAAGCATTATCTGGTTCCCCGAGTTGATTGTTGCTATCTTTATAACAGATATTTGTCGAAAGATCAGTCATATTATTCGCATTTCAAGAACTTTATCTTGACTACTTGTTCGTTTTATGCGAACATTTAATTATGGGGCAACGATGCATATCATCAAGAAAAAAACATTAGTAGCATACTATGCAGTATATCCTTCAGTGGAGATAGCATGTAATGAGTGAAAATATAGAAAGACAAATAAAGAAAGTTAAAACCAGTAAGTCAGATATCCACATTGCTAATTTTTTAAGAAATACACAGATACATAATGATACTGACCTGGAGAGGGTTACAGAGTATTGTGAACAGTTGGCTGCTCTGTTTGAAGCTGGAAACAAAGAGATTGAACCTCTCTTTGATTATGTTGTGAACGTTATCGAAACATATGAAGATGTGCATTACCCTGTTGGGAAGTCCTCTCCAGTGGAAATGCTTAAGTTTCTTATGGATCAGCATGGACACAAACAGAAGGATCTAACAGATGTAGCTCCCAAATCTACGATCAGTGAGATATTGAGCGGTAAAAAAGAGATGAGTAAATCTGTAATAAGAAAACTTGCTGAGAAATACCACACAAATCCTTCAGTATTCTTTTGATATTACTTTATAAACAGTTGGCATCTATTGATTCCAGATCTTTAGGATCAGTCAGAAAATTGACATATTAATCAACTGTTCCAATAGATATGTTCTACACCATTAGATAATATGGATGTATATTTAAATAAATTATTGACACCGTAACCTAACTCATCAGCAAATCCAATCTCCCTAAATACTCTATTTGGGAGTTATTCACCAAACACTAAGTTTAATTCACTAATTTATAGTTTAAACTCTTACTATTTGATGCTATTATAATATTACTATGAAAACATATGATGAAGTAATAAATTTTATTACTAATAACAATTTACAATTAAAATATCATCTGAAAAGAATAGGTTTGTTTGGTTCTATCTTAGACAAAGACAACCCTAATGATATTGATGTTCTTATTGAAGAGTATTCAGATCATAAAGATCTTATTAAATTTCAAGATGAACTAGAGCATGCAACTGGAAAATCAGTTGATCTAGTAATTGAAAAATATGCAAGCCCAATTATTTTATATAGAGCAAAACGGAATATAAGTTATGTTAGCTAAACCAGAGAACGACCTATTTCATTTTCTAACAATATTAGAATCTATGGGTAAAATTAATAAATATTTAGAAGGCATATCCAATGCTGATGATTTTATCGAAAAAGATGATCAAATTTATTTTAATGCAACTCTTACATTATTAACTAATATTGGTGAAGTGTTTGGTAAAATTTCTAAAGAATCCCAAGCTCATTTCAATGATGATGACCTTATAGGTTTAAGAGGAATTAGGAATAGAATCGTCCATGATTATACCGGTATAGATTCATTTAGAATATTTGGTAATTCCCTGAAACCAGCTAGTTGCCATCTTCTGGTAACAGGAATTTGTAGGATGATTTATACTGTTTGAAAAACATTTGATGTCTATTGATTCCAGGTCTTTGGGATCTGTTAGAAAATTGACATATTGATCTACTGTACCAATAGATAGAACCAAGTGACAACACTTTAGTATGGGTTTACGATGTAGGACATTTTTTCTTTTCAAGGTTTACAGCAAATTGTCAACGACTCCCAAATGGTAATACTTTGATATTTGAATCCATGAGCAAAAGACTTTTTGAAGTTACTCCTGATAAAGAGATTGTATGGGAGCATGTTTTAACTGACGACGCCCAACGGGTTTACCAATATGCTTATGATTATTGTGAATTGACCTCTGATCTGGGAACACAAAGTGAAAAAGAGGTGACACCTCCAGAAATACTACGTAATGAACCTAGATAGTAATTAGATGATTACTAAACTCGACTCTTCCAATAATCTACATCAAAATATCCTTGAACGTTTTATTACTCAGCCTGATAGTGGGTATCATAAACTATTTGTCTTCACCAGATCGATAGATTTTCTGTCTACTTAAAAAAATGTTTAAAGTCGATTGGTGAGACTGCTTATCCGAATAAAATCGCTGTCATCGCAGTAAGAATGGAAACCACTACTCCAAGTCCATTTGATACTATAAGAGGCCAATCTTTAATCTCTTTTAAGTAACCATATATAGTCCACGTGCTACAATTAATAAAAGTTGCCAGTGGGAGGATAACCGAACCAGGATGTCCTGTTACATTTAGACGTATTTGATCTAAGAATGAAAAAAACATGCATATACCAAAGAATGAGGCGAACCAGCCTACTTTATGAACCGTTTTCTGTTTAATCATTAGACCTGACTCCTTTCCATCACTAACACCCAATCCTGAGGGGATGGTATCGGTGGCGCCCAGTCTTCTCCACTACGGAGTAACCATTTATCGGATTCCTCCTGAGGCTGTATTTGCATTGGGGTTTTTGATGCTTTTACATTCTTATAGATACAATTCCCCTGCCACAGCCCGACTTTGCCACCTTTAATATTATCTATTTTAACAGGAGGAGTAAAGTACTGATTTGTGCCGTCATCTATACGCATGGAGTAATAATTCTCTTTGCAGACAACGGTCATGATAAAGTTATCGTTAAGTTCGGGTACATCTATCCAACCTTTCTGGAGCGGTTCGTATATTCTGAAAAATGAGAATCTGCCGCCTCTGCGATCCAAAAGATAGATGGCCTTCTTATCCGCGTCATAAAAAGCAATAATATGATTATCAATGTTCTTATACCCAAGAACTATTCCGGCGGATTCTTTACCGTTGGTACAGACTTCCACGCTGACCATAATATCATTATCATCC
The DNA here is from genome assembly GCA_051531975.1 of Spirochaetaceae bacterium. Lineage (GTDB taxonomy): Bacteria > Spirochaetota > Spirochaetia > DSM-2461 > DSM-2461 > Thiospirochaeta. The sequence continues at coordinate 217,203 of JAOPTT010000005.1, forward strand.
AACTTTTTATTCAGCAATACACGATTGGATAAATGCAGTTCTCCGCTAGTGGTAGCCACGCCCTCCAACTCTGCATCACCCTGGATTCCAGTCAATAACTCCCAGTTGCTCTTATCATCCATAGAGTCTTCAAAGAATATCGCCTCTTTATGATCCTTGAATGGTGCGGGATGATCAGCTACTTTCATTAGTGTACCTATATCGAAACGCCTTCCAGTGACCGGGTCAAAATAGTACCCATTGTAAGGAATATTTTCCTCCATCCCCTTAACTCGCGGAGGAGTCCAGTCATATGTGTTGCGGTTCGGTCGGTAGATAAAGCGTAATTCTCCAGGAATTCCGGCAGAATAGCAATCCGGGTCGCTCCATTCCTGGTGGGGTTCGATCTTGTGCCATGGATAAGTTTCTAGCAGTTTTCGTCCTATTCCCACTTGTGTGGCACCGAGAAACTCCTTGGCCTGCTGCCAGGTGGTATAATCCCAGGAGCAAAGCACTACAGGCTTATCACTGAACACCTCACTGTCCCGCTTGTTATTATAGTCCCAGGTAGGACTCAAACCTAAATCACCTTCAACACCCATATGATGCAGTCCCGCAGCTCCGTAAGTGTGTCCCGCAGCACCATTGAGTATATACATCCAAAAGACATATCGCTGGGTGTCGGCAAAGTGTCGCTGCATGTGTCCTTCGTATCCGGTTTCCCCACAGACCAATGGCATGGTGGGTTGTTCGTCATATCGATCTGTAAAAACTTTCAATGTATTAGGACTTATTGGTGAAAAATGGCTTCCACCGACAAATTCAAAATCATTCATTGGTTCTTCGTCACGATACGGGCAAGCATATTCATGACTCGTTTTGAGTCGGTTGAAGGGATCTATTTCACATAGATAGCTCACTACCTCTCCCCAGTCTCCCTCTCCGAATTTGGCAACACCGGGAACTTCTCCCCCGGGAACGAGAATTAGTGGATAGGCAGCATAACGGGCGACCAGATAACGCCAATGTCTTTTTAGTCCACCTACACCTGCGATCTTCATGGCATTACAGTCGCTTCTGCCCCAAGCTCCGACGAGAGCCGGCATCAATCCGGTTTCGACAAGTAGATCAAGACGCCTGTCAGCATAGTTGAAATATTCAGGATTTACCTTGGTGTATGCTTTGTCGGCATACATGGTTCCACCTTCATTGTCCCAACCGGGCTCAAAGGCTTCTTCGTCGGGATATGGTCCACAGACTATCTGCACAGTATTGAATCCCTTGGATCTGCGATCTTCGCAGAGTTCCTGGAATCCCTCCCAAGAGAGTCGTTTGCTTAGTGCTTTCCACCAGGTATCCGCAAGCCAGAGAAAAGGAGTTCCATCGTGGTATTTGAAATGACGCTGATCCTCGGCAATGCCGATGGGGCCGTGTTTATAGAAAGGATTGTCACCTTTATAGGGTACTACTTCAACCTGGCCATTTTGGTCTGCTAACCCGTTGTCATCTGCATTACAGATTGTACAGTATGGATATGTTCCGACCATAGGTGATGAAAAACGCACTTTCCATTCGTTACCACCAGCCCAGAAGGCAGGTACCACCATTTTTTTGCTGTTAGGATGAATAAATTCAACATCAAGAAGAACCTCTATAAAGGGATTATGATAGGTTTTCTGTGCATTAAATGTTATTTCAATTACTCTATTTGTTTTTGATTCATAGGTGGTCATTATCGATTCCTCTCTTTTATTTTAACAACTCTTCAAATTCATTCTTATGGTTTAATTATAAGAGTATATCCGGGGATTTAAAATAGATGAAACTGTCAAATTTATGGACAAATCTCAATTGTGATGAAATAATAGTATATGATAAAAAGAAAAGACATTAATCAAAATACCAACCTGGAAACAGTATTTGCAAAGGCTATGCTAAATGCAATCCATATACGTTTAATTGATGTGCAAATGGATACTCATCACAAGGAAAGCTTACAGATTAAAAATCATCGTCGTTCCTTTAACGTTTTATATGCGGTACATAAAGGAACTGAAACGTACACAAATCTAAATCATACGATTAAACTTCGACCGGGATCCCTTGTATTCTTTCCTATAAATTCAAGTTATGAAGTCAATATTCAAGGTCCTCTCTCTTATTCTGTACTGCGATTTTATACCGATACTGCTTTGGGCCTGGACTTGTTCCATTCATTTAGGGATGGCTTTGAACTCAATAAACTCTATAAGAACTTTAATGAGCAGTTTAATAAAAGTATTTTAAATCCGGAAAAGCACATTTTTTCTTTAAAGTCACTAACTTATAAATGCTGCCAACATGTGATTGAAAAAACCGGTTATAACATTGAAAGACAACACAAAATGTATGATAAGTATCAAGCTGTTTTTAAAGGGTATGCGGATAATCCGCATTTGAAGGTGGAAGAAATTTCGACAAGGATGAATATCTCTCCTACAAATCTAACTACCCAATTTAAAAAAGATATGGGTATGCCAGTTTCCGAATACCGTAATCAACTCCTCATTAAAAAAGCTGCTACGCTCCTTAGTGGGACAAATCTCCTTATACGTGAGTGTGCCATAAGACTTGGTTTTACAGATGAGCTCTACTTCTCCCGCTTTTTTAAAAAACAAATAGGATTGTCTCCGAAAAAATTCCGTGAAATTACCCTTGTGAAAAAACAATAAACAATAATTTGTATTCAGGAATGTGTATTGTGTCTATCTAGCTAACTACTAAGCTCCAGGCAGACCTCCGCACTTATTGTGCTGCGGCTGCTGAGTTGGATCGTTCTACGGTCTAAAAATTTAAAGATAAAATAAAACAAATGAAAACCTTAAAGGTCAGCTACACGTAACATATCATCTTCAGACTTAATCTTATACTTTTGTTGTCCCATAAAGAGATGCATTTGTCAATTTGTGAATAAGGAATTGGTAAAGAGTAACAATTCAAAATGTCCCATTAAGCCTATTTTTTGTAATTCCTTGAAACCAGCTAGTTGCTATTTTTTGGTAACAGGAATTAGTTGGATGATTTATACTGTTTGAAAAACAATCGGCGTCTATTGATTCCAGGTCTTTAGGATCTGTTAGAAAATTGACATATTGATCTACTGTTCCAATAGAGAATCCCATTTTATCAAATACCGGTACCAGAGTCTTTCGAATATAGAGGTTGTAGTTGACTATATCCTTATTAAACTTCTGTAGGGGAGTTATTTGTGCGACCAGTAGTTTGATATTTGGAGAAGTATCAAAAATAGTCCTGACCAGACTATCCAGTTGTTCAGGACTCTTTATACTAATACCATTAATCCCTATCATCAGTAAAATGATATCTGGCTGGTCCTCTTTAATCCACTTTTGAATGTTCTTTTCTATTTTCCTGATATCCCATCCACCGTACCCGCGGTGATTATCCTGTTGAAAAGATTCGTTAAAAGTTGGAACACCGTATAGGTTGTTAAATGGCTCCTCTGATTCACCGACATATTCAAAGTTTAAACCGGAGGTTTTAAGTTTTTTATGAAGAGCAGCACGATAGCCATATTCAAAGGGGTAATTCCAGTCGGGATTATCGGTATACCCGGCTGTAATTGAATCACCAAGAGGCATTATCTTCAATTTATGCATTATCTCTATTAAAAGTCTTTCTCATAAGTTTACAGTAATACTGTACATTTTCCCATTTTGCATCAGGAGCGATTCTATGATCGGGGCATGGGATGTATCCACCTAGTTCTGTAAGCTTTTTTAATCTTTCAACCTCTTCTTCAATGGCAACAAAATCCTTGGAAAACATGTTTTTATTCATACCTCCAACACCTTTGATACTTTTGCCGTACTTCTCACGCCAAGGAGCTATACTAGCATCCCAGGTTCCAACTTCTATAGGGAACATAGTGTTTACACCGTTTTCCATCCAGATAGGAAGTAATTTATCCACAAGGCCATCGCAGTCAACGGATACAATATCAATGCCGTATGATGACGCAAGGTCTGTAATTTTTTTATAATGTGGCCCAACTAACTCTTTAAACAGAGCTGGATTAACAAGAGGTCCATTTTTATAACATATATCTTCCCAGAAATGTAGATAATCGAACTTAGCTCCTGTTTTTAAAACTGATTCTATGATTTGGTAGTTTAATTCTGCAACTGTATCGATAACTTCTTTAAGAAGTTCAGGATCGTCCACAGTAAGATAGCTCAGGTTTTCTACTCCAACAAAGTTTCTAATAAAACCAAGAAGGCTACCGCCATGTAGGCCTAGAGGTGTCTCTCTGTTATCTATATCCAGCAGGTAGTCCATACCGCCTTTTTCTAGGGTAAGCAGACGGTCTTTTGCTGGAACAGGAGTATTTAGATACCGCTTAGCAGAATATTCAAGTTTTGCCTTAAATTCGTTGTCCCACTCTTTTCGTCCTTTAAAATAGTGGTCAACTTCTGTTGGAATAGAAACAACGTCTCTTTTTTCCATGACAATTACACCGTCTTCGTTTAAAACTTTCATGGTACCGTCTTCTTTTTCATCAAGAATTGTTCGGGGAAAAGCAGGGTCTAAGTTGTAATAAGGATTAAATGTTTGACTCCAGTTAAAATCAAATCCCAATTTTTTACCTATCGAGATATCGGCTTCGCTACAGTCGGACCATGTAATGGCTTCTTCTCTGGTTATATGGCCTTCGTCTGCCCATTTAATTAGAGTTTCTGCCCAGAATCCAAAATGGACGATTGGCATGGTGTCATAAGGTTTATAATGTAAAATAGCCTGTACATTTTCCCGTAAAGTCATAGTGTTTAATCTCCTGAAAATTTTAATTTAGTTTTATTGAATATGAGTCTATAATAAACCTCAAACACAGTAACCAGGAATGGAGTGAAATAGGAACAACATGGACTATAATAAGATACTACCTATAAAAGAGATTCAGCCATCAGTTCATATTGTTAATTATATTAAATGGGATGATATGTCACAAATCTGGGGCCCCAGGATTATTGCAGATTTTGAGATGATACTAATTAGAGAGGGTACCTTCTCTTACATCGAAGAAAAAGTTTTTCCAAACTCATTTCAGTGTGATAAGAGAATTAATGGGTCTTTGAATCTTACTCTTAAACCTGGCGACATGCTTCTGATTCCTCCTGGAGTTGAACATGTACTTAAAACCGAATCCAATGCCGGTGCCTTTTCCTGTATTCATAATGATCCATACGGAGATCATTCTAATAATAATAATAATATAAAATTGTCTCCAACTCCTGAATATAAAACAGATCTTTTTGAACATATGGAGCTTTTTGACAGTCTATTTTTCAGGACTAATGAGCTTTTTGAAAGTTATCAACTCTATAGAGATGAGCTGCTTAGTACATTGTGTCGGGAGATCTGGCTCCGCTGTGCTGCCAGGTGGGACGTTCAGTCAAAAGAAGTACAGATTAGTGAAAGAATGAAAATGATGCTAGGATATATAAAAGTAAATTGCCAACGGGATATAGGAAGGAATGAACTGGCAGAGGAATTTAATCTGACTGCCGAACATGTTAACTCACTGTTCAAAAAGGAGTTGAATATTTCTCCCTCAACCTGTATCAATCGCGAGCGAGTTCTCCTGGGATATTCCAAAATATACAATGGGGGATTATCCGTGAAAGAAGCTGCCTTTGAGTGTGGTTTTAATGATCCTCTCTACTTTTCCAAAGTCTTTAAAAAAGTACTTGGTGTATCACCATCCTCTTTGAGAAGATAGACACTTTGATAATGAACTTATACTTACAAAAACCGCCACTATATTTGATTAAATAGAGTGGGGAAGTTTTTATCTTTTATAATATAACCTCGTCAGTTATCACTTTATTTACAAATAGCATATTCTTTAAACAGTTTGATATACAATTTATAATCTTCCATTGATACTTCTGGCGGAGTCTGGTGGTCTACGCTAATAATATATCCACCTTTTTTAGCTGCAGGAATCACTCTTTCGAACTCTTTCCGAATAGCATCTTCTCCTAAATGCATAACGGTTTTATCAAAATGACCTATACATTTAAAATGTGGATATTTTTTCTGTAATACATCTATATCCACTCCCGCCTGTCTTTCTAAAGGTAGAGCACCAGCAATACCAGCATCCTGGAACCACTGTATTGGTTCAGTTATATCACCATCTGAATCGATAATTGTATGTGTTTTTGTACCTTCAAATTTCTTTATTATCCTTTTATTGTATGGGAGGATAAACTCTTCATACTGATCCCGACTTACCATTGGCCCATGATTGTAACTCATATCCTCGGCAAATGTAACAAAGTCAGGTTCTATATGGTCTAGAACATAGTCGATAGTTTTGCTCTGATAGTTACAAAGATCCTCATTCATCCGGTGCATTAGATCTGGTTGATCATAAAAAGAGTATAGATGTCTTTCGATACCAAATAACTCTCTGGGGTACCAGAAAAATCCCTGCATTCCAAAACGGAAGATATTGTCTCCCTTTTTATTGTCTTTTATCCACTGTTTCTCAATGGGACTGAATCTGAAGGGCTTAAAGAGGGTTGGAAGTATTTTATCATACTCTTCTTCTGTTTCTGCAATACCTTTACCATGGGATTTTGTCACTGGTGTTTCACGGGATTGAGCAACGCAGGCCGTCTCCCTATACATATCCAATCCAAAATATTCGTACATTTTGTAACGATCGGTATTTGGCAGACCTTCTGATTTCCACCTTGTAACTGTCTGATCCCACCATACAGCCCACTCTATTATCGGTAGTCTGTCTACTGGTTCTCTGTTCATTGAGGCATTAAAACGCTCTTTGATTGTCATCTCTTCCATGTACTGTTTTCCTTTGAATTGTAATATGTATTTATTTTGATATTAAACATTATATACCAGTATTATTGATAAAACTTGGTATATATTATCTATTTGTTAGAATATAATACCTATTATGCGAACTCTTGATATTTTAAAAAGTAGTAATAAACAGCTGGAAAAGTTTGGTTTTTCAGTTTTGTCTCATCCTGATTATAACAATGTAATAAGAGATCCCCATTCTCTGGATGTTATTCTTTTCTCCTGGTTTATTTCAGGTAAGGGTAAACATTACATTGCAGATAATAAATTTGATATTAATTCCGGTTCAATGGGAATTACGCCAATTGGAATTACCCATGATATCCAAACCGATGGTGATATGACTATAATCAATCTGTTTATTAATCCAAGGACATTTCCTCTGCCGATTCTAACCGATAAATTTATGAGTTATCTACAGATCCTTCTTCCTTTTAGGCAGACTTTTGCAAGGCTCAGGGAAAATGTCATCCAGATCAATTGTTCTAATCCAGAAATCATTACCGAGTTACTTAAACAGATACTCCATGAGCAGGAGAGGGAACGTTATGGTAACATAGAGGTCTGTTATGAACTTTTAAAACTCCTATTTATGCAACTTATAAGGGAGATAGTTGAAAATGGGCATATATCAATTAGTAAAGTTCAAGGCAGGTATAGTGAAAAAATAATGAAAGTTGTCTCTTATCTAGACTCCCATTATATGGATAAATATTCCCTAGAAAATCTAGCCCATATCTTTGGTTTTTCTAAAACAGCACTATGCGCTAATTTTAAAAAAGGAACTGGAAAGACTATCTTTGAATATATTGTAATGAAGAGAATTGAGAAATGTAGTCTATTACTTTGTACAACCACTAAAAGCATAACTGAAATTGCTTATGTGACCGGCTTTAATGATATCTCTTTTTTCAATAAGAAATTCAAAGAACTTACGAGAATGTCTCCCGGTGGATTTAGGAAGATATAACTTAATATCAACACAAAAATTGATTTAAATAATTGACAACTAGTTTTTATATGCTATATTAAATGTTATATCATTTCGAACATATGTTATATATGATATGTCAACATTAAAAAGGGACGAGTTATGTTATTTAATAGAGATTTTGCACCACAAGAGGGGCTGGTAAAAAATATAGAGAAACCATATAGGGATGAGATCTGTCTAAACGGACAGTGGCAGTTTAATCCGGTTGAAAATTCTGAGGATCCCAAAGATCCAACTCTTCCATCAGAACGTGATTGGGATACTACTCCAATAAAAATTCCTTCACCATGGAATGTTAATGGATTCTCAAGAGGTGGTGGAGGAGATTTTAGAGCATATCCAACATACCCAGAAAAATGGAACAATATTAAGTCAGGTTGGCTTAAAAAAGTTATAACAGTACCACATGAGTGGGAAAAGTGTCGTACTATACTACATTTTGAAGCTGTTGCCGGATATACACAGATTTTTATTAACAAAAAAAAGATTGGTGATCATTCTGATTCCTTCCTTCCTTTTTTCTTTGATATTACAGACCATGTAAAACCTGGGGAGCAGATTGAAATACTGCTTTGGGTAATCCATAGTAGTTTTCTCGATGAACCTGGAAAGTATGGATTTAAAAAGTATGTTGCAGGTTCTTTCTGGGGCAGTTTTATCGCTGGTATCTGGCAGGATGTATATCTTCAAAAAGTTCCTGAACTGCATATAACAGATACTTTTGTAAAACCATTTGTGAGTAGAGATAAACTTGAAATAGAAGTTACTATAAAAAACAACAGTGGAATTGAGAAGGAGCTTTTACTTGATGGTTCTATACACCCATGGATAAATAAAGTAGAAAATTCAAATACCACTACACCTGAGATTAATTGGGATCTTGCAGATAGCGTACTCTCTCTAGATAATAAAAAACAGACTATCCCTGGAAATAGCGAAAAGACATTTATAATTGAAACAGAAGTTAAGGATCGGTTAAAATTATGGTCTCCTCAGAATCCAAATTTATACGGTTTAGTAATGTCTATAGATGGTGTCGATAAAAAATATACCCGTTTTGGTTGGAGAGAGTTTCTTATAAAGGGAAAAAAAATTCTACTAAACGGTGAGCATATTCAAATTAAAGGTGACTCATGGCACTTTACCGGTGTACAGCAGATGAGCAGACGTTATGTTTACGGTTGGTACAAAATGTTAGCAGATTGTAATGCTAATGGAGTCCGTCTTCATGCCCAGGTATATCCAAGATTTTACCTGGAAATGGCAGATGAAATGGGAATGTGTGTATTAGATGAAACAGGTATCTGGTTCAGCGATAGTGGGCCTAAACTCGACTCTGAAGAGTATTGGGACGCTGCCAGGTTTCAGGTAGAAGGACTTATTAAAAGAGATAGAAATTATCCTTCAGTATTTGGTTGGAGTGTTTGTAACGAAACAATTGAAGTAGTTAGAATGGTTTTTCATGCACCAAGAAGCATCCTTCAAAAAAATGTAAAAGAGATAAACAGTTGGGTAAAGATAGCAAGAGAGTTGGATGGTACAAGGGATTGGATCTCCGGTGATGGAGAGATTTTAGCCAAAACTGATCTGCCAACAGTTATTACACACTATACTGGTGGTTTCGAAAATACTCTTTTTTCAAACCTTGGGAAACCCTGGGGAGTAGGTGAGACTGGTAGAGGATATTATGGTACTCCAAAACAGGTTTCAAAATTTAATGGGGACCGATCATACGAATCACAGTTAGGGAGAATGGAAGGGTTAGCAGCTGAAGCTTTTCAGATAATTAAAACACAACGAAACCAGAAAGCCTCTTATGCATCAGTTTTTAACCTGGCATGGTACAGTATAAAACCTCTTGGTTTGGGATTAAAAGATCCAAGTAGACTTCCTGAATTAACAGATGGTATATTTTTTAACGAGTATAAAGAGGGTAAACCGGGGTATCAACCGGAGAGATTAGGGCCTTATAGTTCAACATTTAACCCAGGATATGTGCCACAAAGACCTCTGTATGAAACTTGGCCACTTTTTGATGCTGTAAAAGAGGCTTTTTCTGATGATTATAAATCTAAGAAAAACATTTGGAAAGTTAAAAAGAACAACAGAGTTAAGATAGATAAATCGAGTAAAAAGAGTGAAGTTGTAATGTTATCAGCTGATTCAAAATCAGTTGTAAAAAAACATTTAGAGAGGTTTGCTCTACGGTTCGAAGATTTTAATCACACTAAAAAGCAGCTTATATTAATTGATGGAAAAAATCCTCCCAGTTTAAAAAGTATTGAAGTTACTAAACTTAGAAGTTCTATGGAGAGTGGAAGTACAGTTCTATTTTGGAATACAGACGAGAAGTCAAAAAAACTTATAGAGTTTCTAAGCAAAAAAAATATAGAGTTTTATAACCGTGATGCTACTAGTTATTTAATAAAAGAGGGACATGCAATAGTTAGAAACCAGAGACACAAGGATTTCTACTTCTCTGAGATTAGTTCAGATCCTGTATCTACTAAAAGTATAGGTGGTGAGTGGGTTAAAGATTCCTCCCTTATTTTAGAAGCTTGTAATACAGATTGGCAGAAGTGGAACTATCAGGGTGAAGAGGTTAAAACTGGAAAAGTATATCGTAGTGAACTTGAAGAAAAAAATCCTGGAAATGTAATTGTTAGGGAGAGTATTGGAGAGGGAGAGCTAATAGTTTCAACTCTAAATACATTTAAATTAGGTCACCTGGAAGCAGGTAAAATAAAAAATATTGTTAAGAGCTTAGGTGGAAAATTAAAAGGTCATACAGCCCATATTCCTAAAGCATTAAACAGAAGAAATATACTAAGAAATGTATTGCTAAATGAATCTATAGAAAGTGATAGTACAACCGTAAAAGCTAATCTAAAAGGAAAGTTTAGAATAAGTGGTAGAGGGGATAAAACCCTAAGTTTTTGGTTCTTTAGTTCAAGATCCTTAACAGATCTACTTATTGAACCGGGAATCCCTGTTTTATCCATGGAGATTAATAGTGTTTCTAGACTAAAAGTAAGTGTAAATGATACAGCTATTGATCCTACTGGATACGATGGGGAATTAACTACATATTTAGGTTTTCCTCTTGAGAAAGGGTGGAATTTTATCTGCCTGGAGCTACCTGATTCCGACATAAATAGAGATTTTAAACTGACTTTTAAATGTACAAAAAGAAAATTTCTTAGAGAAATTAAGACATTAGTAGATAGGGAAGTTTAAATATACACATTAAAAGATGTAAACTAGGGGATAAAGTGGATTTAACAGTAAAAAAAGAGTACAGGGATTTTACAATATTTTTAAATAGATATAAAAGAACTATGGGTTCTATTATTTTAGGCTTAGGTCTACTTTCTTGTACTAGTGGGGATCTGGAAACCGAAGTATTACAATCTAGACCAAATGTAGTTTTTATAACTGCAGACGATTTGGGATGGAAGGATATTGGGTGTTATGGAAACCAGGATATTAGTACTCCTAACATTGATGCTTTAGCAGAGAACGGTACAATGTTTGAAAATGCGTTTGTTGCAGCCCCTAGTTGTTCCCCAAGTAGAGCATCCTTTATAACTGGACAATACCCACATACAAATGGTGTAACAGCTCTAACCCACAGATTCCCTGATAAAGCACTTAAAAAAACGGCTATTACAATGCCTAAAGAGTTAGAAAATGCCGGTTATTCAACTGCCATAGATGGAAAGTGGCACCCTGCAGTTTTTACCCCTGTCAGATCTTTTGGTTACCAAAAAAGAATGACAGGCTTTGGTATTTTTGCATCCAGTTGGAAAATTCCTAATGCAAAAGATGCTGTAAGATTCATTAGAAAAAACAAAGAAAAACCATTTTATTTAGAGATGAATTTTATACAGAACCATAGAATTGACCACGGTAAGTTTTATTATTCAGAAGATTTCTTTGTTGATCCTAATTCTATAACAATACCAGAGCAGTATGCACTTCCCGATTGGCCTGAGATCAGAGAGGATCTTTCTAAATACTATAGCCAAACAATGGAGATGGATAAAATTATAGGTGATGTTGTAGATGAATTAGAAAGTTTAGGACTAAGAGAAAATACTATGATAATTTTTGTCAGTGATAATGGTCAGCCATATCCAGGTGCTAAAATGACCCTATACGATAGAGGAATTGCTGTACCATTAATAGTTAATTGGCCTGAGGTAGTTAAATCTGGTGCTGTAATAGACGATTTAATAAGTTCAATAGATATAATGCCCACAGTTTTAGAAGCTAGTGGATTAGAAATACCAGATACAATAGAGGGCATTTCTTTCTACCCTCAATTAATTGGGGATGAAGATAAAACAGAGAGAGATGCTGTATATAGTGAAATGAACTACCATGTTAAATATATTCCAGGACGTTCTGTTAGAACTAAAGAGTGGAAGTATATTAAAAATTATTCGGATATAGCTTTTGGTTTAGATGAACTTGATACTACGGATTGGGCATATAGATTAGCAGAGGAACCAAATCAACCATGGACAAAACCAAGGGTTCAGGAGGAACTTTATTATTTAACTAATGATCCTAATGAACAAATAAACTTAATAGATAATCCTGAATATGCTGAGGATTTAGAAAGGTTGAAAAAGATGCTTCTTGATAATATGAATTTTACAAATGACCCATACTTAGATCAAGTTTTTACATACGATTATAATGAAGATGATTATATAAAGAAAGTTAAATAGTATGATGTATTGAAGTCACGATTTCCTGAAACCTGTAGGGGTTTGACCTGTAATGGACTTAAACTGTTTACTGAAGCTAAAAAGATCACTATAACCAAGCTCACTAGATATCTCACGTATAGTTAAACTAGATGTTTTAAGAAGTCTCATAGCTGTGTTTATACGATTTTTTATCATATATTCATGGGGTGTACTGTTTTTGTACTTCTTAAACAGTCTTATAAGATGTTCCTTTGAGTAGTGCTTATTAGTAGGAATTTGATCTATAGATCTATATTTCCCTGGATTAGCTTTTAATACATCGCATAGATCCATAATTAACTGCATACCTGGGTTATCCTTTTCAAAGGAATATTGATACCCTATCTCGCTAATAAGAGTTTTTAACCAGACCTTTTTTTCTTTCTGAGAAACCTTCTCTATCCTCTTAAAAATTGTCTGAAGCATATTAAGATTAACCGATTTACAATAAAAAGGAGCTAGTTCATCCTCTGATAAAGTTACTGTTCTATTCTCTTCTTCTATAAAAAAATCTATCCAGAAAAATGTAAGAGGATTTTTAGGATCATGAGTAGCATAATATGATGTTGTTGAGTTTAAAGGAAGAACATATACGTCCCCTCTATTCAGTAAAAAACTATTTTCTCCACACTTTAGTTTTCCTGTTCCAGAATCTACAATCCAGATAACATATTCATCACTTCCGCTCCATGTAACTCTACTGTCCCAATACCAGTTTTGATGACATATGTGTTGAGATAATTGTTTTATTTCTAAATTAAACCTATTCTCAAAAATATCAACTTTTGACATATACATTCCTCTTTTTGACAAGTTACAAGCCAGTTGTTTAATAATAACAGGGTTCCAATAATTATTCTATATATCAATATTTGACATATGTTTGTTTTTCTTTAACATGGTCAGATCATAAAACCGGTAGTAATATTAAAATATGAATATAGTTAATAATAGACCTATAAAACTTCTGGCCTTGGATATGGGTGGAACAAGAATAAAAATGGGATTGGTATCAAATGGTGAGGTTAAAGGCCTTAAAATTATACCTTCTCTATCCCATCTACCATTTAGCGAAAGATTAGGTATGTTGAAGGATGATTTAATCCAGATATGTTCACAAGAATCCACTACCATGGAAGAACTTGACGGTTTGGCGATAGCATTTCCGGCAATTATTAATTATGAGAAAAATGAAATTATTGATAATTATGATAAATATCCAGGTTCTGCAGGGTTTGATCTAACCGGTTGGGCAAAAAGTGAGCTAGGTTTAAAAGTTGCTATAGATAATGATGCAAGGTGTGCCCTGTTAGGAGAGGTGAACTTTGGAGCAGGCAGAGGTAACAAAAGTTCAGTAATGCTTACATTAGGGACTGGAATAGGTTCTTCAGCTTATGTTAATGGTGAGATTATTAGGGGTAACAGTGGTTTAGGTGGTTGCCTAATGGGGCACCAGACTCTAAATATTTCAGGGGACCTATGTTACTGCGGTAATATTGGTTGTGCAGAGCTGGAAACATCTATCAAAACGGTAGTCCAAAGAATTAAAAATAGTAGACACTTTGAAAATAGTCCACTAAAAGATATTAGAGATATTGATTATGAGATCCTGTTTAATCTTTTTGAAAGTGGTGATTTATGTGCAACAAAAATTATTAATTATTCACTTAAAATATGGGGGGCTCTTGCTGTATCTATAATCCATAGCTTCGATCCAGCAATCCTGATTTTAGGAGGTGGAATTATGAATAGTGGTAAATTTATAATACCCTCAATTAAAGAGTATATAAACATACATTCACGGAATAATGACGAGAGTATCACTATCAAAGCTGCAGAACTTGGAGACAGGGCTGCACTACTTGGTTGTCAGGTGATACTAGAAGGAAAATTATGAGAAAAATTAATTATGATCTATACCCGGAAGTAAAAATAGAAGGGTTCCAGTATGAAACAGAAGTTGGATATAAAAATATTTCACTGGGAATTAAAAATAAAGTTTCTACTATAGATAAGAAGATAATTACTATAGTTGTGGAAACATACCCTGGTGTCAACGAAGAGGAAATCTTAATTAATGTTACTAAATATTTAAATCCTTCACTTGTAATTAAATCTAACGAAGCCAATCTTTCGTTTTCTGATGTAAATGATCTGATTAAAAGAGACTTGACTGAAGATAGAGTCCGTGGATTTATGAACAACTATAATATGGAAGAGTTCTTTGATAGTAAAAAACTTGATGAGTTGAAAAACAGAATCGATAAAGTAGATTCCGGTGTTGTTTTGATCTTAGGAACCGGAGCGTCACTTATTAAAAAAGCCGATATGCTGATTTATTGTGACCTATCTAGATGGGAGATTCAGCTTCGTTATAGAAGGGAAGAGATAGCTAACTGGTGTGCAGATAATTATGCTGAAGATTTTCTTACAATGTATAAAAGAGCATATTTTGTTGATTGGCGTGTAGCGGATAGATTTAAACAGAAGTTATTTAAAGATATAGATTTTCTCATGGATACTAATAAAACAATGGAACCTAAAATGATCTCTGGGACTACCTATAAAAAAGCACTAGAAATTGCAACATCAAAACCTTTCAGAACTGTTCCATATTTTGATTCAGGTTTATGGGGTGGTCAGTGGATGAAAGAGACATGTGGATTGGATAAAGAGAGCCCTAACTACGCCTGGTGTTTTGATGGAGTCCCTGAAGAAAATAGTCTTTTGCTTAATTTTGGTGAGACAACTATAGAGATACCATCAATTAATCTTGTTCTATTCCAGAGTGAGAAGTTATTAGGTGAGAAAGTTATAAGTCGATTTGGAAAGGAATTTCCAATCCGTTTTGATTTCCTTGATACTATGGAAGGTGGTAATTTAAGCCTACAGGTTCACCCTACAACAGACTTTATTAAAAAACAGTATGGAATGTCTTATACCCAGGATGAGAGTTATTATATTCTTGATGCCCAAGATGATGCCACAGTTTATCTTGGAACAAAAACCGGAGTAGATTCAAAACAGATGATTAAAGAGTTAAATGATGCCCAGGGTGGAGGGGAAGCATTTGATACTGAGAAGTTCATAAATAAAATTCCTGCAAAAAAACATGATCACTTTCTGATTCCTGCAGGTACAGTTCACTGTTCAGGTAAAAATGCCATGGTTCTTGAAATAAGTGCCACCCCTTATATTTTCACTTTTAAATTGTGGGATTGGGGACGTGTTGGTATGGATGGAAAACCAAGACCAATTCATATAGAAGAAGGTGCCCAAGTTATAAATTATAATTTTGACACAGAGGCTATTTATAAAAATCACGTTAATAATATAACAACAATTACTGAACATAGTGAGTGGAGAGAAGAGAGAACTGGTCTACATGAACTTGAATTTATAGAGACAAGGCGGCACTGGTTCAGTGGAAAAGTTCCCCATAATACTAAAGGTACAGTTAATGTTCTAAACCTTATTCAGGGGGAAGAGGCAATTATAGAGAGCCCAACAGGGGCATTTGAACCATTTATTGTTCATTATGCAGAAACATTTATTATTCCAGCAAGTGTAGGAGAATATACTATTAGTCCTTATGGGGATGCTGCTGGTCGTGAATGTGCAACGATGAAAGCATATGTTAGAAATTCTGAAAACAGTGATTTAGGAGATAATTAATGAAAGATTATGGATTAAAGAGAAAATGGAAAATACATCTAATACACCATACACACCTTGATATTGGCTATACCCATACACAGGATGCTGTACTAAAGTTACAGTTTAAACATCTTGAAAAAGCTATGGACTTAATAGATGAAAATATAAACCGTCCCTTTGAATCTAGATTCAGATGGAATCCAGAAGCCACATGGGCTATAGAAGAGTGGTTTGAGCAGGCTTCAGAAATTAATAAAAAGCGTTTTATCTCCATGGTTAAAGGTGGGTATATAGGACTGGATGCTATGTATGGAAGTCTGCTAACCGGTTTATGTCGTCCAGAAGAATTAATGGAAAATTTTGATAACAAACATAGCTTTGAAAAAATTACAGATGTCAAAATTGATTCTGCAATGATAACAGATGTTCCGGGATGGAATTGGGGTCTCGTTACAGCTTTGGCAGAAAATGGTGTTAAATATCTCTCGTCAGGGCCTAACCATATGGATAGAATTGGGCATATATTAAAAGATTTTGGAGATAAACCATTTTATTGGCTATCACCTTCCGGTAAAGAGAAAGTACTTCTTTTTGTTCATGGAAAAGGATATGCATGGTTCCATACCGGTCTAAATAGAACAAAAAATCTAAGAAATAAACTAACTCCTGGTAGAATGGCAAGATATCTTAAAAAACTTGAAAATTCTAACTACCCATATAATACAATAATAATTAGGTATAACATTGGTTCGGATAACGGTCCTCCAGATGTTAACCTTAGTAAAATTGTAGAAGAGTGGAATAGCAGTATTACCCAGATGAAACTTAATCTATCAACAACATCCAAGGCTATGGGTGATTTTGAGAATGATTATGCAGATGTACTACCCCAATTTCAAGGGGACATTACACCCTATTGGGAAGATGGTGCATATTCATCCTCTAGAGAGTCCGCTATAAATCGTGAGGCAGGGGAGAGATTAACCCAGGCTAATACTCTATCTGCTATGAATCAAAAAGCGGAAAGTAATAAAATACTTTTTCATAAAGCTTGGAACAATGTTATTTTATACAGTGAACATACTTGGGGAGCTCATAACTCAATAAGTAGACCTAATCATCCATTTGCACTTAGTCAGTGGGCTTGGAAAAAGCAGAGAGCCTTAGATGCCTCTTCTATGTCAAAAGAACTTATAACAAGTAGCAGTAGTGGAACATTTGTATCACCTAGGTATTATAACGATATACTTGAAAATAAAGCCTCAGACTTAGTTCATGATGAGGTAACAGTTTATAATACCCAAAGTTGGTCTGTTTCTGGGATTGTTAAATTTAATAGTACCAAAGGTAATATTGTAGATGATTTGGGGAAGCCAGTTTTATCACAGAGATTAAACGATGGGACTATGGCTTTTATGACAAAGGATATACCTTCTACAGGGAGTAGAAAGTATTTTATATCCCAGTTTGAAAATGGTTTAAGTGAATCAGACTGTTCTACTGATGGTTTTAATATTTGGAATGATAAGGTTAAATTGTCTGTAGATAAAAAAACTGGAACAATTAAAAGTATTCTTTTTGGAAACAAAGAGTTAATAAAGCAGAGTGAATTAGAGAAATTTAATGATTATGTATTTGTAAAAACAAGGTTTATACGGTTTAGAAAAAAGAACAAAGAAAATAGAGATATTAAACTGTCAATTGTAGAAAAAGGGCCACTTATATCCACTATAAGAATTAGACAAAGTGGTTATAAAACAAATTCTATAATTACTGATATTACATTGATTGCAGGAAGTGAAAAAATATATATAAATAACCTTCTTGATAGACCTGCAGCTAGAAGAAAAGAGGGTTTGCATTTTGAGTTTCCATTTAACCTACCTAATGGAAGAGTTAAATACGATACAACCTGGGGATCCGCAGTTGTAGATAAGGATCAGCTAAAGGGAGCCAATAGAAATTTTATTACAGCTACAAGATGGTTTGATATCTCTGATTCAGAAACAGGTGTATCATGTGCTCTATTAGATGCACCCATGTTTAAATCAGGTTCGTTAATTAATGATCCTAGAAGATTTGGTAATCCTGTACGTAGCGGTTGGATAGAAGAGACTAAATACAACGGAACTATTTACTCCTATGTTATGAATAACTACTGGCAGACTAATTATAAAGCTGATCAGGAGGGTAAAACTCTTTTTAGATATGTCTTTAGACCCCATGGGAAATATAGTGAGGAAGAGACTTATAGATTTGCTATGGAAGAAGCCCAGCCTCTAATTGTTACTTCTAAGGGAATCAATACTAGGAGTAGCCTTATAACTTTAAGTGATAATAGGATTATAACAACTTCTATTAAACCAGAAGGGGACAACCTTGTTATTCGTCTGTTTAATATTTCAGAAGAGGAAGTTGAAACAAATATTACTTCAAAAATTGATGGGATTTTAGCTGTATTAAGTCCTTTAAAGGATAATAATCTTAAAAATGGGAAGGTTAGTCTTTCCCCTAAAGAGACAATATTGATAATATTAAAAAAATAAAAAACATTTCAAAGTAGTATTCTTTAATATAAATGGATCAAATACAGCTAAGGTTAAAGCTGTAATTGATCCATATCATACATCATTTCCTGTGTTACCTGTAATGTAACTAGGGGAGGAATAATTCACAAAATGTTACTGCTTGTTTATGTTATTTAGGATATGAGAATTACAACGTTTAATAATTCAATTATTTAACATTGAATACTAAATCATCTATAGGAAATGTCTCCTCACTAACATCTTTAGTAATGTTATCGGTAATCCATAATTTATAATGAAACATACCCTCATATTCCCATTTAGTAATTTCAACTTCTTCTTTTCTAGATTTTATATAGACTAAACTTTTCATTTAAAAGTCCCTTTAATAATTAGTATTCAAATTATTTTATTATAAACAAAATATTATTACGGTAACTTATGTTACAAAGCTACATATAATTCCTTTTTTTACCTTTTTAATATAAATATAGAATATCAATTAGTACTGCTTGACGTTAATAATGCCAAGCAGTACTATTAAGTTATGATATTTTTTTTCAAAAATAAAGATTCAGAAAAAATATGGAACCAAATATATGTAAAGAAAATTCCTAAGGATGTTCAAAGAATAGGTCTTCGAAAATTATTTATCCTACACAGAGCTAAAAATATAAATGATTTAAAAGTTCCACCGGGTAATAAGTTAGAAAAGTTATCGGGAGACAGAAAGGATCAGTACAGCATCAGGATAAATGATCAATGGAGAATTTGTTTCATCTGGAATGAAGGAATAATAAATAATGTTGAAATTGTTGATTATCACTAAGGGGAGATTAAATGGAACTAATACCTAATATAACACCAGGAGAAATACTTTTAGAAGAATTTCTAAAACCAATGAAAATAAGTGCATATAGGTTATCTAAAGATACAATGATGCCAGCAACAAGAATTTCAGAAATTATTAAAGGTCGTAGAAAAGTTACAGCAGATACGGCCTTAAGGCTTGGTGCTTATTTTGGAAATAGTCCAGATTTTTGGTTAGGAATCCAAGATGAATTCGATCTAAGAAAAGAAAAAATAAAAATAGAAATGGAATTAAAAAAAATACCACATGCTGTTGCTACATAGATATGAAAATCTTGTCCCGATGTGTAACAAACTGTTGGAAAAGAAAAATTATCGATCACAGTCTATGCAAATAAAATGCAAAGACTGCGCCAACCCTATGGGACAAATTTTCTTCTTAACAGGACGTTATTCCGATTGAAAAATAATCAATTTAGGACTATACTCCAGATAATGAGCTTTATTCTGGGAGTATAGTCATGATTGATAATATTATTTCAACATATAAAAGGTTAATAAATTACACAAATTTTAACCACCACAGATATATTTATGATAAATTTAACCTTAATAATAGGCTAACAGGTTTAATTGGACCCCGAGGAACTGGAAAAACAACATTATTATTACAATACATAAAAGAAAAATTATGTGTTGATGAGTGCATATATACATCATTAGATAACCTATACTTTACTCAAAACAATCTTATTGAATTTGTTAATGAACTTTATGAATTTCATGGAATTAGATACTTTTTCTTTGATGAAACACACAAATATCCTAACTGGAATCAAGAATTAAAAAATCTATATGACTCATATCCAGATATTAAAATTGTATTTTCAGGAAGTTCTAGTTTAGACCTTATAAAAGGTTCATATGACCTATCAAGACGTGGTGTTATATACAAAATAGGAGGAATGTCATTTAGAGAATATTTACTATTTAATGATATAACTAATATTCCTCCAATAACTTTAAATGAGTTAATAGAAAATAAAAATCACTATGAAACTGAAATAGGCTCTATAAAAATGATAATGGGACATTTTAGAAATTATTTAGGTAAAGGATATTATCCTTTTCTTTTAGAAGACTCAGAAAGCTATAATCATAAAATTCAAAGAATCATAGAAAAAACAATATATGAAGATATTGCTAATCACTACAAACTCAAAACAGAAAACTTAATTAATTTTAAAAGAATAATTTCATATATGGCAACTATACCTCCTGGAGAACTAAATATAAATAATATATCCAAGAATATTGGATTAGATAATAAAACTATTCAAAACTATTTAGAGATCTTACAAGAGACAGGATTGATAGAATTAATTATAAAGAATAGATCAGGAAGCCAAATATTAAAGAAAACAGAGAAAATATTTTTAGATAATCCAGACTTATATAAATCAACAAGTAAAGAAATAGGGTTTGAAACACAAGTAGGCACTTTAAGAGAAATATTTTTTATTAAAATGATGCTAAATTCAGATAATAAAATTCATTATAGTGAGATTGGAGACTACACAGTAAATAATATTAACTATGAAATTGGTGGAAAGAATAAAGATTTAAAACAAATTAAGAATCATTTAGATAACTCATTCCTTGTAAAAGATGAAATATTAACTGGGAACAAATATGAAATACCACTATATTTATTGGGATTTTTATATTAGTAATTACTACTAAAGTATAATGGATTTCAAATACAGTTAGAGCTATTATGTATAAGAGGAATAAATATGAAATTTGTAGAATTACTTAATAAGACCAATTGGAATGACATAGAAGAATGTTTACTTAATAAATTATTGTTCCTCTTTTCTTATTATACAGTGTTCTAAACTCTTTATAAATTAACCTGTTTAACTCAGCAACTACATCTTCATCAATTTTAAGAACTTTTCTATCGTAGGTGTAAAAACCATTTGATTCAATTTCGACATCAGAAAATTGGGTATAAACAGCTCCACCTAAACCATGCTTTAATAGTGGGATCAGCTGATCTTCTATTAGACTTCTATAGGCTGTTTCTAACTCTTCTTTACTCTTAAAGGATATATAAGAAAACTTCTTTTTCTCATCCCACATATTACCAATAGATTTAAGATTATACCCACCATATTCTGATATTAAGTAGACTCTCTGATCTCTCTTTTTTGGTTTTTGTAATTTCTTCGAATACTTATGTACAGAGTTAAAATCCCCAACACCTTGATCAAACCAACCAGAAGCGTGGTCAACTATCCTGGTAGGATCATAATCTTCTACAATTGTATTAATTCTTTTAGCATCATACTGTCCCCAAGCTTCATTAAATGGGCACCAGACCAATATCGATGGATAGTTATGCAGGTGATCCATTAACTCTATTAACTCTCTTTCAAAATCCTCATTGGACTCGATACTATTTCGGCCAGCACTTTTTTTATATGGTTTGGAGGTATCCTTTATGTGGTAACCAAATAGGTAGTGTAATACATCCCCAACTGGTTCAACTCTGTTAGTTCCTCCAGACATCATATCCTGTATTACAATCAGTCCAATCCTGTCAGCATGGTAATACCATCGTCTAGGTTCTACCTTTATATGTTTACGGGTCATATTAAACCCTAGTGATTTTGTCTTATTTAGATCGAAGAGTATAGCTTCCTCTGAAGGGGGAGTCATACCACTCTCAGGCCAATATCCCTGATCTAATGGTCCGTGTAAAAAGATAGGTATGTCATTTAGATATATTGCCTTTGATGTTGTTATACCAGAACCAAGTTCAATTTTTCTCATTGCAAAATAGCTTTCAATACGATCCAGAACGTTATCATCTTCTAATAATTCTAGGACTAAATTATATAAAAATGGTGAGTCAGGAGACCATAGTATCTGATTTGGAATTGGAATAAATTTTGTATTATTACATGGTACAATAGCTGAAGTTACTATTCTATTTTCATCAAAAACAGATACTCTAACAACTCCAGGAGTTTTTGTTTTCACATTTATTTTAAGTTGTGACTCATCAACATTGGGGGGTAAGTTTAATAGAATGAATATAATTATCTTTTGCTACAGGTTCCAACCAGACTGATTGCCATATTCCACTGGTTGCAGTATAAAAACAACCCTTTGGTTTTAGTGACTGTTTACCCCTCTGTTGCCAATGGGTATCTGTTGGGTCCCAAACACAGAGCTGGATTTCATTTTTATCAGTATTTAGGTATTTTGTTATATCAAAACTAAAAGGGATATAACCACCCTGGTGTATTCCAACAGAGACATCATTAACATAACATTCACAATACCAGTCAACAGCTTCAAAGTTCAGTAAAATGCTCTTACCTTGCCAATCTTCAGGAATGTTAAATATTTTCCTGTACCAGAGATTCTCATTGGGAAGAAGGGCTTTTTTTACACCTGAACTAGCACTTTCTATTGCAAATGGAACAAGAATCTCTCCCGTATATAGATCTGGTATATATTGTTGATGCCCGGTTATAACATAGTCCCAAGGGCCATTTAAACTTTTCCATTCTGACCTAACTAGTTGTGGTCTTGGATATTCATTTAATGGGTCATTTAAATCTATGTTTTCTCCCCAAACAGTGCTTATATCTATATTTTTCAAATGGTACCCCCTTTAAGTTTTTTTACTTAAAAATCATATTAAAAGTCAAATTTATCTTTCAACTTATATGAGTTTTTAATAATACAATCCTCATTTGACTGTGTCATTGAAACTATAAAAGCCTCTTTGTTAACTGGCAGTTGTATATACTTGGCATTTTTAGGAATAGATAACTTTGTAGAGTATAAATATCCATATTCATATGGTCTATCTTCACCATTTTTATGAGTATGGTTTGAATACCACTCTAAACGCTGCCTATTTATATATCCCGGATTTATTCCAGTACATTTTTTAAGCCAAGCGTAGTCACTTCTTAATTTAGGAAGATGTTTAGGCTGAGAAGACCACTCTCTTCTATCCCACTGTCCAACAAAGTCTGTTAAAGATGAAAATATTAGATCATTACTCTCTATTTGTTCTGAATTCTCATCTAGCCAGACAATTGATTCAACTGATCTGCTATTTGCACCACCTAATATGGATAGAGTATTATACCCTTCAGACAGGTTTAACTTCTGAGAATTACAGCTAAGGGCATTCAATTCTTTATTTTCTGCTATATAAAATGTTATATCTCCAGATTCAACTAAGCCAGAAATAGATTCCCGAGGCAGTATTGATTCTGTGTTAACACCGTTTTCACTAAAAAGAGAGTGATTATATGGCAGTTTTAATGTTTGTTGAGGTATAATTTTTGTAGCAACCTCACTTTCATATCTGATAAAGTAAGATTTGATACCATTAGCTGGAATTTCAACATCCAGACTATTTTTACTGAAACTTATCTGTTCCTGTTTCTCTTCTAAACCATTTACTGTATATACTTCATTTATATCCTGGTTAAATGAGAGAGTTCCAATATTAGCCGAACCACTTCTTTCGTATAAACGAACAATAATACCCTCTAAATCTTCAGCTCTTTTAATTGATAAAATACCAATGTGTTCTGATTTAAGTTTAAAAGGTTTTATTACACTCTCTTTTGAACTGTTTTCACTGTCCTGGACTATAAATGGTCTAGTAGGTGTATTAAAAGATTTAGCAATTACATCTGTGCCTTTCCAGTCACCACTATGTCCATGAATAGCGTATCGGATTGTATGTTCGCCATGATCATGGGTCCTCTGATCCCAAAAACCATTAATATAATGAATTGCAGGAGTATATAACAGTGTCATTCTAATTGTATCCGCCATAGGATGATCGTAACCATATTTACAATCTTCAATTATGGATATTCCCCAATTCTTTTTAGAGTTCATATCTACCCAGTTTCTAGAAGGTACTTCGTACTGTTTTTTATTGTTGATTCCTCTATTAATTCTGGATGTCTCCCAGTTATAGGTCATTTCTGAATCATCCATATTTCCAGTTAATGCGAGTTTCAGAGAACAACCTTTTTCGTGCCAATCTATTCTCTCTATAAATTCTACAGTGTTTGATTCTGCAGATAGAGATATCTCTTTAATAAACTTGGATTTACTTACAATTGTTGTTATCTCAATAGTTGTTTTAATAGGTCCGTGCTCTAATACTTTTACAGAACCCCCGGATTCAATACGTTTAAAAGGCTTCTTTTTTCGGTCCTTCCAATCCATATTCCATGCAGGGAATTGTAAAGGTCTCTCTTTTTGGAATTCATATGCCAAAGGTTTTTTTAGTAGCTCTTTGTTAATTGTCTTCTCGAAAATTGATTTCACTTTTCCGTTGTTCTCTATAACTACTTTATAGAAACTATTTTCAATAATATGTGAATTTGATTCTAACTTTAAAGTCACTAACTCTTTTGGTTTTTCACTATATTTATCTATGGAAAACTTTGACCAGCTTAATGCTTCAAGCTTTGGGGCGAAAGTAACTATTGTTTGATTATTGTCATCTATTTTAAGTTGTCCAACATATTCATTGTTATCTATGTCTTTTATTAATACATACTTGTGGTTTAAATATTGTGTATCAGTGTGTAAAATAAACTCTACAGCATCTATTCTAGATTCACTATGAGGATTAAAAAGTAGAAGTTCACCACTACCTGATAAATTAGAAGCGATAGCTTTTGCACTGTCCTCTATAATAGAAGTCCATGTATTCAGCGCAATAACTTCATCGTTATGGGAGAACTCATAGGCTGTTGGTGTTGATGTTCCAGGAAGTATATCGTGCATTTGACTTGCAATTATTCTACTCCAACTTTTTTTAATTTTCTCTTTAGGGTAGGGTAGACCTGCATGGTATAGCGCTGTAACAGCTGCTAATTCAGCAATGTATGCAAGTTGCTCATTTTTTCTATTCCATCTCTTCATTATTCCAGCAGAAGTTATAGTTCCTGCACTATGCTGAGTTAATAAAAAATCCCCTTGGTAGCTGTCCATTTTTGATCGTTCTACATCAGTTATATTATCAAAAAACTGTTCTGCAGAACCCTGTTTAACTGTTATGCCACCCTTTTTCTTAGCATAGTGTTTAATGCTAGACAGTGCTCTTTTAACTGAGCCTTCAGTAGGTGAACCACCAATATCTCCAACACCGTAGTATTGAAAAGATTTCCATATACCGGACTTTTTACCTAGTTTTTTTAACCTAGCTAATCTACCAGGATTAAGGAATATAGGTAAATCCATATGGGAGTCATATCTACATGGGTTTAATGCACTAACTACTTCGCTGCCGTCAGGACCTCTCCATTTTCCAATTTCAAATGGAATTCCTACTGCAGAACCCCAGGTTAGTTTATTACTTGAAAATCCGTTTATTCCACAATGTGACATAACTGTCGGCATATTTTCAGGGAAACCAAAACAGTCTGGAATCATATAATCCCGGCTACTTTTACCAAATTCATCCTTTTGCCATCTATCACCATAAAGTATATTACGGATCATAGACTCTACAGATGGGACCAGAACGTCAGTTTCATCTAGACAAGTTCCAGCTAAGTGCCATCTTTCCTGATCTATATACTTTTTAGCTTCTTTAAACAGATCAGGGAAATAATCCCTCATCATTTCGTATCTTAAAGCCCCTGTAAAGTTAAATTGGTGGTCAGGATATCTTTTAAAAAGGTTTATACTCTCTTCTAATGTCTTTTTCAGATACTTTTTAATAGTAGTTGGATATTCCCATCTCCACTGTGTATCTAGGTGGGAATATGGTACTAAAAATATCTCTTTATAGGTGTCTTTCATATATATCCTTTTAATCTAAGTTTATTTTTAATGTTTTTACTTCAAATGCACTGAAGTTTAATGTTAATTCTGATTCTTTTGTTAATAGTTCCGGGTTATCTTCCACCATGTTAGTTTCATAAATTCCATTTGTTGGTTTTTTTATAGTCAACTTACAGCTTTCTTCTAAACCATTTCTTTCATATAGTCGTAATATTAAATTATTAGAATCTTCACTCTCTTTAACTGTAGAGTAGGTGATACTGTTATTGGACAGTGTAAAAAGATTGTTAATTATGGTTTCTCCATCTTTATACACAGGTAACCAGCTGTTAAAATTCATAGCTCTATTATCAACTTTAGCCTCTGTTACATTTCCATTATGAACATATAGACCATATTTGATCTCATGTTTACCTATGTCTCCACTTTTACATGGATAATTTGTTGACTTAATTAGGTTTAGATCCAAAATACTGTTTTTTGTTTTAAAGCCGTATTTACTATCAGTTATTATAGAAGCTCCCCAATCTTTATTACTCATATCAACCCAGTTATGCCCACAAGCTTCGTATTGAGCTCTCTCCTGTTTTGTATCATTTTTAGTTGATCTTGAAATATTACCAAATTGAATATCAAACACAGCTTTATCAGTTTTTAGAGTAAGAGGGAATGATGTTCTTAACATTCGTCTTATATTTTGCCAGTCTACATCTAAAACAAAATCGATCTGTCTGCTATCTGGTTTTAACCTAATTTTTTGAGTTAATCTGCTTTTACCATATTTATAATGTTGAACTATCTCTTGTACAGTTCCGTAATTAAACTCTTCACTTTTAACTAACTTCATTTTATATGTTGGAAGGATTTTATAGAACTTAAAAATATCCCAGGCACTTGCGATATCTGTATATACTTTGAAAGAGTTCCCAGGAGCTCTTAAAACTTCTCTGTTAAACTCTTTATCGAAGATAGATTTTATTGAACCATCTCTTTTAAAGTTTACTTTGATAAAATTGTTTTCCATTACTCTTACAGATTTTCTTAAAGATTTTTTATAAGCGACTTTATCAATAATGTTTGAGGAGAGTGGTGAGATTGTTAAACTCTGATATTCACTGTCTGAGTATCTATCAACAACAGACTCTTCAGCTAGTGGATTATAAACTTTTATATCGTCTATATTTATTATATCCTTATCGTCTAATATTTTTGTTCCAAGCACAGTGGAAGTTATCTCTTCTAATCTTTTATCAAGGATCTCATACTTATATATACATTCATCATAAACTCTTTTAATAGAAGAACCAGGTAGTATGTCGTGGAACTGATATAACAATACTTCCTGCCAAATCTCCCTTATCTCATTTTTATATATATTGTAACTATCCATTTGAATTAATAGGGTTTCCACAGTTTTTAATCTGTTTTCAAGTTTTCTGTTATAATATTTAACTCTACTTTGTGATGTATAAGTACCTCTATGTTTCTCTAGGTATAACTCACCAGCAAATGATGGAAATTTATCCTTAATATCCTTCAATTTATGAAAAAAGTCCCTGGAAGTTTCAATTTTAACCTT
This sequence comes from Spirochaetaceae bacterium, assembly GCA_051531975.1. GTDB lineage: Bacteria > Spirochaetota > Spirochaetia > DSM-2461 > DSM-2461 > Thiospirochaeta. Next base: position 245,244 of record JAOPTT010000005.1, read on the forward strand.
AGGCATTGGAGATGTTCCATTTAATCTTTTTATTCTCTCTAAGTGGCTTGCTGCAGGTCCTCCACCACCATTACCAACACCAAATAGACTAAGTGTTTTTTGTGATATAGCTTTTTCCTTATAATTTTCTTTTGATTTTAAAAGATATTTTACATTTGCAGGACTATTATATTCCCCTTCTGGAGGCATGTGTGAAAATACTGTAGAACCATCAATTCCTTCCCAGTTAAAAGTATGATGAGGAAATTTATTTGTATCGTTCCAGGACAATTTTATTGTCATAAAATAGTCTAAACCAGATTTTTTAATAATTTGAGGCATATTTCCTGAATATCCAAAAACATCTGGTAGCCATAATGAATTTACCTTTATATCAAACTCATCCTGGAAATATTTAACTCCATATAACATTTGACGAACCAGGGCCTCTTCTCCCGATACATTAGTATCTGCTTCTACCCACATTCCACCTTGAACTTCCCATCTGCCTTCTTTTACTCTCTGTTTAACTTCTTCGTAAAGTGATGGGTGTTGTTCTTTAATCCATTTATATAGTTGAGGTTGACTGGCACCAAATTTATAATCTGGGTATTCATCCATTAATCTAAGTGCGTTGGCAAATGTTCTAGCACCTTTTCTATATGTCTCTCGAATTGGCCATAACCATGCCAGATCCAGATGGGCGTGACCTATAGAACTAATTTCATGATTATCTTTGCTTTTAGTTTTTAATAGATCCTGTGTAATACTTAGTGAATCTTTGATCCAATTTGAATTAGATAATCTATTTATTTTATTCAGACCTTTGTTATATTTCTTATAAGCTGACTTATCCCTAGTCCTCGAAGCGTTTTTTAATGGAACTAAAGATTTCAGATCATAATAAAGTGTTCTTGCATCAAGATCTCTTGTAACTATTTCTACAGTTTCGATACGGCCTTTTCTTTTTACTTTCCCAAAAAGGTCGTTCATACCAGCATCTAACCACAGATCAATATTTCCATCTGAAGATATAAAGTCATTAATAGGGAAGTATCTTTTTGCAGGAGATCCTAGGGAGCCTATAAAACCAAAAGTTGAACTTCCATTAGTGAATCCTTTAAGAGGTTTACCATTTGTATCAAATAGTAGGGCTTCACAGTTCATATCCAGTTTCAGATATAAAGTTTGTTCTGTTTTAACATTAACTTTTCCTGTTAAATGAAACCATCCACATGAAAATAGTCTTCCCCATGTATCACCAATTTTATACTCAGTATAATTTAGTTGTTTACGTTCTAAAAATGGAACAGGTTCTTCTGTTATTGCTCCAGATATATTTAAATCTAATATTTTTGTATCAATTAATTGTTTTGCCCTGCTGATAATTTTTAAAAATTGCATTAATAATCTCCAATGTTGTATGATATATCAAATAAGTCTTATTTGATATATCATATCATAACTAGTGGAGATGTCAATTGTAAAATTATATTACTTTTACTTTTTAGGTTTTCCTGTAGATTTTCTTATAAGAAGTTTAGCCTTAACAGTTTGTATATTAACTTCCATACCAGGGAATTGTATCTTTTTAAATAACTCTTCTGCAGCAAGATTTCCTATTTTGTAAACGGGTTGCTCTACAGTTGTTAAAGGTACAGGTAGATGGGACGAAAATGGAAGGTTATCAAATCCTGTTATAGAGTAGTCTTCAGGGATCTTTATTCCTCTGCTAATAGCTGTTCTCATAATTACTTCAGCCATCTGGTCATTAACAGCAGTTATAGCTGTAGGCCTTTCAGAGGCTGGGATGGATTCGATAAAATCAATTATATAGTTACATTGTCTAACTTCAAGAGGCTCATCAGGGTGGTAATCTGATGGTACAGAGTTCAGATCCATATCTGTAAATAGGTGTTTCTTTTGAAGAGGTAAACCATGGCTAACATGGGCTTTGCAAAATCCGTTATATCTACTAAGTTCAGATGAGACATCGTAAACTGAAGTTCCTGCAAAAACTATTTTTGTATGTCCAAGCTCAATTAGATGGCTTGTTATTTCATAGGATCCCATTTCATTATCTGCCCATACAAGAGGTGCATCGATACCATGGATTTTTTTATCCAATAAAACAAAAGGAAACTTATCTATTAATAAATTACTGTAAAGATCCATATTGTCACTATGTTCTACAGGATAAAGGATAATTCCATGTGATTGTTTTGCTACAAGATCCAAGATTATCTCTCTTTCTATTTTTGGATCATCCGAGGAGTTATGAAAGGTTACAAGGTAGTTTTTTTTCTTGGCAACATCTTCAATACCTTTAAATATATCAAAAGAAAAATTCCCTTCAAATGGTAAAACTAGGGATATAATCGATAATTTTGTGCCAGTTTCTATATTACTTTGTGAGGTTTTCCATATTTCTGAATCGTTAACATAGCTACCGCTACCTTTAATTCTTCTAATATAATTACCTTGTTCAAGCTCCTTTAAAGCTCTAGTAACTGTAATTCTGCTAACATTAAAATTTTTAGATATTTCCATTTCAGTAGGTAGTCGATGATCTTTTTGGAATTCACCTGACTTTATTTTACTAAATATATCTTTATATATTATTACATATAGTGGTTCTTTACTCATATTAGGATAATACCATATTAAATAATTAATGACATCAAAATAAAAAAAATTACTTTAATTCTTGTATATTGATATATCATAGGGTGTAAAATATCTGTTTTTTAACAAAATTGAGAATGTTTCATGCAGTGTTTCTAGCATGAAATATCTTGACAATAGAGTTTTTCATGATATGATATATCAATTAAAACCTTTTATGCTATGACAACTTGGATTAAATGAGGATAAGTAATGATAAAAAGAAATTGTGATTTTACAAATGCTAAATGGATTGGGAAGAAGTATCACAGTATAAAACACAGTAGAAAAAAAGAGGAATCAATAATACATCACTCAAACTCTATTCTAAGAAGGTTTTTTGATAAATCTCTTGGAAACCTAGGGTTTCAAAACCGTGAATTTGTAGAGGCTCCTTTTTTCAGAAAAGTGATAAATGTTAATAATATCAAATCAGCTAAGGTAAGCATTACAGGGTTAGGTTATTTTGAGTTATATATAAATGGTCAAAAAGTTGGAGACGATATTTTATCTCCACCTTTTAGCCAGTACGAGAAGACAACTTACTATCTCAGTTACGATATTAAGTCTTATCTTAAAGAGGGTGAAAATGTTTTTGGAGTAGTTCTTGGTAATGGGATGTTTAATGTTCATCTAAATAATGCATGGAACTATGATACAACCCATTGGCGAAGTTTCCCTAAGTTTATATTAAGCGGTGTAATAGAAGCAGATCGTAACATTAGTATCGTAAGTGATGATACCTGGAAAGTTACAACAGGTCCTATTATTAGTGATGATATATATGGGGGAGAAACCTACGATGCCCGTCTGGAACTATACGATTGGATGGATAGTTCAATAGATGATTCTAGTTGGGGTGATATAAAAATATATAGCTCTCCAACAGAGACATTAAAACCCTTGGATATGCCGCCTATGAAGATAATTAAGCAGATTAAACCTGTTAATTACTGGAAGATAGGTGATAAAAAGTGGGTATTTGATCTTGGTGTTAATACAACAGGATTTGTACGGTTAAAATCTGCTGCAACTAAGGGAACTGAGGTGACCTTAACATATGCTGAAATGCTAAATGGAAAAGAACTGGATCGCAAAGCACTGCTTGAACATACAGTAAAAAAAGACCATAAATACATACAAAAGGATAGGTATATATTTAAAGGTGAGGGTATGGAAGAGTGGCAACCCCGTTTTACCTACCACGGGTTCCAATATGTAGAAGCCCATGGACTGGAAAGTGTAGATGAGTCTACTATTTTAGGCTTAGAAATACATACAGATCTAAAAGAAATTGGTGGTTTTAGCTGTTCTAATGAATTATTAAACAAGATATTTATAGCAGGAAATCAATCCAACTTAAACAATTTCCAAGGTCTACCTACAGATTGTCCTCATAGGGAGAAAAACGGTTGGACTGGGGATGTAAATCTATCAATCGATTATAATCTATTATGTTATGATTCTGAACATATCTTTAAAAAATGGTTAAATGATATTGCCGATAACCAGAAGAAAAATGGCCAGATTCCAGCAATTGCCCCTACAAGTGGTTGGGGATTTGATGGTTTTTCAGGACCAGCCTGGGACAGTGCTCTAATAATAATTCCTTGGCATATATTTCTTTATCGTGGTGATACAAAGTTCTTAGAATCTATGTATGAAACTATGAAAAAATATATGACATGGCAAACAGGTAAAGCAAAAAATGACATTATAACCTATGGGCTTGGGGATTGGTGTTCACCTAACAGAGTTGCCCATAAACCAAAATGTCCTATTGCCATAACAAGTACCGGTTATCATTATGACTCAACAAAATTGATGGCAAAAATTGCAGAAGTTCTTGGCAGAAGTAAGGATGTTTTAAAGTATAAAGAACAAGCAGAAAGAATACATTCTGCATTTAATAAAAAGTTTGTAGACCGAGAAACTGGTTTTATAGAAGGTGACTGTCAGGCAAGCTATGCAGCAGCCCTATTTTTTGGTTTTATAAGTGACGATCTTACTCAAAAAGTTCTTGATAGGCTTATAGGACATGTTAAAGAGCAAAATTATCATCTTGATACTGGAATTCTAGGTACTAGATTTCTTTTAGATGTTTTAAGCCGGTATGGTCGTGGGGATTTAGCATATAAAATCGCAACACAAACAGATTTTCCTAGTTGGGGACTTTGGATAGAGCAGGGTGCTACAACATTATGGGAGAACTGGAATGGAGAGCAATCTAGAAATCATAGAATGTTTGGAAGTATTAGTAGCTGGTTTCTTTGTAACTTAACAGGAATTCAGATGGATGATAAGTTCCCTGGTGGTAAAAAAGTTAATATCAGACCCGATTTTAATAACGATCTTACATGGGCAAAAGGATACACAGAAACTGATAGTGGGAAATTATCTGTTTACTGGCATCGAATTGAAAATAGGATCACTTTAAAAATAGATGCTCCCTCAGATGTTGATATTACAATCTACTTAGATAGTAGTTATGAATGTGAAATAGATTCAACATGCAAGTATGAGATTCTTTATATATAAGCTAAAAGGATCTATCTCATAAGCTTAGACAGTACTGAATCCGGTACATCAAAGTCACCATCGCCAATACCTATCTCTATCTCTGGTCTATTATCACCGTGATAGTCTGATCCACCTGATGGGATAAAATCATACAGATCTAGAAAGTAATCTACTTGTACCATATCCTCAGTTGTAAATGTTGGATAATAACGTTCCATTCCATCTAAGCCAATGTTTTTAAGCTCTAATAGTCGTTGTTTCATTTCACTAAACGTATACCCCTGAAACCCTATGTTTTTGTTGTAATGTGCGAGAAAAGATTTTCCATGGCCTGCTTTAATTATCTTTATTGCCAGTTCAGGGGATAATAATTCACCCGTTTGGTAAGGGATCTTGTCAAGATATCTGGTCCATGCTTTCGATATATTCTGAACCCGCTTAGTTGCAACCAGCCATTTAGCTACAGCTTGCCGATCTAACCATTTACCGGTTTTAAAGGGTAGGAGTTGATCCATTTCTAAATGAAGACCTATTATATTTAAAGATTCTATTGTAAAAAACAGTTGGTTTTGTCTCTTTTCTTTAAATGTATTATATAAGAGTAAAAAGTCGGGGATTTGTACATCTAGATCCAAACCTAATATGTGCAATAGTCGACCATTACCATTATCAACTGAAAATTCGATTCCATGAATAAATGATATACCTAGTTTCTTCGCTTCTCTATCCGCTTCTTCAAGTCCATCAATAGTATCATGGTCAGTTAAAGCTACAGCAGTTAAGTTTCTAGCTTTTGCCATTTGTATTATCTGGGAAGGAGTAGCTGTTCCATCAGTAATATTTGAATGAACATGTAAGTCAATCATATTTATCTCCAATTATCTCTCTAGCAAAATACTGTGTGATCACATAATATAAAATGAGCGGAGCAATTGTAGAAGTTTATTTAAAGGTATTTATTATATAGTTTCAGAATCCCGGGTAAAAACATCCAATTCACCTATATAATCCTTTGTCTGTAAAATGTTAAAAGCTTCTTCCTCGGTTTTTACATATTCCGGAACAACAAAAGATTTACTATCAGAAATATTATTAGTAAAACTCTCAATGAAATTGTTGGTCACAATTATTATTTGATCTGTACAACGGACCTTAATTTTTTCAGGATTTTCTTGGTCAGAAATAGCTACTGATAAAACTTCAGGAGTTGCAAGTCCCCACTCTCTAAAATCAAGTACTTGAGCCCACTGTTTACCATTAAAAGATTTTGCAATTTCAAATATTCTTTTATTGTACTGCTTATATGTATCTATATTTATAGCGCCAATGAATCTAACTAATATAATATTACCATGATATTCTATTTTGAAAGATCCGTGTTTATTAACTACCATAAATAATAATATAACAATTTTTACAATTTTTACAAATGGGAATATATTAAATGTTAAAAATTTATACCTAAAAAAGTCCAGATTTAATATTTTTATACAAAACTAACAAAATTACAAATTAAATTTGACTGATAAATTATAGGGTGTTACAATTTTATTTGTCGCTGAACGGCGTTCATTAGTATGATTGGTATTCATTTTAAAACAATATATGGAGTTTGTATGGATAAAGAAGAGAGAAAACAACTAGAAAAAGAACAAGCTGCAGAGAAAAGACGTATACAAATATTAAATGCCGGTAAAAAACTATTTTCAGAGAAAAGTCCTGGAGAGGTTACTATGGCAGCAATAGGACGTGAATGCGCTTTAAGTCCTGGTACCATTTATCTATATTATGTTTCAAAGGAAGATCTACTTTTTCACATTATGGCAGAGTTTTTATCAGGGGTTATTTTATTATATAAAATTGATGAACATCTTAGTGGTATCCAGGTTGTACAAAAACTTATAACAAGTTTAAAAGATGATTATATGATTAACCTTCCAATGAAAAATCTTGTTGCTCACTTTAATCTATATTATGAAAATGAGTACCCCGATCTTCCAATCGTTAGTAAGTTCGAAAAAATAGCTAATGAAATAAATAATAATTTTGAAAATATAATCCAGAAAGGAATTGATGATCAGACTATTAGAGGCGATATAAACCCAAGACTTTATGGCTGTCTAATTGGAAACCTTGCAGGTACATTTGGTAGTAGAACTGCACTTAGAAGGAAAATCCTGACTAAAAACCAGAAAATAGATCCCTTTGAGGAGTTTTGTTTAGCCTTAGATCTTATTTTAAATGCCTTAAAAAGTTAAATAATAAAGTCTGGTCGTATTCTTCGAATACTGCTCGACTATGCAACCAAGGAGAAATATATGACTGTTTTTTTTACAATTGTTGGAACTATAATAACTTTAATCTGTCTAGCTATTATAGTTTTATTTCGTTCTCTATCGGCTAAACGCAAAAAGTGGCAAAAAAAAGCTGATCCTCACTTGAAAGATCATCAGAGTTACCTTGATGCAATTAAGGCTGTAGATCCAGCTGAAAAAAAACAAGTTCCCAATGTCATTGTAATCCTTATGGACGATATGGGGTGGGGGGATATTTCCCACTTTGGTTCTAAGGCTATAAATACACCAAATATTGACCGTTTGGCCAAGAAGGGAGCATCTATGATGAATGGATACTCATCCAGCCCTGTATGCAGCCCAAGTCGTTTTGGCCTATTAACTGGTCGTTATCCTTTTAGGGGTATGATTAATGGAGTATTTTTCCCAAGTATTAATCCTAATAAAACCGAAGTATTCGATATGGAATATGATGATGACGGAATCATTTCAGGAAAACCACCTGGTAAAAACCCTTTAAAACCCTGGATGTTCTACCCATTAGCAAGAAGATCTATGAATGTGGATGGTATTCTACCCGATGAAATAACAATTGCTGAAGCTCTTAAGTCCAGAGGTTACCGTACCGGTATGTTTGGTAAGTGGCATTTAGGGGATAAATCCCCATATCTACCAAACGATAAGGGATTTGAATACTTTTATGGTGCACACTATTCAAACGATATGGCACCTTATAAGCTATGGAGAAACAGTGAGATCGCTGAAGATGGGATTATAGATCAAAACAGATTAACCTCTAAATTAACAGACGAAATTGTTAATTTTATAGATAAGAGTGAAGATGATCCATTTTTTGTCTATTACCCATCACCATGGCCACATCATCCCTTATCTGCAGGAGAAGATTTCCAGGGTAAAAGTAAAGGTGGTCTATATGGAGACTGTATTCAGGAAGTTGACTGGAGTGTTGGTCAAATAATTAAAAAACTTGAAGATACTGGAAAACTTGATAATACACTTATTTTATTTACCAGCGATAATGGTCCATGGCATCAGGGATCTCCAGGAATGCATAGAGGAAGAAAAGGAAACTCATTTGACGGTGGACAGATTGTACCTATGTTGGCTCACTATCCAAAAGCCATACCCGAAGGGCTTGTTACAAATGAACATGTCATGAATATAGACTTTTTACCAACAATAATGGGGCTTGCCGGTATAGAACTTCCAAAAGATCGAGTTATTGATGGTAGAGATATTATGCCGCTGTTAAAAAAAGAGACAGAAAAGAGCCCACATGATGAGCTTTATTATATCTACAACATGGCTGCCCATGGTATTAGAACACAGGATCACTTTAAATACTTTGCAACTCAAAAAAGTGAAAATTCAACTTATAAACAGATGAAGATACATCCATTCCTTTTTAATTTAAACATTGATCAAAATGAATCATATGATCAAAGAAAACATTTTCCGGATAAAACAAAGGTATTAAGGGATAGATTGTACAATTTTAATTGTGAGATTCAAGAGAATCCACGGGGCTGGAGGTAAAAATGAATAATGATAAAAAAGATAATACAGTAAAAGGTTATAGAAGAGCATCAACAAGTGAAGTTGTTAGGTATGGTTTTGGAGGCATTGGCTCAAATATTCCATTTTTTCTAACACTGCAGTTTCTTATGTATTTTTTAACAGATCATTTTGGAATCAGTGCAGCAGCAGTTGGTGGGTTATTCCTCTTTTCGAGATTAATTGATGCTATTACAGATCCTCTTATGGGAATGTTGGCAGATAGAACCAAATCAAAAATCGGGAAATACAGACCTTATATAATATGGGGAGCTCCTGTTTTAGGGCTGTTAACTGTTATGTTATTCTGGACTCCAGATTTGAGTACAGCTGGGAAAATTGTCTACATATATATTATTTATATAATGTACTCTCTTGTTTCTACTGTTGTGAATATTCCCTACCACTCCCTGACTCCTATATTATCCCAGGATCCTGATCAGCGTACAGTTATTGCAACCTTTAAACAGGTTCTTGGAATTGTAGGAATTATGTTTGTAAGTGTAGGTGCAATCCCAATAACAAAAGCACTGGGAGGAGGCAGCAAAGCATGGACAATTTTTGCAATTATTTCAGCTGTTTTACTTACCCTCTCGTTCTGGTTATGTGCAAGTGGTGCAAAAAAACATGACAGGTTGGAGCACTATAAGAAAGAAAACTCAACTTCAGGTTTATCAATTAGAGAGCAGTTGAAACTTATTACTAAAAATAAAGCTCTGCTTATGTTGATGATCGCCTTTGGGACAGACATGATAGCATATGCTGCAGCTTCAGCAGTTAATATTTACTATTTTACGTATGCTGTAAAACGACCGGATTTAATTGCTTCCACTATGGGTATAGGTGTTGTTTTTTCAATATTAGTTTCTATTTTTATCCCTTTCTTAAGTAAAAGAGTCGGCAAAAAACCTCTGTTTCTAGCTGGTTCGGCAATATTGATGATACTCTCTTTCATTCTATTTTTTGTTCCATTTACATCTGTATCTGTTATATTCGTTCTCGCTGTTCTTACCATGGCTTTTGGACCGTTAACAGGTGTTGTTGGTTGGTCTATGCTTGCCGATTGTGTTGAATATGGTGAATGGAAAACTGGGCTGGAGGGGGCTGGAACTGTATCGAGCCAACTTACGTTTGTTAATAAACTAGGGATGGCACTAGGTGGATTTATCGGAGGAACATTAATTTCAATGTCAGGTTATATTCCTGGTGCCGATCAGGCTGAAACGGTTCTGAAAACTATTGTTGGCATCAAGACACTTCTTCCTGTTGCAGGTTATATTGCCAGTCTTATTTCTATGTCTTTTTATCCTATAACAAAAGAATTTTATTCTAAAATGATAAGTGATAATGAGTTAAGACGGCAAAAGCAGTAGTAATAAAATATAATCGGGATTATTAGATATAGTCCGGATTAAATAATTACAGGTGAGTTTAATATCGAATGTATCGTGCCAAAAAAAATATTATTTATTATATATTTAAGCATCTATTTTAATTTGATTTTAATGTTCTAAGGGCTTAAAATTATAATAGGGGGCAAGTTATGTTCGATAGTGTTTCAAATGATCCATTTGTTAAACCTGTATCAATTCCGGTATTTTTGAGTCTTTATGGTTTTAAAAAAGAGTCTAGTGTATTAGATCCAGTTAAACCTGAAAATCTTGAAGAAGATGTTAAGATTGAAGAAAATTATCTTGAATACCTTTTTCATTATAAAAATGATATTAGTCATTTAGTGAATTAAATTGATAAGGTAATCTATTATTAATCTCCTTGATAAATCCAATGGAATGTGCCATCGAAATTTTTGACTGGTATAATCTTGGTTATACAGTAGTTCTATATTAAGTTGATATTAATTATTTGACTCCTAATTAGATGTAACATATTATTATAAATAATAATAAAATATATATAGGAAGTTAAAATATTGTATGAAAATTGAGTATAAATCTATTGTCCTTTCATTTCTATTACCCATAATATTTATTCTCGTTATAATCACAACATCTATATTATTAGTAAACTATCTCAAGGATATTCAAACTGAATCTATATCAACTATGTATCAGTGGGAGAAAATAACATCTTATGCTGCAGAGCGATATAGAATGGTTGGAATTACGTCAGAAGAAACTTATGATGTACTGATAAGAGATTTTAATGAATCTATATATGGGCTCTCTGATGTTCTTCCTGAATGGATAATTGGGAAAAAAATAACAGACGAATTTGAAACATTTATTACATTTTGGGAATATATTAAAACTCTTATTTCTAGTAATGAGATTACTTATGAAGCATTATTAACAACTGAACTGGGGATATATTTATTAGAAAACAGTATTTCCACTGCTATTAAAGATACATCTATGTCAAATATGGAAATTCATAGATATGGATATTTTCTCTACAGTCACTTAGAAGACAATTTCGATAAATTAATGAATTTTATAATATTTGAGTCCTATTTTGAAACTAGATTATTAGGCTATTCCAAGGCTATTGGCAGGATTGTTAACATTTTAATAATAATAACTCTTATACTTGCAACTTCTATTTCAATTATTGTATTGATTTCTGCTAAAAATTATATAGGAAATATCTTCCTTGAGCAAAAAAAGCAGGAGCTTGAACTAATAAACCATAAAAAGAACTTGGAAACCCTTGTGACCCAGCGTACTGATAAACTTCAGAATTCTTTGGATCAGCTGAAAGATACTCAAAAACAACTTGTAGAATCTGAAAAAATGTCCTCTTTGGGAAGTCTTGTTGCAGGAGTTTCCCATGAAATAAATACACCTGTGGGTATTGCTGTTACAGCTGCATCATATTTGGAAGATAAAACCCATGATTTTGATTCTCTGCTCGAATCAGATAAAATTTCTAGAAAATCTATTATTGATTTTATGAAGGTTGCAAAAGAGACCACTAAAATGATTTCATCTAATTTACAAAGAGCTGCCAGCCTAATAAATAGTTTTAAACAAGTGGCCGTAGATCAGTCCAGTGAAGAGATTAGAAAGTTTAATATTCATGCATATATAAAAGAAATCCTTATAAGTACTAATTCTAAGTTTAAACACACAAGTCATTCTGTTTCTGTTAAACAGAGTGAGGAATTTAGTGTTAAAACCTATCCTGGTGCATTAGCCCAGATACTTACTAATTTATTAATAAACTCATTAGTTCATGGTTTTGAGGAGATTGAAAATGGGAAAATTATCATAGAGATAGAGAAGCTTGATGAGTCTGCTGTTATTCATTATAAAGACAGTGGAAAAGGTATCAGCCACGAGAATATAACAAAAATATTTGATCCTTTTTTTACTACAAAACGTGGTATGGGAGGAAGTGGTCTTGGAATGAATATCGCATATAATTTAGTTACACAAACATTAAATGGAAGTATTAATTGCACTAGTAAACTTGGAGAAGGAACAAAATTTACGATTAAATTTCCTCATAACAGTTAGAAATAAACATCCTTTTACCATGTGGTAATTTGCATTTAAAAAAAGGGAGAACAAAATGAAAAAGATTTTTACTTTATTTTTATTATTTTCACTGATTGGAATTAATTCACTTTTCGCAAAAACTCAGCAGGAAGAAGATTTAAATAAAATTAAGCTTATTGTTCCTCATCTTGGTTACAATGATGACCAGATAACAACTGAAAAGGCAAGACCCGGAGGTTTAACACCTCATGATGACTACTATATAGCAGTTAGAAAATCAGTTGAAGAGAAATATCCTGATTACGATGTTGATTGGGTAGACTGGGGTTGGGGGGAAGTTCTCGACCTGAAGCAACGGGCATTGATTACTGCGGGGGATGTTCCAGATATTCTTTCCGGTGGTGAATATATATTGAATTATGCAAAAGAAGGAATTCTTGAGCCTCTACCAATGGATATTGTAGAGTCTATGAACCCTACATTTTTAGGTTATGACAGTGATGGTCAAGCTGTGGCTGTAGCGCATAAATCCTCTATATTTATGCTCTTTTACAATAAAGACCTAATGGTCAAAGCTGGACTTGATCCAGAGCAGCCTCCAAAGACATGGGCAGAATTTAAGTCTATGTCTGATGCTATTACTAAAGCTGGAAATGGTGAATTCTATGGTGGTGGAATCCCAACTTTCCCCCATTATGGTGGTTCTTTACGGGCGACCCCTTTCTTTCGTCAGAAGGATACAGACTTTGCAACAGCAGATGGACAATCTAATCTTTCTGACCCTGCACTAATGGAAACATTGGAGTTTATTCGGGTCATGAATAATAACTTTCCTCCAGGTCTTGGTAATAACTCAGATGAGGGGCCACTTTGGAGCGCTTTTCAGAACACTCAGACTGTTGCTTTTGTAATCAATGGAACATGGCAGGCAAGTAGTTGTATCCGTAAAGGTATGAACTGGGGAGTTGCGGTACTTCCGGTAGCCCATGGTGGTATAAATGGAAACTGTCTTGTAGGTTCTGTATTTAATTCTGTGCCAAAGGCTGGAAAAAACAGAGAAGCTTCTTTTAACTTAATAAGAGAAGCTTTATCAGTAGAGAATCAGAAGATCATGCTTGAAGATACAAATGCTGTAGGACTAAATGAGATTATTAACGATCCTTCTTATTATGATGATAATGCAACTCTAATATCTGTTATGGACGCTTTAAGAAATGGAGAGTATTCATCGATAGCTACTTTTGCTAAGAACAGCTCTGCAGTTTGGGAAATTGTTCATCAGAAAGTATTAGCGAGACTAACTATGACAAACGATCCTATCTCAGAAATTATTAAAGATGCGGAAAAGGAAATAACACCTCTTCTTAAATAGTTTATTATCGGAAAGTAACATCAAAATGACTGGTGTTTCCTTAAAAAGATGTAAAACACCAGTTTTTATTTACTTTTAATATTTTTATACCATTAAGTCTTTTCGTTTTGGTACTCTTAAATAGTTGTATTTAGGGTAACCTAAGGTGAATATAATTCCAAGTTTCATACCTTTGTCTAATTTTAAAGATTTAGCAACCGCTTTATTTCCAGAAGCATAATCTGCATAACCTACAACACAAGATTCTAAGCCAAATGTTCTAGCTTCTAACATCACATGTGCTGCAGCTAATGCTGAGTCTGTTTTTCCAAAAGAACCGGCAGATTTTGGATATGAGATAACAACAACAACGGGAGCTTTAAAGAATATTCTATCTATTGTGCCTTTTATAGTGTCTGTTAATACCCTTTTAAATGGCTTTACATAACTCTTTTTTGCATAACCTTTTATACCAATTATAGGGGATATAAACCTAACAATAGGGTTATCTAGTTTAGAGAAAATATTATATAGGGCCGTTGCAACTTTCAAAGATGCTAGGGCTACTTCTGAACCTTGTAGGTATGTTAGTTTGTAATGCCTACTATTTGAAGCCGTTGCTGTATGAGCCGCTGTATTGGCTAACTCTTTAAGTATGGTATCGTTTATAATATCAGTTTTATAGTGTCTAACTGAACGTTTCTCTCTAATTAACGATCTAATACTAATACTATCTACATTAATATCTTTTCTATCTTCTAAAAATTCGCCATCGCAAGTAATAATGTTCTCAGGACATATAGCTGCACAATGCCCACACTCTATACACTCGTTTGGATCAATTCGGTAACTACTCTCTTCAATTAATATTGCACTTAGTGCTGGGCAAACTTTTTTACATAAGCCACATGCAGTACATTTTTCTTGTTCAATTTTGTATAACATCCCAGAATAATACAAAAATTGATTAGAAGAATCAAGATTTTAATAGCTTTTGATATATCAAATATACCCATCATAATGCCTGTATACTATTAAAAATTACACTTAAGTAGTATATACAAATATCAGTTTTAAGGTGAAAATTATAATAAATAATATATAAGGCAGTTATGTTTCAATTCACACAGTATAATATTATAAAGATTCTTAACATAGGACGGATCTTTATACTTGCTAACAAGATTTTAAGGATTAAAAAGTAAAAAACAAAATTGAATTAATACAATATAGTGATAATATTGCAAAAGATATTGCGGAAATGTGGACTCAAAGTGTAAACGGGCGGAACGGAATTGTATGGGGAGAGAGTGAAAGTTCTGTAATAAAAAAGGAAAATAGCCCATCCCACCAAAATCTCACTTTAGCAAGGGTAGATGACCTTAATGGGTATAACGATAAAAATATAACCTTTGATTTTTCTAAAAGTGTTGTTGTAATGGATGAAATCCAGATGTAGAGCCCAAACAAAATAGAGTTTACCCTAAAAGTAAAATATAAGAGATCAGTTCCAGTTTCTTATATTTGCCATAAAAATTACATTTGAAGCCGGCATTGGAAACTAGTCGGTTTTGATTAAGAAAAGTGAGAATTATGAGATACTATATGGTGACTTTCTAGAGGGTTGTTAATCGATTATTAGTTACAGAGGATTATTACAGTAATAGTCCTCTGTTTTCATATCTAATATAGAGTTTATATATATATACAAGTATAATTATTTATATTATTTAGGAGAGTTTATGTTTTACAAATCTATTTCAGATGTTTATGATTTTATTTTCCCTCAAAATAAAAAACAGCTTATCTTTATTGATGGTATTAAAAATATATCAAAGGATGAAGTTATACTGGATGTTGGCTGTGCTACAGGAAATTTATCAGAACTTCTTGGAGAGAGGGCAGATAATGTAACAGGTATTGATCTGGACAGTTCACTTCTTTCAAAAGCAAATGATAAACATAATAATAGTCATGTTAAATATAAACTCATTGATATGTTAAAAATTGATAATCATTTTTTAAAATGCAGTTTTGATAGGGTTGTCTGCTTTGGGAATACTCTTGTTCATCTGAATAACCGTAATGACGTAAAAGTTTATCTTCAGAAAGTATTTAAGCTTTTAAAGAGTGATGGTTTACTTATTGTTCAAATAATAAATTATAATAGAGTTATTAAAGGGAATATTACTAGTTTACCAACAATTGATAATAAAAAAATATCTTTTATCAGGAATTATGAATATCATAATAATGGTGATTATGTGGATTTCAATACAAAATTGACAATAAAAACTAATAATCAAGTTATAGAGAATAGTATTCCACTATTGGCTTTGACTGATTTTGAGTTAAGGGAATATCTGAAACTTGTAGGATTTAAAAATATTACATTTTATGGTGATTTAAATGGTGGGAAGTTGTCACAAGACTCAATTCCTCTTTTGTTTAGTTGTGTAAAGACTTAGCTATATTGCTAGTATTACACTGTTTTATCTATTTCTAATACCTAACAATGGTTATCCATCATAGTATTACTTCAAAAAATCGAATAATAGATGATATAATTAAGAGAGTGTGGTGAATCAAGGTATTCATCAGAAATAAAAAGTTTAGATAGAGGAGAAAAAATGATAACTAGATATAAAAAATTTTTGATTTTTTACTTGATTTTAACTTTATTTCCATCAATTGGATTTGCAGAGGAAACCATCCGTATAGCTACTGGAGAATACCCTCCATTCTTGTCAGAAAATTTAAAACACAATGGAGTAGGGCTCCGTATCATTAGAGAAGCCTTTGAGATAGTTGGAGTAAAAGTTGAATATGGGTTTTTTCCATGGAAACGAAGTTACCAACTTGCCTTAGATGGAGATTGGGATGCCACAGCCACCTGGGCTGATAAGCCTGGACGTACTGAAGATTTTTATTTTAGCGATCCGTTATATAAATCTTTTTCCGGCTTTTTTCACCTTAAAACTTACGATTTTGAATGGGAAACTCTGGATGATTTAAAAGACATACCTATGGGAGCTATTTTAGGGTACACTTATGATGAAGAATTTTTACAAGCGGATAAAGAGGGAAGCATAAATGTTGAATATGTTTCTACACAAAAAAAGAACTTTCAAAAACTGCTATGGGGACGAATTAAAATCTGTCGAGCGCATATCGATGTAGGATATGCAATACTTGCAAAAGACTTTTCAGAAGATGAAAGAGAATTGATAACTCATCATCCTCATACGTTCCCTAAAAATGATACTTTTCTAATCTTTTCTAAAAATATTGATAGAAACAAAGAGATGGTAAAATTGTTCAATGAAGGTTTAAAGCAGATGAAAGAAGATGGTAAGATTGAAGAATATTTCAAAGAGTCCCGTGCAGGTGAATATCTTTTACAGGAGAAATAGTGATAATAGAAAAAGATAGTCATAACCGGTTAGCACGTCGCCTTCTTTTATATGTAGTGTTATGCAGTGTCGGTTTTACATTTCTGGTTGCCACAGTCCAACTGTTTGGGGAGTACAGTTCTGAAGTTGAATCTATTCACGATACTATGAGTTATATTGAGAACAGTTATGTCCCAAATATCGCATTGAGCATATACCTAGTAGAAGATGAATTAATAAAGGTACTCCTTGAAGGAGCTTTACATTTTAAGGAAATCCAATACTTGGAGATTCAAGAAAAGCGAGGTGGAGAGATAGTCACAAGATTTGCAGGAAAAGCGGATGCTGCAAGAGATATTGTCAAAGAGTATCAAATAAAATATCGTGGATCGTCAGGAGAAAATATTTCCTATGGTGTACTAATCGTAGCAGCCAGTCTGGATGAAGTATATCAACGTCTCTGGAAAAAATCCTTAGACATATTGGTTACCACTGCAATGATAACGTTTTTTACTACCATGTGTGTATTCCTTTTAATCCAATTTATGATAACACGTCATCTTAAAACAATCTCTAAATACACACATACTCTTGACTTGGATAAAATTGGATTAAAATTAACATTAAATCGTAAAGAATCTGTTGAAATAGATGAATTAAGTCAAGTTGTACATTCAATTAACACCATGCAGGAAAGATTGAAAAATGGCATCACTAAACGCAAACAGGCCGAGGAAGAGAAGATTAACCTCCAAGACCAACTACAGCAATCCCGAAAAATGGACGCAATAGGTCAACTTGCCGGTGGAGTTGCCCATGACTTTAATAATATGCTCACTGGCATAATTGGTGCAGCTCAATTGCTTCAGAACCCAATACGAAACCTTGATGAAAAAGGATTGGCATATGTCGAGATGATTCTCGATGCCTCAAATAGAGCCTCAGATTTAACCACAAAATTATTGGCTTTTGGACGAAAAGGTAAAATAATTTCTACCTCTATAGATATCCATACCATTGTTGATGATACACTGGCACTTTTTAATAGATCCATCGATAAAAAAATAAGGATTTCAGCTTCTAAAAATGCAGAACAATCAACTGTAATTGGTGATAATACAGCCTTACAAAATTCATTGTTAAATTTGGGAATAAATGCCTCTCATGCAATGCCTGATGGTGGTGAGTTAACAATCGAGACAAGAAATATTATACTTAATAATAATTATTGCAATTCAAGTCCTTTTGACATATCAGAGGGGAATTATATAGAAATTACAATTAGAGATACAGGTAACGGAATTACTCCTGATAATATAAATAAAATATTTGAACCATTTTTTACAACAAAAAAGCAAGGGGAAGGAACTGGGTTAGGATTAGCGTCTGTATATGGAACAATTCAAGATCATCACGGAGTAATAAATGTTTATAGTGAAATTGGGATAGGTACAGTATTTAATCTTTATTTACCTTGCTCAGATGATGTGGTTAAAAAAAATCCTATGGAAAAAATTGTATTAGAAGGTGCTGGTCAAGTTCTTCTCGTCGATGATGAAGAACTCGTTCGTATGACTGGTAAATATACCCTTGAAGAAATGGGCTACAAAGTTATCCTTGCTGAAAATGGACTAGAAGCAATCGATATATTTGAAAAGAATTTTCATGATATAGATCTTGTGATTTTGGATATGATAATGCCGAAAATGAACGGAACAGAAGCTTTTGAAAAAATGAAAAAAATTGATGAAAATTGCAAAATAATTATCTCTTCCGGTTTCACAAAAGATGAAAATTTGAATGAGTTGAGAAAAAAAGGTCTTACCGGTTTTATTCAAAAGCCATTTCGAGATTATGAGTTGAGCAAATTGTTGTCTGAGATTTTAAAAATTAATAATTAAATTCGAACACTAAAAAAGTATTTACTAATGCTAAGAGTGATTCCAGAGTGTCTATAAGATAATTAATTCCTCTTCGTCCAGGACTTTCATTCAGAGGAATATGAATTCTATTGAATCTAAAAAAACAACACAGTCTCTAGGAGGACTTACATGAAGCTGAACATAAAAAAGAGCTTATACACAATTGAACCAATTATCCCTATATTGGGGGCATTATATTTATTATAAGCCAATCTCTCCATATTCTGGGTCAATACCGATAAAGTCCACTTACCAGGCTTATGGGCAGTATTGACAACTATCCCAGTAATTCTGATTTTCTGCGTAGCAGCTCTTGCTCTCTTTTTTAGAATTAAGAGACCTGAAGACAACTCACAAAAATCAGTTTCTCCTCTATAGGCTTTACTTAATTTAGGACTAATAGCCTTTATTGTAATCACTTTTTTTGAAATGACCACTTTTGATACTTATCATCCTCTGTACGCTTCTGGAGCCTTTATTTACGGCAGCATGACCGGTCTTCTGCTCTTTTGTGCCAAGCTTTTAATCGACGCTCTTCGTATGGTGTTTACAAAGAAGACAGATGAACATTTTAAATGATTTTATATACTAATAATCCTTTTCTATGGATTTCATCTGATTTGTGCCTTCGTGCAGCCTGGCTATGAATTTCGGCTCTTTACTGAGAGAACTACTTTGCTGTTGCAGTTATTTTCTGTCTTTTAGGTGCTATCTCAATATTTCAAGGTGGACTATTCACCCGTGAGCGTGCTGGAAATCCTGCTCATGAGCATAAATTACACTTGAAAGACAATCTAAAGTCAATATTTGGCAATGTACCACTACTTCTTGTTTTACTCTCTCTTCAGATGGTTATGATGATGTATTTTGCAAAATACAACCTACAAAATGAAGATCTTATGACAGTTATTGCGGGTATAAGTCTAGTATCTATGGCTATAGGTTCAGGTCTTGTTCCCTGGCTTTCAAAATATATTTCTGGAAAGAGACTTGTTCTTTTAAGTGGATTTGTTCTATCCATATTAGGGACTGTTATGTACTTTGTCGGTTATCATAATATTCTTGTATTCTACATTTTTGCCTTTTTATGGGGTATATTCATGGGATTCCCTGAAGTTATACGTACTACAATGATAGCAAACACAGTTGAATGGATGGAGAAAAAAACTGGTAAACGTTGCGATGCAACCATATTTTCGACTCTAACATTCATTGGAAAACTCATTGCAGGGTTGTTACTTGCATATGTTGGTTTTAAGGCAAATGTCGTACAATCACCTGCCGTACTGGATACCCTTTTTCAAACTATGACAATAATTCCTGGTATTGGATCACTGATTATGATAATACCTCTGTTCTTTTATAATATTGATGAAAAAACTCATCAGAAACTTGTAGAGGAACTATCTAATAATTCGGAAGTTTCATAATACTAAGCTGTACAGGCCCCAGTAATATGGGGCTTGTACTATTGGAATTAAAGTTATTTTTCCAACTCCTGGCCTAACTTTTTAAGATTAAGTACACTCTGCTCACCAACATCTTTTACAATTGAACTCTCTTCTTCAAGAATTAACATCTTCTCCTGTGTATGTCCAATAGATTCCAAAACTAATTCTGATGATTTTAGCTGTTGTACCATTGAGTGAGATATCTGTTGGATTTGATCATTTACATCTCTTATTCCGCTTCTTACTTCAGATGTAGATGAGACGGATTGTGCATTACCGTTATTAATATCCTGTGTACCTGCGGAAAGTTCTGTAACTCCCGATAAGATCTCATCCATACCGGATACAACATTTTTAATCTCTTCCCTTATCTGGTGGAATGAGTTAGTCGCTGTGCTATTTATATCAGTAGCTGAATTAATTGCTTCACTAATCTTTTTTAACATATCAGAGATAGTTTTAACGTTATTACCTGAGTTTTCAGATAGTTTTCTTATCTCATCTGCAACAACTGCAAAACCTTTTCCTGCATCACCTGCATGGGCAGCTTCAATTGCAGCATTCATAGCCAAAAGGCTGGTCTGGGACGCAATATTACTAATAACACTATTTACTTCACCTAAAGATTGTATTAGACCTTGTAAGTTCTCCATAGCAGAAGTGGATTCTGATAGTACTTCTTCTGCTCTTTCAGCATTAACCGATAATTTAGTTACAATTAACTTTCTATCCTCTGCGATCTTAGCGATATTATTTATTGAACTTGCCATCTCTTCAATTGCTGCTGAAGTCTGTTCAATTACAACAGTTTGGGTTTCACTGGATTTAGATACAACTTCTGAACTCTCTGCTATAGATGAACTAGACTGTTGTAAGACTCCTGTAGATTCAGAAAGTATAGCAACCTCCTGTTTAATAGAGAGAATCATATCTTTAACTTCTGTAACAGCACTTGACATTTTATTTGAAGATTCCATAAGCTCCTCTCCAGTATCAAAATCCCCTTGTAGTTTACCAACAATAGTATGTAAATGCTTTGTTCTTTCTAGGTTTAAAGAGCTCTCTTTTGATATTGATTCAACAAGATTACGCCCCCGTTTATTAGAACTAATAACAATTATTCCTGAAAAAATTATTAATATCATTGCAATAATAGGGTCATCTATAGTTGGTGCTTTATCGTTTAGATTCGCAGGTAAAGCCCTAAAAAAGTGATTAAAGATTATGGCTAAAGATCCAAGAACCATGACTATAGCTGGTTCTTTCGGTTTTTCAGTAACTAATAGAGTGATAACAAGGACAAACATCTGAAGAAAAGCGATGAAATATACATCTACATATGATGCTATATTCATTGTTAAAATTAGCATTGAGCAAGCAATGGATAAAAAAGTTATAGTAATTGATCTTGCTACATTCATTTTATTCATCTTAACTAAAAAAGTTATGGACAGGGTTAAAAAACTCATAATCACCATATATGTTGGGGTCTTTTCCCCTTCGATAATTACAGAAAGAAGAATGAAAATACCTGTTAGACCTAATAATATTGAAACTAATGAAAAGGCCTGAGTATATAATACGTTATCATCTTCTTTATACCCGCTTAAATAAAACTTATCTATAATCTTTCTCATAATATAAAATTCTCCTTGTTAACTTAATAATAATCTTTATCTTTAATTTATAGTATTTATTCAGATAAAAATCTATCTATAACTTGCTGACGATACTCTTTTGACAGAGAGGAAAAAAATGCTGAATATCCAGTTACCCTAATAACTAAGTCAGGGTGTTTTGAAGGATCTTCGTGAGCCTGCATCAATCTCTCTTTTGTAATACAATTTAAGTTTATTAATGTCCCACCCATATGGTTATGTGTTTTAATTAACGCCATTAAAGCCTCGATTCCACCTTCACTTTCAACTAGATTACTATCTATATCAAGGTGTAGTGGTGCGGAGTTCCCTAATCCTGGTTGTGTTTTAGCAACTGCTGTAGCTTTTAAGGATGGGGAAAAGGAGTTAATTCCTCTGGCAAAACCCGGGTCAGGGTCGTTTGAATGTGAAATAGGATCTTTATCAAATCGTCCATTTGGAGTTGCAGATAAACTTTTTCCGTAGGCATATACATCTCCATGGGAGAACATACCGGGGATTATTCTTAACTGGTGTTTAGTTGTTGGGATTTTAGAATAATCCACAAAAAAATCACGTATTTTAAGTGCCCATTTTTCTGAGAGTGAGCCGGGAGACCCAAACCTGTCTATGTTTTTTAACATTAAACGTATATTCTCTTCATTTTCATAGTTTACATCTAATACATGGAGAAGTTTGTCCCAGGTTAGATTTTTTTCATTAACTACCCTTAACTCTATTGCAGCAAATGAGTCTGCAACAGTGGCAAGTGCAATACCATCGATACAGAAACTTATATTATCAACACCACCTTCCGCTACATTTAATCCACGTTCTATAGGACCGTGCATAAAGAGGTTTAAAACAATCTCAGGCTTATTTCTTGATATAACCTCATAGTGACAATCAAAACCATCCTTTATTGAATCCAACATTATTTTTAAGTGATATGTAAACTTATCCCACAGAGTATCTAGATCTCTGGTTGTTAATGTTTTTAAATCACCTAGAGATTCAACTAGAGCTGTTGCCATATTACATCTTGTTACATCCTGCATTGGATACTCAGTCCCTGGAAGAGCTGTCCAGTTACACCCAACTTTTGCTCTTAATCTAGCAGCCTGTATAGGAAATCCATTTTTTGAATAACCTTCTTCACACCCTATATTCAGTGAATAATCAACACCTGTTCCATCTGCAAGATTATATTCTAAACTTCTGCGAAGTAATTCATCATCAACATCGTCATGCACTCTTAACGCAATGTTTACAGGTATTTTTATCTGGTGCATAGCTTCAAGGATTATATATGACATTTTACTTGTAACATCCCCTGAACCATCGGCCTTTAAACCTGCAATCTGGGAGTAGTGAGTATCATTAAAAAACAGACTTGATATATACCAGATAGCCATATCATCTGTTAATATTCCATTTTTTATATCTCGATCGTAATATGGTTTTAATATTTCATCCAGCTGTGAAAGTGCTCCACCAGCAAAATAAGTCCTATCAAAAACTTGGAAATGTGCTAAAAACTGACACGATTCCCTAAGGGTTCTTGGAGGATTATCTATAAGCCATCTATTTATCTTGGCTATTTCTATATAATTATTACGTTTAAAACTATCTTGCTCTGTCTCTGCAAGGTCTTCTGCGTAATTAGCATGATTCGTTATCCACTGCTTAATTCCCAGTAGTAGTAACTCTTCCCCATCATAAAATGAGGTATCGGTTGGATTGTTTTTGGCTCTATAATGTCTAACTTTATTAAGAAGGCCTGCCCAACCAAGTTCTAAACCTATATTCATATCAGGACCAAAGTGGTTCATAGCTCCAAATCCACTTTGCCAAATGTTGTATCTATTCCAAATCTTTTCCAGATGTAAAGGTCTGTCTTCAGGGATAATATCAATTTTAACCCAGTTTTGAAGATAACCAACCCAGCATCCAGCTAGGGCACTATTTGCATTTATGTATTTTGGGGATTCATTGAGATATTTTCTAAAAGTTTCACCAATAGCTTTAGAACCATATATATAACCGTCTTTGTGATTTGGCTCTGCAGTAAAATTAAAATCCGGATGTAGAATAAATCCATGATCATCGACATCTATATATCCAAGTTTTTTAATTTTATCACTATTTATTGATATTTTATTTTTATGAAGTCCATTAATTAATTTTTTATATTTATCTGAAACTGTTATTTTCTCAAAATAGTTCATTTTATACTCCTATTTTATATTCAAACCACAAGCTTTAAGCTCAATTTTTGCTATTTCCACTTGTTCTTTTGTAGGTATTATAAACTTGTTATAATCCATTTCAAGCAGATTGTACTTATTTTCACCTAGTTTATGATAAGGAAGTATCTCTACACTTTTAATATTAAGAGGTTTTAATATATCTCCCATCTTCTTAAACTGATTTTCATTAACTCCAATAATAAGGGGGATTCTTATAATAATATCCTTATTATTCTCTGATAATTTTTTTAAGTTTTCCAATATTAAATAATTATCCACACCTGTATATTTTTTGTAGATATTTGTATCTGCAGCTTTAAGATCAAAAAGAAAAAGATCGGTAACATCCAAAATTCTTTCAAAAGAACTCCATGGGACATTTCCTGCAGTATCAATTGCGGTATGTATGTTCTCTTTTTTACAATCAGTTAAAATTGTCTCTAAAAACTCTATTTGAAGCATAGACTCTCCACCGGAAAATGTTACACCACCATCTGAATTATTAAAATAATCCCTATCAGTTAGTATATTTTCTAAAACATTTTTTCGGTCTATATCTTTTCCCACACCTACAATTGCTTCTGCAAAACAGTTCTGGGCACATTTAAAACATGCGGTACAGGAGTCTCTATCTATCTTATGAATGTTTTTATTATCCAACAGATGAACACTGTTTTGACAAACATCAAAACAGTTATTACAAACGATACATTTATCAGGATAAAATTCTATATGATTTTTGTGTTTTATAGATTCAGGATTATGGCACCAGGAACATTTTAGGTTGCAACCTTTAAAAAAAACTACAGTCCTTATTCCTGGGCCATCATGAACAGAAAAACGTTGAATATCAAAGATTCTTGCGTTATTTATTTTTTTCACTTTCCAACCGCAGTTGTACTAGGACATCGGGACGTACACATACAAAATCCGGTCCTAAACTTTTCTGAACTTCCTGAAGTCTGTCCATTGACCAGTTCCAGTTAAGAACCCACGCTTCAATAAAATTCTCTCCACGTGTAGCAGCTTCACGGATTTCACCAGCCATATGTTCCACTCGTTCCTCTATAGGTAGAGAAGGAGCAAAAGAGGATGCTGAGCGACAGGCGACAACATCGTTTGGAGCTACCCTTGCACAAGCAGCACTAGGAGCACCTCCATAACCTGTAAAAATACCCTTTAGCTGACCTGTTGAGTGTTTTGCATATCTATCTTCCTCATCGTTTCCACCATTAATTAACCAGAGACAGGATGTATCAATCGAGCTCATTGCTTTCTCTGTCATTAAAGCATACTTTGTATATAGCTCTTCCCGCTGCTCTGGGTAGGCCATAAGATAAATTATAGGTTCTGTATATCCAACACCAAGTCCACCAACAAGCAAGTCGTTTTCCGATGCTGTTCTAAGGTAA
Source organism: Spirochaetaceae bacterium (assembly GCA_051531975.1). GTDB lineage: Bacteria > Spirochaetota > Spirochaetia > DSM-2461 > DSM-2461 > Thiospirochaeta. The sequence continues at coordinate 271,148 of JAOPTT010000005.1, forward strand.
TAATTAAGTACGGTCGGAGCCATCATAGCTGCAGATGGAGCAAATGACCAACCCATAGGAATTGAGCCTCGTTGTGTCTTATCCCACTGTAGTTCCCTAGTCTGGAGCATTAATGCCTCCCCAAGATTATCTCCATCGGACATTATATGTGTATAATAAACTTTATCTGGATCCAGTTTAGGAACATTTGGTTTCTTGTGTTTATACCCTCCTGTTTCTACACCGGAGTGAATTGTCAGATTTGTTGCTTCATGGGATGGGGTTAGTATTTTACCAAAAAAAGAACCAAGTAGAAGTCCAGGTTCTTCTAATACAGCATCAGCCATACGATCCCCACCTTCTGGAACATTTGGCATCCAGTCAAACCACCAGCCTATTATTGGAGTATTTGGTGGAGTTGAGGCCAATATACCTCGAAGAAGATTCTCTTCCGGTAAGGTTCTTGTCATTGGAAACCAGAAAGTAAATATTTTAAATGATACAAGGTAATCAGTTAACAGAAAGATTCCAGGATAACATGTCGCCAGTATATTATGATTCATTTTTGGGTAGAGTTCAGTGTATGCCCAGTGCATCATCTCGTACTGGGAGGACCACTTGCCTCTAACATCAAAAATAACTGGTAGATTTAATTTTTCATTCATCTGGGGGGTTACCGGTACAGCGTCCTCTATGGAACCGATCATCATAACTACATTGGTCTCATTTAGACTGTTTGCATATTTTTGTCCAATGTTATCCATGATTGAACCATCGTAAATAACTGAACCGTTAATTTTATCCCTAAAAATATCCCATGTTTGAGACTGGGAAACCATTTTAGAGGTATAACCTTCAAAGTGCAGCTCTTCAAGCCACTCTCTATCCTGTCTGTCATACCTAGTATGAAGAAGGTATAAAGATGGTTTTTTCCGGTTTACAAGTCCCTGAAGTACCGAAAATGCAAACTCCTCCTGGGGTGTAGCACTACTTACATCAAGAATATAAAGTGTTTTGGCAGGTCTAGGTGATTGTGGCCATAAGTTTGGATAAGGTTTTATTCCAGTAACCGGTTCATAACCAACAGGTACATCTTGGAAAGGCTGAAAACTTCCAGTCTCATTAAGTCGGTATTCAAAAGAGTTTACCCAGGCTTTATCCCACTCTGTTGCAAATGCATCATTTTTTAGACTTTCAAGGACAAGCCGGGTCTCTTCATCTTTTTTAGCAGAAGCGTATATCTCTAACAATGCAAAACGAGATAATATTCTACTAAGATTATCAGGACAATCCTCTATTAATTTGTTTAATTTCCAAGTAACATTATCTGGAGTATCTAAAATGTCTACTTGCCAACTAACATTCCATGGATCATCTCCTGAGTGTATTTTTACTAATATAGTGTTTACTCCAGGTTTAAGGTGACATAGCATATAGTCGTATTGTAACCTTATACCAGGGTGGGGGATAGTTCTGTAAAGAGTTTGTTCTTCATTTATCCATGCTGCAACTATTGCTTCGGAACCTATAGTTATTTCCGCTATTTGTTCATATTTAACTTCAACTTCTAAATGTATGTAATAGACACTCCATGTCTCTCTATCATGATCCATTACAGAACCAGACTGCCACGGTGTAACTCCATTTTTCCCAGGATACTCTGAATTAGGATCGAAACCTTCTTCTGGTGGATAGGGTATAAATACTCCCTGATATCCGGCGTTCTCATATGGACCTGAAAAATGAAGACTTTTAGGTATTAATGTTGTCTTCTTTGGAAAACTTTTTTCAAGTAGAGTTTGCCATTTAGCCCTTGCAGTATTGTTAATATTATTAACTAATTGTTTCATTTAGTTCTCCTAAATATAAGTGTATATATATAGATGTAATTTGTTATATCATTTGATTGCAATATGATATAACATATCATGGATACTGATAAAGTCAAGAAAAAGAACTTTTTATTACATCTATATTATTTACAAATTATTATTGACAAACAGTATTGTTATTGTAATATTTTAGACGTAATAACTTGTATAATGAATCCAGATATTTGATATGTCATATTTATTCATTATATATAAGGGAGAAAAGGTTTCCATGGCAGATTATAAAAAAATGGCTAACGATATAATTTCAGATATGACAGTAAAAGAGAAGGTTTCACAGATGGTTCATGGAGCCAGGGGAATCTCCAGACTGCAGATCCCTGCTTATAACTGGTGGAATGAGTGTTTACATGGTGTTGGTAGAGCTGGTATTGCAACTGTATTTCCCCAGCCAATAGGTTTGGCTGCTATGTTTGATGATAATTTTTTAAAAGAGATCGCTGAAGTTATTTCCGATGAGGTTAGGGCTAAATATAATGAAGTTAATATTGTAGATAAAAAGATACAATCATCAAAATTATTAGGAAAATTACAAGCTCATAAATTATGGTACAGAGGATTAACATGCTGGAGTCCAAACATCAATATATTTAGGGACCCAAGGTGGGGACGTGGACATGAAACTTTTGGTGAAGATCCATATCTAACCAGTAGGTTAGGAGTCGCATTTATTAAAGGTCTACAAGGTGAAAATCCAGAGTTTCTGAAAGTTGTTGCAACACCAAAACATTTTGCTGTTCATAGTGGTCCTGAGTTTAACAGGCATAGTTTTAACTCTGTTGTAAATAAAAAAGATCTATACGAAACATATCTTCCGGCATTTAAAGCCTGTATTCAGGAGGGTAAAGCCGCATCTATAATGACAGCATATAACGCTTTTAATGGGGAACCTTGTGCATCAAGCGAAGAACTCCTACAACATATTTTAAGGGATGAGTGGGGTTTTAATGGTTTTGTTGTATCAGATTGTGGAGCAATTCAAGATATCAGAAAACATCATAAAAAGACAAAAAGTAATACTGTAGCTGCATCAATGGCTGTAAATGCAGGTTGTGATCTAAACTGTGGAACAATGTATAATTTCTTAGCTAATGCTGTAAAAAAAGGACTTGTTACAGAAGACACCCTAGATATAAGTTTAACTAGACTTTTTGAAGCACGTATTAAACTAGGAATGTTATCTTCTAGAACAAAAAATCCATATGATGAAATTAAACCTGATGTTATAAACTGTAAAAAACATCGGGATCTTGCTTTAGAAGCTTCAAAAAAATCACTTGTTTTACTAAAAAATGATGGTATATTGCCATTAAAAAAAGAGATAAAAAAAATAGCGGTTATAGGTCCAAATGCAGATTCTAAATCCGTACTTTTAGGTAATTATAGTGGTGATCCTTCATCTTTTTCTACTATATTAAGTGGAATAAAAAAATCATTTTATGGTGAAGTTCTTTATACTCAAGGTTGCCACTTAACTAAAACAAATACTAAAGATTTTAAAAAGGTTATAGCCCTCGCAAAAGAAGCAGATGTCGTTATATTAGCGATTGGTCTAGCTCCTGAAATAGAAGGAGAAGAGGGGGATGCATTTAATTCAGATGCTGCCGGGGATAAACTTACAATAAAATTACCTGGACTTCAGGAGAACTTAATTAAAACCCTTAATAATGTAGGAACTCCTGTTGTAGCTACTGTTTTAGCTGGTAGTGCCCTTGATTTAAGAGTGCTTGAAAAAAACTCTTCTGCAATTATTCAAGCATGGTATCCGGGGCAGGATGGAGGGGAAGCAGTTGCAAAACTAATCTTTGGTGAATACTCTCCATCAGGTAGACTTCCTGTTACTTTTGTTGAATCAGATAGTGATCTACCAGATTTTGAAGATTATTCAATGGTAGGAAGAACATACAGGTTTTTAAATAAACCCCCACTGTATCCATTTGGTTTTGGATTAAGTTATACCAACTTTGATTATGATAACCTGGTAACATCCTGGACTGGTAGTGAAGAGAACAAAAGTCTGAAAGTTAGTATTACAGTTAAAAATACAGGTAATATAGACTCAGATGAAATAGTACAATATTACTATAAATTTCATGACAAAGATAATAACTCTGCAAATTTCCAGCTATGCAAGTTTAGTCGAATAACTTTAAAAGTTGGTGAAACTGTAACCTTAGAGACAAATATTCCTTTAGAAATGTTTAAAGGTATAGATAACAATGGGAAATCAGTACTAAGAAATGGGGATTACACTATATTTGTTGGAGGTTCCGGGCCTGATAAAAGAAGTGAACAGTTAGTTAAAAGAGAAGTGCTAAAATTGAGCTTTAAATTATAATAATATTAACCCAAATTATAGATCTTTTACTAATATTGTTATATTGTACTTTCCTTTGTAAATAAAATAAAAATTATATTAGAGAGTTTGGTGATGGATATATATTTTGGTATCGATTTTGGTACAACAAATACTGTTATTTCTATAGCAGGTAAAAAAGATAAAATAATTGATAGTTTCTCGGTTCCTACAATACTTTACATTCCGATGGATGAGAAAGGAATTAATAAGGTTTATATAGGTGATGATGCAGTTGAAAGATATAGGATTGAGGGTGATGGAAGATATATACACTCAATTAAAAGATCTTTAATTGATTCTAACTTTAAACATACTGTTATCAATTCAGTTAAAGTCTCTCTTGAGAATTTAATAGCAATATTCCTAAAAGAACTTAAAGAGCAAATATACCAAAAATGGGGTATATATCCAGTAAAAATAGCTTTAGGAAGACCAGTAAAATTTTCTGTAGATGAAGAGCATAATATTCTTGCTAATAACAGACTGCTTGATGGTTTTAAGTTGGCAGGTTTTGATAAAATATTACAACTTGAAGAACCCATAGCTGCAACTTATGGAATAGATTCTAATACTAAGATAGAACAAGAAAATGTTTTAGTAATTGATATAGGTGGTGGGACTACTGACTTAACATCAATGTATATAAACAACTCAAAAGATGGTATATCAAAATTTGAAGTAATGGATTTAGATGGTATTGATATTGGTGGTGATAATTTTGATGAAGATATAATGTTTAAGGTTATAGCTCCATCTCTAGGTTTAAATGAAACCTATAAAAACTATAATAAATCCTATGAATTACCTATACATATTTTTACGGATATATGCAAATGGAATATTATTCATAGATTTAATAGAGTAAAATTTCACGAAGAAATTAAAGATTATTTATATGGTTCTAGTAATCCTAAAGCTATAAAGATGTTAAAAAAAGTTTATACAGAACGACTTTCATCATTAATTTTAAGTATTATAAAAGACGCTAAACATATGTTTACCAGTAATAAGGTAGCTAACATTGATCTTAGTAACAGTAACTTAGATATATCAACAACACTGTTAAGGGATAGTTTAACAAATATATTGGATAAAAGTTTAGTTAAGATATCAGATATCTTAAGTGACTTTATGTCAAGAAAAGACGATAAATTTGACAAAATTATAGTAACAGGTGGAAGTTCTAAATTACCTATAGTAAAAAAAATAATAATTGATCTATGCCATCCTATTTTAATGGAATTTGATGATAATTATTATAGTAGTATATCTAATGGATTGGCTCTTTATTGTAAGTATAGTTATGAGGATAACAGTAGTTTAAGCAATAAATAACTTATAATACTGATATACCATAAAAACTCCAACAAACAGGAATATGGATGCACTTCTTTTCATGTTTTGTATTTTTTTATCTTGTTCTACTTGCTCATCTTCTGTGGAGTTTTTAATTATGCCTTTTACTTTTAAATATAGATATGTACTGTATACAAGTGGTATTAGTGCAACCACAATTGCTAAAATTTGTTTCATTTAAGATCCTTAGTTGGTATTTTGATTTAATATACTATATTTTTTTTATTTTGACTAATATATGTATATTAGAAATTTGTAAAAGCAAGAATAGAAACATATAATTAATATTAAAAGAGGTTATAATATGAATATTAGGAAATTATTTTTATTCAGTACTGTTGTTCTTTTTATGTTTAATTTTTTTTCGTGTACTAAAAAACCTCTAAATGTAGTTGAAGAAGAAAAACCACTATTGGAAATAACAAAAGAGATAACTTTCCCAATTTTTACACCTGAAGAAGAGACTTATATCAAAAACTTAAAAATGAAAGACTATCTAAGTGTAGCATCATATATAAGTCCAGGAAGTTTTGAGGTGGATTCAGATGGAAGATTCTCTGGATTTCAGTATGACTTAACAATGGAGTTTGCAGATTTCCTAGATGTTAAAGTTGAAATACAAACAATTCTATTTTCTGACATATTCTCCATAGACGGGATTATCCCTGATGATTTAAAAACAGATCCATCTTATACATATGTTCCTGATATTTTTAAAACTACAGATCTTTGTACCGGTTTTTTAACAATTCTTCCTTGGAGATTGCAGATTATGGAAATGATTTCATATCTACCTGTAAGGCAGATGCTTATCAGTAGAGGAGATAATCCGATAAGACAGTTTTCCGATCTAAAGGGAAAAACCATAGGATATGGCAGTGGAACCTCCTATGAAGATACTATGATTAAATTAAACGAAAAGCAAAATAACTCCTTTTCACTAGAGTCCTTTGCCTTCGAGGAAAACCTACTTCATGAAGTTAGTGAAGGGAATATTGATGGCACAGTTATTGATCTACAATACCTACTTTTATCATTAAAAAATTATCCAAATCTTGTTGCAGAGCTACCAGCTGCTGACTCTGAATATGTTTCATGGGGTGTGCAAAAAGGAAATACTCTACTTGCAGGATTAGTTCAGAAGTTTTTAAAATATGCCCATGAGACCGGTATTATAGAACGTCTGTTCAGGAAACAATATACAGTTGGACTAGAAGACTACTATTCTCTAATAGAATTTGATGGTGTTGAATTACATGACCTGGATCTTACCGCATCTGAAACATTGTGGCTGGATGAGAAAAGGAAAACTGGGAAACTAACAATTGCAACTGTTAATTCAAAAGAAACATATATGGTTAAAGAAGATGGAACAGTTATCGGTTTTGATTATAATTTAATCAATAATCTAACACAGATCCTAGGATTACAACTGGATATAAATCTCCAGGAAGATATCACAGGTTTCTTTGCAAAAGATGGGATATTTGATATCGATGTTACTACAGACCCCAGTATCATATACACTCCCGACTTGCTTAATGAAGTTGATATATATGTAGGACCATTCTCTATTGTCCCCTGGCGGGAGAAATTAATGACAATGGTACCTATGATGCCTATGGGACAGGTTCTAGCCGGAAGAGTTGGGGAAGAGATATTTGATATTACAGAACTTGATGGAAAAAGGCTCGCCGTACTGGCAGGTTCATATCAGGAAACATTAATTTTAGGATTAATGGATGAAAAAGATTTTACTGTTGAATTTTCCTATATGGATAGTACAGATGATCCACTGGAATTTGTTAAAGCTGGAAAAGCGGATTATTTATTAGATGGTGCCGTTTATGTGGCAAAAGGTATGAACAGTCTTGAAGAGATAGTTGTTTCACCTGTAAAAATTGATCTTGTTACTATCGGTTGGGCAGTTCGTAAAGATAACTGGCGGCTAGTGACGATACTGGAAAAATACATTAATAAATCCTTAGGCAATGGTAGTTTTGGTCGACTCTGGAAAGAAAACAATGGTGTTGATTTTGAATATTATCTGAATCTTATTAAGGAAAACAGATGAAATTCAGATTAAAACTACAGATGGCAGTCCTTCCCTTTATCATTTTACCAATTATACTCGCTGGTTATATCTATTCAAGTATTGGCCGTGATATGTTACGAGAAAGACAATCTGAAATACTTCAACTGCGGCTGGATTCATTATACCGTTTTGCAGAAGATGAATATACATCTCTTAAAGATCTTGGCTTAGCTAATAGCAATTTTTTTAATAATAAATCCTGGAAATCAGTTGAGCAGTTTGCGACTCAATTACAGGTTCCAGGAGACCCTTTATTTATTATCAGAGCAGAGGACAACCAATTTGATCTATCTGGAGAATCTGGTTTCAGAATAGAACAATCAGATCTCTTTGGTGACAATAAAGTACATTTTTATTATTACAGAACATACTCTGAATGGAATATGATTCTGATCTCTGCAACGGTGGAACAATCTATATATAAATCCATAGAAAACGCTACAAGATTATTTATCCTTTTCTCATTGGTCAATCTTCTATTGTCTATTATTATTGTTTTTGTGATTTCCAATAGGATAACAAAACCAATGGAAAAACTCACTGTTTTGGCAAAAGAGATGGCAAATCACAACCTATCGGTCAGGGCAGAAATTAGTAGCAACGATGAAATAGGTCTTTTATCTGAAAATTTTAATATCATGGTAGAAAGGCTAGAAGAGTCGACAAAATATCTTGAAGATAAAGTTGAAATTAGAACAAAAGAACTTCTCAATTCCTTAAATAAATTACAAGTTACACAAAAACAACTGGTTGAAGCTGAAAAGATGGCCTCTTTGGGATCTCTTGTTGCAGCAATATCACATGAGATAAACACTCCAATTGGAATTGGGATTACAGCTATATCCTATCTGGAAGGCTATTTAAAGAAAGTCCATAATCAATTTTTACAGGAGAGTTTGAAAAAATCTGATTTAGATATAATGTTTTTGAAATGTATGGAATCTTCAGTTATTGCTCTTAACAGCCTACAAAGGGCGGGACAACTTGTATCCACATTTAAAAAAGTGGCTGTGGATCAACACATTGAGGAAAAATCCCTTTTAAATATGAAAGAGCAAATGGAAAATGTATTATTAACATTAAAGCCCAATCTAAATAAAACTAGGGTATCTGTCACCATAAAAGCTGATTCCCAATTGGAACTTTACAGTTATCCTGGAGCAATATGGCAGGTAACCTCTAACATTATTCTCAATGCCCTTGTTCACGCCTTTGAACCTGCGGACAAGGGATCTATAATTATTTCATTGAAAGAAATTGACTCAACAATAGAATTAAGTATTTCAGATAATGGTAAAGGGATTCCTGAATCTGAAATATCAAAAGTTTTTGATCCTTTTTATACGACAAAACGTCATAAAGGTGGGACTGGGCTTGGTCTGAATATTGTCTATAATATTGTCACACAACTGTTTAAAGGGACCATTAAATGTTCCAGTGTTGTTGGTGATGGGACAATCTTTACCATATCCTTCCCTATAGATTAAGCAGGTAAATTAATCCTTTATATTCTATCTTTATAAGCCTTGAAAAACAGATCTCCAGGGATCTTAGGACTTGTACCAACCGGAGTCTGCTTTAATATTGAAACTATAGATGAATCAAAGGTTATACTCTCTCTGATTATTTTAGCAGCTTCATCTGGATTTCTCGTTTCGATAGCTAAAATGAATCTGTTTATGATTAAACTTTCTAGTTTAATCATCTGCTCTGTATCATCTTCTTCTTCTATATTCTCCGTTGATACATCTCTAAATTTACGAAGACTTACAAGCACATCACCTAATAAAATTATTAATTTATTATGAGTGCTTATAAAAATAGTACTCATAAATAGAGCAAATGCTAATTTAGTTTTATCAAAGTCATCATTAACATGTTTTTCAAATAGATCCAGGTAGTTTTTTCCAGCTTCTTTAATATTTGTAATATCTTTCTCTGTTGCTTCTGTTGCTGAAATAGATATTATCTGAGGTAAAAATATAGATTCAAATTGTTCAACATCCCAGGCAGTCGCGTTATCCCGTCTTAAACTTGTAAGTAGTGCATCAGTAAAAGCCTCAGTTTGGGAACTGGATACATACATTCCTTTACCATGTTTAATAACAATAAGACCCTGGCCTTTTAACATTCTTACTGCATCCCTAATAACAGCTCTACTAACTCCAAACTGCTTCTCGAGTTCAGGTTCAGTAGGTAGAGGACTTCCTGCATCTAGTTCTCCACTTAATATAGACTCTTTTATTGCTTTAAACACTTTTTCAGGCAGTGTTTCCCGTATCCCAATTTTTTCAAAACTCATTTCGATGTCCTTTTTTTACCCAAGGGTATTATTAAATATAATACTGCAGATATCATAATTATTATAGAAGCTACTATCCATGCAACTTTTATTGAGTATGTATGAGCTAGGTATCCATTAATAATCGATCCTGTAATGCCTCCTGCCTGCATAAAGAGTGATGAGAAAGAGAGCATCGTTGATCTTTTATCACTTGGTATTTCTTTATTAAACAGAGCACTTTCCGGGGAATTCTGCACACCATTAAACATAAAGAGTGTAATATAAAAAATTGAAAATGGAATTATCCCATTCTGATACGCCAGGATGAAATATAGAATTCCCATTATTAATCTAGATGAAAAAAGAACCAAAACATAGTTATTTTTAAAAATACGACAGATTGGGTTTACTATTATATTTCCTAAACCCGCTGCAATAAAATAACCACATGTTAATAATCCAAATATCCATGTCCCAGTATCAGCACTTATAATACTTTTTACCTGTGGCTGCCATAGTTGTTCCAGTCCGGATATAGAGAAGCCCCATACAAATCCTGCTATTAATAGTATTAATATCACTTGGTGTTTAAGTCCATATTTTATGGATATTTCAATAACCTCAGGAATTTTTTTGAATCCGGCCATTATGGTATTATCTCTACCTTTAATTTTTTCCTCTTTTATTAAAATTGTAGTTAATAGATACTGAACTATTGCAGCTAATATCAAAGCTATGTAGTTTGATGAATATACACTGTCTAGAAATGTATTTTTTGTTAATACTCCAAGAGTCATGGGAAGATATCCACCCAGTAGAGATCCAATTCCTAGTGCAATAGGGATAAATACTCCAATTTTTGACATTTGTTTCTGCAGATTTACATCTGGGTCAATTTTATAAAACTCATCAATAAAGTAGGCATCCATAGTTCCTGAGGATAGGGCACGGGATGCTCCCTGAAATACAAAACATACTAATATCCCATAAAATCCATTTGCAAGTATTAAAGCAATTGATCCAATTATCTGAAAAATAAGTGATATCTGATAGACCTTTTTTCGGCCTATAGTATCGGATAAACCTCCTGTTGGAAGCTCCAAAAGTGCTACAGTTCCACCATATACTGCAAACGCAATACCTACCTGTATTAATGTAAATCCTTTTTCAATTAAAAAAAGTGTCATTACTGGAATAATTATACCAACAATGAACCAATGAAACCCCATATTTAAGCATGCTAGATTAGAAACTCGTTTAATAGTCATAATATCTCCTTGTTATGACATCATCATGTCATCATATGACTAGAATAACACAGAATAACTTATACGTCAATTCTAGGTATCCCATTGCTTTCAAATAATTTGAATAAATCCATATATCTTTTATTTATCATAATTTGTAAATGTTATATAGTAATCAGATGAAAAGGTTTCTTGGAATAATATTAATTATACCAATTCGCATATATAAATTACTTATATCACCACTATTACCTCCTAGTTGTATCTATCATCCCTCGTGTTCTAGTTATTGTATCGAAGGTATAAAGACCCATGGCCCATTCAGAGGTTTCTTATATGGTTTATTAAGAATCTTAAGGTGTAGCCCTTTTTTTAAAGGTGGTTATGATCCTATATCTGAGCCAACTACTATAAAGAAACAATTTGGAAAATTCAGAGAATTTCGGAGAAAAGAGAAAATATGAAAAATATAACACGTGAAATTATATATAAATCACTTTACGATTCTGTCCTAAATGCAGGTGTAATATTACCAGATGATGTAAACGATAAAATTATAGAATCTGCCAAAAGTGAAACAGGTCTATCTAAAACAGTGTTATCTAGTATTGTGGAGAATTTAGAGTGTGCAAAAAAAAATTGTCTGCCTATGTGCCAAGATACTGGAATGGTTTTACTATTTGTTGAGATAGGTAGAGAACTTAATTTAAGTGGTATTAACTTAGAAGAAGTTATTAATGCGGCTGTAGCTGATGCATATAAAGATGGATCATTTAGGAAATCTATTGTATTAGATCCATTAAATGGAAGAGTAAATAGCAAAACTAATCTTCCTGCAATTATATATTATGACTTTATATCTGGAGATAAACTAAAGATCCAGGGAGTATTAAAAGGTTTTGGTTCCGAGAACTGTAGTAAAGTTTTTATGCTTAAACCAACAGAAGGTAGATCTAAAGTAATAGAAGTCGTTCTTGAAACAATTAAAAGTGCAGGGGGATCACCATGTCCACCAACTGTATTAGGAATTGGAATTGGTGGAACAATGGATTATGCTGGAAAGCTATCAAAAAAAGCTCTTTTAAGAGAAATTGACGATGTTAACCCAGACCCATATTATAATGAGTTAGAAATAGAACTACTTAGAAAAGTTAACGCATTAAATATTGGTCCTGGTGGATTAGGTGGAGGTGTTACATCTCTTGGAGTAAAAATTGAACACTATCCTACACATATCGCAGGTCTACCTGTAGCAATAAGTGTTAACTGTTGGGCAGATAGAAAAGTAAAGGTTGAATTATAATGAAAAAGATTAAATTACCCCTAACAGATAATATAATTGAAGATCTTAAAATGGGGGATGAGGTTCTGCTATCTGGTTCTATTTTAGTTGGTAGAGATCAGGCACATAAAAGACTATGTGATCTATTACTAGAAAAAAAAGAACTACCTGTAAACCTAAAGGGACAAGTCATATATTACATGGGTCCATCTCCAGCTCCAGAGGGAGATATTATCGGGGCTTGTGGTCCAACCACTTCTTCAAGAATGGATGCATTTGCACCAACACTAATGGATATTGGGCTAAAAGGTATGATTGGAAAAGGTCCTAGATATGGGGATGTTGTTGAATCTATAGTTAAGAATAAAAGTATATATTTTTACTCATTTGGTGGATGTGGAGCACTTTATGCTGGAAAAGTGAAAAGTAGTACTGTTGTGGCATTTAATGAATTGGGACCAGAAGCAATTAGAGAACTAATCGTTGAGGATTTTCCAGTAATTGTTGCAATAGATTCTAAGGGTAATAATATTTATAATTAAGTATGAAAAACCTTATTTAAATCTACTCTTTTACTAAAAACAAAATGAATATATAGCAAAAACATTGCTATTGGAGTTAATGATGCAAAAGGGATTATGGACCATGTAATATGCATTTCCCCATATATAAAATTTTGTATTATTAAGTCTACAAAAACATTAAATATTGCAATCGCTATTAGTATATAACCTGCTAAATTAAAACCATGGGCACCACTTTTTTTAGTTATTATAATTACAGTAAAGGATAAAACTGAGGCTGAAATACTAATTGGTAATGAGATCATTAGAAAGAAATTTTTAACAGGAATAAATATATCTAGAACAAATAACAGCGCCAAAGATAATAACAGAATTAAACCTATTTTAATAAGACCTTTTGTATATAGAGACACTGTGGTTATTAATGCCATTGTTATAACAGTTGTTATGGGGTATATCGACCAATTTATACTTTTGTCTAAAAGAAGATCAATTGTTAAACATATTGATGAAACTAATACAGCAAAGAATATTGTACTTATATTAAAAATTTCAACCTTTATAGATTTTGGCAGGTCTAATTTTTTTTGCTCAGAATCAACAGAGTGGCTAAATGGGACTTTGTGGATATCTTGTTTAATTATATATGAACATAGTGGACAATTGTTGCTTTCTACTTCAACACCACATTGGGGACAGTACGGCATACCTAAATACTAGCACCATTTTTTTTAATTATCTATAAATAAAAGAATTTCTTTGTAATATTTCTCATTAAATACAATAATCTATGTATGAGTAAACAATTAAAGGTGTGTGTATTTGCTCCAGAAATTCATGACACAATTTCTGGTGAGATAATTTCAGGCATATTAAATAGGTCAGTTACACTTTCAGTCGAGATAACTATCGTATCTGCAGGTAAGGCTGTAAATCAAAAGGAAGATTTTAATAAAAGTAAACTTTATAAAGATGTTATAAAAAATTCTAACTTTGATGGAATTATAATTTTAACAGGAGCTTTTACTAGTGGTGAAATAACAAGTAAGGAGTTAGAGTCATTTCTTACATTTATACCTAAATCCCTTCCAGTTGTTTCCCTCTCGGTGAAACTAAATGGTTTTGTCTCCATCTTATCTGATAATACCACTCCAATATTTAACATTGTTAATCATTTAATTAATGTTCATGATAAAAAAACTATTATGTTTATTAAAGGCCCTGAAGGTCAACCTGAAGCTGAAGATCGGTTTAAAGGTTATTGTTCCGCATTAAAAGAACATGACATTGAGATAGATGAACAATATATATTCAGAGGTGATTTTACTCCCCATAAAGGTGCTAATGCAGTTAAAGATCTATTAGAAATGGGTATAGCAATTCCTGAGGCTATAGTATGTGCCGACGACGATACTGCACTTGGTGTTTATGCCGAACTTAAAAGAAATAAAATTGATTTTAGTAATGGTGGAATTGCTATTACAGGTTTTGATAATATGGGTTATACAAGGACTATGGACCCACGGTTAACAACTGTGGCACAATCTTTTACGACCCAGGGTATTATCGGGTTAAACACTCTAATTTCAGTTATTGGTGAAACAGAATTAAAAGATACATTTTATCAACCAAAAGTTTTATATAGAGAGAGTTGTGGTTGTACTCCACTGTTTCATACTGAAGAAAAGTATACTGACCTTAGTAACAAAGAGATAATATCAAGTCGTTTTGATGATGTTAATATTGATGGGTTTGAGGATCATATAGATAGTATTGATCAGAATATAAATCAGTTTGTAATAGATGATACCCATAATTTTATACCAATTATTGAAGAGTATATTCGAATGTATAGATATAAAGGGTATAATCTAAAGATTTTATTAGAAGTTATACATCAGATATCAGGACGAGTAATACTAAAATTAGATAGAGATCAGCTAATATATTATCTAAATCAGGTAGAACAAGTCACCGAGTTAATTGTTGAAGCCATAAATAATGAAAAATCTAGGGAGTTTAGGAATTTTAGTGAACAGAGTTCGGAACTAGACTCAATATTAATGAATTTAGCAACTTGTATGTCCTATTCTGAGCTTAAAAGTAAATTAGATGGTAATTTTTTCTATTTAGGTATTAAATCAATAAGTCTTAATTTTAATGGAAATATTTCTAGGGGTTTAGAAGTATTAGATGGAGTGGTTTTTGAAAAAGATGATTCATTAAATAGATCAAAAAAACAGTATTGTTCACTTTATCTACCGATATCATCTAAAAGTCACACTGGATACTGTAATCTAAGAATATTATTAAATAGCTTTCATATTGGTGAAGTTCTATCTTTTCAGATCTCTAGGGCTCTATATTTAATTGATCTATTTAATAGCTTAAATGATAAGATTCATGAAGTTGAATCTTCATATTCTGACTTAAGAAGTGCAAAAGATATGTTAACCCAGAGTGAACAGCTGGCAACATTAGGTGGTCTTGTTGCAGGTTTTACCCATGAAATTAGTACTCCTATAGGTGTAGGTGTAACAGCAACTTCTTATGCATCAGAGGAATTTAAATCTCTTAAGAAAGCATTTGTTAGTAACAAACTAAAAAAGTCAGATATGGGTGATTTTATAGAAAATACAGAAAAAACATTAGATATAATAATGACTAATTTAAAAAGAACTTCAGCCTTAATTAATGGTTTTAAACAGATAGCAGTTGATCAAGCAAGTGAGGTTAAAAGAGAGTTTGAATTAAGTAGTTATATAAACGATGTTTTTAGCTCTTTATCACCTATGTTACATAAAGAGCGCTATAATATTATTGTGGATGTTCCAGGTGATATTGTTGTAAATAGCTATCCTGGAGCAGTCAGCCAGATAATTACAAATTTAGTACAAAATAGTATTAGACACGGTTTTGAAAACCAAGATACTGGGGAGATTCATCTTTTAGTAAAAAAAACTAAAAAGAACTTACTTGTAACTTATAGTGATACAGGTTGTGGTATTAATAAAGAGAACTTATCTAAAGTATTTGAGTCCTATTATTCTACTAAAATTGGTAAAGGGGGTAGTGGATTAGGTCTCTCTATTGTAAAACAGTTAGTAGAGGAAAAATTAGGTGGAACTATAGCTTGTGAAAGTATTGTAGGAAAGGGTACTAAGTTTATTTTAACTATAGCCTATCCATAACCCCAAGCAGAGTTTTCCAAGGAAGTATTGCACAGCTTTTTCTTGCAGGGAAATCTCTTAATTCTGTAAATACTTCTAAAACCTGTTCTGCATTATCAAATATATAGGCCTCACCATCTAACATTGATAAGAAATTTTTAATAATATCTCTTGGTTTATCTTTTTGGATAATAGTACTGCACATGATATCTGCAGAAGCCATACTAATTGCACATCCATTTCCTGTAAAACTAATATTGTCTATTATACCGTCTGTTATATCTGTAAAAATGGTTATATTATCTCCACATGAGGGATTCACTCCATCCATAATGTTTGAAGCCTCTGGATTTTCAAATTTATGTATAGGATTTCTGTAGTGTTTCATTAATGTCTCTTTATATAAACTCATAGAAAAAACTCCTTAATCTCTTTAATTGTATTAATTAGAATATCAATTTCAGATTTGTTATTATATATACCTAAAGATACTCTTATAACTCCTGATTCTGACAAATTTGTGAAAAAAGGTGATGCACATAAATTACCAGTTCTAAGAAGTATATTATTATTATCAAAAAACTCAGATGCATCGTGGGGGTGTATCCCTTCAATATTAAAACTAATAATTGCTCCTGGTACAGAGTAGATTATAATACCAGTCTCTTTCTTTAATTCACTTATTAGATACCTTCCAAGTTCTAGGGTGTAATTATGACTCTCAAATATTGGATATTTTTCTAGAAAGTCTAATACTGAGTTAAATGCATAAATAGCTGCAGGGTTTTGTGTACCTGATTCTAATCTTGTAGGAATATCTTTATATTTAACATCTGTTTTATTTGTTATATATGAGACCATATTCCCCCCATATTTTGTTGGAGTAAATTGATCTAAAAGTTCTTTTTTACCATATAATATACCTAAGCCAAATGTCCCATAAATTTTATGAGTTGAAAAGACTAGGAAATCAATATCTAAGCTTGTAACATTTATAGACCTATGATTAATTAGTTGGGCTGCATCTACTAAAATTTTACTGCCTTTTTCATGGCATTTCTCTATGATCATCTCTAGGTCGATCTCTTGTCCTGTTAAATTAGACATCCCTGTAATTGATGTAATTATTGTATTTTCATCTACAAGATTTAAAATATCTTTTGGATCTAGTTTATAATCCTGAAGTGGTGCTATCCTACACTCGATATTTTTGTTTTTTGCCAGTTCTATCCATGGTACATAATTTGAATGATGTTCTAACCCTGTTATTACAATGTTAGATTTTTTATTTAAATTATTAGAGATATAACTATTTACTACCATATTAATACTATCTGTAGTATTTGAAGTAAATATAATCTGATCTTGATCTGTCGAACCTATAAACTCAGAAATACGGTACCGGATATTTTCCGTAATACTTGTTGTCTTATATGTATGTAAACTAGTACCTCGACCTGTATTTATACCCAAATCTGTATAATATCTAGTCTGAGCATCTAGAACAGTTTGTGGTTTTAAACTAGTAGCTGCAGAGTCAAAATATATAAGATCTTTTTGTAAAAATGGAAATAATAATTTTATATTTTTATTGTCTAACATTGTATAAATATATCCTTTTAAATAATAAAATGGAATAAGTAGTAGTTTCGCTATATAGAGTGTACTATGTTTATTAACAAGGAGATATATATGCCTACATATTTACTAAAATCGATAAGAAATTTACTTCTGTTTTTAACAGTTATTGTTGTTCTATATGCGATGAAAAGTTTAGGAAAAATAATGCTTCCTTTGGTTGTAGCTATTATGTTTATTTTACTCTATGAACCTATATATACAAAAATGCATAAAAATAAAATTCCTCTGTTATTAATTACTCCTATATTAGCTGTGAGTACAATAGTAATTCTTGTTTTTGTAATAAATATCTTTGTTGATGCTGCCCAGACAATCTTTGCTGATAGGGAGGTTTTAGGTGAACTACTATACGACAAAATATTGTCGATATTAACATATTTTAATTCCGTAGTTCCATTTGATCTAGATGAAGACTTATTAGAATCCTGGATTGAAAGGCTAGTATCTAGTAGCTCTATATCATCTTTTGCAGGTAGTAGTTTTTCAGCATTAAGTTCTTTTAGTTCCTCATTTTTTATGTTTACTCTTTATTTTTTAATACTTTTATTTAGTATGCCTGGTTACAATAAATATATTAAATATATTGCAGGTAGTGATAAAAGGTTTTTATTAACATCAAAACATATTCAGAAATCAATAGGTTCTTATATGACAGTAAAATTTATTGTTAGTTTAATAACTGGTCTAATTGCATTGTCAGCCTGTAGTATCTTTGGTGTAAAATATGCAGTTTTCTGGGGATTTATGACATTTCTTCTTAACTTCATACCAACAATTGGATCTATAATTGCAACAACACTTCCTGCCTTAATGGCAATAGTTCAATTTGATTCTCCATTTAGAATCATTCTTTTTATCTTAATCCTCTTTGGAGTACAAATATCTATAGGTCAAGTTATTGAACCTAGGATAATGGGGAACAGACTAAGTTTAAATACTGTAACAATTATATTTGGTCTTGTTTTTTGGTCGTTTATTTGGGGAATACCAGGAGCATTTTTATCTGTACCACTATTGGTGATTTTAAAAATATTTTTACAGAATAATGAATCTTTTGTATTTATGAGCCGAATTATGGGGCAGCCAGAAAAGTAACATATATAAGATCCCATTAAATATATTTAATGGGATCTAAAATTACTAAACTGTTAATGCTAATTCATATGCAGTATTAATGCCTTCTATAGCCTTTCCAACTTCCATTGCATCACCAATTATTGAGGTTTTGTATCTATCTTTAATACTATTTCCCAATATATCATTTGGCTTCGATCCTGTTGCTAAAACAACCTGATCAGCATTTATAGAAATTACACCTTCTGGAGTTTCTACACTAATTGTATTGGTATTAATTTCTAATACCTTTGCACTAGTAATTATTTCAACACCATTATCTTTTAATGATTCTAGTAGGAACTGCTTTGCACCACCTTCCATATCAATTGCAATTTCAGGTAACATTTCAACTATTGTAACTTTTTGGTTTAAAACAGCTATATGTTGAGCTGTTTCTACTCCAACTAAACCACCACCAATCATAACAATGTTTCCAGCTAAGTCTACTTCACCTTTTAATACCTGTTCTGCACTAAATACATTTGCATTTTTAATTCCTGGAATAGGTGGGAATGTTGCTTCTGAACCTGTTGCTGTAATTATATGATCCGGATTTATTGAATTTATTAACTCTTCAGAAACCTCTGTATTTAGAACTATTTTAGCCCCAGATTTCTCTAGTTCATTTTTTTGCCATACAGTAAGAGTATTTAATAACTCTTTTCCTGGAGGAACTGCAGCTAATAGCCACTGTCCACCAAGTCTATCTGCTTTATCGTATAGAGTTACATCGTGACCTCTTTTAGCAGAAACTATTGCAGCTTGCATACCAACTGGTCCACCACCAACAACCATAACTTTCTTTTTATCAGATGTTTCTTTAATTGCATAACTTTCTTCTTTACCTGTTAAAGGATTAACTAAACAAGAGATAGGTTTATTTTGTAATAAGTGGCTCCAACAACCCTGTCTACAACCAATACAGTGGAGAATTTCATCTGTTCTGCCTTCTTTAGTTTTATTAGGTAACTGAGGGTCAGCAATAGAAGCACGACCCATAGCTATAAAGTCTGCCTTCTTCTCTCTTAATAAGGATTCTGCAACTTCAGGATAGACAATTTTGTTTACAGTAATAACAGGAATATCTACAACTTTTTTGATCTCTTTAGAAAAATTTGAGAAGACAGCTGTATTAACAGAAGTTGTTGCACATAACATAGCATTACTTTTATATACACCACCAGAAGCATGAATTGCAGCAATACCTGCATCTTCAAGTTCTATTGCAATAACTTTAGTATCTTCTATAGAAAGGCCACCTTCTACCAACTCTTCTGCTGAAATTCTATAAGTGATTGGGTAGTCTATTCCAACTAACTCTTTTGCTCTAGCTATTATTTCTAGCGGGAATCGCATTCTATTGTTAAAGTTTCCACCATATTTGTCAGTTCTTTTATTTGTAAAAGGTGAAACAAACTGATTAATAAGGTATCCATGAGCACCGTGAATTTCAACCGCATCGTAACCAGCATCTTTTCCACGTCTAATAGCCTGTGCAAATTTTTCTACAAGGTCTTCTACTTCAGATGTAGTTAACTCTCTTGGAGTCTCAGGTAGAATAGGGTCTTGTATTGGAGATGGGGCAACAGGTCTTTCTCCAATTATAGAACTATGAGACTGCCTACCTGCATGGTAAACTTGTAGTGCTAATTTTGCACCAGCAGCATGAACTCTTTCTACTAATTCTTTGTGTTCAACCATCATGTCATCTGACCAGACAGCTGGTATACATTTAAATCCAGATCCAAGTTTATCAACTACATTATCCTCACAAATAATTAATCCCCAACCACCTTTGGCTTTCTCTTCATAATACCGAATGTATCGTTCTGTCAGTCTACCATCTTCAGCAGCGAACTCTGTTAACATTGCAGGTACAATCAATCTATTTTTGATTTCTAAAGTACCAATTTTTCCTGGTTTAAAAATTTCTTTAAACAACTTAAATCTCCTCATGATTTTATATCTTAACGGTTTACCACTCGAACTTGAGCAAACTGTCTATGCCCTTCTGGTGAACCGTGGAATCCAAATCCACTCTGTTTTGCCCCAACCCAAGGTGCATCTCCTGAACCTCCAACACCCTGATTGATACCGATCATTCCAGCTTCTAACTCATCTGCGACCCTGTTGGCATCCTTTTTTCCAAAAACCACAGCTCCCAGACCATAATTAGAGTTATTTGCTCTTTTAATAACATCCTCAATAGAGCTGAATCTACTTATGGCAATTACTGGTCCAAATGTTTCGAATTCTTCCATTAACATTTCTGAAGTCATACCTGTTAATACCACTGGCTTTATATAAGGTGGCGTCTGTTCTGGGCTACCAAGTAAAAAGTTTGCACCTCTGTTTTTTGCATCTAATAGATGATCGACTATTTTATTAAACTGCTTCTTATTGATTATTGGACCTATATTTACCCCTGGTTTATCCCAGGGACCTACACTGTACTGTCCAGCTAATTGTGTAACCATTTTCTCAAACTTATCTGCAATATTTTCATGAACATAAATTCGTTCTGTTGCTATACACATCTGTCCAGCATTTTCAAAACTGCTACCTGCTGCAAATCTTACAGCCCCTTCTATATCTGCATCTTCTAAGACAATCATTGGATCGTTTCCACCTAACTCCATAACTAGACGTTTAAGTCCACTAGAAGCAGTTTTCATTATCTGTTTTCCAACAGCCATAGAACCTGTAAATGCTATTAAATTCAGGTTTGATTCAACCAATGCTTGACCCTGTTCTCCATCCCCATAAATTATCTGAAGAAGGTTTTTAGGCAGGTGTTCATTTAAATATTCAACATATTTTTTTGCAATTAATGGAGTCTCTTCCGATGGTTTAAAAACAACAGCATTTCCAGCAATTAAACTAGGAACTATTAAGTTATTTGCCATAGATAGTGGATAGTTCCAAGGAGATATTACTCCAACAACACCTAGAGGTTTATACTCAATAAATGAACCACTACCTAAACTAGTTGTTTGTAGTGCTTCTTTTGCTGAACTTGCTATCCAACTACCACCAAATATCGTCCCTCCAACTTCTCCTGAGGAACGCCTAATATCTTTACCCATCTCTCTACTTAAGAGCTGAGATAACTCTTGTTGATATGGTTCTAAAGAGTTAAAAGCCTTAGAAATAATATTACATCTCTCATCAATGTTTTTTTCTCTCCACTTCTTACTGGCTATATGGGCGTCATCTACTATCTCTGTTATCTGTGGTATAGAAGTCGCTACCACTGAATCAACTATTTCCCCTGTTGCTGGGTTATATGAATTAAATTGTCCTTCCATCTCTTTTCTCCTTAAATGAATTGCTTAATTATTTCTTCAGTAAAAGTTTCAACATTTGATATGGTTATGTTGTAGTCACCTATAGATTTCTTAACAAGTTCTAGTTTGTAATTGTCTTTTAGATCATTTAAGTTGTTAAAAATACCTATTCGGCGACCAACCATAAAGTACATCCGCTCTACAGAGCTTAAGTTTAAAAAATCTTCAATTGGGTTTATTATGTTTTGTCTTTCTTGGGGGAATTGACCTTCTGATTCTTGCAGCAAGTTAAGAATGTGGTCACTTTTTACACTGCTGGTAATACCCTTTAAATTTGTGAGGAACAGGTGAATCTCTTTAACTTTATCTATATCTCCAAGTGGGATAAACTTTCCATTTGAAACATCCAAGGATAGTTCTACATCTCCAGGGATACCAAGTGTTCTAATTCTAATAAAGTCAGGATTTATCTGGTTAATAATATCTGCTGTTTCTAATGCATTCTCTTTAGATAACTCTTTACCACCTAAACCAGGCATAAAATATTCTGATAACTCAATGCCAGCTTGTTTTACTTTTATACCTGCAATAATTTGGGTCTCTTTATCAACACCTTTATTTATAAATTCTAGTACCTTTGGACTTCCAGATTCCATACCGATATGAATTCTATTTAGGCCAGCAATTTTTAATCTCTTCATATCTGTATCAGAAATTTTTGAAACAGATTGTGCTCTTGCATAGGATGTTACTCTTTTTACTTTTGGAAAAATGACTCTGATATGTTCAAGAACTCTAACTAAAGTATCTGGTTTAATAACCAATGTATTTGCATCTTGTAAAAAGACAGATTCCATTCCTGTTTGTAGCCATCTATTAACCATGGATAAGATTCCAGAGTCAACATTAGGTTTCTCTCCTAGTAATAATGAGTCAACTATCTGTTTAATTTTATTAATATCTTTAATTACATCTTCTTCTGACCTAATACTAAATTTTGTATCATTGTATAGACCACAAAATTTACACTTATTCCAAGGACAGTTTCTTGTCACCCGAACCATTAAACTATTGGCTTCGCTTGGAGGGCGAATAGGTCCTATTTCAATTCCGTTGTATTGTTCCATTATTAGTCCTTATTTACTAACCTACTAGTAGGTAGGGTTCATGGTTAAAAAAAATTATACTATCCAGGTTTTAATCATTTGAATTGCTGTTTTTGTAAATAATTCATCTCCGCCAAATGCTCTAGCTGATACCTGCGTCCCAATTAAAAATGAGTAGTATAGGTATGCTACATCTGTTGCATCCTGGTCAAATGTTAGAGATCCATCATCTTTTCCTTGTTTAAATGCCTTAGAAAATATGTGTACTGTGTTTTTTATAGTCTTTTCTAGTATCTCTTTTGAATTATCCTGTAAGGAGTTAAGATCGGCGCTAAATGTTCCAACTAGACATAGCTGCTGTTTTACAAGACCGTCTCTAAATATATCAGCGAGTTGTTGTAATTTTTCTGGTGCACTGATATTACTCTCGACTATTGATCGATAGTTATTACCGTAGATTGTATCACATCTATTTAATAGCGCCTCTACTAGATCTTCTTTTTTAGGATAGTGGTGGTGAATACTAGCTTTTTGCATACCGATGGCTTCACTTATGTGTTTATAACTCATACCATTTAAGCCATATTGTCGAATTAAGTTTTCTGCGATATCCAAAATTTGTAATTTTGTGCTTGTCATAAGCCTAATCTACCAACTAGTAGGTAGATTGTCAATATTTATTTTATATATAACCTAAACTCTTCAGTATAAAAATTCCACCACCAATAGTAAAAATTGATCCTAAAGTTGTAATTAAAATTATATTGGCAGCTAATTCACTGTTACTACCCATGGCTTCTGCCATAACATAACTGGATACTGCTGTTGGTGCCCCTAAGATAATAAATATAGCGCCTAAAGATACTCCTCTAAACCCTGCAACTATTAATATTAATGCAGCAAGTGCTGGATATATAATTATTTTAATTACTGAAGCTGAAATAGCTATAGATATGTCTTTCTTAAATGAGTGAAAACTTAATGAACCACCGACGCCTAATAAAGCTAAAGGAAGTGTCATTCTAGCAATATAATTTAAGTATTTATTAACAATTATTCCGGTTTCTATATTAAAAATTGAGAAGGGAAGTGCTACTAATGCAGCAATTATTAGAGGGTTTGTAATAATAGCTTTTAGTATCAACAGTCCGGAGCCTTTTCTACCATTTTCTAGGGATATAGTTAAAACTAAAACAGCGTATATATTATACAATGGGAATGTAAAAAGCATTAAAATAGAGCTTTTAGTAAGACCAACCTCACCAAATAAGTTGTAAATTATCGCTAAACCAATAATTGCTATATTACTTCTAAAAGCACCTTGAATAAATACTCCTCTAGAAGCACCATCTTTAATAATGAATCCAGAAACTATAAATAGTATCAAAACTGTTACAGACACAATAATAATAATAAACATGATCTCTTTAGGGTTTATGGCCTGGGTAAAGTTTGATTTACTTATATTTAAGAATATTAAAACAGGTAGAGCTACTTTAAAAACTAGTTTGGAGGCTTTTGATATAAAATCAGCATCAATTAATTTTACCTTTTTAAGTACAACACCAGTTACAATTAAAAGAAACACTGGTAGTACGGCGTTTAGTGAGTATATAAGATTGTTCATATTTCTAATTATATATATTAATTATAAATATAAAACACCCTAATTATCTTGTATCGCTTTATCACCACGTCTTTTAATATTTAATATTGTTGTATCAAGGTCTTGAAGTGTAAGAAAGTATTTTTCAACTTCTTCTTTAATTATTAATTCATAAGCTAAACTGTTTGGTCCTGTTACTTTCTCAGTTATAATATCTATATCAGGATTTGCTAATACAGATTTAATAACATCGGCTGGTAAACCTTCTACTTGTAAATCAAAACCTATTCCGGAGTAGATATCATGAGAGTTAGCTAATTGGTAAGCTTCAGGAGTAGATTCTGCATAAATAGTTGCAAATCTGACTAATTCAATAGCAATTTCTAATGCTAATTTTGGGTTTCTAGAAGTCCTTGAAATACCAAAACCGTTTACAATACCCCAAGAAGAGGCCGTTTTAGCACCAGCGGGTACTGGAAGAGGGGCTACCCCTATATTCCACTCCCTAGGGTAAATGTCTTCTTTACCATATTTAGCCTGAAGTCTAGCAAAATCCAAGTACTCATTACCAGCAATCAGCATTCCGTATTGTCCATTCATAAATTCAGGAGCAACAGTATGAGGTATTGTAAGATCGACATAGGGCGGGATTGAGTTATCAGCATGTAACATTCTAAAAGTTCTCTCTAATGCTTTTGAAAAAGCAGGGTCTTCGATATTAGATAGTCCCTGTTTATTATAGAACATTTCTCCACCACCTAGCTCCTGAATAGCTTCACCATACCAGTAGATTGGCCATGTTTTGTGAAGTGCACCATAGAATTTTACGGGATCTTCAGTGAGATCTTCTATGGGATCTTCTATAGGATCTTCTATAGGATCTTCTATAGGATCTTCTATAGGATCTTCTATGAGTTCATCTATAGGTTCTTCTATGGTAGTTAAAGCCGCAGCAATTTTTGTATATTCATCCCATGTCATTGGTTTTTTAACATCAGGATAAGTTATTCCAGCACTGTCGAAGATCGCCTTATTATAATATAAAACCCATCGAGTTATTTCGTGGGGTACAGAAAAATATTGATTATTGTATTTTGCTTTTAAATGAAAGTTACCAAAAGTGGCTTTATAATCTATACCTAATTCATCTATATACTGATCTAATGCAATTAAGATTCCAGCTTTTGCCCATGTCCCTTGGATAATCGGGTTAGTTATAGCAACTATGTCTATCTGTTCACCACTAGCAATACTAATAGGAAGGTTTGTATTAAACTCTTCAACCGAAGGTAAAATATCGAAGTCTACATAACTAAATTTCTCCAACTTAATAAGTTCGTTTAAAGCTTTTTCTAATTTAAGCACCTCTTGCATTTTATCTAATGCAATTACTATTTTAACCCTTTTTTCAGGAACAGGGGTTGGTTCCCCATTGTTACTACTAAAAGCAGTTGCAACGAAAAAAAACATTAAAGCAAATAAAAATGTTACTCTTTTCATAATAAATTTATTCTCCATTTTTACATCAAATATCCTGTATACCTAATGCTAGCATATATTCCCCAGAAGGGTATTAACATTTTATAACTTTTTGATAACTTCTATGGTATCTCCAGGGTTAACTTTTCCTCCAGATATTACCTTAGTAAAGATTCCTTCCCTAGGCATTACACAATCTCCAACTTGATGATAAATTGCACAGTGCTTGTGGCATTCTTTTCCTATTTGAGTAATTTCTTGAACAGTTTCTCCAATTCTCAGATGTGTACCTACTGGAAGTTCATACAAAATTATACCTTCAGTTGTTAAGTTTTCTGCAAATCTACCTGTGCAGAGACCTGTTACTCCCTGTTTTCTAATTTTTTCAATGCTCTCATCACCTAAAAGACTTACTTGTCTATGCCATTTACCTGCATGGGCATCTCCTTCTATCCCAAAATCCTCTATAAAATTAGCAGATTCGATAGCTTGTTTTGGAACTCCCTTTTTTTCACTTATATTTATTGCAATAATTCTACCTGACATTTTACTCTCCTCGTTTGTAATGGCCTGACTTTCCACCAATTTTCTCTAATAATTTTATATCGCTAATTAACATCTCTTTATCAATTGCTTTGCACATGTCATAAATTGTAAGGGCCGCAACAGATACAGCAGTTAAGGCTTCCATTTCAACTCCAGTTTTTCCAACAGTTTTGACTATAGCTTCAATTTCTATAAAACACTCTTCTTGTTTAATATTAAAGTTCAGATCTACACCATGTAGATTCAGGTTATGACACATAGGAATCAGATCACTTGTTTTTTTTGCTCCCATAATTCCAGCAATTTGAGCTACAGAAATTACATCTCCCTTTTTCATATCCATTGTTTCTATTTTATTCATTGTATTTTTACTAACAAATATTTTTCCAACAGCAGTTGCAACTCTAAGTGTTTCATTTTTATCTGCTACATCAACCATATGGCCTTTGCCCTGGTTATTAAAATGTGTAAAGTCGTGCATTTATCCTCCAATCTTATTCATGTTTCTAGTTATAGGTTTATAATTTTCTTCTAAAATATTATGTTCCTTAGGTTTATTTAAAATACACTCACTAAAAAAGTTCTTTAACTTATTCTCATCTGATAAATAGGGGAATATATTATACTCTGTATCTGTGTGTAGACACGGCTTAATATTTCCATCAGATGTTAATCTAAGTCTATTACAACTACTACAAAATTTCCCAGAAAGTGTATCAATCAGACCAATTGATATATCTAAATCTTTGTTATAATATTTTTTTACTCTTTTTGCTTTGGAATCTTTATCCTTAGATAGGGAAGTGTGGGATTCTAGTAATTTCTGACCATTTATAAAATTATCTTTTGCCCAACTACTTACTTCACCAATAGGCATTAACTCTATTAAGCGCCAACTAATACTGTTCTTAGAAGCAAACAACATAAAATCATCTATTTCTGAATCGTTAAAACCACCTATAAGTACAGTATTAATCTTAATTACAGGGAATTTATTTTTTAAGGCAGCTTTTATACCATCTAATACCTTGTTTAAGTCTCCACCTCGGGTCATTTCTCTATATTTATTTGCATCTAAACTATCTAAACTAATATTTAATCTACTTAAACCAGCTTCTTTTAGATCTTTGGCATATTTTGATAATAGAACTGCATTTGTAGTCATTCCAATATCTTCTATACCATCTATCTTACTAATACCAGATATAAGCTTTATTATCCCTTTTTTTATTAGCGGTTCCCCACCAGTTATTCTAATTTTTTTAATACCAAGGGTTGCTGCTACTTTAACAATTTCTATTATCTCTTCTAATCTTAATATCTGTTTATGTTCTAACTTATTTACACCATCTACCGGCATACAGTATTTACACCTCTGATTACAAAGGTCGGTAACTGAGATTCTTAGATAATCTATAACTCTTCCATGGTTATCTATATTCATATCTTAATTATACTTCCGGAATTTGTCGTATCGTAACCACCAATGGATTTTAGTGTATCTTTAAAATAGTTAGATTTTAAAATATCTATTAGTTTCGTAATCAGAGGCGAGGTTAGTACACATTCTTCTAATAAAAAGTCGTAATCTTCATAGGTTATCTCTACAAATCCAAGTCCCATTGATTCTGCAGCAGCTTTAATACCTAAACCTACATCAGCTGTTCCAGATTGTACTGCTATTGCAACTGCCATGTGGGTAGGCATCATTCTCTCATAACCAATTATTTTTTCTGAGTCTATATTTTTTGATTTTAGATGAAAATCTAATAGTAGCCGGGTTCCAGCACCTCTTTGACGGTTTACATAACGTATATTATGTTTAATAAGATCAGAAAATGTTTTTATATTTTTAGGATTCCCCGGTTGTACAATAAATCCCTGAGATCTTTTTACACCTTTTATTAGAACCATTTTTTTCTCTTTAAAGTACTTTTTAACATAGGAAATATTATATTCCCCAGACTCTGAATCTAGTAGATGAATTGGAGCTATGTGACACTCTTTTTGCCTTAGAGCCATAATTCCTCCAATACTTCCTACATGTGAGGAAGCTAAAGGCATTTTATCTCGTAATATATCCATAACTATATCGTGACTACCAATACTAACTAGAGTATTTGTAATTTCTGACAGTGGTTTTAACAGTTCAACTTCTATATTTTCTCCAGCCTCTAAACCTTCTATATTTTTTGGAATGGTTATTATTCCATCAGCTTTAACTAGGCTCATTGTAGTTCCAGCACCACGACTTAAAGGAACAGCCACATATTTATTTCCTATATAACCGATAGTAACTCTAAGCTTTTCTTGGTGTTTAAAAGATGAAACCACTCTTTTTGATAAAGTTACTTGAATTTTTTTTGATACATCGGTTTTTAGACCACTATAACTTAGTAAAAGAGGTTTTACGAAATTTTCATATGATATGTAAGCTGAAACTGGATATCCAGGGATTCCTATAATCGGTTTATTGTTTATTATTCCTAAAATAGTAGGTTTCCCAGGTTTTATTGCGATACCATGAATTATAACTTCACCTAACTCTTTTATTAGTGTTGCTGTGAAATCCTTGGTTCCAGCAGAGGACCCAGCATTAACGATCATTATATCATTTTCATCTACACCCTTTATTATTGCCTCTTTTAAGCTATCAAAATTATCCTCTGTTGGTCTGTATCTGTTAGGGTTTCCTCCATTTTCAGTTATTAACCCTTGGAACATTGCAGAGTTAGAATCTATTATTTTTCCCACAGCAATGTCATCTTGATTATTTATTATCTCGGTTCCTGTTGGTAGAATACCTACTGATATTTGTCTAAATACCTCTACTTCCTTAACTCCACCAGAAAGAAGTGCACCTAAATCTATACCTCTTATTTTATGGTTAGATGGTAAAATCATCTCGTTTGCAACAATATCTTCACCAATTGGTCTGATATGTTGCCAGGGGTGGGCAGCTGTAATTATACTTATTTCTCCATCTTCTAAACTTGTTACATCTTCAATCATTATAACAGCATCGTAGGGTTGGTTTATTACATTTCCTGTATTTACATATATAAAGTCTATAGTCTCTTTTAATTTAACTGGGTTAATTTCAGAGGCACCATTTGTTCTTTTACATATAACAGCAATTCCATCCATAGCACTCGCATTATAATAGGGTGATGAAAAGTTTGCATATATAGGGCCTCTTGTAACCCTTCCTAAGGCACTGTTTACAGAGATATATTCAAACCTCGGTTTATAATTTAATGCTAAGTTATAAGTCTTTTTTGCAACATCTAAATCTATGTTGTCAATATATATATTTCTATCCAAGGAAGTACCCCTTAACTATCTCTCCTGAGTTTAGCCCCTCTTTAAAGTCGTCTATAATGATATAACCAGTTGCACTAGCAAGTAGGGATATCATTCCAGATTTTCCATATTTTGGTACTACTTTGTACCCAGTTTCATCCTCTTTTAGTGTTATTAACTGATAAGTTGTTTTTCCTGGTGATGAATGAATATTTTGTGTCAAAGTACCAATAAAATCTATTTTTTTATCTGGTTGATGTAGAAGTCTTCTCATATAGATATCAATAAAAGCTTTATATACTATAATTGATGAAACAGGATGGCCAGGTAGACCTATTATTAACTTACCTTTTCCTTTTCCAATAATAGTTGGTTTTCCAGGTTTTATGGAAATTCCTTGAACATCAATTTTACTATTTTCTAAGCTGTTTATTACATCATAAGTATAATCTCTTGTTCCAACTGAACTACCTCCTGAAAGTAAAACTATGTCTGAGTCATCTGCTGCTCTATTTACAGCATTAAAAAGGGAATCATAATCATCTGGAATTATCTGTTTATTTATTACTAAACCGCCACTTTCTGTAACTAAATTTTCTAATACATAACTATTTATATCGTATATCTGACCAAGACTAATGACCTGGTCTATATCAATAATTTCATCCCCTGTTG
Organism: Spirochaetaceae bacterium; assembly: GCA_051531975.1. Lineage (GTDB taxonomy): Bacteria > Spirochaetota > Spirochaetia > DSM-2461 > DSM-2461 > Thiospirochaeta. The sequence goes on from JAOPTT010000005.1 coordinate 302,095, forward strand.
AAAATATTGAAACCGTAATTTTTTTAAATACAGATACTTCAGTTATACCTAGAGCTGAAAGTACTCCAATATCCAGGGCTGTAATCTTTTTAAATTTAGGTAGGGCTGTTGTATTGTTTTTTATATCATCACCTTTGTAGATTATATTATCTCCAATAGCAATCGATTTTTTTAAGCAGACAGTGTTATCATCAAGTAGTTCTGTATCCTCTATCATTATTACACCATCTGCAGAATCTGGCAGCATACCCCCAGTTGGTATATACATCGTTTCAGATTTTTTTATATCATAATTAACTTCTTTACCCATCTCTATTGTTCCAACTAGGTCAATAATCCCTGGGATCGAATCTGTGGCCCCATGACTTTCTGAACTGACTATTGCATAACCATCTACTGTAGATCGATTAAATGATGGAACATCTGCACCCGACAGTACGCTTTCTGATAGTATTCTGCCTAAAGTAAATTTTGTAGCTATTTTTTCAGAACCTAAAGAGTATTCTACAGCTAAGTTACTTAATATATCTAAAACTTCAGTTTGACTTTTAACGTTAAAAAACTTCATGTTTACCCCTTATACCAACATTATAGATATACTATTTTATCTGTTAGTAATTTTGCTTGTTTTAAGTCGTGGGTGACAAAAACTACTGTTTTACCACCTTGTGCATACTCAATAATTGTTTTTTCTATCACTTTTTTAGATTCATAATCTATGTTTGATGTTGATTCATCTAGCATTAATAATTCTGGTTCAAAAACTAAAGCTCTAGCGAGGGCGCATTTTTGACTCTCACCACTAGATAGTTTTGTACCTTTTTTATCAGATAAATTAGTTATTTCAAGCTTGGACATAATTGAATTAACTTTATTAATAATATCACTACCCTGGAAACCTCTTACTTTTAGTGGATAGGCTATATTTTCATATACAGATCTATTAAGAATATAAGGTTTCTGTGTTACTAGTGTTATTTTATTCGCTATGTTTTTTGAATACATTTTATGGTTATAAGTTATGCATCCACTTTGGTAATCTAAGTGGCCAGAGAGAATATCTAATAGTGTTGTTTTTCCACAACCATTAGGGCCTAAAATACATGTTAAGCCAGTATTTAGCGTTAATTTATCTAAGTCTAAGACTTTTTGTTTACCATACATTTTAATAAGACCAGATATACTAATATTCATATTGGCTCCTTAATATAATGTTTATAACCAAAGAAATTATTAAAAGTATCAGACCTAATGCAATTGCGATTTCATAATCACCCATAGAATTAAACATGACAATAGAAGTGGTTATTACTCTTGTATGTCCCTTTATATTTCCACCAACGATCATAACTGCTCCAACTTCAGATATCGCCCTAGAAAATGAAGTTAATATAGCCATCATTATTTCTACCTTAAGTTCTTTAGCTACTAAAATAATCAAATGTAGTTTTCTAGCACCTAATAAGCGGCCTGTATTTTCTATTACTTTCCCACGTTTTTTTACAATCGTGAAGATTAAACCAGTCATAAGTGGACTAACTAATACATATTGGGCAATCACCATTGCTGTTGGAGTATACATTAATTCTAACCAACCTAATGGTCCTCGCCTTGATAGAAGTAGTGCTACTAATAGACCAACTAAAACAGATGGTATACTCATAAAAGTATAAAGAAGTCGGGTATATATTTTTTTTAATTTGAAATCTTTAAGTCCAAGATATATTGCTGTAGGTATTGTTGTTATAGCTGACAATAGGGTAGCTGAAACAGAGATAATAATAGATAGAGCTATAATTTTATATAACTCTAAGTCTAAAGATAATATTAATTTAAAGGCTTTTGAAATGCCATTTATTATATAATCCAATCTGATATAGTCCTATATTAAGTTTTACTTTGCATTTGGAATAAATAGAGGAATTCCAAACTTTTTAACACCATATGTTCCAATAGTTGCCTGAGTTTCATCTGATAATAACCATGTAACAAATAATTCAGCTCCATTTTTATTAATTAATTTATTTAGTTTTGGATTAACTGGAATAACACCGTATTGGTTAAATAGTTGATCATCCTTTTCTAATAAAATGTATAATTCTAACTTATCCATCATATTCAGATATGTTGCTCTATCAGTCATGGTGTAAGCTTCCATCTCGTTAGCCATTATTAGAACATCACCCATTCCTTTTCCAGCAGAAATATAAGTTTTACCCTTTGGTGTTATTTTTGCTTTTTTCCATAAAGATATCTCTTTTTTATTAGTACCAGAGTCATCACCTCTAGATACAAATTTAGATTTAGAATTGTATATTGATTTAAGACCAAGAATTACATTGTTTGCCGCAATTTTATTTATTTTAGATGGATCGGATTTTGGACCAACAATAACAAAGTCATTATACATAACATCGTATCTTTTAGTTCCATAACCATCTTTTACAAATTTAACTTCTGAAGCTTTTGCATGTACTAAAAGAACATCAACTTCTGCATCTTTACCCATTTGTAAAGCTTTACCAGTTCCAACAGCTATTACTTTTACTCCAATCCCAGTTTTTTTTGAAAAATCATCTAAAATGTAGTCTAATAATCCACTATCCCTAGTACTTGTTGTTGTTGCGAGTAGTAGTGTTTTCTTTTTTTCAGCAAACATACTAACAGATAACATTAATAATGTAATAATTAATATTTTTGGTAATAAATTGTGCACAGCTCTCTCCACTAAAATATAGGTATTCACCGTGTTTGATAGTTATGTTTATAAGACTATAAACATAAAAAAAGCTCTTCCTTTAAGGGGAGAGCACACTTCACTAATTAATTGTTATAATTAATTAGAAAACCCCTAGAGTAATAGGGTAAAGCGACCTTCTTTCCAAACACGGGAGGCACAACCATTTCTAGTTTTACCCATCGGTTAAAATAACATAGCTTAAACCTTAGTTATTAAAACTCGAAGAATCTATATTAAATATTTTAATAATAAATCATTGTTTATTGTTGACAATTTTAACATGAGTTTAACTTTTGTACAAGGATTATTATTTAAAAAGATCTTAATAGGGCAGACACAACTTTCTGTTAGAATTATTTTGTTTGATGATGTTATGAAATCTTCTAGGTACTTCGATCATTAATTCCTAGGAGGGAAGAGGGTAAAAAAAAAGGACCATGCAACGTAACACGAGCAACTGGTCCTTCAGAGTAAAATATGAAAAAGTTTATTTAAAAACTGTAATGAATATAATGCTAAAACTAAAACATGACAACCCTTAAAGTACGTTTTATGTTTATTTTACCATAATTATTGTTATTTTTCGTTTGATACAACTCCAATATAGGGTAAATTACGATATTTTTGTGCATAATCTAAACCCATTCCTCCAACAAAATGGTCCTCAATATCAAAACCATTATAATCTATAGTAACTACTTTTGTCCTGCGGGATGGTTTATTTAATAGTGTACAAATTTTCATAGACTTTGGATTCCTAGTTGCTAATATACTCTCTATTTTAGTTAGCGTTATTCCTGTATCTATAATATCTTCTACAATTAGTACATCTCTACCTGAAATATGAGTCTCAATATCTTTTATTATTGTAACTTCAGTATTTTCCATAGAGTCTCCGTAGCTAGAAGCTATCATGAAATCAACTTGAAGAGGGGTTAACATCTCTTTAACTAAATCTGACATAAATATAAAAGACCCCTTTAACAGTCCAATTACAATTAATGGTTCAGTAATATTTTTATAGTTTTCATCAATTACTGATGCAAGCTCTTTAATTCTATTTTGAATAGTATCTTTATCAATTAATATACTTTCAATTCCTTGGGGTAATTTCATCTATTAGCTCCTTTTACTATATTTATTATATATCAAAAAATAAAAAGTAACAGCTTCACATGTAAATGTGTTTAATAATTAGATATGAAATTATCTGGAGGACATAATGAAAAAACAAATAATAATTCTTATTTTAGTAGCACTTATCTTTTGTGGTAATATTTCGGCTCACTCAAATCATAACTATAACGCTTTGTCAGTTCAAAGTAGCTATATTCTTCCAATTGAAGAATCGGATTTTAGTTCAAGTTTAGTTCTTGGTTTAGGTTATGAGTTTTGGGGTATTTTTGAATTTGTTGGAAATGCCTATTTAGAGATTGATAGTAGTGAAGATGGATTTTTCGAAAGCTTTCAAACTCCAAACGTAGTCTCAACAGGAATAGGAGTTAATATTCCACTTGGTGGATTTTATGCTAAAGGTGATTACCAGAGATTCTTTTCGTTTGATTCAGAATCATCAGAACTGATGTTATCTAATTATACTGATTCATATAAATATGGAATTGGTATGAATATAGGTAATGATGTTGAGATCGAATTTTATCAGAGAGTTCTTTTTAACGGTGAAACTTACTCTGATGATGAAGACTACCAGAGTTTTCTAGGGTTAGGAATTAAGTTCTACTTATAGAAAGTTTTTGAATCGTGTTATTAGTTCTGCTTTAACACTTTTCAATTCACCAGCTGTTGCAAATCCTGAGGCTCTTTGGTGGCCACCACCACCAAAAGTCTCAGCTAACTTTCTAACATCAACATCTTGAATACTTCTTAAACCAACTGTACATTTACCTGGGGATTCTTGTCTTACAACAGCAATAGCTTCTACACCACTAATACTTAACATTGCCTGATAAAGTGTATCAGAATCTCTATCTTCTGCCTTTAACTCTTCTCGATCAGCAATATCTTCCCAGGAGACTAACAGTTTACCATTATAGTGTTCTTCACACCTTTCTAAGATTCTACCTAGAAGTCTCCTTGAAGAGAGAGTTTTTCCCCCAGTGATTACTTTAAATGTATTTTTAGGTGATGCACCATATCTAACCATATTGGCAGCTTTTTCTATATATAGTTCTGAACCTTTATCTAAGTGTCTAAAAAAACCTGTATCAGTACAGAAACCAAGAAATAACATTTCAGACTCATATGGTGTAGGAGCCTCATTAAATGACATTATTAAATCTTGGATCATTAGAGTTGTTGATGGGTAACTTGGGTCAACCCAGGGAAAGGAACCAAAGTCTGATTCTGTTGCATGATGATCAATAATCATCACAGGTAACTCTGTAATTTCATTTTCTAAAAAGCCAACTCTATCTGGGCTGTTACAATCTACAATTATAACAATTGCATCTTTTTTATCTTCTTCAGTGAGTGAAGTCGTTTTAAATTTATCTGCTAGGTGTAGTGTTTCAATTCTAGTAAAAGGTCCTGCAGTATATAAAGATGTCTCTTTACCCATTCTAGATAAAAATGATTCTAAAGCTAATGCAGAAGTTAGAGTATCAGCATCTGGCTGCTTATGAGCCATTACGATAAATCTTTTATTAGAGTTTATATTTTTAGTAATTATTTCCGGTATCATCATTTTGCTCATATTACATCCTTATAAAAAAAGGCAGACTTTAAGTCTACCTTTTTATTATATATTGATTAGTTATTAAAAATCAAATTTTAAGTCAGGATTTTTAAAATTTTCATCATGGGCTGTAGGGTTCTGAAATACTCCCCATGTTATATCATTAAAATCACTTTTTAAATATAACTTTACATGAGAGAATTCACCATTGTTCCAAAAAACAGTCATATATGGATATGCTTTATCGTATCCTTTAAATATTTTTGATCTATCTACATCTTTAGTAAAGAGTTCATTTGGTAAATAAATTTCTCTATATTCAAGATTATTAGCCATATAAATTACTTTATAACCTAATTGGTGTGGATAGATTCTAGTTATAACTACATGTTTAGTATAATAAGGGGATTTTGTTGCCGATGTAAGCATAAGAGTTGTTAATAGTAGTATTAAAATTGTTAAAGCTCGTTTATATTGTCTGTTCATTAAAATGCTCCTCCCTTGAATGATATAATTATTTTGCAAATAGTCAAGAAATAATTAAATTAAAACATACATAATTGCTTTAATTGAGTGTTTTCTATTCTCTGCTTCATCCCAAACTACAGAATTTTTTCCTTCTAAAACATCAGTGGTTACTTCTAATCCTCTAACAGCTGGTAAACAGTGCATAAATATAACATTTTTGTTATTTGAAAGTTTTAATGATTCGTTATTTACTTGGTAAGGTTGTAAAAGCTCAATACGTTCTTTAGATTGACCCTCTTCACCCATAGATACCCATACATCAGTATATATTACGTCAGCTTTATCAAATCCTTCTTTTACATTTGATGTTACTTTTACAGATGAACCGGAGATTTTTCCCTGATCTATAGCATAGTTTAAAACATCTTCCATCGGGGATAAAGTTGTAGGGCAAACAATAGTTATGTTCACACCCATCTTAGCACAACCAATCATTAAAGAGTGAGCCATGTTATTTCTACCATCACCAACATATACTAATTTTTTACCGTCTAAGGTTCCAAATTGTTCTTCAACAGTCATTAAATCTGCTAATATTTGGGTAGGGTGGTATAGATCAGTTAGTCCGTTAAAAACAGGCACACCAGAGTAATCTGCTAGTTTATCTACGGTCTCTTGTTCAAAGCCTCTATATTGTATTCCATCAAACATTCTTCCTAATACTCTAGCAGTATCTTCAACTGTCTCTTTTGCACCTAATTGAATATCTTTTAATGAAAGTAGAACTGGATGTCCACCTTCTTCTCCAAAAGCTGTTTCAAAAGCACACCTAGTTCTAGTAGATGGTTTTTCAAAAATCATAGCAAGAGATTTACCTTTAAACATTTCATGGTTAATACCATTTTTTTTATCGGCTTTAAGTTTATGTGCAGTATCTAATATATATCTGATCTCATCTTTACTAAAATCCTTTAGTGTTAAAAATGATCGTCCCTTTAATTTCTCTTTCATAATGTACTCCTAGAATAAATATTGTATTATTATACATAAATGGTGCAACAATATCCACCCCGGGGAGTTTATTTAAAAGTATCAGGTGGGAAAAGACTATAAATAGCTTCTTCTACCCTTGAGTAACTATTAAAAGTTATTTTATCAGTTATCTCTTTTGGTATATCTTTAATATCTTTTTTATTGATTTCAGGTATTAAAACAGTAGTAGAACCATTCCTTGCTGCGGCTAAAACTTTCTCTTTTAACCCACCTATTGGAAGTAGTTGACCAGTTAATGTAATTTCTCCGGTCATAGCTGTTTTTTTATTAATGCATATATTTTTTAATGCAGAAATCAGAGCAGATGTAATTGTAATACCAGCTGATGGTCCATCTTTTTTTATAGCACCTTCTGGGGCATGAATGTGTATATCAGTTTTATTATCAAATTCAGGATCTATTTTAAACAGTTTATAGTGGGATTTAACATATGAGATAGCAATTTGAGCACTCTCTTTCATTACATCTCCGAGTTGACCTGTTAATATAATTTTTCCTTTACCCTTAGATAAAGTTATCTCTATAGGTAAAACTGTACCACCAACTTGAGTCCATGCAAGACCTACCGAAATACCAGGAACAGTAGAGTCTTTTACATCTCCTTCAGGAATTAAATCGTCTCCTAATAGACTATTTAAGTTATCATTTGTAACACTAAAATTTATGTTCCCAGGATTAAACTCTGCAGGTTCAGTACTCTTTTTAAAATAATCTGGATACTTTCTTATATAGTCTCCATTAAAATATTTTGTGCCCTGGGGGCTTGTTTCAAAGTCTTCTAGTTCTAATCTTGCAATTTTACGAAGTGCTGTTGCTATATTTCTATTTAAGTTTCTAACACCTGATTCTCTAGTAAATTTTCTGATTATTTTTAATAAACTCTCATCAGTAAATTTTATATTTGCATCCTTTAAACCTAAAGCCTTAAGTTGTTTAGGTATTATGAATCTCTTTGCAATCTCTGTTTTTTCTATTTCTGTATATCCCTGAATTTCAATAACTTCCATTCTATCTAATAATGGTGCTGGAATTGGGTTTAATGAGTTTGCAGTCGCTATAAAAAGAACATCAGATAGATCAAATGGTAGTTCTATATAGTGGTCAGTAAAAGTATGATTTTGTTCAGGATCTAAAACTTCTAAAAGTGCGGAGGATGGATCTCCTTTATAGTCTGATGATATTTTATCTATTTCATCTAAAAGTATAACTGGATTTTTTACACCAGTTTTTTTAACTGCCTGTATAATTTTACCAGGAAGGGCACCTATATATGTTTTTCTATGACCTCTAATTTCAGCTTCGTCTTTTACACCACCTAGAGCTATCCGGCCAAATTCTCGTCCTAGTGAGTTAGCAACTGATTTACCTAAGGATGTTTTACCAGTTCCTGGAGGACCAACTAAACATAAAACAGGAGATTTTTTTTCTGTATCAAACTGTCTTACTGCTATAAAGTCTAAAATTCTGTCTTTAGCTTTTACCATATTGTAGTGGTCGTTATTAAGTACTTCTTTTGCTTTATGTAGGTTTTTCTGATCTATTGTAGTTTTATTCCAAGGTAGTTCAACTATTGTTTCCAAATAAGTCCTTAAAATACCAGCTTCTGGAGATATTGGTTGTAGTTTTGTTAACCTATGGGCATCTTTTAACAGTTTATCTTTATCTTTTTGATTAAGAGCAATATTATCAATTTGTTTGGTCAGCTCATTAGATCCATTTGGATCATCTTCTTTACCTAACTCTTTATTTATCTCTTTCATCTGCTCATTTAAAAAATAGTCACGTTGAGTTTTTTCTAAATTCTTTTTTACTCTACCATGTAATTTTTGTTGTAATTTAAGTATTTCAATTTCAGATTTTAATGTAACAGCAATATTTTCAAGGTTTATATAGTTATTACCTTCTAAAAAATATTTCATTTTAATTTTGTAGGGTAGAGGGGTTACAAAACATATATTTCCTAATAGTTTATTTGCAGAATCTGATCGATCTATTGTAGAAATAACCTCTTCAGGTATTTTCCCGTGAATAGAACTAAATTCTGTAAATATTTTTTTAACAACTTCTATAAGGGATGTTATTTTAGGGTCACTGCTTTCAGATTCATTTAAAAGTTTACAATCTGTAGCATAATAATCTGAGAATGTAATTCCTTTAATAGTTACTTTATTTATACCTTCAACTAATAATCTAACAGTTCCATCTGGTAATTTAAGAATTTGTAAAATATTACAAAGAGTTGCAGTCTTATATGTATTATTAAGAGATTTTCCCTTTGTTTTATTTATAGGGTAACCAATTACGAATTTTTTATTAGATTCCATAGCTATTTCATAGGCTTTTATATCACTTTTGCCATTTATAAAAATTGGAGCTATAGTATTTGGAAATATAACAGTCTCCCCTAATGTTATGTAAGGGAGTGTCTGTCTACCTCTATTTATCCCCTGGGGCTTTGTAGAGTTCTCTAGGCCAGTCGTGGATTTCTTCTTCAGTATCTTGTATAATAGGTTCTTCATTATCTGTTATCACTTCTTTTGTTATTATTACTCGCTTAGCAGTTTTTGTAGAAGGAACTTCGTACATCATAGAATTAATACGACTTTCTACAATAGTTCTAAGACCCCTTGCTCCAGTTTTTCTTACTTCTGCTAACTCTGCAATTGCTTTAATTGCTTCAACTTCAAAATAAAGATCTACGTCATCAAGTCCTAATAGAGCTGTATACTGTTTAACAATTGAGTTTTTAGGTTCAGTTATAATTCTAACTAAAGCATCCTGATCCAAATTATTTAAAGAAACATTTATAGGAAGTCGACCAATAAACTCAGGGATTAAACCAAATTTAACTAAGTCATCTGCTTCTAAATCTGTTAATAAATCTGCTAGGTCTTTCTCTTTGGCAGTTCTAATATCTGCTCCAAAACCCATACTGTTTTTACTAACTCTTTTCTCAATAATTTTATCTAAACCGACAAATGCACCACCACAAATTACTAAAATGTCTTTTGTGCTAATTTTAAGCATGTCTTGGTTTGGGTGTTTTCTTCCACCCTGTGGAGGAACAGAAGCTTCTGTTCCTTCTATGATTTTTAAAAGAGCCTGCTGTACACCTTCACCAGATACATCTCTAGTTATTGAAACATTTTCACTCTTTTTTGATATTTTATCTATCTCATCTATATAAATGATACCTTTTTCAGCTTTTTTAATATCATTTCCAGCATTTTGTATAAGCTTTAATAGAATATTTTCTACGTCTTCACCTACATAACCTGCTTCTGTTAATGTTGTTGCATCAGCTATTGCAAAAGGTACTTTAAGTTTTCTAGCTAAAGTTTTTGCTAATAAAGTTTTACCAGTACCAGTTGGTCCAATTAGTAGAACATTAGATTTCTCTAACTCTACTGAATCGTCTAGTTTATGTCCCGATAAAATTCTTTTATAATGATTATAAACTGCAACTGAAAGAGTTTTTTTTGCTTTCTCTTGTCCAATTACATAAGTATCTAAATGTTCTTTAATCTCTTTTGGAGTAGGTAGATTTTCATCTATTTCTAAAGCTTCTGTAGAAGTTTCTTCATCTACGATTTTTGTACAAACATCTATACATTCGTCGCATATGAATACACCTGGTCCAGCTATTAATCGTTTTGCTTCATCGGAAGATTTACCACAAAAAGAACATGATTTATCTTTTGATTTATTTTTTGCCATACTAGTCCCTTACTAAAACTTTATCTACTAAACCGTATTCAACAGCATCTGCTGATGTTAGAAAGAAGTCTCTTTCAAGGTCTTCTCCTAACTCTTCTACAGTTTTACCTGAGTGTTTTGCAAGATACTCTATTAGTAGTACTTTTAATCTAGATATTTCCCGTGCCTGAATACCAATATCTCTAGCCTGACCTTGAACACCACCCCAAGGTTGGTGAATCATGATTCTAGAGGATGGAAGACTGAATCTTTTACCAGCGGCTCCACCATTTAATAGTATAGCACCCATACTTGCAGCTTGACCAATACAGATTGTTTGAACATCTGGTTTAATCCACTGCATAGTATCGTAAATTGCTAACCCAGCAGTTACAGAACCACCAGGAGAGTTAATATAAAGACTTACATCCTTATCAGGATCTTGAGATTCAAGAAATAGTAATTGGGCAATAATTAAGTTAGCTGTTGTATCGTTCACTTCACCATCTAAAAAAACAACTCTATCTTTTAACAATCTAGAATATATATCGTTTCTTTCCCAACCAGAACCAGTTTGTTCTGTTACTTGTGGAACTATATAATTTTCAACTTTCATTATTACCCTCTTTATTTATAAGTATTATTTACCTAATAAAAAATCTGCATAATCAACTTTGTCACCTTTAGTAACAGTAGAAGATTTTAACAGATCTTTAATAAGTTTCTTAGTTTTAATATCTCTTGTTAAGTATTCCATCATGCCATTTTTCTCAAATGTTTCTTTTAATTCATCAACTGGCATTTTGTACATTTCAGATTGAGTTTCAATCTCAGCAGCAATGTCTTTTTCTGTTACTTTAATCTCTTCTTTATCTAGAATCTTTTCTAATAAAATCTGAGACTTAACAGTTTTTTCAGCATCTTCTTTCCAAGTTTCTTTTAAACCATCTTTAGTTTGACCCTGTAGTTGTAAGAACATTTCAATGTTCTCCTCAGTCATTCTAGATTGCTGCATAAAGTTTTGCCATCTGTTATCAAGTTCTGCGCTAACCATTGAAGTTGGAATAGTTAATTCTGAGTTTTCAACAATTTTTAACAGTAAGTTATCAGTTTTAATGTTATCTACTCTCGTAGCAACTTCATCTTTCATTTTCTTTTCGATAGATGCCTTTAAGTCATCTAAAGTATTAAAATCTTCTGAAACGTCCTGAGCTAATTCATCATCTAAAGCAGGAAGTTGTTTCTCTTTTACCGCTTTAATTTTAACCCTAATTTTTTTAGTAGTTTCTGCTAATTCTTTTACTTCAAAATCAGAAGGATAAGTTTTTTCAATTACTTTTTCCTGGTCAACTTTCATTTTAATAACGTCGTCGTCTAATTTGTAGTAGTTATATCCAGTACCTACAGTGAAAACAAAATCTTCTCTCTTAGTATCTTCTATAATATTTCCATCAGCATCTAACTCTGCATAGTCCATTGTTACAATGTTCTCTTTTGCAATAGTTTTACTAGCTTTATCCATTACAACAGAGTTCTGCTCTTGGATTTTTACTAATTCAGCATCCTTATGCTTTTTAAGAATACTAACTTTAGGTTCAGTAATTGCTAAACCTCTATACTCTCCAAGTTTTACCTCTGGGAATACATCGTATTTAATAGTAAAAGAAAATTCTTTGTCTTGATCAAAATCTAACTCTCCAATAAGTTCTGGAGTAGCCATACCTAATGGTTTTTCTTCAATATCTTCAACTGCTGCTTTAAAAGCTTTTTCTAGTAAGTTACTTGCTGCTTCTTGTTTAAGACTTTCACCAAAACGTTGTTCTAAAATTGATGTAGGTACTTTTCCTTTTCGGAAACCTTTAATCTGTACTGATTTAGAGTATTTACCGATTAAAGAATTATACTCTTTTTTTGATTCTGCTTTCTCAACTGTTACAGAAAGCTTAACTGCTGAGTTTTCCAGCTTCTCAATGTTTTTTTTAGAAATCACGTGTTCCATCCTTTAATAAAAATAAAGTAATAAAAAAAAAGCGATTCGACTAGATCGAATCGCTAAATAGTTTTAAAGCGAAAGACGGGAGTCGAACCCGCGACATCCACCTTGGCAAGGTGAAGCTCTACCACTGAGCTACTTTCGCATTAGATCTGGTCTTAATTAAAAAACCGATTGCGAGCGGAGGGACTCGAACCCTCACACCGCGAGGCACTAGATCCTAAGTCTAGCGTGTCTACCAATTTCACCACGCTCGCAATTGAATGTTGTTAAACAACTCGTTACCGAAGTAACGCTATGTTAGCTTGTAAACAAGCTATATACACCCTGTAGGATTCGAACCTACGACCTACGGATTCGAAGTCCGGCGCTCTATCCAGCTGAGCTAAGGGTGCAAGAAAGGGTGAATGACGGGATTTGAACCCGCGACAACCAGAACCACAAACTGGCGCTCTACCAACTGAACTACATTCACCATATGGGCATATTAAAATAAGATGCCTTTTTGTAACCATTTCACTTTGAATTATTTGAACTTTTTTGTCAATACCGAAATATGGTATCGAAGTTTAAAATAATCCTTGTTACTCAGCGAGATGTATAATTCCATAAACAGGTATTTTTGTCAAGTAAACCACTAAAAAAAATGGAATTATTTATTTGCACTTAATATTAAATGGTTCGTAATCCAAGTAATTTCTTTTTCTGTTATTAATTCTTTTAAACATCTTACTGTTTCTTCTTTCTTATCTTCAATATTTAAAAATGCCATCGCTTTACCAAAATCACCACTAAACCAGAGATCAATATTCTCTTTTTTTATTACTCTTCTTTCAGTAATAGTTATATTGGATGATTCTATATTAGTAAAACCCAACTCTTTTATCTTCTCTATTAAATCCCCAGAACTCCAGTTTGTTAATAAATTTTCTGGATTACTAAATATAATTTTCTCTATAGATTCTAATGTATCTTTTAACAAATCGTTATTTACAATTAAATCTGATAACCTTGTCGATAATATAGGTAGTACTTGAGTTAGAGAGATAGCACCCTGGTTTTTTAGTTTTTTGTAGGCAGTAGTTAATATATCACTACTTTTTGTGAATTGTGTAAGTCTATTTTTTAATATTACAACTTCAAAGTCCATATCAACATCTGGTTTATCCGCATGTAAAAAATTAGGCCTATCTATAGAATCTAATGTGGAAACATAATAATTAAGAATATCCATGCTCTCTTTGTTTTCTAGACAAGATAAAACATAACCTTCTGGAACCTTTTTAAATGCTTCGAAGGTTAATGTTCCTCCTTCGTCACCTAAAAGCAGTATATTGTAATGTCTAGATATATCTAAATTTTTAAATATTTCAGATTTAATTTCATCTAAACTCTCTTTTAAATCACCCTGGGTTCGTTTAATCCATTTTTCTCTCTGTTTGTTATTAGGTGAGAAAGTCAAAACTTCCTGTGGGGCAGGTTCCATCATTATACTTAGCTGTTGCTCTCGTTTACTTAATACAGAGTTTTGAATTGTTTTCTCCCAACCTTGGTCTGATGGTTTATAAAATATTCTTCCTCTTAAAGCTTCTGGTAGATACGCCTGGGATACCCAGTGGTCTTTAAATGCGTGAGGGTATTTGTAACCCTCTCCGTGTCCAAAGCTATGTTTATCCCTAGATCCATCTTTTAAATGGTTAGGTACTTCTGTTTTTTCATCCTCAACAGCTTTTGCTGCATCAAAGTATGCCATTGTTGTATTAGTTTTTTTAGTTGTTGCTAAATATAGTGTTGCTTGAGTTAGAAAGAATGCACCTTCAGGTAGTCCAACTCTATCAAAGGCCTGTGCGCAGCTATTTACAACTTGTATAGCATTAGGGTCTGCTAGGCCAATATCTTCACTTGCTGATATTAACAGTCGTCTTAAAATAAAGTTTGGAGCTTCTCCGGCTCTTAACATTCTTGCAAGCCAGTATAAAGCCGCATCTGGGTCACTTCCCCTTACTGATTTAATAAATGCACTAATAGTATCGTAGTGATAGTCACCTTCTTTGTCGTATAAAATAGCTTTTTGCTGAATGCTCTCTTCTGCAGTTTCTAGATTTATTATAATTTTTTCACCATGGGGTGGGGGGAAGCTATCAGGAGTAGTTTCTACTGCAAGTTCAATTGCATTTAGTAAACTTCTGGCATCACCTGATGCTTTTTCAACTAAAAGCTCTAATGCTCCCTGAATAAACTCAACGTTCCAGTTGCCATAACCTCTTTTTTTGTCAGCAAGAGCAGCTTTTGCTACATCAAATAGGTCAGAATCTTCTAGTTGTTTTAACTGAAATACCCGACTTCTACTAACTAAAGCGGAGTTAACCTCAAAATATGGGTTTTCTGTTGTTGCTCCAATTAATACAAATGTTCCATTTTCTACCCAGGGTAATAGGGCATCTTGTTGAGATTTATTCCATCTATGAACCTCGTCAACAAATAATATTGTACGTTTACCATATAGTTTTCTATTTTCAGATGCTTCTTCTATGGCTTCTCTTATCTGTTTAACACCACTTAAAACAGCATTTATACTCAAAAATAGGCTTTTTGTTGTGCCGGCTATAACCCTCGCTAAGGTTGTTTTACCAGTTCCTGGTGGTCCATAAAATATTAGTGATGATAGCTGGTCTCCCTTAATAGCCCGCCGGAGAAGCCTACCTTTACCAACAATATGATGCTGACCAAAATACTCATTTAAGTCCCTTGGTCTCATTCTTGCAGCTAGAGGTTCAGTATGGCTATCGTTTACACTATCAAAAAGATCCATTTAAAATAGAGCTTCTAGTTGTTCTGTCGTCTGTTTAATATAAGCCTTGTAGTGCGTATCTAATTGTTCTTGTTGCCCTCGATGAAAAGTAATAAAGTCTCTATCAGTTTCAGGTTCTATCGGTTCTACTTTTCCTGTCTGTTGTGCTAATTGCATTGCCTTTTGTTGTAATTTTGGAGCAAATTCTGCTTTGCTCTGTTCTAATAGTTTTTGGCTATTATCAATATATTGCTGATAAACTGAGATTAAAGTTGTGAAAATCTGTTCAATTTCAGGTCCATCTGGTTTTAATATTAGAAATCCTTCTTTAATTTTTATAAGTTTATCAACGTCAGCTGTTGTATTAGGTAGATTTATATTTCTTATTAATACCCATATACTACCTTTTATTGAATCTATTTTTTCTGCTTCTGGGAGCTCTTCTAACCATTTATTAAAATTATATTTTGGTTTGTTTAAAAAACTAGACCCTGCTTCTTTACCAGTCTTCTCTAACTCTTTTCGTTTTAGTTCTGTTTTATCTATTGTTACTTTGCTAGCTCTTTCCATTGCAAGCTCATACGCCGATTTAATTGCCACTATCTGCTCCTATTGTATATGTATTGTCTTCAGTTATTACAAAGTCCATTTCTATATCCCAATCTTCTGTTGGAATATTTGTACTTAACTGTAAACTATATGTTATTCCTATTTTTATTACATCTTTATGTACTGCTAAATACTTATCGTAGTACCCAGCACCTCTGCCAAGTCTATTTCCTTTAATACTAAATCCTAAACCAGGAACT
Source organism: Spirochaetaceae bacterium (assembly GCA_051531975.1). Taxonomy (GTDB): domain Bacteria; phylum Spirochaetota; class Spirochaetia; order DSM-2461; family DSM-2461; genus Thiospirochaeta. Next base: position 318,340 of record JAOPTT010000005.1, read on the forward strand.
AACATTAAACTTTTGTTTGTTGGAGTTGAAACTTTCAGATCTTTTGATGGTTCTAAAATACCATAACTATTTTTTATTAGTTCATCTCTGCTTATATTATCAATTCTATAAAAATCCATAGAAGTTCCATTTATGGTTGGAGCGTATACCTTTTTATCATAGGCAATTGCTAAGTCGATTATTATGTCAGTTTCTACTTCGGTTTTAAAATTCAAAAAAAGATATATTTTCGTACTTTCTTGCCACTCTTTAGTATTTATTATGTTCTGAGCAATTTTGTAAGAATGTGATTCTCTTGTATCTTTATCCAATGTTGAGAGTTTCTGTTCAATTTCTTTCCGAAGGGTATTCTTAATATTCATAATCTATCTTAATATATAATCATGGATAAAGAAAAGATTGAAAGAGCAGTTCGTGACATTTTAGAAGCTATTGGAGAGAATCCAGATAGAGAAGGGTTACTTGATACCCCAAGACGTGTAGCTAAAATGTATGAAGAGATTTTTAGTTCTGTGGGAAAAGACCCTGCTGAAGATCTTCAAGTTTTTTTTGAAGAGGATGGTCACGAAGAGTTAATTCTTGTAAAAGACATTCCTTTTTATTCTTGTTGTGAACATCATCTGGTTCCCTTTTTTGGAAAAGCTCATATAGGTTACATTCCAAGGGATGGGAAAATTACTGGTTTAAGTAAACTAGCAAGGGTTGTAGATACAGTATCTAAACGTCCACAACTACAGGAGAGGTTTACTACTCAGATATGTGATGCATTAGAGAAACAATTACATCCTTTAGGGGTAATTGTTGTTGTTGAGGCTGAGCATATGTGTATGACAATGCGTGGTGTGAAAAAATCCGGTTCTAAAACTATAACTAGTGGTGTTAGAGGTTGTTTTCAAACTGATGCTAAAGCTAGAGCAGAGGCTCTACAACTTATAAAATTCTAATATGAAAGATCTACGATATTCTCCAGTAATTAATAGTGTCACAAAATGGCGCAGTTTTAACTTTAACTGGGGAGAAAGAACATATATTATGGGAATTCTTAATGTTACTCCAGACTCATTTTCTGATGGAGGAGAATTTAATAATATTCAAGATAGTCTAATTAAAGCAGAACTTATGATTAATCAAGGTGCTGACGTTATTGATGTAGGTGGTGAATCAACTAGACCTGGAGCCGCCTCTGTATCTGTTTCAGAAGAGATAAATAGAGTTGTTCCAGTAATAAAAGTCTTAAAAGAAAAATTTTCTGTTCCAGTATCTTTAGATACTTCTAAATCTGAGGTTGGTTTAAAGGGGTTAGAAGCTGGTGCCGACTTAATAAACGATGTTTGGGCATTCCAAAGAGACCCAAAACTTGCAAATGTTACTGCTGATTTTAATGTTCCGGCTATTTTAATGCACAATAAAGTAGATTCTAATTATTCTAAGGATATTATAGAATCCATGAAGTTATTTTTTAATAGATCTTTAGAAATTGCTTTTAAAGCTGGAGTTGCCGAGGATAAAATAATCTTAGATCCAGGTATAGGTTTTGGTAAAACCCAAGAACATAACAGAGAAGTACTATCTAGGTTAGGGGAGTTACATTCTCTAGGGTTTCCTCTACTTTTAGGAACTTCTAGAAAGTCTATAATTGGAACTATTTTGGATTTACCTCCAAAAGATAGGTTAGAGGGAACATTGGCTACATCAACAATGGGAATTATTTCCGGTGTTGATATATTAAGAGTACATGATGTTTTAGAAAATAGACGGGTCGCTTTGGTTACCGATAAAATAGTAAGGATAAATAATGGATAAAATAATTTTAAAAAACTTAAAATTTTATGGTTATCACGGGGTATTACCTGAAGAGACTAAGTTAGGTCAGAAATTTATAATTGATATAGAACTTTTTTCAAATCTTAAACCTGCTGGGATATCAGATGATCTAACTAAAAGCACAAGTTATGCTGAAGTTTTTGAATCAGTAAAAAAAATTGTAGAAGGAAAACCTTTAAAATTAATTGAAGCTCTAGCTGAAAAAATTGCAGAAACTATATTAAGTGAATATAATTTAATTAATAGCTTAAAGGTTAAAGTTAAAAAGCCTGAAGCTCCAGTTCCTGGAATATATGACTATTTTGCAGTGGAAATAACAAGAAATAGAGATGAATAAAGTATATTTAAGCCTTGGAAGTAATATAGGAAATAGGATTAAGCATCTTAAAAATGCTATAGACCTAATAAAAAACACTCCAGAAATTTTCAATGTTATATCATCATGCTTTTACGAGACAGCACCTCAAGGATATACTGATCAGGACTACTTTATTAACTGTGTTATAAGTTTAGAAACCGATATAGAACCAATAAAACTACTTAAAATATGCCAGGATATAGAAAAAAAACTTAAAAGAGTTAGGTTATTCCGTTGGGGTCCAAGAACTATAGATATTGATATACTTCTATTTGGTAGCTTAAATATGAATTCAAAAATATTAGAAATACCCCATCCAAGAATGTTTGACAGGGCATTTGTTATGGTTCCATTATCTGAACTAGATTCAAAGTTTTTAGAAAACATAAAAAACTTTGAAGATCAGGAAATTAGAAAGATAGTTTAAAATACAATTTCATATACAGAATTAGTAGTTAAACCCTCATAATCTATTGCAATCTCATCGGAACTACTTATAACTCCAAGGTCTACGTAGATATTAGAAGTTGCAAACATTTGATTATATAATCTGGCAGCGTTTATCTCAGTTAATGATATAGGAGTAAACTGGGCGTCTACCCAACCACCATATGGGTACGATTGGCTACGTAACCTATTTGTATCGTTACCATATGAATAATATGCATTGTTATATGCAGTATCAAAAAAGTTTATTGAATATAGGTAATAAGAGGTATCACCTAGTGTTCCAGCGTTATTAAAATTGTAAGGAAAAGTTCCCTCATTCTCAGAAAGTAGTATCGCTTTACCAAAATCCTGTAACAGTGTGGTTATTGTATGATCACTATCTGGATAAACCTCATTAAGTGCATCTAAAATACCATCTTCTCCATATGAGTCTATCTCCATATATTTATTAAACACCTCAAAACCGTAGTTTCGTATTAAGTAAGCGCCCATTGTATAACTTAAACTATAACTCATTAATGAGTTATCCCACGTAAAACTACTATAGGTATCCCAAAATAGATTAAATGCTGGAATTCTTCCAAATTCAGGGTTAAGGACATAGTCTGTTCCTAAACTATTATATACAAGGTGGGTATTAGCTAAAATGTCCTCAGCAACCATAGAGAACATCTCTGTGAAAAAGGTACTATAAGTATAATTCTGTTGTAAAATAGCCTTATTGTAATCATGAATCATATGTTGGAATTCGTGAATAATTGTTGATATTACAACTGTTTCTTGGTATGAATCAGTAACAAAAGCACCAGCATCTAAACTCTTAAAATAACCATAAGCATCAACTACAAATAGAAGTGCCTGATTGGAATTGGCATCATCAGTATAACTATTAGTTGGGTCAAAATATCCATAATAAACTCCATCAGTACTAGAGTTTTCATCCTTTTCAATATCAGTTAACAGTATATGAATATCTTCAGTATCAGTTGATAATAGATTTGAATAAGCATGAGTTCCCCATGGCTCACCAAACAGATTAATCATGTCAGTGTAGATGGTATCAAAATTATTTTCCATATTAGTTATTCCATCAGCATGTATTACAATAGCTCCAGATGCTACATCTACTGTACTAACCCATATAAAAAGTTCTCCATCAGTTGCACCTGTAATATCTGATCTTGATGTTAATATGAAATTCTCTTCAGTGTAAGAACTTGTATCAAAATTCCATACATCAAATAGACATTCATCATTTGTATCATCACCATCAATAAGAGAGTAGGTTTCATAACTTATTGTTGGTACAACAGCTCTAGAATTATTAGTACGGTTTGGATCTCTTGAAGGCATATTAGGATCTAATCTAATAGGGTATTCAGGTAATCCTGAAGGTTGTGAAGAATCTTCTGATAAAGATCTAGTTAAAGTCCGAGTCTCAGAACCATTAATAGTTACTTTTGGTATAGTATCTGTAGAATAAGTTGGATTTGTTAATAAAAGGTAGGCTTGGCTACCACTTCCAGTAGGTAATAAACTTGAATCTATTACTATTTCAGTATTACTGCCATCATCATCATCGCCACCATTATCACAACTAAAGAAAGTTAATGTTAAAAGCATTATTATTATAAGGTATAAATTTTTTTTTATCATACCTTATAATAATCTGATATTGTCTTATGGGTAAAGTGTATTTTTATCAGATAGAGAATTTAATACATCTAAATACTTTTTAGACTCATATTTTGCCATAGGTAAATTCATAGAGAGGTAGTTTCCACAATCCTTTGCTGTAGCCCCAGGAATTTCATCATTGTAGTCTGCCATAAAATTATGTAACTCTATTAAAAGATCTTTAATTTCTAGTGGTTTAACATCCCCAGCTAAAATAAGATAATTTCCTGTCCGACAACCCATTGGACCAAAGTAGATTACTCTCTCTTTCCACTCACTGTTATTTCTTAAATAAGTTGCAGCTAAATGCTCAATAGCATGAAGGGCAGGTACATCTAATACAGGTTCTCTATTTGGAGCTTTCATTCTTAAGTCAAAAGTTGTTATTATTTCTGTTCCTATTTTATCCTGTCTAGAAACATAAACTCCTGGTTCAAGTAAATTGTGATCTATTGTAAAACTTGGTATTTTATCCATTATATTATCCTTGTAGTTCTGTTAATATAGCTTCTACTAATTTTCCTGAATTTTTAGCAGCCACTACTAAAAACTCTTCAAATGACTGCTTAGACTCTTGCCCAGGTACATCTGAAATCGATCTTATTATTAAAAAAGGTACTTTAGACATAAAGCATACTTGTGCAATTGCTGCTGCTTCCATCTCTGTTGCCTTCATAGGTGGTAATTTAGATTTGATAGTTTCAACTACTTTGGGATCATGAATAAAAGAGTCTCCAGTAATTATTAAACCATCTGTTATATGTATATCTTTAATTTTATCTGCTGCTTTTTTTGCAATTTTAATAAGCCCAGCATCAGGGGTGAAACCTGCTGGCATTTTTGGAAGTTGACCATAATCGTAACCAAATAGTGTTACATCCACATCGTGGTAACGTACATCGGTTGATATAATAACATCTCCTACATTTAAATCAGTAGAAAGACCTCCTGCACTACCAGTATTTATTACAATGTCTGGAGCAAACTGATCAATTAATATAGTTGTTCCAACAGCTGAAGCTACTTTTCCAATGCCACACTGTAGTAGTACAACATCCATTTTATCTAATGTTCCATGGTAAAAGATACAGCTACTTTTTGTAATAGTCTCTATATTGGTCATTTTACTCTTAAGACCTTTTACCTCTTGTTCCATTGCACCAATTATTCCAACTCTCATTAATTTCCCCTTACTTGTTGTAATATAGCAATTTTTTTACCATTTGTTCTATCTGTACCCTTAAGGTAATCGTTATAATAGTTAATAATTCCACTAAAAAACAGTTCAAGTTCCGGTTCTTCCTGTTCATTGAACCGACCTAATACATAACTGGAAACCGATCCGTGTATTGGTCTGGATATTCCAAGTGCTAGTCTATGAAAATCCTGTTTTCCAGTTAATGTTGCGATGGATCTTAAACCGTTATGCCCAGCTAAACCACCGCCATTTTTTAGTTTAAAGCTTCCAAAAGTCGTCTCTAAGTCGTCATGCACTACTAATATCTCATCTGTATTAATTTTAAAAAATTGCATAGCTTTAACAACAGATTCCCCGGACTTATTCATAAGAGTCCCAGGTAATATATTTATTATTCCATCGGAATCTTTGTAATATAGAGCATTAAACTTAGACGTGGTTTGTTGGTCATTATTTAAACTTTTTTGGAATAACCAACCAATATTATGTCTAGTTCTTTCATACTGTTTGCCCTTGTTGCCTAAAAACACAACCATCTTAATCATAAAAACTCCTTGGATGCATAGGCGAGCAGAATTTAGTTTCGACCAGCCTTGGATGCATAGGCTTTGTCAGAATCAGTGATTCTGATATTTCGACCAGCTTTAAATTAACTATAGTGTAATTTAAATAAAATGAATATAATGGCATTAACAAAATCAGAGAGGTTTAAATGGAAGATAGAATCCCAACATCGGTACTTAGTATTGTAGAAGCAAAACAGGAGAAAGGTGAAAAATTAACTACTTTAATCTGTAGAATGACAGGTACCTTTAAACCTTTCACCGATGTAGTCATATTCCCAGGTGAAAGAAAGTTCCAAGTTAGGGATATAACCCAGATAGAAGGGGATAAACATTCAGTTAAAGTTAAAGGTATTCCATTTAAAAACTGTACTCCATTTGCAATTATAACACCTTTAGATTTAAAAGTCAGATATAACAAAGTTGCATACTTTATTCCCACAAGTTTTCATAACAAAGATTTCTTCCCTGGAGAGTACAGTGTTACCGGTGGTATATTCACCGGTTATAGAATGTTTAATAAAGAGAAAAGTTCCGCTAAGGTAAAAAAATTAGGAAATTTATATTGTGTAAACCTACCATTTAAATCCCCACTAGTTCCTGGAGCAATATATACTTTTGAGAATACAAAAGGTTTTAAAGGTGAAATGGTTCTAGTTTATCCTGGGGACATGAGTAAAAAGAGTGAAAGTATTATTAGTTCTAGAATTGAAAAATTCAGATCCAGACCAGGTGTTAAAGGTATTTATTCCATTATTTTAAGAACCGATAACTATGTAGAACTGCCAGGATTCTTAAAAGATGAAGAATTTGATGGTTCTATAAAAATGGGTGCCACTAGAATTATGGAGCGAGAGTATAACGCTGTAAAAAACAAAATAATTAAACAGAGTAAAGCTTCTGGTGGTGTTCTATTTAATTCAGTTAAAAAGAGTTGTAATGTGACTCCATCCTTTTTTCACGCAGTATTAGATCAAATAGTAGAAGCTGATGACGTATATATAGAAGGTGACTATCTTGTAAATAATGGACCAGATAAAGCTACCTATCTATCACCATTAACTAAAGAGAGTTATAAATTAGTTGTAGACGCAGGAATAGATGGTATAAGCCGTAGAACAATAAAAGATTATGGAATGATAAACTGTTTTTATGAAATTAAGAGAATGCGTTTAGCTGTAGTTTTAGATGACGACTTGTATTACAGTCAGGAAGCTTTTAAATTAGTTCTTGGAACTATCTTTAAAGGTCGAAATATTGGTGAGCCTTTAACTATACAAGATATTAGAGATTCATCTGGATTATCAAGACGGTACATAATTGCTCTATTAAATAGATTAGAAGACGACAACATTATACATCGAGAGGAAAATGATGACAGGGTTATTAAAACAATTCCTTAAACTTTGTTTATTGGTAGTATGTTCATGTTCAATTTCTGCTCCTGTAATAAGGGGACATAATTGGGAAATTACAGCTGTTAAAGATCTTAAATTAAATAAAACATATGAATCCCTATCTATATTTGTAAATTGTTACGATGATGATGGGGAAAATGATATTGAAACGATATTTTTTATTGATGATAAAAGTGGATTGTACTGGCAGATAGATTCCTCAAACTGGGAAGAAAAAATAATTGACGATGTTAGGTGGCTTGGGTATTCAACCATAGTAATGGCTGATCGGTCAGCGATACATAGAAATCCAATCAGAATATATGTAAGAGATTTAGCTGGTGAGTTTGTAGAAGATAAGCTATATATTACAAAAAGAAAAATGGATACAGATGAATTATTATATCCAGAATTAATAACTGAAATAGAAACTGATAATTTATCAGTCAAAAACTATGAAGCAGTAGAAGCTTATCTTTTTATTGGTGGTTTATCTGTTGCGACTGGTCAAATTACTACTACCCCAAAGAGTTTCAAAAATATTTTTGGGAAACAGAGAACTTCTTTTGAAAATGATGTTGAGATATTTATCATAGCAGATGATGGAGACCTGAAATTAAAGTCAGGTCCCTGGTATTAACTTCTACTTTGGATAATTGTTTTTATGTAACTTCCAAATCGCTGAAAGATATTTTTTCCATATATTTCAGAATACTCTTTAGTCGCTTGATCTAGTGGGAAATCTTGACCATATTTACCTTTAAGGTCATCCCAATGTTTTACGATCCAAATATAAAGATCAGACTCTGTTCTATGGTTAAATCTAGATATTAGAGCGTCTTCTCTAACGGTTTTGACAACGGGACTATATAGGTTTTCGAACCAAGAAATTGCAGCTTCTTTAAGAGTTAATTCCTCTTTCATTCCCTGATTCATAAAATATTTATGACCTAAAATATGATTTAACATCTCCATGTATCGACCAGGTGCAGTAAAATATATTTCAGACATATCTATGTAGGTCCCTATCTCTGTTTGAGATAACAGATGCTCCCTTTCATACTCTATTACTTTTGTTTCAAGTTCAGTTCTGGACATTCCCTTAGTTACAGGGATTTCAGCGTTTAACTCTACAACTTCTGCATCGATAGCATATACTTTTTGCATTTTAGCAACAGAAACCCTATGGTTACCATCTCTTACAAAGTATATCTCTCCTATTTTATATAGTTTGATTGGAGGAAGTATAACATCAGAAATATGTGCCTTATCTATACTTACCCACCTATTTCTTAAATGCTCTTTTCTAGGCAAAAATGCTTTGTTAAAGTCCCTATATCTTCCCTCTGATCCAACAATATCTTTAATTGCTACAACCTTCATTCCCTTATATGATTCATTTTTAGGTTTTACTAAACTTTTAATATCGTATAAAGAGAGCAGTTGCTGTTTTTCTGGAGAGAGAATATTCAACATGGAAAGCATTTTTTCTCTTAATCTTGCTTTTCCAAAATCATCTGTAGCTTGTTCGTTTATCAACGTATGATTTGTCATTATTTAAAATCCTCCCTGCTAAAATCTAATACGTAGTGGTCGTAAACATTAATAACCCTAGTATTAAAATAATCTGTAACTTTTTTTTCATTTGCATTATATAGATGAATGTGCCCATGGAGAAGGTATCTAGGTGAGAATTTTCTCATAAACCATTTAAAAGATTCAAAACCTACGTGACAAGGGTCCTCTTTGTCATGTATTCCCCTTGGAGCTGCATGTGTCAACAAAATATCTAAGTATCTACCATAAAATATTTTGTTAAATAAAAGCTTTGGTAATAACTTTATCATATTAAAATACATTTCAAATTCTGTATGTTGATTATCAGCTTTGTTGTATTTTTTACATCCACCAAGACCCATAACAATAAGGTCATGTTTTCTATTTCTCTTAACATCAAACCCTACATAAATAGATCCAAAAGTTTTTGACTCCTGGGCTTGAGTTAATAAATTACTTTGATATTTTTTATTAAACTGACCTATATGTTTTAAGTTATGGTTACCAAATACAAAATAAAGTGGTTTGTTAAGGCAACTTACTATAAAACCTAAATAGTCCATTGGTAGATCTCCAGCACTTAAAACAACATCCACATCTTTGAATCGTTCCTTAATTGCATTTGAATAAACCCTTGGATCCACATGATCAGCAATACATAATATTTTCATGGTTTAACCTACATATTACTTAATATTTTAACTAACTTACCTTTACCAATTAATTCTAAAGGTCTCGATTCTGCATGTTTTTTAGCATCACTTGTAATTTCAGAACTAGATATAAGAATACTTTTCATAATTCCTAAATTTTTCATTTCATCTAATATACTTCTAACACTAGTCTCCGAAACCGGAGAACTTTCTCTTAATATTCTGATTAGATAGGGCAATTTCTTTGCAGCTTTCCAGTCTTTTTTTCCACTCTCTAAGCCAATTATTTGCATACCATCTTTAATATCTTTTAAATCCTGAGTTGTATAATTTATCTCGTTACAAATTGCTTTGCATATTTCACTAAATTCTTCATTTGTAGAAGTTAAATAGTCTTTCATTTTATCGTTTTCCTGGAGCTCTTTATACTGGGAAAGCTTTTCGGCAACATCTTTGAAATTCTTCTTTTTATTATTTATATATTGCCAATGTTCAATAGCTTTATCAAGATCTCTTTCAATTTCAAAAGCCATTGCTAAAAAGTAGTGGGTATATAATAGTTGCTGCTCAGTAACTTTAATTTCAGGGTCTTTACTAACTAAAGTTAAAGCCTTTTCTAACTCAGCTATAGCAGTTCCATATTTTTTAAGAGCTATATAACATATCCCTCTTTCAATAAGAGCTTTGAGTTTAATAGATTTTTCTCTTAAAGATTTTTCAAAAGCAATAATTGCACCTTCGTAATCTTTGGCTTCTTTTGCAATTTTACCTAGATAAAAATATGTTGTGAAGTTGGAATCATCATACTTTAAAGAGGAGTCTAAAAATGTTTTAGCATCTTTAAATCGTTTAGTATTAAACATTATCATACCTAAATGCATAAATGCACCAGAATGTCTCTGATTTAATTCTATAGTTTTTTTGTAATAATTTATAGCTTTATTAGCTTTTTGCCTATCTTCGAATAGTAGCCCAACATTATAATAATTTTCACCTTCGTATGGCTCTAATTTAATTAACAGAAGATAATCTTTTAAAGCTTCATCCGGTTGGTTGAACTGAAGAAACAGTTTTGATGAAAGTTGCCTAAATTCTCTTTCTGGGCAAGCAGCAGAAAATTCACCAATTTTATTGATTGATTTTATCTCCATAAATGCTAACTCTGGTTTATTTTCTAACATAAAAGCCTTAGCTAACAAAAAATGAGCGTCAACATTTTGTGGATCTTTTGCTAAAATTTTCTTTAAAATATCAATGGCAACTGAGGCCTTCCCTTGCTTAACAAGGGCTTGAACAGTTCCAATATTTTGATTAGTTGCTCTTTTTACAATTAGAAAAATTAATAATGCAAAAATAACAGTTATTGCTAAAGATAAAATTATTATAGTAGTCATGCGCCCTCTAAAATGTGTAGAATATATAAGTAATTTACTATTACCAGATTAATAGTTTTATTAATAACTGTCAAATCATAAGGTTTTTTATTTTGAATAAGTTTATAGTTTTTATAATTTTTTTACTAAATTTCTCATTTTTATGCTCTTCTGAGAGCCTTTTTGATCAAGGAAAGAAGTTTTTCGAAAAAAACAGTGTAGAAGAAGCAATGTACATATTTGAGGAAATAGTTATAACAGATCCAACAGAAAAGGCTTATAAATACCTTTCTGAGTGTTATAATATCTTGGAAATGCACGATGATGAAGTACTAGTTTTAGAGGAAGCAGTTACTACTGACTTAAAAGATCCTTCATATTTCTATTTCAAATTAGCCAACGCTTACCACTTAATAAAAGATTATAAAAACTCATTAAATAGCTATTTAGAAGTTTTAAATTTGAATAAAAGTTATATAAACGAAAGTTTTTTAAATATAGCAAATGTTTCTGTTGAGCTTGAACTCTTCTCAAGTGCCATTGATAATTATACAAAGTATTTAGAATTAGAACCAAAAACAAAACAGAAAAGAAAAATTATAAAGATGATATTTCTATTAAAAAGAGCTCATAAGAAACAAGTTGTAGAACAGGAAGAAGAAAAACTTGCGGAGGCCGAAGCTGAGAAACTTGAACTAGAGAGTCGATTAGCCAGTGAACTAGAAGCTAATAAAGTAGATGAAGAGCGGTTAAATAGACTGTTAAAAGAACAACAATTAGAAGAAGATAGAAATAAGAAAGCACAGTTATTAGATGAAGAGAGACTTCTATATGATCAAGAACAAAAATCATTATTAGAAGAACAAAAGAAATTTGAAGAAGCAGAAGAAAAAGTTTTAAATCCTCCAGATCCAGATATTGAAGCTTGGCGTCTTCAGCTTCAACAAAAAGAAGCTGAGTTAGACGAAAGAGAAAAACGTATATTAGAAGCAGAAAAAAGACTTAGAGAGGCTGAACAAGCAATTGAAGATTCTAAACTACAAGATCCATTTTCCGATACTTCTGGTTTAAAAGACCCTGCAAATAAACAACCAGATTTTGATCCAAATGAAACTGAGGCTGAAAAGTTACAAAGAGAAGAAGATTTAAAGTTAGAAAGAGCTATTTTAGAAGAGGAGATTCGTCAGAAAATTTTAATGGATGATATTTTAGATTCTCTAGATAAAATTGGTGAGAATGCCCAGGGTTTAAATGCTTCTAGCGAAAGTGCATATACTGAATTAGAAGGAGCTGGTATTGATGACTAAAAAAAAGAAAGCTGTAACTGCAGCAGTTGCTGTTGCCATTTTCTCACTATTTATAGGTAGTGGAGCAATGATACTTAATCGGGTTAAAAGTGATAGAAATGAAATTCTAAGTCTAGCAAACGATTATGCAGATAAACAAGAGTATTTAAAAGCTTTAGGTATTTTAGAGGCCTTAGCAGCAACAAATAAAAATAACAAAGAAATTGCAGAACTTATTTCTATATATAAAAAGAAACAAGCAGAATTAGAACTGAAAAATATTAAATATAGCAGAGAAAACAGTGAACAACAGTTTATTGATAGGATAAAAGACATAGCCAAAGATGTTGAAGATGCATTAGCAAAAAATGAACTTTATGCAGCAGATTTACTTAAAAATGAAATTTTAAAACTTGACCCAACAAATACTCTTGCTAAATCCTTAGGATTAAAGATAAATGAGACACGTAAAGAGCAAGATAAACTAAAAGACATAATTAATAATATAATTGATGAAATACAAGATGCATTCAAAAAGAACAGATTAAAAGATGCTGAAAACTTAAGTAATGAATTAGTACAACTTGATCCAAATAATCCAATATTAAAAACTATTGAAGACATAATTATGCAGAGAACTTTAGATCATGAGAAGATTAAAAAACAGGTAAGTGATTTAGCCCAAAATATATATTCTGTAATAGAGGATTCTACTAAGGACAGTTTAGACCTATTATCTAAAGAATTACTAAAACTTGACCCTAAAAATCCGCTACCTAAACAGATTAAAAGTGACCAAGAACTTAATAATAATAAGAAGCAGGATATTAAAAATAAAACAGATAATTTAGAAGATAACATTGATAGTATTTTTTCTGAAAACTTAATAATTGAAGCTGAAGATGCATTAGATAAAAACAATCTAATAAAGGCTGAAGCTTTAATTAACGAGGTTTTGAAAATTGATCCACAAAATGCAGTAGCAAAAGAGTTAAAAATTAGAATTGATAGAAGAAAAGAGTCTAATAAAATATTAAAGAAAGCAGAAGAAGCACTAACTGATAATAATATATTAGAAGCTGAAAGGTTAGCTAAGGAAGCTTTAAAAGTTGACCCAGATAACTCTTTAGTCTCAGATTTTGAAGATATTATAAAACGAAGCAAAGAGTTTCAAGATAAAGTTGAAAGTGCTAAAAAATCTTTTGATGAGGGAAACTTCTCTGAAGCTGATAAACTAATTAAAGAAGTTTTAAAAGCTGATCCTACAAACTTTACAGCAAAAGATTTAAGAGATAAATTAGAGGATAATAAGAGTGTCGATGAATTGCTAAATGACGCAAAGTTAGCATTCGCCCAAGGTGATGAAATAGAAGCTGAAAGAATAATTGATAAAGTTCTAAAACGAGAACCTAATAATACAGAAGCCAACAAATTAAAAACTAAAATAGAAGAAAAAAAAGAGATAGATAAATTAATACAAGAAGCAACTAGTGCACTAAATAATAATGATATAGAAAAGGCAGAAGAATTATTAAATAAAGCGTTAGAAATTGATTCAAATAATGCTGATGTCCAAGAGTTAAAAGAAAAAGTAGAAGATGTACTAAAACAATTATCTGATAAATATAGTGATAAATCAAAAGAGTTAATCCAAGAAGCTTCAAAAGTTGATACAACTGATTCTAAAGCAGATGATTTAAAAAAAGAGATTGAAGATAATAAGGATCTTAAAGATAAACTTCTTGATCAAGCAGAAACTCCCAAAAAGAGTTATGAAGAGTTAGTATCTATTGCTACGTTGTATCGAGAAAATGGTGATTATTTAAAAGAATTAGATACAATAGACGATATATTAGAAATTAAACTAACAGCTGAATATTATGTAAAAGCTGGAATAGCAAGTTATAAGGTTACTAAGTATACAAATGCTATAGGCTATTTTCAAAAAGCAATCAATCTTGATAATAATTACCCGGAAACATATTATCCTATGGCGCTTACATATGCCCGGTTAGAGGATGATTTAAAAAGAGAAGAGACTCTTAATAAAGGTATTGAACTAAGACCAAATCATGCATCATCTCAGTATGAATTAGGGCGATTATATACTGATCATGAAGATTATGATCGAGCATTAGAACTTTTTATAAAAGCTAAGAGTCTAGATGAATCTAGTGTTAAATTTCAGATGGGAGTTGCTTTAGCTTATTTTAACCTAGAAGATTATTCTGAATCTATAGAAATCTATGAAAGTATATTAAGTTTAGATAAAAGTAAAAGCGAAGTTTATTATAATCTAAGTTTAGCAAGAGCTAAAATATCTGATTATGACAGTGCTTTAACAGATATAACAAAAGCGATTGAAATAGATCCTGAGCTTGCAAAATATCACTATACTAAAGGTGAGATTTCAGAAGCATTAGGTGATGAAAATAGTGCAGCTGGTCATTATTTAAATGCCGTAAAACTAGATAATTATTATTATAAACCAATGTTAAATTTAGGTAATATATATGATAGAGTAGGCCGCTTTGAAGATGCTATCAAACTACTACAATTTGCACTTAAATTAAAACCAAATGATCCTAATATAAAATTTAGCCTTGGAGCGGCATATCTTCATAACAAAGACTATGCAGAATCCTTAATTTTATTAGAAGAAGCACATATTAATGATAAAGAATCAGCATTTAAACTATATAATCTATCACTTGCTTATACTGAAGTTGGAGAGTCTATTAAAGCTGAAGATGGTTTTAAAAGAGTTATAGAACTTGATAATAATTTTATTGATGCTTATTACTATTTAGGTGAACTTTTATTTTCTATTGATAAAAAAGATGAATCTAGAACCTATTTTCAGAAGGTTCTAGAGTTAAATCCTGACTATATTTTTAAAGATAAAATATCAGAGTATCTTTAGTTATCTATCTTAATATGAGAAACCTCTTTAAAATGTGGTCCAAGTTTTGGTAATATATGAGCAACTGTATCAAAGTCTCCTTCAACACCTAAAACAGCATAACCAGTATTTCCCCGCTCTCCTAATTGTAGCGTCTCAATATTTACATCCAAAGCTGAAAGTGCAGAGAGTAATATTAAAAGAACCCCGGCACTATTTTTATGGCTAGTAATTATCATATGGTCTGTCACTGGGGTATGAATATCAATACCATCAACTTCTAATAAAAACAGTGAACCAGGTGCATTTCTCTCTGTAATTCCGTGCATCTCTCTAAGTTCAAGAGTATAAAAATTACCCTGACCTGTGCCTTTTGTAAACTCAATTGCCTCTTCAACATCTTTTATATCCCCAGTGAATGTTAAAAATGCTTCTGCGGTACCATTGCCAGCTGAATTAAGCTCTGCTGTCTCTATATTTATCCCTTCAGACGCTAAGGCGTTCATTAAAATAGTTAATATACCTGAATGGTCTCTATGGTTGGAGTAGATACCTAATTTTTTTTCAGAAACTGTTACTGGATGTTTTGGTGCAATAGTTAAAGATCTATCATCCTTTCGAACTGTTACACAATCAAAAGTACCACCTTTTACAGATCCAGTAAAATCATCGCATAACGATGTGAAATTTCCTCCAAAAGAGTAATTTGGTATTTTATTTCTCTGGGTTACACTACGTTTATTTAGTAGTTCTATCGCTTTATTAACAATATCATACATATCTTTTTTATTTTCTGGGTCTTCTAATGGTCTCTTTTCTGGGATGAAGTTAGAAAAGCTTAAATAATATTTATACCCAGCTTCTTTTAAATAATCGATTCCCTCTTTATATAATTTACCTAAATTTTCAATATAATGGGTATCGGTACCTAGTGTTACTGGTATTCCTAAAGCTTTAGCTCTTTTTAGAATATTAATATTTGGGTAGGTTCCACATTTACGTTTAATTCCAGCAAGGTTAACATCTAATGCTAAATTATATTCACTCATTTTCTCTAATAATAGACGCATCTTTCTTGCTAATGGGTCATCTGAATTATCTAGATCTAAAAAACATTCCGGTAGTGGAGAGTAAAGTTTAAGAAGGTCCAAATGCCCTACAACTTGAATTGTTTTCCAAGTAGCATCTATCATTTCTATCATTTCATTAAGATAACCCATCCAGTATTGGTGTAAACCACCTCGTAATTCAATTAATCGTTTTGTCTCGGTAGGGGAGCCATCGTAGGCAATAGTTTCTGCTGAAAAATGAATTGAACCTATTATGAAATCTATACCCTCAGCTTGAAAAATCTTACTTTTATTCCATGCTAAACCGATATCAGAACCTTGCCATTCAAGTTCTATACCGTACTTAATGTCAATCTTATATTGGTACTTTTTCTTTAGGGCTTTTATGTTTCTACTGTAGTTAAAATAAGCGTAGTCACCTCTAATAAATTTTATATCTGTATTTCTCTCAGCATCGTATCTATAACCTGTAAGTCTAGGTGTATGTATTATAAAAGTAACACTCGGGTGCCCTTTAGTTATAGATTGTTTTATGACACTTTCTAAATCATCTATTCCGTGTTTTACATGATCTGTGCCTGTTCCTGTATGTACTCCATGTGTTTCCCATATAAAATTTTCCATATCTTTGACTCCTTGGTTGCATAGGCGAGCAGTAATTTTTGATTATGACCATCCTTTAACTATCTTAGGTTAATGGAGGAAAATTATGAAGTAGTCAAATAAATATTTTTTTAATTATTTAGTAAAACTAGGGGGGTGCATTGTAGATAAATTAGAATTGTTACAGTAATATAACACCATGAATCAATGTTGCAAAGATGCCGAAGTTTACTTAAAAAATACAAATATAACAGATTTTGTAGAGTTACAACTGTTTATCAATAAATTTAATTCAGTAATTGAAGACTATGCCCAAAATGGTCTTTCTTCATATTTATTAGGTGGGATAGAACTTTGTTTAAAACTCTCTAGATCTATAGGTTATGTTCAGGGTGAAGCTAAAACAAAGTGGCTAAAGGGACATGTTCTTTTTATCGGTGGGCTATATCGTTTAGCTCTTAAAAGTTATACATATGCAAACAGTATATTAAATAAAGATGATAGTGATATTGCTTCTTTTTATAGTAGTTATGCTCTAAACCTAGTATGTGGTGGAGAAGTTGAAAAATCTTTAGAACTAGTTAAGTGGTTAATCGATAATGGGTATGGTAACCAAGCGAGTCCTATAATATCCTATATATTACAATATCAAGGTGAGCCACAACTCTCTTTCTCTATAATTGATAGAATAAAAGAAGATTCTAACCTGAATAACTTTAGAAAAATAAAAAGTTTAATTGAACTAAATAGAATAGAAGAAGCTAATACACTATTGTGTGATCGTGCCCAGAACAGTGAAAATAACTGTTTTATGTCCGCATATATTAATAGCTTAGACTATCTGATTAAAGTGAAAAAAGGTGAAGTTATTGATCAGGAAGTATTAGAAACAGTTGTTAGCAATCTAAAAAGGAAAAATATATTTTTTTATTATATAGAGGGACTTTTAAATATTGCGGAAGTATTTAGTGAGTTAGATGAGTTAAATAAAGCTACAGCTATACTAAATATTGTTAAATATAATAGAAAAGACTTAGTTACTTTGGATTATAGACTATTTAAACTCCTTGAGATTGTAAAACTAAAACAAGAAGATTATAAAGGTGCCTATAAATATAGTTCTCTTGCTACAGAAATTGTAAAAAATAGAACTACATTTAATATTGATAGGTCTTTAAGAGGAATGGCTGACTTTTTATATCCAACTAAGAGTCTGGTTAGTTAAAACCTTTTGATTTACTATCCTCAGGCATTAAAACTCTTTTAGGTTTATTTTTGTTCACGTAAGGTGTATCTTCTTTTTTCCCTCTTTTAAAGGTAATTAAACCATTTAAGAAACGTTCTAAAACTTTATCAGTAATTTCTCGAAATAGGGGGGAGTCTAATTTCTCCATATATTCTGTTATAGTTTGTTCTTCTATTTTGTAGTCATCTAAAGCGAAGATTTTAACTATATCCTTCTCTTTTAAGTCTAGTGCGTATCTAAGTTTTCTCATTACATGATTGTTTCGATATTCCATTAAAACTCCTTATTTTCTAATATAGAGGTATAACAACTCTTAATCAACATATTATTTTTAGTATAGTTTGCATTTTTGATAGAAAATTGGTAAGAACTAGTTTATAATAGAAATATAAGAGAGGTGTAGTTCTATGAAAATTAAAGTTTTATCTATTCTACTTCTACCTTTATTAATGTTTGGTTGTAGTAATTTTATTGATAATGAAACTAATATAGGTGTAAATGCAATACTCCATTCTGATGAAAGTAGATCATTAGCTGATGTCGGCAATGTTACAAATCTAAAACTATGGATAGCTGATGAAGACGTTGATTACCAAGAAGTTAATCCTACAAGTTATGATTCTACAGTTTATTTTGATAGTTTAGATCCAACGACTTTAGCAGATTTAGGAGTTAGATTAATTGAAAGTTCAACTTCTGAAATAGAGTTTGATATAATAACCAATGTAGTTATGACTTTCTCTTTAAGAGTTGAGTGTGACTCTGGACGTGTTTTTACCGGTGAAGTAGAACGATCTATTGTTCCAAATATTTCAACAATACAAATAGATATATATGAAACTTCTGTAAGTAGTACTGGTGAAGATATAACTAATGTCTTTGAGGGTTAAGGGTTTTTTTGTTAAGTTAAAAATGTTATACTCCTTCGATGGCAAAAGTTGATAAGGTATTTAGTAACCCAATAGGAGAGATTCCTCCGTTTACATTTAATGAAAAAGTAGCTCATGTATTTGATGATATGGCAGAAAGGTCTATACCTTTTTATAGAGAAGTTCAAAAGATGATTACTGACTTATCTCTTACCTTCTTTCAAGAGGGCTCAAAGATCTACGATCTAGGTTGTAGTACAGCAACAACAACCGCATTGGTATACCAAGGTTTAGTAGATAGAGGTATTTCAGACTTTTTTATTAAAGGTATAGATTCTGCAGAACCTATGTGTGAAGAGGCAAGGATAAAACTTGATAGTATTGGTGCATCGAGGGATCATGTAACTATTACAAATGGTGATTTTTTAACAGAAGAGATTCATGATGCATCCGTTGTTATTATGAACTATACCCTCCAATTCATTGACCCTTTAAAAAGAGAAACTGTAATTAAAAAAATATACGATGGACTTAGACATAATGGAATTTTGTTAGTCAGCGATAAATTACGACAAACAAATACTGATATAAGCAGAACATTTATAGATAAATATTATAACATGAAGAGACTTAACGGCTATAGTGAATTAGAGATTTCCCAGAAAAGGGAAGCTTTGGATAATGTATTAATTCCATATACATTAGAAGAAGAGACTAGGTTATTTAGTGATTGTGGTTTTAAAGGTGTTGATGCATTTTTTTCTTGGTATAATTTTACATCGTTTATATGTATAAAGAAGTAGGTTTAATGGGTTCAGAAGATTATATAAATAATAGATATTTAGATAAGTATAAAGGTAAAAACCTTCCACTGTTAGAAGATATTTATAAAGAGAGAGTAATACAGTCTAGACTTTTAGATATTGAAGCAAACAGACACCACTGGGATAATTTAAATTCTCTGCCAAACTTAAAAACTTCCCATGTAGTATTAGATAAAGCTACTGTGGAAATTGGTTTAGAGTCTGAATTAGATGAAGTTGGTAAAGAGGCTTTAGTTAAAACTTTAAAAGATTTAATGCCCTGGAGAAAGGGTCCATGGAACTACTTTGGTACGGAAGTTGATACTGAGTGGCGAAGTAATATGAAGTGGGATAGGGTAATAGAAGCTGTTAAACCAAACTTTAAAGGTAAACGGATTCTAGACATTGGGTGTAATAATCTCTATTATATGTACAAAATGTTAGCTGATGACCCAGAAATTATTATGGGTTTTGATCCATTACCAAGGTACTATTTTAACCATCTATTAAATAGACGATTTGTCCAGGACCCTAGAGTTGAATTTGAACTATTTGGTGTTGAACAAGCAGGTATGTTTAAGAACTTTTTTGATTATACTTTTTTTATGGGGATTTTATACCATAGAAGAGACCCAATGGGTGCTTTAAAAAATGTATATGACTCATTAAAAAAAGGTGGTACTTTAATTATGGAGTGTTCAGGAATTGAAGGGGACGACCCTGTAGCACTATTTCCTGAAGGTCGATATTGTAAAGCTCCTGGTTATTGGTTTTTACCAACCTGGAAAACAATAGAGAACATGTTACATAGAACTGGTTTTACAGAGATAGAGACTTTTTACAAAGAGCCTCATACCACTGAAGAGCAGAGAAAAACACCATGGATTCAGACAAATTCATTAGAGGATTTTTTGGATCCTAATGATAGTAGTAAAACTGTAGAGGGTTACCCTGCACCAGTTAGAATATATACAAAGGCTGTAAAGCCATTAAAAAGAAATAAAAAGATATACGATTAAGTATATGATAAGGATATAAACATGGGATTAAACTGTGGAATAGTAGGACTACCAAACGTTGGTAAGTCAACAATTTTTAGTGCATTAACTTCAGCTCCAGCAGAGGCTGCTAACTACCCCTTTTGTACTATAGACCCAAATGTAGGTATTGTAGATGTTCCAGATAAGAGATTAAAAAAGATAGCTGCCCTTATTCCTCCACAAAAGTTAATTGCTGCAAGTGTTGAGTTTGTAGACATAGCTGGTTTAGTTAAAGGGGCTAGTAAAGGTGAGGGTTTAGGTAATAAATTTTTAGCTAATATTAGAGAAACTGGTGTTATCATCCATGTTGTACGGTGTTTTGAAGATGCAGATGTTATTCATGTTGATAATAAAATTGATCCAGCTTCAGACATTGAAACAATTAACCTAGAGTTAGCTTTTTCTGATTTAGATAGTGTTGAAAAAAGAATGCAAAAGACTATAAAACTTGTTAGATCTAACGATTCTGATGCAAAAAAACTTATGCCTTTATTAGAAAAGTTAAAAGCTGCACTAGAAAATGGTGAACCTGCAAGAAGTTTAGAGTTTACCGATTCAGAGATGGAAATAGTTAGACCTCTACACTTAATTACAATGAAAAAGGTACTATACGTTTGTAATATCGATGAAGATGCTCTGCATGAGGATAATAATCATGTAACAGTTGTTAGAGAGATTGCAGCAAAAGAAAATGCAAGAGCTGTTAAGATTTGTGGTCAGTTAGAAGCTGAAATTGCTGAACTTGAAACTGAGGTCGAGAAAGAAGAATTTTTAGCAGATGCTGGTTTAGATGAGTCTGGTTTATCCCACTTAATTCACGAAGGTTACGCTATGTTAGGTTTAAGAACATATTTTACAGCAGGTGAAATTGAAGTAAGGGCTTGGACATATAAAGAAGGTGATAAAGCTCCACAGGCCGCTGGTGTTATACATACTGACTTTGAAAAAGGATTTATTAAAGCTGAAGTTTACCACTGTGATGATCTATTTGACTTAGAGAGTGAAGCTAATATTAAATCTAAAGGAAAACTTCGAATAGAGGGTAAAGAGTATGTTGTTAAAGATGGCGATGTAATGCATTTTAGATTTAACGTATAATAATATTAAATGATATATGAATAAGAGTTGCTAATAAAAAGTACCTCTTGTTTATTACTGCTTTAGATAATAGAACTGCTGTTACCAGGTGTAATGGCAGTGTTATTACAGTTCTTATTACCGCTAAATTAGGGTTTCCAATAGATAGATAAAGAGTTTCAGTTAAAGCAAAACCTCCACCAATAAAAAGAGCATAAACAGCTCTATGTTTAATCTTTAGGAGTTTATCTATTCCTATGAATTTATATCCTTCTTCAGTTAGTGCTGAGATTATCTGATAAACTAATACTGGTACTGGTTCTGGAATAGCCATTATAAAAATTATCCCTATTAACTTTATAGTAAATAGGGATGGGATAGTTAATATCATTCCAATAGAAAGACTTAATAATACCCACTTTGTTTCTACTTTAAACATAGGTTTCACAATTGCAAAAATTAGCAAAAGTACTAACACTGTTGGTAGGATAATGGATATTATCTCTTTTATCATTTTATTGCATTTTTAAGGTAGCTAATAAACCTCTGATTTTGTTCTTTAGAACCTATAGTCACTCTAATATGGTTTGGAAGACCAAAAGAAGTACAGCTTCTAATTGTCATTCCCTGTTCTAAAATTGAGTTATAAATCTCTTTACTATCTTTTTTAACATCAATACAGATAAAGTTAGCACCGGTTTTGTAATAAAACATCCCCATGTTATCTAACTCTTTATATAGATATTCTCTACCCTGCTTGTTCATAGCTAAAGATTGTTCTACAAAATCTGTATCAGATAGTGCTGCTAACCCCCCGGTTTGAGCTGCCTGATTAACATTAAAAGGTTGTTTTGATCTCCATAGGTTCTCTATTAAATCTTGGTTACCAAATGCGTAACCCAACCGTAATGATGCTAAACCATAAATTTTAGAAAATGTTTTTAATATTAGTAAATTAGGATAGTTATTTATCTCCCTAATACATGAATAATAGTCCTCAGCACCATATTCACCATAAGCTTCATCTACAACAACAAGAATGTCTTTTGGTACACTCTGTATAAAATCTAGGATCTGTTTTTTGGGCAGATAAGTTCCTGTTGGATTATTAGGGTTACAGATATATAAAATTTTAGTATTTTTATCTACTAACTCTAACATAGCTTTTTTATCAAAAGTACCATTTACTAATGGAGCTTTTCTAATCTCTCCATCTGTAACTAATGTACTAAATGTATATTCTGAGAATGTATTTAAAGCAGTTACTGCATTATCATTTTTTCCAATAAGACATAGAGATGGCCACATTAAAATTTCATCTGAACCATTACCCACTATTACATTTTCTGGTAATAAGTGATGTTTTTTAGCAATAGCTTCCCGTAAAGCTTTACAACTACCATCTGGATATACACTGTAGTTATCAATTTGCTGAATAGCTTTTATCGCCATAGGACTAGACCCTAATGGGTTTTCGTTAGAGGCAAGCTTCTCTTTTCCCTCAATTTTTATACCAGGGACATAGGGTGGAATCGCTTTGATGTTCTCTTTAAAAATCACTTTTTTCTCCATTTCGTATTTATTTTAAAAAATTTTGTAACTTTTTCATAGCTCGGTTGTCTATATAGTTAAACAACATAGCAAATTTTGTTTCAAATTACTCCTTTTATTTTAGATCCTGCTGTTAGCAGGGTCTTTTTTTTCTTATAAATTTATAGATAAATACTTATCAACGCTGTATGATTAAAGTAAATTAAATAATTAAGAGGTTTTTTATGTCAGTAGAAAGAATTAAACCGGTACCTAGCGACCTGGATATTGCACAATCTGCAGTAGTTAAACCAATAAACCAAATAGCAGAAAAATTTGGTATTAAAAGTGAAGATTTAATATTGTACGGGCATCATAAGGCTAAAGTTAAATTAAGTGCTCTGAAATCAGGTAATAAAAAAGCAAAATATATAGATGTTACAGCAATAACACCAACTCCATTAGGAGAGGGTAAAACAACAACAACTGTTGGATTAGCTGATGGTATTGCAAAACTTGGTAAAAAAGCAGCATGTGCTATAAGACAACCATCAATGGGACCTACTTTTGGTATTAAAGGTGGAGCAGCTGGTGGTGGTTATTCACAAATTGTTCCTATGGAAGATTTTAATCTGCATCTAACAGGTGATTTACACGCAATAACTGCTGCCCATAATTTATGTGCTGCTGCAATTGATGCAAGACTTCACCATGAAAGCAGATGGAGTGACGCTTTTTTTGAAAAAAGAGGTCTAAAAAAATTAAACATAGAACCAACAACTATAACTTGGAATAGAGTTGTAGATATAAACGATAGAAGTTTAAGAAATATAACAATTGGTAAAGGTGGATTAGGTGATGGCCCTGTTAGAGAGGCACACTTTGATATAACTGTAGCCAGTGAACTTATGGCAATTTTAGCTCTTACATCTGGATTAAAGGATATGAGAGAGAGAATTGGTAAAATTGTTGTTGCGATGGATAAAAAGAAGAACCCAATAACAACTGAAGATATTGGTGTTGCCGGTGCTATGACTGTTTTAATGAAGGATACAATTGAACCAAATATTATGCAGACAATGGAAGAGAACTTAGCATTTGTACATGCTGGACCTTTTGCAAATATTGCCCACGGGAACTCATCTATTATAGCTGATAAAATAGCTAGTAGATATTGTGACTATTTAGTTACAGAGTCTGGTTTTGCATCTGATATTGGAATGGAGAAGTTTTTTGATATTAAATGTCGGCAAAGTGGTTTAGTTCCAGATGCCGTAGTTCTTGTTGCAACCGTTAGAGCTCTTAAAATGCATGGTGGTGGCCCTACAGTTACTCCAGGTAGAGATCTGGACATTGTATACAAAGAGGAGCACTTAGAGCTGTTAACAGAAGGATGTCAAAACATGGCAGCCCACATAAATATAGCAAAAAAGTTTGGTATTCCTGTTGTTGTTGCAATAAACCAGTTCCATACGGATACTGCTGCTGAGTTAGAATTAGTTAGAAAGTTAGCAAAAGAGGCAGGGGCATACGATGCTGTAGTTACAAACCACTGGGCAGAAGGTGGGGATGGATCTAAAGAACTAGCCAAAGTTGTAGTTGAAGCCTGTGATCATGAAAAAGACTTTAAGTTTTTATACAGTTTAGATCTATCAATAAAAGAAAAAATCGAAACATTAGCAAGGGAAGTATATGGTGCTGATGGGGTAGAGTACTCAGCTGATGCTTTAACAAAAATAGAGCAGTATGAAAAACTTGGTTATGGTAAATTCCCTATCTGTATGGCTAAAAGTCACCTATCTTTAAGTCATGATCCAAAACTTAAAAATGTTCCTAAAGGTTTTATATTCCCAATAACAGATATAAGAGCAAGTGTTGGTGCTGGATTTTTATATCCATTAGCAGGGGATGTTAGAACAATGCCTGGATTATCAAGTAAGCCAGCTTTTATGAATATAGATATAGATACAGAGACAGGAAAAATTACAGGACTTTTCTAAAATAACAAACTTGTAATAACCCTGTAATGTAGAATTAATGATAGAGGAATATATTATAGATAGATTTTTTTATTTTACTCCTTTTTGAGGCCTCCAGTTTGGGGGTCTTTTTTTGTATTGTGAATTAATATAAAACAAAAAACTATAGAAGTTATATGGCAAAAGAGAATCCCCACGACACAATTTTTAAACAGGTAGAATCTATAAAAGAGAACGCTATAGACTTCATTTTAGGAACATTCCCCTCGAAAATCCTTGAGAAACTAGACTTGAAAACTCTAGAACTTAAAAACACTTCTTATACTGACCAAAACTTGAAAAAGTACTTCTCAGACTTAGTCTACCACTGTAAATACGGTACAAACAAAGTAAACATCTCCCTACTTTTTGAACACAAGAGTTATTTTGTAGAATACCCACATCTGCAACTACTAAGATACATACTAAACATTCAGGAAAGTAGATTAAAAGAGAAAGAACCATTAATCCCTGTAATCCCAGTAATATTCTATCATGGAGAGAAAAAATGGATAAAAAAGGACTTTTATTACTACTTTAATTATTTAGATTCTGATCTCAAACAATACATTCCAAACTTCGACTATATATTAACAGATATATCAAAGTACGATGATAACAAGATAATAACTGAACTATTTAAAAGAGAGGCTAACAAAATATTAATGTTATTCATGAAAAATATAAAAGATGAAGAGAAATTAATGAACTCATTGTATGATATACTTAAATTAGGCAGAGGTTATTATGCAACAGAAGAGGGGAAAAGTTTCCTTACTAGCTTAATGCTCTATTTGTTAAAAACAGTAGATCCAGATATTGATGAAGTAGCAAATATATTAGAAAATATAACACATGATGGAGGTGAGTTAATTATGACTGCAGCGCAAAGACTTGAACTAAGAGGAAAAGAACGTGGCATGGCTGAAGGATTGGCGAAAGGTATGTCTCAAGGTATGACTAAGGGTATGACTAAGGGTATGACTAAAGGAATAAAAAGAACGGCACATAATATGAAAATAGATGGACTTTCGGTGGAAACTATAAAAAGGTGTACAGGTTTATCTGAGAAAGAGATAAAAAAACTATAGTTATATTTCATATAAACCTAAAGATTAATTATTATCTAAACTGAATTAGATAATAAGATTAACCTTTAAATTGTTTTGCATAGTTATTAATTAGATTTTAAGAATTCTTTTACTTCCTGGCTAAAAATCAGAGAGACTCCTAGAATAGAACCAAGCATAAGAGAACAGAATATCACATATTTAACAGGGAATATTTCACCTAAGATTCCACCTAATGATAAACCAATAGGAATGAAGCTTGTAAGCAGTACACCAATAAATCCTAGAACCTTCCCTCGCATTCCAAATGGGATAACTTTTTGGAGGAAACTTCGAAGCATTACATTAACAAGGGCATTAATAAAAAGAGATAAAAACATAAAGATTAACATAAGATAAAAGCCCCCGAAAAGTGGAACTAGAGCCATTAATAGACTCTGGAATATAAATGAAAATATAAAGATCGAAGCCCGTTTAGTTTGTGGTATAGTATAAAACACTAGTATAATCATCGCCAGTAAGCCTCCAGATGCACTTACTGCCTGAAATATTCCAAATTTCTCTGGTCCTAACCATAGTTGTTCCTTAAAAAAGGGAAGAAATAGAACTTCAGCAACAACAAAAGTGAAATTTTGTAACGCGGCTACTATTATGAAATATCTAAGTACTTTATGTTCCCATAAATATTTAGCACCTTCCTTAAGATCTTCCTGGAATTTCTTCTGATTATTCTCTTTGTGTACTTGGGGTATAGAAATAAAACTTTCCGATAGGGCAGATAGTAAATAAGATACTCCATTAGCGATAAAAAGAATGGGGGCTCCTAGAATTGTAAATAGGAAACCAGCCATAGCTTTGCCAATTATTTTACCTCCCCCCTGTATCATACTGTTAAGTGAATTAGCTCTGTCTAGGGAGTCTGATGGAACTATATCTGGGATACTAGATCCAGAGGCTGGGTAAAAGAAGCTACTACAGGTTCCAATAATTATCGATATAATCATTACTCCCCATATAGGTAACAGATTCAATAATGCTAATATTCCACCAACTAAGACAGATATTCCTCTAATTAGATCTGTAAAAACAATTATTCTTTTTCTATCATGACGATCAACATAGGTCCCAGCAAAGATTCCAACTAATATTTGAGGGACAAAACCTGCTGCCATAACAAGACTCATAGTGGCTGTTGACCCTGTTTTATCTAGAACCCAGAAACCCAGAGCGAATTGGTAAAGCATATCTCCGATAAAAGAGACAAGACTTCCCTGCCAAAGTAGAAAGAAATTTTTATTCCATAATTTGCTAATTTCATTATTTTTCATAGATAATCCTCATGTATGAGTTATATTTAATATCGATGTTAGATTATTTTCTAATATGGATCAAGTGGTTTTACTGTTATATGTTAGAAATATATCTAACACCTTCTTGATTTCCTACCAAAACTGTTGTAATCTTTTTTCATGAAACTGATAAATAGTGAAATAGTAGATTTTATTGCTGCAATGAATCATTTTGCAAATAGGAATAAACAACTACAAAACAGCTATCCTGGTATACCTGAACTCGTAGAATGGTGTAGTAAATATGAAAAAAAACTTTCTCCTTTTTTACTAAATGATATCTCATTATTAATTGAAAAGATGACTTTCCCCTCTATTTATCTTTTTATGATTTATATAAATACATCGGGAATAGAGAGCGTAGACGATTTTCTCCAAAAGCTAAAATTGATTAATCCTGATGAGTTATTTTGTAATTTCAGGAAAGATTTTTTAGGTGGAAAAAATGATGAAATTACTCTAGAACTTCTACAGGATCTATTTCTAAACGAAGGCCTTCACCCTGGATACGATCCGGCAGAAGAGGCAGAACTACTGTTTATCTTTTTACAGGACCCAGAAAACTTTCTTCAACGACTTTATAAAACTTATTATGATTTTTATGAATTAGCCTATAAACCGGAGCGCATTAACCTCAAGAAGCTTGAATTAAAAAAACTACAGTGGCATCAGAACAGACTAAATGATGATTCAAAAAAATATTTTGAGCAGTTAGGAGTTAATAGCTTTATAAAATCTCTTAGTGAAGATGATGAACCTAGGTTATATTTCTCTCTTTTCTCTGATACTTCTAGCTCCTCTTTTTGGGGGTGTCAAACATTAGTTATAGGTGCAGGAACAGATCGACGAATAATTAATCAGTCAGCTCGGGATAAGAGTAATATATTTTTCTCCTGTTTTGGTGATCCTAAGAGACTTGAAATACTTAGATTAACAGCAAAACGTCCATGGTATAGTACAGAGCTTGCTACTCATTTTAAACTTAAGCCCGCAACACTTTCCTATCATATTAATATTTTAGTGAATGCTGATCTTCTGAACATTGTAAAAGGTGAAGCAAAACGATTTTATTATACTCTGAATAAGAAAGTTATAAAAGATTACCTTGGCTTTGTATCCCAAGATCTACTTGGATTTGATAATGACCTAAAATATAATAGTGATACATTGGAGATAAAAAATGATCGATTTTACAAAAGCTACTTGGATATGTGAGCCACAAAAATATGAGATTACGACAGAAAAAGTGGTTATTACAACTGAACCAGAAACAGATTTATGGCAACGCTCATTTTATGGTTTTAGGAATGATAATGCACCTAGTTTATTAGTTAAATCAAGTGATAATTTCACTTTCACAACAAGAGTTGATTTTGAGTATAAAGAGCTGTTTGATCAGTGTGGTGTCATTGTTTATTTTGATAGTGATAATTGGTTCAAGGCATCAATAGAGTTTGAAAATTCAGAATTTTCTCGGATAGGTAGCGTTGTAACTAATATGGGATATTCAGATTGGGCGACAACAGATATTACTTTACCAGCTTTTGTTTGGTATCGGTTAAGTAGAAGAGGAGCAGATTTTTTAATTGAATCTTCATTTGATGGTATAACTTTTAATCAAGTGAGAATTTTCCATCTACATAAACTTGGAGAGACTACACAAGAAATGGGTAGATCCAATCCACCTTTACCAGTAGAACAACCAGTACGATTTGGTCTTTATGCTTGCAGTCCACTAAAATCTTCTTTTACAGCAACATTTACAGATATGAAACTAGAGGCATGTAAATGGGTGGCACACAGCGTATAGTTGATTTATCCAAATCTAAAAGACCCCAAATAGTGAGGTCTTTTAGATTTTTATCCTTTAACTGAACCAGCAGTTAAACCTTGAATAAATTGTTTAGACATTAAAAGATAAAGACCCATTACAGGTATAGCTGATAAAGTTAATACAGCTAATATTCTTGACCAATCCGTCTGATACTGACCAAATAATCTAGTAACACCAAGTATTAAAGTTTTATGTTTCTCATCAGAGATAAACAGAAGTGGGAACCATAGATCATTCCATAAAGGGACAAGATTAAGTATTGCAACTGTTCCTAATGCAGGTCGTAATAATGGAACAATAATTGTTACAAATATTCTTGATCTTCTAGCTCCATCTATTAATGCAGCTTCTGTTAATGACTCTGGTATCTGCCTAATAAACTCAGTTAATACAAATGTTGCCATTGGTAAACCCATTGCTATATAGATTGGGAATAGACTGTAATAAGTATTAAGTAGATTTAAACTTTTAATAATTTGTAGCAGATTTATACTACCAATTCTAAGGGGAACCATTAAACCAGCTAAAAAGAATAGATGTATCCATTTAGATAATTTACTTTTCCAGTTTGCCATAGCATAAGCTGCTAATGAACCAAAAACTAATATACATATAATTGAACCTACAGTTACAACCAAACTATTTTTAAAGTATATTAAAAAATCACTATCTTGAAATACTGTTTGATAACTTCCAAAATTCCATTTTGTTGGCAGACCAAAAGGGTCTTTATAAATACTTAGTCTAAACTTAAACGAGTTTATAACCATGGTCCAAATTGGAAATAGTACAATTAATGTCCATATGCTTAAAACTGAATATGAGAGTGCTTGTTTTTTCTTTATCATTTTGCATCTCCTCTATCTGAACCTGTTACTCGCATGATAAATGTTACACCAATAGCCAAAAGTATAAATGTTATAGTCGCAACAGCAGCACCCAGTCCACGATCTGGAATACCTACTGGGTGTTGCCCTGCTATACCTATTCTGTAAAAGAATGTTCCTAGGATATCTGTGGAGAACAACGGAGCACCATTTACATTTGCCATAGAAAATACTACGTCAAAGGCATTAAAGTTATTAACAAAAGTTAAAATTGCAATTATACCAACTACTGGTTTTAATAGAGGAAGTTTGATAAGCCAAAATACTTGCCAATCAGATGCACCAGCAATATCTGCTGCTTCGTATAAGTCCTCTGATATGTTATTTAATCCAGCTAAAAACATCATAGTAGGCATTCCAACCCACTGCCATGATGATACTAGACTTATAATAATTAAAGCTATAGAAGGGTTACCAAGCCATGCAATAGCATAGTCTTCTACACCTAGATTTTTCAATATAAGATTTATTGCACCCCATTGAGGGTTTAATATTAATTTCCAAACATACCCTGTCACTAAAATTGACAATGTTGCTGGTAAAAAGATTACTGTTCTAAAAAAACTACTACCTTTTAGAAACTTATCAGCTAAAAAGTTTGCAAAAATTATTCCTAGAACATTTTGAACTACCATGTGTATTCCAAAAAATAACCATGTATTCCCAAATGCTGACCAGTATCTCGCTGAGGTTCCTGGGTGTGTAAAAAGTTTAATATAGTTATTAAAACCTACAAAACTACTACCTTTATTTATTGTTTCTGTAAAAAAACTTAACTTTATTGAGTTTAATATTGGTAATGCCATAAATGCTGTATAAAACAGAAGTGCTGGAATAATGTATAGGAACCATTTAAACCCTCTTTGCTTAAAGAAAGTACTGTTATTGCTTTTAATTAGATTGTTCACCATCTACTCCTTTTAGAATCTGACAGGATTTCTCCTGCCAGTGTTACATATTATTATTGTTCTAATTACTTAGCAGGAGCATACCACTCTGCAAGACCATTTTTAAAATTATCTGCAGCTTCCTGAGGTGTTACAAATCCATTTATTACACCAATAGAACCTTCTTGCATTAATGTATAACCACTTGGCTCTCCACCTAATAATTCAGGCCATGCCCATCTAACATCTGTTCCACGTCCAGAGTTAAGATTTAAGAACTCATTTGCATGAGAATCTTCTATAATTACTGAGTTTTCAGACATTGGGAAGAATCCTGTAGGAAGATATTTAGCTAAAGCTGAAGCACCTTCTTTAGAACCAAACCATGTTAAAAGAGTTTTAACTTCTTCTGGGTTTTCTGTTGCTGCATTCATTGCCATACCGGCATCTGCATGGAATGTTACGTACTCTTTTTTAGCACCTTTAGGAGCTGGAGGAGGTAAGATTCCCCAATCAAAATCAACATCTGTAAATGTTCCAATAGTCCATGAACCATCAAAGTACATAGCTGCTTGTCCTGTTGCAAAAAGTGCATTACTATCGTTGTATCCTAACGCTTGAAAACCACCTGGAAGGTAAGGTTTTAAAGATGCCATAGCTTCAAACAGTGCTACAACTTCAGGTCCGTTAAACGCTTTCTCTTTATTATCATATGCAAGTCTACCTTCCATTCCGCCAATAAAGTTTGGAGCGATACTCATAAATACTACTTCTGTAATATCCCACTCATCACCTAAACCATTTGCAAGAGGCATATAACCCGCATCTTTAATTGTTTGACAATATACTAAAAATTCATCCCAGTCTTGTGGTTGAGTTAAACCAAGTTCTTTAAAAATATCTTTATTGTAATAAATACCATGTGATACAGCTGCAAATGGAATACCAAATGCTGAACCATCTGTTGCTAACCATGGAGCTTTATTACTGCCACTATAGTCACTACTGTAACCAGAAACATCTGAGACATCTGCAAAATAACCATCTAAGAATAACTGATTACCTGTAGCAAATGATCTTGCATACATTACATCAGGTCCAATTCCACCTTCGAGTTGTAATCTTAATGTAGTATTATATTCTGCTGGTATAGTTGGTTGAAATGTTACATTGATATTAGGATACTGCTTTGTAAATTCCCCTAATACAGCTTTCATTTGCTCTGCATCATCAGTTCTCCATGATCCCATAGTAAGTTCAACTGCACTCTCTGTCACTGTTTTCTCTTCGTTGTTTCCGCTAGCTGTAAGGTTAGTTAAAGCCAACATTAAAACAATTAATAAACATAGTGTTTTTTTCATTATAATCCCCTTTCTAAAATATATATTTATATTGGGGTCAGAAATGTGATCTTGAAAGTTACAAATGTACTCTAAAATGTACTTTCTTAAATTTAAATGTACTTTATTTATACTATTTGAATTAGTCGTAGAAAAAAGAGTCTAAATTATTAGCTTTTCTAATAGCATCAGCTCTATTACCAACGTCTAGTTTAGAATATATAACGCTAATATAATTTCTTATTGTCTGGGAGCCTACAAATATAGATTCTGCTATTTCACTATTTGTTTTACCGTTTATTAATAATTTAATTATATTTTTTTCTCTACTATTTAATAGGTTATACCAATCTGGTATATCTCTTTTTAGATCGGTGGCGGCTTTTTTATTATTAGAATACATATTGTCTATTAGATGACCTGCAATAGATGGTGAAATTGAAACTGCACCATTTTGTACAGCTCTAATAGATGAAATTAACATCTCCGGAGGAATATTTTTTAACATATAACCTGCAGCCCCATTATGTAGGGCATCTTTAACATATTCGTCATCTTCGAATGTAGTTAACATAATTATATGAATTAAAGGATGTTTTTGTTTTATTATTTTTGTTGCAGAAACTCCATCCATAATCGGCATTCTTACATCCATTAATATAATATCAATATCCAGTAAATCAACTTTTTCACAGGCTTCTTTTCCGTTGCCAGCCATACCTACAATCTTCATATCAGAGCCTAAGTTCTCTATAACAATTTTTAAACTTTCTAAAAATAGTAGTTGGTCGTCAACTAGTAATATGTTCATTATTAACCTCATCCTCTTTAATAATATATGGTATTCTTGCCCTTACAGTAAAGCCACTATGTAATGTACTCGTTTCAAATGTTCCATTAAGGCTATCTATTCTTTCTCTCATTCCCTGTAGACCAATACCTTCGTTTATCTTACTTGAGCCCCGTCCATTATCCCAGATACTTATAATTATTTCTCTGTGAATTAAAGACATTATTATTGAAATACTAGTTGCTTTCCCATGACGGAAAGCATTGGTTAAACTCTCTTGGATAAGTCTATAAATTACTTCTTCTATCTTTTTACCTAAAACATCTGGGACATTGCTGAAATCTATTTTTATGGTGATTCCTGTAATCTTCTCAAAAGTTTGTATTAGTTTATATAACCTTTTTACCCCAATTTCAGTTTCAGGAGAGAATGCTCTTAGTTTATAAAGTGCACTTCTTGCTTGTTCCATACCATCGTTCGTTTGTGTCTGGGATTGTAATAGTAGGGATTTAATCTCTGGAGTGAGACCCTCTTTCATGGTTAATGCAGCTTGAATTATCATTAACTGATTTGTTAAAGTATAACCTATAATATCGTGCATTTCCCTTGATATTCTTTTACGTTCGTTCTCTATTGCATCGTGTTCTATAACAAAAGCATGGTTCTGAAAACCTAAGTTTATATCTGTTAACTCTTTTACAGCATTATCTAATCTATTCAGATTAAAGGAACTATTTTGTACCTGTTTAAATAGCTTTTTCAGAAAAAGTGCCATAATAAGTATTAATAAAGATGTAAAAACAAAAAATAGTAGCTGATTATTATCTGCTCTTCCATATTCAACTCCCCATGAGACAATATGTTTCTGGTTTAAAAATGTAATAATTGTAAACACTATTGATGGAATTGCACCATAATATTCAGGGATGTAATATATCGTTTCTAAAATTAAAGATGCTAATAATATAGTTTCAATATTTAAATAAGTCCCAAGAGGGTAACCTAATATTGATAATGCAATAAACTTTAAAATCAGAAGGAAAAGTCTTATTTTTTTTAGATAAATAATAAGTATAGATGTGATAAAAGAGAAAATTATTAACAAATAACTTTGCATTTGCCAAGTATTAGGGTGGTCCCATGTTGTTATAAGAAATTTATAATCAAAAAAAACAAATAGGTGCACCGATATGGATATTCCTATAAGTAATAGTGAAACATTCTTTTTCTCTCTAATCATAGGTTATGATATATCAATTTATTCACATTAGGTATATTTTTTTAATCACTGCAAAAAACACTACTTATGTACGCCTGAACTGGAAGGAATAAGCAAAATTGTCTATATAATAATAGGGTAATTAAATTAACATCAAATAATATGGGTGTTTGTTAGACACCCATTTCTATATTAACGGTCATACTCATAATATTTTGTAAAATAGTTAGCGGCCTCTTCCCACCCAATACCTGGGTATACATAGTTTTTAGGTTTTTTACCATTTTCATTTTTATAGATGTGAAGATAGTGTTCTCCATCAACTTCAACTCTAAGTCCTATATCTGGTATTCCATCTGGTTTATTTGAATTGCGACCTATAAAATCTGCAACTCTCATAGATATTGGATTCCCGGTCGGAATACCTGGAATTTGTAGGTCAAATAGTTTCTCTTCTCCACTATAGATAGAAGATGGGTTAGCAAAAATAAATTCATGGTAGCCATCTCCTGTCCAATCTACAGAGAACGCTGTATTCCCTGGGGAGAATAGCTTAAGAACTTCTCCATCTTGGTTAATTAGAGCCTGGGGATTTCCATCTTGGTAGTGAACTTTTGTCATTAGCTGGAACTGATCCTTCAAATCCTTATCATTAGGAAAGAAATAACCACCAATTAGATATTCGAAGTGCTCACCAGTTACCTCCCAAATGTTATTTCCATTAACATCGTATAGTGCAACTCCGGAAGCATCACAATATGTTACACCTATGTTCCACTCTCCATTCTGTTTAATAGGTACAATTCCATCTATATGACCACCATACCACAATTTAACTGAGTTTGATTTAAGTGTTGTTCTTACAGTACCATCAGCATTTAAAATAGCTGCTCCAGTAATAATCTCGTCTATTCCATCGGAATCCAGATCGTAAGCTGCAATTCTATGAGCTAACATGAAACCTCCTGGGTCTCTCTCTTTCCATAATAGGTTTAAGTCTTTATCAAATGCCCAAATTGTATGATAGGCATCTTTTAATAGGAAATCTTTTTTACCATTTCCATCTAAATCCGCTAATATAAGACAGTCGCTGGAATCCACAGCTCCTACAGCAATTTTTTTCTCTATTTCACCAGTAAGACCGTTAAACTGACGTAAAAAACCGTCGGTAGCCATGTAGAGTTTCTGGTTAAAAACTACAAAAGCTGCAGATGAACCACGACCCATACCAATCTTTGACGGCCAATCTCTCTCATTTCTCCAACTCCATAAAACATTGCCCTCTAAGTCTTGCACTGCAAAAGTTGCAACTCTATTAATATCTGGCATCTCTACGTAGTATCTCATCGTGATTATCTCTACTACACCATCACCTGTTAAGTCTCCTGCAATCCAGTAGATTCCTCCATCTTCTGTATCTAGTTTTATAGAGAGATCAGGTTTAATAGTTTTAGGTCCTGTAACTGGAAATTTAGGATTAGCACTGTGGTCATAAACAGGAATATCTTTTTTTATTTTGTTGGCATAATATTTAGGACTTCTGACTGTGAATGCCATATAAGCCATACAAAGTACTGCTACAAAGAGCAGACTATTACAGCTATAGATAATAATTTTACCTGGATTTAGATTGTTTTTATCTTTCTTAAGAGTAAAAAACAGTATAGCTCCCGAAATAAAAATAGAAACTATTAACACTCCATTCTGAAGTAATTTAATAGGTAGTAGTTGCAGGTATAAACTTTGAACTTCTGGGTATATAATTGCAACTAGACCCCAATAAACAGCTAACTGAAAACTCAGATAGATTGTTGTAAGTACTCGATTATATTTTTTACCCTTATGTATTCGAATTAGAGATATTATGGAAGTTATAAGCAGAAATAGAACAAATATATATGCTGCTAGAAATGAGTTATCTCCTAGGGGGATAGCTCCTTTTACAAATTTATTAATTAAGACCCATACTAACCTTAATGAGAATATCATAAAGACTGAAAATAGCCCGGATAGTGTTACAAATAGATTAAACTTTTTCATAATTTAGCATCCTTTCTCTTTAGTATAAATAGTGGGATAAGTGGTAATAGTCCAACTAAAGCTGAAACTTGGTAGATAACAGGTGTAGGAATAAATCCTTCTAAACCATTAATCACAGATGGAATACCCAATATTGTTATTAATTTTGCTCCAATTGCTGGCCCAATTATCATAGGTAACATAACCATAAAAATTAACCTAACACCCTGAAACTGGCCTCTAGCATCGGCCGGCATAAGGTTTCTAGACCATGCTCCTAAAACAATAAACATTAAAAACCCAACATTTTTTAGGGCACCAAACACTCCTAAAAGTATTAAATTATCGGTAGTGGAAAATAGAAACTGGCCTAATGATGCAATAATAAATCCTACAACTACTACAGGGAATCCTTTACCTTTGTCTGTTAATATACCAATAGGTAGTGCAAATAAAATCAACACTGGAGCTACTAAAGCTGTTAATATTCCAGCTATAGATTTTGATATTTCAAGGTAGTTATTTATATAAATCATCTCATAAGGTGCAATAATCTGGGTAGAGATTGAATATATAGTTATGGTTAAAAAAACCAGATACAGACTGGTGTTATTTTTAATACTTTTTATAGTAAATATCTGGATTAACTCCTTGAAGTAGTTTTTGTCTGTTCCTACTGCAGATTTTTTTAGATTAGGGCTATCTTTTAAAAGTAATGAACCTGTAGTACCCATGATCAGAACCATAGACCCTAGAGATAGAAAAAATGGGAAATAACCAAACTTATCAATTATTAACCCAGATAACCCCATACCGATTATTACTGCAAAAACTGGAAGAATATTTAAAAGTGCTTCAACTTTACCTCTATTCCCTTTGTGGGTGATATCCGTAACCCAAGCATTAAAAGCTGCATCGTTCGCAGTTGATCCAAAAAATGTCATAACTGCATCTAGGGCTATAACTAAAATTATAGCCAACTGAACCGACTTTGTCCAAGATGACATAGGGAATGCTATAGTTGATAGTGCCCATAATATATACCCTAAAAATATAAAGGGTTTACGACGACCAATTCGATCACTTAAAGTTCCCATGAGTAGGGTTGTTATTGTTGCAACTATGGCACTAACTGCAACCATAATTGCTATTGGTTCCGGGTTTGGAGTTATGGTGTCGTAAACAAATGTATTAAACCAAGAGTTCTCAACATTCCATGCGATAAATCCACTTAAACCTAATAAGGTCATAACGATCCAATTTTTTTTACTAACTGTGTTAAATTCTTTCATTTCTCCGTCCTTAATAAAAATTCGTTATATATTTTTTGATTTAGAGACCTAACAACATTGGTATCTATCTTCTGAACTTTCCTGTCATAACTAAAATAACCATTTGACTCAATTTCAACATCTGTTAACTGGGTATAAACCGCTACAGACAGGCCATTTTTTATTTTTGGTATTAACTGATCCTCTATTAAATTAATATAAGCTTTCTCAAGACTGTTTTTATCTTTAAAAGATTTATATCCATACTTTTTATTTTCATTCCACATATGTCCTGGGACATTTAGGTTATACCCCCCATATTCAGAAAGAAAGTATATTCTATCCTCTCTCTTTTTTTTGTTTTTAAGAGCAAAAGTGTAAGTATGAATACTAGAAAAATCTCCAACCCCTTGATCTATCCAACCAGATGCGTGGTCAATTAATCTTGTTGGGTCTTTAGCACCTATTTCTTTTGTAATTCGTACAGAATCATATTGTCCCCAGGCCTCGTTAAATGGAACCCATATAATTATGGATGGGTGGTTATGCAGATGTTCCATCATAGAATGTAGTTCGTTTTCAAAATCTTCTCTGGACTCTTTAGTATTACGTAGGGTTCTTTTATGTGCCTTTTTTGTAGAGTCATTAAATTTTACTCCAGCTATTATACTTGCAAAAAGAATTGGATTTTTAGTCCATTCACTTCCTCCAGAAACAGCATCCTGAATCACTAACAGACCTAACCTATCCGCATGGTAATACCATCTTCTAGGCTCAATTTTTATATGTTTTCTAGTCATGTTAAAACCAAGCTCTATAGTTTTTTCTATATCAAAAAGAATTGCCTCTTCACATAATGGGGTCATTCCTGATTCTGGCCAATACCCCTGATCTAATGGTCCATGTAGAAAAATTGGTTTGTTGTTCAGCAGTACTCTCTTATGTCCATTTTTACAAATCTCACTTGAAATTTTACGCATTCCAAAATAACTATCTACAAAATCAGGGGAACTTTTATTTGAGATAATCTCGATTTTAATTCCATATAAAATAGGCGTTTGTGGGGACCATAATTTATAGTCTTCAAAAGGCAATTTATACATTGTATTAGATTTGCATTCAGTTGTTTTTATAGTTTTATCACCTTCTGTAATAGTTACCCTTAACTTGGTATCTATTATTGTGGTAGTTGTTAATTCAACTAAGTTTGTGTCTATATTGGGGGTTATTTTAATTGAAATAATACTGTTATCGACTGGTATGGGTTCAAGCCAAACCGTTTGCCAAATTCCACTTGTCGCCTCATAATAAATCCCAGTAGGATTAAGTACCTGTTTCCCACGTTGCTGAAACCCATTATCTGTACTATCTTCTACGGCTAAGATTATCTGGTTGTCTTTTGAATTTAACTTATCTGTAATATCAAAACAAAAAGGAATATATCCACCTTTATGCTCCCCAACCTTTACACCATTTACATAACAGATACAAAACCAGTCCACAGCTTCAAAATTAAGAACTATTTTCTCCCCACTCCAGGACTCTGGTACTGTCACAGACCTTCTATACCATAGGGATTGCCCAGGTTTTAGAGGCTTAGTTACACCAGAGAGTTCTGTCTCTATTGCAAACGGTACTAATATATCACCTTCCCAATTAATTCCATCTTTCAAAGATATATTATTAATAGTTTTATCTATAACAGCGTAATCCCAGATCCCATTTAAGTTTAGCCACCTATCTCTTAAAAGTTCAGGTCTAGGGTACTCATTTAATGGAAGTTCTCTATTTATAGTTTTACTCCATGGTGTATTTAAATGTCTAGGTTTCATTATATCCTCTTTGGTTTATGTTTTGTTAAAGTATATTATCACAAATATATAGTTGTCAAACAAAATCAGCTGTATTTACTTGGATTATATTACTTCCGCTTTTAGTAAACTAAATTGCTTGTTTCAATATATTAGACATGTTATAATTAAAATATGAAAGATTTAGAGGTTCCCCCGTCCAATTTTAGAAAAGTAGCCAAAGCTCTAGCTGGTGAGATTAGAATTCAAATTTTAGAACTACTTACAAATGAGCAAAAAAACTTAAACGAGATAGCAACAGCTATAGATATACCCCTATCTACAGCTACAGTGAATGTACAAAAACTAGAGGATGCTGGTCTTATTTCTGCAAAACTTGAACCTGGGAAAAGGGGAACACAAAAAATTTGTTCACTAAATTTTAATAAAGTTATTTTTGATATTGGTAACAAACAGAATATGGTTCCATTTAAAGAAATAAGTATTCCAGTTGGACATTTTTCAAATGCAAAAGTTACACCTCCATGTGGTATCTGCACCGATATCCATAGGCTAGGTAAAGTTAACGATTTTAGATCCTACTACCTTCCTGAAAGGTTAAAAGCCCAACTAATTTGGTTTAATACTGGTTTTTTAGAGTATAATTTTCCTAAAAGTGAAGATATAGACCCTATAGAATCTTTAGAGATAATTATGGAGATCTGTTCTGAGGTTCCATATTATAATAACAGTGCTAAATCTGATATCTCAGTATGGATAAATGATATTGATTTAGGTTTTTGGAGATCACCTGGTGATTTCGGTGGTAAAAAAGGTCGTCTAACTCCTAAGTGGTGGGGTATACATAAGACACAGTACGGCTTATTAGTAACCTGGAAAATAACCAATAATGGAACCTATTGTAATAATAATCTTGTATCTGAAGTTTGTCTAAAACATCTGCAACTAGGGGACAATGCTTTTATATCTGTTAAGATTGGTGTTAAAGAGGATGCTAAATATGCTAGGGGAATTAACCTCTTTGGTCAGAAATTTGGAAATCATCCTACAGATATTGTAATGAGATTTAATATATAAAAAGATTCTTCATATATTCCTCTGTTTTTTGTTGACCTTAATGCAATCATGCCATAATATTCTTTCGGAACAAATTTTATTCATAAATAGAGGTTGTATATGCGAATTGAATCAGAAATTAAATTAGGTTTTAAAGATGTTATGTTTAGACCAAAAAGATCTACATTAAAAAGTAGAAGTCAGGTTGAATTAGTGAGAACATATAACTTTAGAAATGCAGACAATGGTAATGTCACATGGTCAGGTATTCCAGTAGTTGCTGCAAATATGGATACAGTTGGAACTTTTGAAATGGCAACAGCTATTAGTAAACAGAAATTATTAACTGCTGTACATAAACACTATAGCCAAGAAGAGTGGAAAACATATCTAGATAAGTGTGATACACCTGAATATATTATGATTAGTACAGGAACAAGTGAACACGACTATACTAAACTGGTTAATATAGTAAATGAAAATCCAAAAATTACAATGATCTGTATTGATGTAGCAAATGGTTACTCTGAGCACTTTGTAGCATTTGTTAAAAAAGTAAGAAATCAATTTCCAACTAAAGTTATTACAGCTGGTAATGTTGTAACAGGGGAGATGGTCGAAGAACTTATATTAGCCGGAGCAGATATTATTAAGGTTGGAATAGGACCTGGTTCAGTTTGTACTACACGGGTAAAAACAGGTGTTGGTTATCCACAAATTTCCGCAATTATTGAGTGTGCAGATGCTGCCCATGGTCTTGGTGGACATATTATTGCAGATGGTGGTTGTACATGTCCTGGAGATGTATCTAAAGCTTTTGGTGCTGGTGCAGATTTTGTAATGTTAGGTGGAATGTTATCTGGTCACAAAGAGAGTGGTGGAGAAGTTACAGAACGAGATGGCCAAAAATATGTGAGTTTTTATGGAATGAGTAGTAAAGTGGCTATGGATAAACATGCTGGTGGAGTTGCTAATTATAGAGCTTCTGAAGGCAAAGCCGTTGAAGTTAAATATAGAGGTCCTGTAGACAATACTCTTAACGATATATTAGGTGGAGTTAGATCTACATGTACTTATGTTGGTGCCGCAACTTTAAAAGAGTTAACTAAAAGAACTACATTTATTCGAGTTCAGGAACAAGAAAACCAAGTTTTTAACGGGTAATTATATTTAGTAAATTAAGGTCTTTCCGGATATGAAATTTTATCTGGAAAGATTTTCAACTTTGTAGATTTTAGCATTATAAAATGATATTATAAAAAGATAACATGTCAAAAAAAATACCTTTACTTTTTACTTTATATTTTCTCTTTTTATGGGGTGGTCAACTCTCATCTGGAAAGGCATCTTTAGAACCTAATATTGTCAATTTATATCTGATTCCTCTCTATATATGTTTTTTTTCAAGGGCAATAATTTGGTTCATTATTTTAAAAAAAATGGATTTAATAAAAGCTTATACAATATCTAGTATTAACTATCTGATAATGCCATTACTCTCTTTTTTAGTTTTTGGGGAACTTTTTAAACCTAAACATTTTATTGGTGGTTCTATAATAATTATAGGGATCTGGATTTACAAAATGGGGGAGAAAAAAACAGTATGACGTTAATCTATATGTTAATAATGTGCATTTTAACCTCAAGTGGCCAGATTCTAGTAAAAAAAGGGATAAACAAGGGTAATAAAAGATATTATCTTGAGCCATATATCATAACCGGGGGATTATTAATAGTTATCGCTCCAATGTTATACCTGAAAGTTCTAAGTAGAATTGGGCTTACTAATGCATACGGTTTAAATGGCTTAAGTTACCTTATTATATACTTTATGAGTATCGTCTTTTTGAAAGAGAAAGGCAGTGTTTTGCAAACTGTAGGAATTATTTGTATAACTATAGGGGTTCTTATTTGGTCGATCTAACTATAATAATCCCAGTGTATAATGGGTTGCAAAATATTGAACCACTTTTAAAAGAGTTAGTTCCAAAACTTGAAACTTTAAATAAAAATTGGAATATTCTTTTTATAGATGACCATAGCACAGATAATGCCTTTGATTTTCTAATAGAGCAAAATTTTTTAGATTCAAGAATTTCTTGTATAAGATTAAAAGACAATAGGGGACAACAAAATGCAGTTTTTTGTGGATTAGTTCAGTCAAAAGGCAGACATGTGATCACAATGGATGATGATCTTCAACACCCTATAAAAACAGTAGATAACTTATTAGAAAAAATAGAAGAGGGGTATGACCTGGTTTATGCTGTTAATAGAAGCTCTGATAGGAGACTTTCTCTAAGATTTGGTTCATGGATAAATGGCCTATTTTTCACTTTTTTTTTAAAAAAACCATATAAAATTGAAATAGGTAGCTATCGCATATTTACAAGGGAATTAATAGATGAGATAAAAGTTTGTGATAATAGATTTATATATGTCTCCGCACTTATATTTTCAAAAGTT
Source organism: Spirochaetaceae bacterium (assembly GCA_051531975.1). Classification (GTDB taxonomy): domain Bacteria; phylum Spirochaetota; class Spirochaetia; order DSM-2461; family DSM-2461; genus Thiospirochaeta. Next base: position 361,833 of record JAOPTT010000005.1, read on the forward strand.
AAAGATCCTAAGATTTTTTCTTTAACTTATACCCCAACTATTACAGGTAGTAAAATTAGTAGAATTAATTTTAAAAGTAGATTGAAGTTATTCATTATGTTATTCAAAAATTACGGTCCCTTAAAGCGCTTTTTAAAAGTGATTGGTGAACCTTTTGAAATAGAGAAGGTTATATGATTTTACATATGTTAGGTGGCGGGCCAGCCCAAGTTAGTGTTATTAAAAGATCAAAACAGAAGGGATTTAAAGTAATTGTTTCAGATCTAGACCCTAAAGCTCCCGGGTTTGATTTTTCAGATTATAACTCTTTAGCCAGTACTTTTGATGGTGAGGCTGTTTTTAAAGATGCTAAAAGGTACAGATCTTCATTTTTAATGACTACAGGAACAGATCAACCAGTTTTAACAGCTGCTAGAGTTTCAAAACAGTTAAATTTACCATATTTCCTTACACCAGATCAGGCTCTAATTGTTACAAATAAAAAAACTATGAAAACTAAGATGGTGGATTGTGGTATACCAACTATGCCATTTGTACTTTTATATAAGGATTTTAAGGACAACGAATTAGATCCCCTGACCTTTCCTTTAGTTATAAAACCATTAGATAGCCAGGGGCAAAGAGGCATTTTAAAGGTATATTCGATAGAAGAAATACGTGATAATTTTGAAACAGTTCTTAGCTTTTCAAGGGAAGATCAGATCTTAGCCGAGGAGTATTATGAATCAGAGGAAATTACTGTAAGTGGATGGGTAGAAGATGGGAAAGCCATAACATTTATAATTACTGACAGAGTTACAATAGATAATGGACCACATCTAGGAGTCTGTATTTCTCACCGTTATCCATCTCTATTTCATGATAAAGAGGAAAAAATAAATAGTTTAGTGCAATCCATTACAGATATGATCGGTTTAAAATCAGGACCTATATATTTCCAAATACTTGCAGGGGATAAAGGTTTTATTGTAAATGAGATAGCTTGCAGATTAGGTGGAGCATACGAAGATGAATTTATACCAGCGATGTGCGGTATTCCACTAATGGATATTATGATTGAAATAACAGCTGGAATTAAATATAATCTATTAGAACAGAATCAAATAAACAATAATTTAAAAGGTAAAATTTTATCACTTCAGATGTTTTTTTCTAGACCAGGGATTCTACACAAATTAGATGGTATGGATAAAATTCTAACTATAGATGGAGTTTTAAATGGTAGTTTTCTTCTAAAAAAAGGAACTGTTATAGGTTCTAGAGAAAACTCTACACAACGGGTTGGATATTTTATTGTTATATCTTCAACTAAGGCTGAAGTAAACAGAATAATTTTAGAAGTTTATGATTCTCTTATTCTAGAAAATGAATCAGGTGATTCAATGTTACAAATTAATGAAAGGATGTTATTTCCAATATGAAAAAAATTATTATGTTACTATTAGCTATAAGTTTGCTTCTAATGGGTTCATGTTCAAAAAACTATGGAGAAGATAAAACCATTAGCGTAGCAGTACAATATGGACTTGCATATTCACCTCTACACATAATGAAAGAAAAAGGCTTTTTAGAAGAGTTAAGACCAGATGTAGAAGTTAAATGGTTAAAACTTGGAAATACTGCTTCAATTAGAGAAGCTATGTTATCAGGGGATTTAGATGCAGGATTTATGGGAATACCTCCTTTTTTAATTGGTAGGGATAAAGGTATGGAATGGAAAATAGCTACTGGATTATCTAGTTCACCATTAGGGTTAGTAATTCCTGTTGGTTCTTATTCGTCACTATCTGATTTTGATAAAAACTCTAAAATTGCGTTACCACAACCAGGAAGTATACAGCATATACTATTATCAATGGCAGCAGAAAAGCAGCTTGGAAATGCAACAATACTAGATAACAATTTAATTGCACTTAAACATCCAGATGGGTTAAACGCTCTACTATCTGGTTCTGTTAATGCTCATTTTACTTCTCCTCCATATCTTTTTAAAGAAGCTGATAATAAGGACTTTGAAATCCTAATAACAGGGGATGATGCAATGGGAGAACCTTTCACTTTTATAGTAGGGGTTGTTACAGAGAAGTTTAAAAAAGATAATCCTGGTTTATATAAGGATTACCTAAAGGCTTTAGACAAATCTATGGATTTTATTAGTAATAATCAAAAGGAATCAGTAGAGATCTTAGCAGAAGCTTTCTCTATGGAACCCGATCTGTTAAAAGAGTATTTATATCGACCTGGGATGTTATTTAATAACTCTGTTAAAGGGCTTGATCGTTTTATATCATTTATGACCACAGAGGGATATTTAAAAAATGAATTAACATCGGAAAGTATTAGCTTTTGAAACTGCTAAAATATTGGTGGTTATTATTAATAATACTACTCTGGCAAATAATATACTCACTTAATTTAGTGCCAGCTTTAGTATTCCCATCATTAACAGAGATAGTTTATGTACTCTATTCAGATATTGTTTCAGGGGTTTTAATAAAAGCAGTTTTATTCTCTCTCTTAGTAATTATATGTGCATTTATTCCATCTATGTTTTTAGGTTTTGTAATGGCATTTTTATCATATCGTTTTAAATCCGTAGATAAGGTCACAGAAAAATTATCATCTATAGCACATCCTCTACCTGGTATAGCCCTATTGCCACTTCTAATAATTTGGACAGGTCTTGGAATACATGTAATTGTTTTAATTGTAATACACTCAGTTTTGTGGCCGTTTTATGTAAATATTCGAAGTGGTTTTAATCAGGTACCCCAGTTATGGATAGATTTGGGACGTAATAATAGAATAAATAAAAGGGATGAGTTTTTACATATTTTATTACCTGCAGCTTTCCCAAGTATTCTCTCCGGTCTGAAAATAGCCTGGGCTAGGGCTTGGAGAGCTGTAATAAGCGCAGAGATGATCTACGGAACAATTGGTGGTGCTGGAGGTCTTGGTTGGTTTATTTATAATAAACGTATTTTTATGGATACTCCAGGACTGTACGGTGGGATATTCTTGTTAATGATTATAGGTCTTTTAGTTGAGAAAGTTTTTTTTAGTAAACTTGAGAGGAAAACAAACCTATACTGGGGAGATTCTAATGGATCTAATTAATGTTAAAAAAATATCATTCTCTTATATAAAAGATAATACAAAGTACCAGATATTTAAAGATTTTGACTTAAATTTAAAAAGGGGTTCATTTACAACAATTTTAGGGCCATCTGGCTGTGGAAAGAGTACACTTTTAGGTCTACTTTCAGGCTTTAAGAGACCAGATACTGGAGAAATACTTTTTAATGGAAATAAAATCGACTCTCCATTTCCCGAGGGGCAAGTTATATTTCAAGATACTGGACAGTTATTACCTTGGCTTACTGTTAAAAAAAACATCATGTTTCCCAGGTATAGAAATAGTTTGTTAAGTAAAAAAAACAGACTAACAGAGAGTGATTTTAACCTATTAAATAACCTATTAGAATCTACTGGGTTATTAGAATATGAGGAGTATCATCCAAATCAGTTATCCGGTGGACTAAAACAGAGAGTATCACTGGTGAGGTCAATTTTTGCAAAGTCAGAAATCATATTTATGGATGAACCATTTGTTAGTTTAGATGCTCCTTCTAGGTTTGAACTACAGAAGTTATTATTAAAATTGTGGAAATCCCAGGGAAAAACTGTCCTGTTTGTGACTCATGATATTTCAGAAGCACTACTGTTATCCGATCAGATTTTAATATTTTCCGGGGATAATAAAAGCATAGATTTGGTAGATAATAAAATTAACAGACCTCGAAATAGAGATGATCAGGAATTTATTGATGAAAAATTACGAATTTACTCTTTAATAGATAGTATCGGTAACTCCGATACTATCGGAGTTACCGATACAATCTGATCTACTCTGTATATTTTTACATTCCACTGCTTTAAATACCTTAAAGCAACGATACGATTACCATATCCAGGACTATTAAATTGATTTATTAATTCACAGTTATTCTCTATAAAAGTATTAAGTCTAGGAAACCAATCCGATGTATTACCATATAATACATTCCAATAAGGTCTATTTTTGTAAATATAATATAGCTCATCTGGGATTATAATATATTCAATGTCTCTATCAGTTATATATTTCCTAAGGGTTAAATTATTTTCTTTTAAATAATGAAGGTTTCTCCAGTCATAAATATTCCCATCGGCAAATCCATAATCGTTAATAATTCCACATAGAACATTGGAATCTGAGGGAATGATTTTTGTAATTTGATTAAGATAACTATGATAACTCTCTTTTTCTCTGTTTATCTCTATAATAGAAAAAAACAGAGTTAAGAAAAGTAGGGGAGTCATAAATAGTAATTTAAACTTTTTACTTTCTATTAATATATCTATAAATATGGCGACTGAAATATAGTAAAATGGTGTTAACAACCCTATCGATGGCTGACTATATTTTCCAATAATAAATAGTCCAATATTAAACCCAAAAAAACCAATAATACTTATTATATTCCTCCTTTTTAAGATTGGAAAAAGTAGGAATATAGGGAACAGTAACATTTGCATTTTAATATTTGGATTGTGATATGTTCCACTAATCTGATTAAATATTTTACTATAAAAATTAGGTAACTTTAATAGTTTAACATCGGTTGTATCTAATACTCCTAATGGTTTTCCATATGTTAAATAATCTTGTATAAAATTTGGATTAAAACTAAAACTTAAAGCTACAAAAATAGATGTCATAAAAAGAGTCGAGAATATAAAAATAACTCCTTCAGATAGTTGTCTACGACCTCTAAATATTTCTATTAAAAAGTAGAGTCCAATAGGCCAAGCTATAATAAAACTATTTGGATGGAAGCCAACAGATAGTCCTAAAATTAAACCTGTTAATAATCCTCTCTGTTTAGGTTTTATAGATCTGTTTAATAGTATATTTAACATTAATAATGTAAAAAAAATTAAGAATATTTCTTGTCTACCTAAGTGTGATAAGTATAAAAATAGTGTATCTACCGAGCAGATAACCATAACAAAGAGTGCTATTAAAGACTTTTTATCTGTTTTGAATACTTTTAATATAACTTTATATAGTAGAAGTAAGCAGAATATTCCTGTTACAAGAGACAAAAGTCTAATAGTAAAAATAGAGTAAGAAAATATTTTAATAAAACTTATTTGTAATAGATGGAATAAAGTTTTTATTCCATGGGGATGTCGTTCATATAAGTCAAAAAAATCTTCAGTACTGTTTACTGAATTATTAGAGATCATTGATCTGCTTAAACCACTTAACCACGGTTCATCTGAATGAACAGATGGATACCTAGTTAAAAAAAGTAAATTTATTACAAACCATAGTGGAAGATAGACATAAACTAGATAATGTACTTTGATTTTCATGTTGATAAGTATATTAGTTGCTCTAACTTAATAGAGCAACTAATAATATTAAATTGTTGGTAAACCTTCGTTTGACCAACCAGAAGTTCCTGTTCCAGGAGTTCCCATACCACTTTTAACAGATACTGCGTCGTATCCAAGTAGTCTTAATATACCTACAGTCTGACCTGCAGTTTGACCAGAATAACAGTAAACATATACTTTTTTATCTTTTGGAAGATCAGTGAAGTTTACTTGCATTCCAGCACCAAAAGGAATGTTAATTGCACTTTCAATGTGTGATTCAGCATAAGCATCAGGTTTTCTGATTGAAACAATAGCCATATCTTCGTCTGCGTCTAACATCTCTTTAAGTTTTGCAGCTGCAATTATGTTGCTACCAGTTTCAGGGATAGCATTAAAGTAAGCTTCTACAGCAGCTTTAACATCAGCATCGTATGAAACACCAGATGCATCAGGACTCATATTCATATCAAGTTCTGTGTAAGATTGGTAACCTTCTGTTTTAGCAATACCAAGTTTCCAACCATACTTAATAGATTGTGCCTGGATTCCAGCTACATTAAGAGCCGCAACTGCTTGACCAGCAGTTTGACCTGAGTAACAATTTACATAAACTGGTTTATCGTCTGGTAACCACTCAAGTGCTTTAGCAATTGCAGGTCCCCAAGGAGCATTTACAGCGCCTTTTAAGTGTCCTGCATCGTAATCTACAGACTTTCTGATATCAAGGATTAAGAAGTCTTTTTTAGCATCCATTGCTTCAAATACTTTAGCCGCAGGAATTATTCTTGCTCCAGGGTAATCTGCAAAGTAATCATTAGCTGCATCTTGTACAGCACTCGATGTTACCTCTTTTTGTCCTTCTGCTACTAACACCATAGTTGTTAGTGATAGAATCATAAGTAGTGTAATGATTTTTTTCATATATTGTCTCCTTTTAAAATAATTATGAATTATCTTGTTGTGTAATTGTTACGGCAACTTCTGTTTCCGGAACATATACTGGCATTTTATCTTTTGTCCACTGAAGCCATGCTCCATCGTAGATTTTTAAATTTCTGTAACCGGCATTATATAGGGCTACATAACTGTTAGTAGCTCTTATTGAACTTTTACAAAACATAACAATGTTGTCATCTGGCATTATGCCGTTCTCTTTGTAAAGTATTCTAATTTGTTGTACCGATCTAAATGAAAAGTCGTTAAATAGATTGTCTTCATGATTAATATGTATTGATCCAGGAATTGTTCCTGCACTAAACTCATCATCAGATCTTACATCTATCAATTTAAAATTATCATCTGGATTATCAATCATAGATTCAACGGTGTTTGTAGTAGTTATAGAGTCTTTATTAAACCTAGTTGTTTTATATTTTGTAATTTTAACTAGCTCTACTTTTTTAGAAACTTCTAAACCAGCATCTTTTAACTCTGTTAAACCACCTGCAACAATAAGAATGTCACCTGTATGTCCATAGTTTTTAAGTGTCCAAAACAGTCTAGATGAATCCATGTTTTTATTATCATCATAGATAATGATATTAGTTTCAGTTGTTAATCCAATACTTCCTGCAACTTCTGATATTACAGATGCTGGTGCTACACTATTTGGAACAGGTTCTTTAATATTGATACTATTTCGTTCAATATTCAGAGCGCCAATAATATGTCCTTTCCCATAAGAAGTTGCTTTCCCAGCATCAACGAAAGTGTAACCAGCAGCTATTTTTTTTATTGCAGTTTTTGCATTAATAATAACCCCATCTGATTCATCATACTTAGTAAAAGAGCAGGATATTATTAATAAAATAACTGAAGCTATAATAACTATTTTTTTTAAGTTCATAAATGTTTCCTTAAGAAAAGTAGTTGATCAATGTATTATATGAAAAATCACAATCAAGAACATCAACAACTTTTTTATCTTTAATAACAACAAGACTTGGGTGTTTATCAACTCCCAAACGATTTGCTATACCCTTAGATTTATATACATCAACCTTGGTTACATTAAATCTATCTCCAGCAATCTCTTCTACAGTATCAAGGTCAGCTAATCTACAGTGGCTATTTTGATCAGATGCATCGTAGATAAATACAACTCCATCTTTACCAAGAATCTGAGTATTATATGCCTCTGTTTCAGCTATAAAACGTTCAGCTGCAACACCTGCAATAGCACCATCGCCAACTGCTGTAGCAACTTGTTTCAGAATCTTCTCTGTTACGTCACCGATAGAAAATACACCTTCGATATTAGTCTCTTTTTGCTCATTAACTAATACATAACCTCTATCTGTAAGATCAACTTGACCCTTAAATATCTCTGTATTTGGTATGTAACCAATAAACTCAAAACATGTTGGTACTTTTATATTTATAAGTTCACTATTTTTTAGGTTTTTAAGTACAACATTTTCAAGGTGCTCTTCACCCTCAAATTTATGAACTATTGAGTTCCAGACAAATTCCATTTTAGGATTAGCTAATGCTTCCGCTTTTGCAATTTCATTACAATCCATTTTTCCTTCATCGTGAATAACTGAAACATAAACTTTATCAGCAAACTTTGTTAAGAACATTCCTTCTTCTATTGCAGCATCTCCACTACCAATAATAAGAACTTCTTTTCCAGAGTTAGAAGCAGCATCACAAGTTGCACAGAAGGATATTCCTTTATCAAAAAGATACTTCTCTTCATCTATTGCACCAGTAACTCTTGGTCGCCCTCCAGAGGAGATAATTACAGATTTTGCTTTGTATGTAGTTCTAAAAGTTTCAACTGTTTTAATTTCACCTTCTAGATCTACAGATTTAACATCTGTTCCTTTAAATTTAACACCAAAGTTTTTAGCTTGTTTCTGAAATAAATTCATTAAATCTAACCCTGTAGTCCCATCTGGGAAACCAGGATAATTTTCTATCTCATTAGTATAGGTCGCAAGACCACCTACAAGTGATTTTTCAATAATTAATGTTTTTAATCTTGCTCTACCACAGTAGATTCCAGCAGTTAAACCACCAGCACCTGCTCCAATAATAACAACATCATATTCTTCTACTTTCTTTTCTCTAGCCATTTATATAACCCCCAATACTACATGAAAAATTTAACAAGTAATTTACTACCGATCCAGGCTCCGATAAACAAAAAGAGTCCATAAACCCATCCCGATAATGAGAAGGAAGCTATACCACTAAATAGAGCTCCGATGTTACATCCAAAACCAATTCTTGCACCATAACCCATAAGTAAACCACCTAGGATTGCTGCAAAAATTTGTTTAGCTGATTTTATCTTTTTTATTTTGAATTGTGACGCCATCAGTGAAGCAAAAAAGGCACCAAAAATAATACCTAGGTTCCTATATGTTCCAGCGTGATTCAAAACTCCATTTTTAAGTACAGCCTGTGCACCATCTGAAGAGAAGTAGTACCACTTATCTACATTTCCACCAAATAGTTCATATAACCAAGCTCCCCAGTTCGCTAAAACTCCAGAAACACCCCAAGGATTACCGGTAGCTGCTAAAGTAAATATCTGAAAAATAGATAGGAGTACAGCTCCAGTCAGGTAAGGCCATGCCTGTTTAAACCAAACTTTGTAATATTTATTATCTTTTAATGCCATGTTTTTATACCTTATTTACTGTTTTTCTATTATAACTTCCCACTCACCGTCATCAACTTCTTCTAATTCAACGTTATGACCCTCTTTTCTTGCCCATTCAGGAACATTTTTCATAGCACAGCTATGGTCAATTTGAATAATAAGAACATCACCTTTATCCATTTTCTCTAACGCTTTCTCAGCTTTAACTAAAGGGATTGGACAAGCTTCTCCCATACAATCTAATTCAACTTCTTTTGACATAATATATCTCCTTAATGTTTTTTATTTTTCTTCTTGTTTATTACCTTTGTTTTCCCATTTATCTGCTGCGATAAATAGAAGTACAATTATCATAAGTTGTACAAATATTGCTCCACCCCAGCCAAAAACATCTGGGAGAAATACTGCTTTACCATTACTAATAGTATTTAATTTCCACCAACCAAAATCGTGGGCACCCCACAGAGAACCAATTATAAAGAATAGTAGAGATAATACTTGCATGTAAAATCCTTCACCAACTCTCATAAGTGTTCCAGAAGCACACCCTCCTGCGATTACCATACCAATTCCAAACATTAATGCACCAATTACAGTCGCAAAACTTATAGGAACGACATATGATTGACCAGGTATTGGAAGGCCTTTAACAAATGCTCCATATTTAATAGCCCAGAAACCTATAGATGTAATTGCAAATGCAATTAATACAGCTCTAGTAACAGTTGTACTTCCAGTCATGGCTGGATCTCTTAATGATGCTGTAAAACAAAACCGTGATCTTTGTAAAATAAAACCAAATATATTACCAGTAAACCAAAATAGACTTAGTTGCTGATTTATAAACCCAGCAATTATACCAATTACAATTACCATCGCACCTAATACGATACCCATCGGGATTTGGTTCTTCTTTTTTTTCCTTGTTCTAGTCGATGACCTAGGTGACCGTCTGATTTTTGATTCGGTTTCACTCATTATAAACTACTCCAATAACTGTTTTTCTTAATATAGCTTAAAATCAATATAACCACTAAAAACATATGCTGTCAATAAAATTTTATAGTATAAAAATGGTCAAAAAACGTACAAATATTTGTGTGGGTACTACCTTGTTTTAGGTTAATTATTCAAATATATATTTTTTTGTAAAAAAAATAATTATCAATAAAATTAATAATTTTGCTGATTTAATACATAATAATAATTGCAAGAAAAATTGTCTTTATACCCCTAATTACATATTAAATTTGATAATCCCCACCTACTGGCTCTGTTTTATGGTTTTTTACATTTTTTTAATATTTTGTGACAAAAGTCATTTATGGGTTATTTTTGTAATATTTGTTTAAATCTAGGCTATATAATCAGTTAAAGTTTTAATAAAAATCATATATATTATATTTAATAATCCGACTTTCTAGATGGGGCATTAAATCCAATAGTACAATTTTTATCTATTGTTTTGAGATTATATAAAAGAGTGATTTGGCTGTGAAATTCAGATGTGGAAGTGGAATTATTTGGGTGAAAAAAAAGATGTTTATTAAAGCTGTTAGGGCTCATTTCTTATAATATAATGAGCCCTAATTAATCATGACTTTTACCAAATTTTAGCTACGATTTTATTATTTTTATCAATTTATTTAATAAAAAATAATTTAATTATTCCGCTATTTCTAAAAGATTAGCCATAAATTCTGCATATGTTAGGTCATAAAAAGGAAGAGGTTCACTATCATCGTTAAACTTATATGAAAGATTCTCGTTCTGCATTGGTTGAGTTACATAGTCTCTCCACTGTTTAACATCCGCAACTATGAAGTGGGAAAAGATTAAATTCATATTAGAAGTTTTGTAGATTGAAGTCTCATAATGGTGCTCAACATATCTTTTTTCAGTAACGATTATATAATCCACACCCATATTTTTAATTAACTCTTTTAAAGTTTCTTTTAGTTCTGAATAGTGCTTGGCTCTTTGATTTTCAATTACTAAATCATCAACTTCGTATAAACTAGTAATTAAAGTATCAACATCCATACTTGAAGAACTATCTTCAGGCCCTTTATTTTGAGATGTAATTTTTTTAACAATTGAAGTATCTTTTTTATCTACATTAACTTTGCTTAATGAATCCTTATCTATCATGGAGTATAGATCTAGCTGTCTTACATTAAGACCTTTTTCCTGTAATGCTGCAGATATAAAAAAAGTATTATTAACACCTGAATTAATAATTCCTACTGTTGAACCTATTGGTATAGTTTCTTTTTGGAAAAACCTATTAATGTAGAATCCATTAGTATCTGCAGCAGCTTTTACTGTTACAGGTGCAGTTACACAACTAGTTAAACTTACTATTAACGTTATTAGTATTAATAGATACTTTTTAATTTCATTTTTTGACATTTTATCTCCTGACTTTTGGAGTATTTTAACTAGTTGTTCTACCTTTATTCAATTACTTTTTTATTTGAGGCTGTTATTTGTCTTTAATTAGGTATAAATCCTATAATGATTTACAAAGTTCTAATTGATTTTCGGTCCACAAATGTCTGTTTAATTTTAAGTACATGTGGAATTTGATTCCCTTTACCTAATCTTTCTATCATCATATCTGTTGCATAATTACCCATTAATTTATTGTCTATTCTCATAGTTGAAATTCTTGGAGTTTCTAGTAAGTCGTAATTCTGGGTATCTCCAGGAGCTATAATTGATATATCTTCAGGGATTTTTATATCCAATTTATTAAGAATGTAAATTAGTTTACAAGCTAGAATATCATCGTGGATGAATAGTGCTGTAGGTTTTATTTTTATATTCATAAAGAATTCTCTGACTTTATTATCAAGTTCTATATTGTCATATAAATTTACTGTTAGTCTTGATTCATCAGTGATTGGTATATTATGCTCATCTAATGCTTTCCTGTATCCATAAAAACGGTCAGCGACTACTCCAGGTAGATCCTCTCTTGTAAAATCTATACAACAAATATCTTTGTGACCAGCATCTATTAGTTTTAAGGTCCCTTCATAAGCACCTTGGAAGTCATCTACACATATAGTATATAGCTCGTTTTGGTAGGATGAATTATTAATAAGAACACATGGTATGTTCATTGCTTCAAGTCTGGCAAATAGAGGAATACTAACATAGTGAAATGAAAATACAGATGAAGCATTCATTTCCATAAGGTCGGAAAATATATCTTCGTCATTAATCTTTCCACTAAATGGAAGTATTGAAAGAGTATAACCCTTTTCCTTAGCAGACTTTTGGACTTGTCTTATTATAGCATTGTAAAAGTATGAAAGATTATCAGTGTTTTTTTGCATTTCTAATAAAAGTACCCAGTGTTTATGATTCTTATATGTATTTTTCTTTTTTTTATAACCAATTTTTTCTGCAGCATTTAGAACTTTTAATCTAACTTCTTCAGAAATCCTACCTTTTCCAGATAATGCCATTGATGCTGTTGTTACAGATACATCGGCTTCTTTTGCTACATCTATTAATTTTACCATATAACTGATAATGATATATATTGATCTGTTTTGTCAATTACTTGGTAAAATTTTAGCAGTACGATGATAAAATGTTTTAGCATACTTTTTATGTGACACTATTAAAATGATGTTTATCCACTGTATAACATGGCTTTATAGCGGTATTTTACAATTTTAAAGTATTTATTTACAATTATAAGTTGACATATGGTAAAGTCATGGTAAAGTTAGATAGTTAATTTTACTAAAGAGGTGATAAAATGATTCGATACGGTCAGCTAATAGGTTTAAATCCAGAAGATCTTGAACGATATAAAAAATATCATCAAAGTGTTTGGCCAGAAGTCTTAGAAAAGATTAAAGATTGTAATATTACAAATTATTCAATATTTAATTTAGGAGATAAACTTTTTGCATATTTTGAATACATAGGATCAAATTTTAAAAAAGATATGGAAGATATGTCCAAGGATGAAATGACTCAAAATTGGTGGAAGCTAATGAGTCCTATGCAGATTCCAGTTAAAGAAAAAAAAGAAGGAGAGTGGTGGGCGAATATGACAGAAGTTTTCCACCAGGAGTAGAATATGACATCAAGAGAGAGAATTTTAGCAACTTTAGACCATAAAGTTCCAGATAGGGTTCCAATAGATTTAGGAGCAACGCCTAGTTCGGGAATTTCAGCAGAGGCACATAGTAATTTAATAAATCATTTAGAGTTAGATGAACCAACACTTATATACGATGTTGTTCAGCAACTAGCTCAACCTAGTGATAAGTTGGTAGATCTTTTAGGGGTAGATATATTAGATATTGGAAGAACCTTTAATGACTTCCCTAATGACTGGTCAAAAATGAATCTTCAAAATGGAAATCCCGCATGGTCTCCGGCCTGGTTTAAACCTAAACAGAATAAAAAAGGTGACTGGGAAGTTTATCATGATAGTGGAAAAATGATTGCTTATATGCCTGAGGGGGCTACTTTTTACGATCAGACTTTTTTCCCATGGGAAAACGGATATCCAGTTGGACGTAAAGCGATGTCTGAAGCATTGGATGAAGCTATGGATCATGTTTTATGGTCAAAATTAGTTCATAGTCCATGGGATCATTCAGGCAAAGGCGATTTTTATAAGATATTACGGGAGAATACATTAAAACTAAGAGCAAGTTCTGATAAGGCACTTCTTGTAGTTAATGGGTGTAATTTATTTGAGTGGGGAACATTTTTAAGAAGAATGGACAACTTCTTAATGGATTTATACATAGATAAAGAGAATGTTGCAATGCTTATGGAACTACTTATGGAAAAGCATATGAAAAGTCTAAAAGATACATGTGATGCAGTTGGTGATATTGTTGATGTAATTAGATTTGGTGATGACCTTGGTATGGATTCAGGACCTTTTATGGGCCTAGATGTTTATACCGAACTATTCCATGACCATAGAAAAAAACTTTGTTCATATGTTCATGAAAACAGTAATATGAAAACTTTTATACACTCCTGTGGATCAATGGAACAATATATTCCTTCGTTAATAGACGAGGGTATGGATATCATAAATCCCGTACAAACAAATTGCAGAGATATGGACCCTATAGGTTTAAAAAAGAAATATGGAAAAGATATTGTTTTTTGGGGTGGGGGAATGGATCCAAGAGCTATTTTAAATAGAGGTAATCCAGAAGAAGTAAGAGTTGAAGTTCGACGTAGAATGGAGATCTTTGCTCCCGAAGGCGGATTTGTTTTTAATAATATCCATAACATCATGCCAGATGTACCACCGGAAAATATAGTAGCTATGTTTGATGAAGCACTAAAATTTAAATTATAGATTAACTTAAATAGGAGAAAAATATGCAGAAAACTGAAGAGACAGTTTTAGGTCAAAATGATTTACACAATAATATACTAAATAATATTTTAGGCAGGAGAGAAGTTGGAATTGTTGCTCCTGCACTAATGTTATTTATATTCTTTTCTATTTTTTCAGATAACTTTTTATCTGAATATAACATGTTTAATATTTCTAGAAATCTTTCGTTTAATATTTTTATTGCATTAGGGCAAGCAGTTGTAATTGCAATTGGAGGAATGAATCTTTCAGTTGGAGCTATAGGAGGTATGTCAACAATTGTTGTTGGACATATGTTAGTAAATATGGGTATGCCTGCTGGAGTTGCGGTTATTTGTGGACTTGCTATAGGTGTTATTGCTGGATTATTAAATGGGCTTATCATAACTAAACTTAAGTTAAACTCATTCATTGTTACTTTATCGACCTCATTTTTATTCACTGGTTTAGTGTATGGAGTCTCTAAGGGATATCCTTATACAAACATACCAAAAAGTTTTACAACTTTTGGCCGAGGAAGCTTTTTAGGTCTTCCAATAGTTTTATGGTTATTATCTATTACTTTAATCTGCCTTTATTACTTATATAAACATACAGTTCTTGGTAGAAGACTTTTAGCGACTGGTGGTAATGAAAATGCTGCTCGTTTATCAGGAATTAATACAAATAGAATGATTGTTATTGCAAATATGTTATCTGGATTTTTTGCAGCATTAACAGGTGTTTTATATGTATCTAGAATGGGTTCTGCGCAACCTGCTACAGGGCAAAACTGGATGGTAATATCATTTGCTGTTGCAATAATTGGTGGAACAAAATTAGGTGGTGGAGTAATTACATCAGGAGGGCTTCTAGCCGGTGGAATTATAATGGTTTTAATCAAAAATGGATTAATTTTAATGGAAGCAAATGTGTATTTTGAGCAAGCATTTTTAGGGTTGATTATCCTATTTACTGTATCACTAGACAGCATTAAGGGTCTTATTAAGTCCCATAAAAATAAAAGAAGAAATTAGGAGAGATTATGAAGAAATTATTAGTATTATTACTAGCGTTTATGGTTGCAGGTTCTATATTTGCAAATGGAAACAAAGAGGATAAGCCACAAGTGAAAAAGATTGTTTGGTATGCCTCTGCAGTACACCCTTATTTTGACTCTGTTCAAAAAGGTGTAGAAGCATTTTCAGAAGCAACAGGTATTGAAGTAAAAACTCAAATTGGTCCTGACTGGACACAAGATAGTCAGACTCAAAATGTTGAAGCGTTAGCAGCAAATGGATACAATGGTTTTTCAATATATCCTTCTGATCCTAGTGGAGCAAATGGTCTATACGAAGAGTTAACAGCACGGGGAAACTTTGTAGTAAACTTTGGTACATCTACTGTACAACCTACAACAGCATCATTTGCGATTGCTACAGATGTTAAATATGCAGCAATGGTTGCCACAGAAAAACTAATTGAGTTAATGGGTGGTAAAGGTAATATTCTTAATGTTTTAGAAGTTGTAACAGATGCAAATACAGTTTTAAGAAAAGAGGGTATTGAAGAAGTTGTTGCTAAATACCCAGACGTTAATATTGTTCAAGAGATCGGAGATATGACAAGTATTGAAGAGGGAATGGAAAAAATAGAAAATGCAATGGCTGCAAACCTAGATGTATTAGACGGTGTTATATGTACAGGATATACAACTACAGTTGCTGCTACTGCAATTTTATCACCATACAATCAGAATAATTCTAAAAGAATATCATTTGTTGGAATAGATGATGATCCAGCTGTATTAGAAGCTATTAGAAATGGATCAATAGATGCAACAATTGCACAAAACCCATATGGACATGGTTATTTAAGTTGTCAGATTATTTCACTGTTATTAGATGGTTATACACCTAGAGCTAATCAATACTTTATTAATGCTGGGTTAGCAGTTGTAACTAAAGAAAATATTGATACTTTTTCTTATGACTTAAGTAAAGTAACTACTGAAATAGTAGCAACACTTACAGAGGTTTATTTAGAAAAAAAATAGTTAATTAGTTAGGACTTGGAGGACTTAATGCTGGAATTAAAAAATATTACTAAGACATTCCCAGGTACCAAAGCTTTGGATGATGTAAGTCTAAATTTTCATCCAGGAGAGATTCATGCTCTCTTGGGAGAAAATGGAGCTGGGAAGAGTACACTTATAAATATCATTTGTGGAATATATTCAGAATATGAAGGAAAAGTATTACTAAATGGTGAACAACTAGAATTAAAAAGTTATCAGGATGCATTAAATCATGGAATCAGTATTGTAAATCAAGAGATTCAAACTATTCCTGATAGTACAGTAGCTGAGAATATTATGCTTGATAAACTTGAAAGGTTCCAAAAACATGGACGTATAAATTGGAAAGAGTTAAATAAAACTGCAGAGAAATATATAGATATGGTTCACTTAGACATAGACTCAAATGAAAAAGTTGAGCTACTAAGTACTGCACAAAAACAGCTCATTCAAATTGCTAAAGCTTTAGCATCTGAAACTCCTGTTTTGTTACTTGATGAACCAACCTCTGCATTAACAGAACATGAAACTAAAGTTCTTTTTGTTTTACTTCGTGAACTTAAAGAGCAGGGGAAAAACCTTATATTTGTTTCTCATAAATTAGAAGAGATTTTTAGTCTGTGTGATAAAGTTAGTGTTATTAGAGATGGTAGGTGGATTGGAACAAACAGTATTGAAGATTTAGATACTGAGGGCATTATTAAAATGATGATTGGGCGTGAATCCACGGATGAATATTTAGGAGATTTAAATCCTGATATAAATAATGTTGTTTTAGAAGTTAAAAATCTAACTTTAAAAAACAAAGTTGATAATACATCTTTCAAACTTAAAAAAGGGGAGATCCTAGGGTTTTATGGTCTTGTTGGATCTGGTAGAACAGAACTTGCTAAGGTACTAATTGGTGAAGATCATCCTGAAAGTGGAGAAGTTTTTGTTCATGGAGAATTAGCTCATATCCGCTCCACCTCTGATGCTCTAAATAAATATAGCATTGGTTATGTCTCTGAAAACCGTAAGGAAGAGGGGTTAATATTAGATTTTCCAGTTGTAACAAATATCGGTATTACTATTTGGAATAAAATCCAACATAAAATATCTAGGAGAATCAATACAAAGAAACATAATGGTATTGTTTTGCCATTAATAGGTAAGTTATCCATAAAAGTATCTGACCCAATGCAAGAAGTTCAATCTTTAAGTGGTGGAAATCAGCAGAAAGTTAGTATTGCTAAATGGTTAGCAGCGGATTGTGATATTTTAATTATTGATGAACCAAGTATAGGTGTTGATATTGGAGCAAAAGAGTATATACATGAATTAATTTGGGATTTAGCAAAAAATCAGGGTAAATCTATAATATTAATATCTTCGGATCTTCCTGAAATGTTAAAACTTTCAAGGAGAATCAGTGTATTTCAAAACAAGAAAATTATGGGAACAATTGATAATCTAACAGGTAAACCTAAAGATAATGAAGAAGTCAGTTTAAAGATAGGTAAATTAATGGTTTAGTAAAAAGGGTATGAATCTTTCATACCTTTTTTTTATTACCATCTCTATATTTCCCAGGTGAAATTCCCGTTAATTTTTTAAATACTTTGCTAAAGTAACTTTGATCTTCGTACCCAACTAATTCAGCTATCAGTGTAAGTTGAATATTTTTGTTCGAAAGAAGATCTTTACTTTTATCAATTCGAAGTGTATTTAGATAATTAGGAAAGGATACTTTCATCTGCTCTCTAAATATCTTTCCAAAATATGAAGAACTTAAACCAACTTCTTTAGCAACTATATCTAGTGTTAATTTTTCAGTATAGTGGGCATATAGATACTGCTTTGTCTTATTTATAGTATCAGAATATTTTACTTTCTCTATATCAAAAACATAATCGACAAATCTAACCACAATTTTTGTTAACCACTCACATAGAGTATCAATACTGTTAAACTGATTTATCTCTTTTAAATAATTAAAGTTTAAACCAAATATATGTTCTATGTTGGCACCACCATCCATTGCGGCTCTAGATAGTAGTACAACAAGTTCTAAAATCCTGGATTTAATAATATCAAAGTTCTGATCTGTTGAGAAAAAAACTTCTCCTAAAAACTCATTAAGAAGTGCCTGGGCTCCCTTTTTATCTGCTATTGTTATTAATCTAAGAAGTTCTTTCTCTTTTTCTATTGGATATTCTTTGGTCTCTTTACCACCCATACTATTAAGATGATGCATGTAATCAGAGATATGAGACTGCTCTGAAGTTTGTAATTGTTCTTTTGTATATATATCGATTTTTACATCACTTATTATAGATGAGGTATACATCAATAATTGGGATAATGAAGTTAGACGCTCTGGACTAATTTGTGGGATTTTATTTAATGCAGTTTTAACTTTTTCTAGATCAGTTTTATTTAATGTATAATTATTTAAGATTTCATTTTGAATGTAATCGTCCCTATCTATTAACAATACTGGACCACCGACCAATGCTCCCTTAACTACACCATCTTCTAATAATGGAGAGGTAAAGTGTGTAAGAGATAGAGGACAAAAATAAATATATTTACCACCATATCTAATAGCATTATCACTACCATAAAGGTGAGTCTGTCGACAATTGATAATCTCCCCAGTAAATTTTGTTAATATTTTACAAAAGGAACAGGCATTAGAATCATTAACACTATCTAAGGATATAGTTTCTCCATTTTCATCTGTTATAAAGCATTTTATTCCTGTTGATAGTTCAAAATCTTTTGCTGCATTAAAGGCTGTCTTTAAATCTATATCTTTACTTAGGTTCATTAATATATAATATCTTATTCATTAGGTTTTACAAAGGGTATAACATAAATAGAAGGAGTTAAGTTCATGGATAAAAATAACAAAGTATATAACAAACTAGTTAGAGATAAGATTCCAGAAATTATATTAAATGTTAATAAAAAACCTATAACAAGAGTTTTATCTACTAAAGAATACGAATTTGAACTAACTAGAAAGTTACAAGAAGAGCTTAATGAGTTTAAAGAGGATAGTAGTATAGAAGAACTTGCAGACCTACAGACAGTAATAAATGCCATTTTAATACATAGAAACATTGATAGGCCACAATTTGATAAGCTAATAGAAAAAAAGAACTACGAAAGAGGTGGATTTGAGAAGAGGATATTTTTGGAAACTGTTGAGGTATAATTTATTTTGGGCAAAAAAAATACTGGCAGTGCCCAGTATTTTTTTAATTTTTTGAACCAACTTATATTTATCAGTAAGTATGTTCAGCACCACTAAACTCATCAAAGTCTCTTGTAAGTGTATAACTTTGTGTTAATAATACCTCATAATAAACAAAAGTATGTGAACTTGATCCATTAGCACCACTACCCATTACAATATCTCCTGTACTAATAGTTCCATCATTATCTTCATCTACACAATATGTATATCCAAAATATTTTGTCCGGTCAAATGCAGCAGTAACTGATACTGAAACACTACTACTTGTTGGTATTACAAAAATAGTTGATTCTACTAAATCTCCAACTATAGAATCTGAAGCTAAAACATAAGGAACTTCAAAAAACACTACTAGAAGTTGTTTATTTGGGTGTCCAGTGAAGTCACCTCCTACTGTTAACATTATCATTGGCATATTACCATCAGTAGCATCAGATGAAGATGAGTTATAGTCACTAGCTGTAGCTTGAACCATATATCTATAGGTTAGAGTTTCATCTAAAGAATCATCAGTATATGAAGTTTCTGTTGTTTCAACAAAACTGGAAGATGTAGTTGGTTCTGTACCATCAGAAGTATAAAAGATATTATAAGATTGTGCATTTGCTACAGCACTCCAGCTTAAATCTAAACACTCTCCACCTTCTACTACAGTTACAGCACCCATGCTGCCAAGATCTTCATTTCCACCTAAATTGTCACAAGATACAATAGCTAATAACGCTATCATGCTTACAAAGAGTTTTACTAATTTCATTTTGTCTCCTAGATTTTGAATTGTATACAAAGTACATATATTTTATTATGTCACGATTGTAACCTAGGTTATTTCATAAAGCAAGTAATAGTTTTTATATGCAACTATTGCTCTGATAAAAAAATAGAACAAAAGTTTATATCTAGTTTTTCCAACTATCTACAATATCTGACTTTTGTAAAAATGTAGAAGATAAGGAATTAGACCTAGCTCTTATTAACTCTTTTCTACCATTGCTGTTTCTAGTGTAATAAAGTTTAGATTTTCCCATATGTCTATTCCAATATTTATGAAATATTTGTGCTTTAATCTTATTATATGCAAAAACCGATGGAACAGAGTGATAGTCTAAAGTATGTATTATAAACTTTTGTTCCCTTGTAATTAAGTATCTAGGGGTTTCTACCTGGCCAACAATCTCTGCCATAGCTTTAAGAAAGATAGATTGTTCATATACTGAGCAGTTTTTTATTTTACAGCTAATAACACCTTGGTTATCAGAGGTAGTTTCTAAAACTACCTTTGTTGGAGATTCAAACATATCTAAAACCTTCATTGTATCTAATACGGTCAGTGCAATCTGTTTGAAACTAGACGATATGGAACCATGTTTAAACAGAAGAATAATTGCTTTTACTGTAGGTACTAAAAATGTTAACAGGCCTATAACCCCAGAATAGGTAACTACAGTCATAAAGTTTCTAAATGAGGTATTATCACTTTTTAACATAAAAGTAATACCCTCTTGAAAGAAACTTCCAATAGTAAATAGAGCAGTGAATAGACTCTGAATTATTAAATACTTTATGGTTTTATTGAATATAAACTGTCTTTGTAATACTTTCCTTGGTGATTTAATCTCTTTTACTAAACTTCCCCCTTTTTGAGTATTAATAGCACTAAACCATCTGTCATATAACTCTTGTCTATTATTTCCTCGACATGTAACAATACTATTTAACTCTTCTGCTTTTATATTTTGAATATTAGGCAGATTTAATCTATTAATTCCGTTTGAAATTTGATTTTTTTTTGAATCTAATCCTATAAAACATTTGAATCGATTAGTTAATAATTCATAGTCATCATTATTTTCTCTATTTACAGGATCAAAACACATTAAGTGCCAAATATTAGATGTTTTATGTGGATTCGTTATATCAGTTCTAATAGCCCTACCTCTTATCTGGTTAGAGAACATATAGGAACCAACAAAGGTTGCCATAATTAGTGAATTTATAGCTGGGCAATCCCATCCTTCCCCTAACAGAGACTTGGTACCAATTATTATGTTTAATATACCATTTGTGAACAGGTCAGTAATAATATTTACTATTCTATTTTTTTTACTGGAAGTCAAAATGACTTCAGAAAAGTGTTCTAGGGTAGGTTTAGGTTGGAATGTAATATCAGATTCTAAAACTTTATATTTTTTAGCTGTCCTGATAAAACTATCTTTTGCAGAATTTGGAATTACAGTTATAGTTCCACTTAAAACAACGATTTTATCAGTATAGTTAAATGATGAGTCTTTATTAGAGTTATATAAGTATTTAAAAATAGGTACAACACCAAACTTATCAATATCACTATTATGGGTTAAGACATCTTTTCTAACATAATCAGATAATACTACTAACCTTAAGTCTGATTGTAGGTTTTCATATTCACTGTCTATAATCTCTCTTATGCTTCGAAATTTCGATAAACTACTACATAAAAGCTTCTTAAATCCATCTTTTTTAGTTAATACAACCCTCTTTTTTTCAATTACCCCTGATTTTTTTAAATCAAATTTAACAGATTTTATTAGATCATGGTCTTTTAAAACAGTATCTTTAAAAATGGCATTAGATAATAGAACCTCAAACCATTTAGCAGAGAATATTGGAATATTCTTTTTATCCATACCAATAAACTTTTGTAATTTTGTATAATTTAAGTTGTTTTTGTAATTCAAAAAAACTATAAAGCTTGCATAATATTCGATATTATCAAAAATTTGTTCACTATAAACCTCAGGATCTAAAATAGCAGGATGATTAATAATCATATCTTCAAAACTTTGATTATTTAATATCTCATTAATAACTGCATCTACTTTAGTATAAAAGTTATTTAAAATAACACCTTCATTATTTGTTGGTTCTGAAAAGTAAATTAGATCTTGGTGTGGGCAGAGGCTTTTTTCTTTAACTAGTTCAGGTACAGAAATTTCAGCATCTATTGGTCCACAAAGTTCTAAATATCTTTGCCATTCTAGAGCAGAACTATCGTAGGGAGGTGTCGCAGTTAAGGATACTATTTTAATATTAACTAAACCTTTTACTACCTTCATTAAACTTTTCCACCAGGCAGTTTTTAAGTGATGTGCCTCGTCTAAAACTAGGACCTCAATTTTATTATCTATTAGTGTTTTAATTAGATTAAAATTATTAGTGCCAGTCTCCTCGGTTACGCTTAACAAGCCTTCCTGATCGTCGGCTTGATCCTGATCGTCGGCTTGATCCTGATCGTCGGCTTGATCTTCGTCGGCGATTTCATCTAACAAGCCTTCCTCGCCGTCGGCTTGATGCACTGAGTGTAGAGACTGATATGTGGTAGATGTAATATATTTAGGCTCTTTTAACAGTAGGGAGTAGTCAGAAAAATTGCCATCACAAAATAATTCTACAAACCTATCAATCCACTGATTACGTATAGTAATTGTAGGAGATAATATTAGTGTTGGTCTATTTAATTTTCTAACCACTTCTAATCCAAGAACTGTTTTACCTGAACCAGGTGGTGCAATAATATGTAGTTTATCATCAACTAGATGTTTATCAATCTCATCTAATACTCTCTTCTGATAAGATCTCCAGCTGTATTTAAACTTTATATCCTTATTAAACAACTTCTATATAACCAAAATTATTTAAGATCTCAATTTTTTCAATAGCCAATATAGCTTTCCACCAGTTTTCACTTATGGCAAATTCTTTACTGTATTTTTTTTGGTTATCATACCAGCTCCATGTAATACCCCAGACGCTATTTTTGGGTAGTGTAGTCACTAAATATTCTAGCTCTTTATCTAAAATCTCTCTGTTTGCCTCATAAAATATACTCTGAGGGGAAGTTATATATTTAGTTGGTCTAACACCGTAAACAGCCCATTTAGATATATCGTATTCTATAGATTCTGTGACTAAACTAGCTAATTTTTTATTTAACAATGTATAAGTATTATTATGTACAATATTTTTGTTTTTTATAGAATCTAACAGTGATGAAAACCCACCTATAGCCATTTCTCCTAGTTTTGTCTGCTTATCAAGTTTTGATAATAAACCCTTTGTTAATTCCTCTGCCAAAATATATAGTTCATCTTGCTTACCTAGACTATCTAGAAGAAATGAACACAGTTCAGCAGTTAAACCAATATTTTCTGTCTCATTACTTTTAGAATCA
Organism: Spirochaetaceae bacterium; assembly: GCA_051531975.1. GTDB lineage: Bacteria > Spirochaetota > Spirochaetia > DSM-2461 > DSM-2461 > Thiospirochaeta. Next base: position 385,757 of record JAOPTT010000005.1, read on the forward strand.
AAACCCCACCAAGGAGCGTGGGGAGCATTATCATTAGATTTCACACTAAAGTTCCATCCATTTTTTACTGTGAACTCAGATCTACGACCTAAATATTTTAATATATCTTGGTACATAGGGTGTTTATAATCTTTAAAACCGATCTTATTTAATATTGAAATTGCATGGTAAGTTGTATAGGGAGTAGAACTACTGTTCCAACTATCTGGTTCTAAACAGTTACCAAATCCACCATCAGAGTTCTGATAATGTCCTAACTCTGAAATAACACTCTCTTTAGTTCCATTTTCAAAAAGACATAACCATATAGACATCTCTAAAGGTCTACTGTTTAAGTGCATCCATGTTTTAACTTCCTGATAGTTCGTTGTACTTAGTTTCATAATCTCTCCATTTTTATACTTTAATTATCTTTAACCCACCATAAAGTATCAAAATAACTAAACATAATTAATTTATCTCTGAATAATAAACATGGTAATGTGAATTCCCTGGTGGAATCTTCTAGTAGATTAGTATTAAAATTTAATTCTTTAGTATATATAAATGTAACATTGATACCATCGATAGTAATAGTTCCCTCAGAATCAATTGCACCATCTTGATATCCTACAAATACGTTATCTGTAAATATAAATCCAGTAAGAGGATCTGAAGACTGATCAACCCATATCCATGTACCTTCAAATGATAGATCTCCATTATCCCAAACATTGTCAGTACCTTCTTTTTTTAGAAAAAAGGCAGTTTCAGAAGTTTCGTCAGATAATATTAAATTATTATTATTAACAAAATAATCAAATGATCCACCAAGTTCAACCAAAGTTAAATAATTTTCATTTCTTGTTAAAGTGCCTTCATATGTATCTGAATCTGTTTCAGTATTCGAAGAATCATAATCTTTCATAGTCATTATATAAGTGGTTTCAGTAAATACAATATTAGTATGTTCAGTTGTATTATCATCATTCGTTTTTATTTGGCTCCAAGTACCAATATAGGCTACAGTCTGATCAACGGTGTTTTGATCATCTGAATCTTGATCATCCCATATAAAATTGTCACATGATGTAAATAGGACAATAGTCATTAGTATTAATATAAGTTTTTTCAATATATCCTCCAATATAAAGTTATAGTCGCATTGTAATTGTGAATATGGATTAAGTAAATTCAAATAATTTTTGTAATATTGTTTAAATCTAACTAATTATTCAGTGTTACAACCTAAATTCATTATATTCACATGTATTACGAACTAATTACCTCTTCTATTAAACTTATAGAATCCTTTAAAAACCTAATTGCTTCTTCATCAGATGTTACCTTGTTTCTTGTGGGGTTCTCAAAGTCATATTCTAGGGTTATGGGATATAAATAGTTATCATCCTTTAGTGTCTGTATAAACTCTTTAATAGGTAAAACCCCATGACCTAATACCTTATGCTCATTACCATTAGAGAAGTCACTTAGATGAATATTTCTAATGTGGTTTTTAAACAAGTTATACTCATCAATTATACTTTTATTGTATGTTGCTGTATGGGTAGTATCGTAAGTCATATAGCAGTTGTTTTCTGATAAAAACTTAATTAACTCTTCTGGATTTTGGTGCTTAGTTTTTAGCTCCATTACAGGTAGGTTTTCTGTACAAATAAACTTCTTAGAAGATTTACTAAAGGTTACCATATTATTGAAATGGCTATCATCATTATGAGTTTTATCATCTTTTTTATAAAAAAAGTGACTTACTAGAATGTTAGTATCTAATACATTTGCGTATTCTATCCCTTTCTTTATCCAATACTCCTCAGTTTCACCTCTGTCATAGGCGATAAATGTTAAGGGTAAGTGTATTGAAGTTACTTTTAGATCTCGTTTTTTTATCTCTTTTTCTATTTCTGAAATATCCACATCTATAAATGCCTGATTCAAGAAAAGCTCAATATTTTTACAACCTGTTGCAGCTATAATATCTAATATTTCGATATGATTTTTTTTGTAATATAGTCCTGTTGATATTGATATTTCCATTATACTTCCTTACTTTTTAAAAGAATAAGATATAAAGAGAATTCTTACAATTAAATATTTTTTTGAAGATCTTTTACTAAAGTTATAATAAATTGTAATATTACTAAAAATAAAAATATGAGGTAAAAATGGAACTATTAAAACCAGGAGATTGCATAGGAATCTTCTCCCCATCGTCTGCAACTACAGCAAGTGCTCCAAACAGATTTAAAAGAGGTAAAGCTTATTTAGAATCAAAGGGATTTAAGGTTAAAGAGGGAAGTTTAACTGGTAAAAGTGACTATTATAGATCTGGTTCCATAAAAGAGAGGGTTCAAGAACTAAATGACTTAATAAACGACCCTGAAGTTAAATGTATTATGTCTACTAGTGGTGGTATGAACTCTAATTCCCTATTACCTTATATTGATTATGAAGCTTTAAAAAAGAATCCAAAAATGATAATTGGATATTCAGATGTAACTGCAATATTATTAGCTATATATGAAAAAACTGGGATAACAACATATTATGGTCCTGCGTTGGTTGCATCTTTTGGTGAGTTACCAGCTTTTGTTGATTCTACTTATAAATATTTTGAAGATGTTTTAGTTCATGGCTTAAACAGTCCCCATATTCTACCAACTCCAGAACATTGGACTGATGAATTTATAAACTGGGAAGAGCAGGATAGGTCAAAATCCAAAACTGAGAACAAACTATTAACAGTTTACCCAGGTAAAGTTACTGGAAGGTTAATAGGTGGAAACCTAAATACAATCCAAGGTCTATGGGGTAGTGAATATATGCCAGAAATCAGAGATGGTGATATTCTTTTCATAGAAGATTCACTAAAAGAACCTGCAACTTTAGAGAGAAGTTTCTCCTTGTTAAAGGTAAACGAGATATTTGATAAAATATCAGGGATTATTCTAGGAAAACATGAACTATTTAACGACATGGGAACAGGTAAAAAACCTTATGAAATACTACTTGAAGTATTAAATGGGCAAGAAATGCCTTTCTTAGCAGAGTTTGACTGTTGTCATACACATCCAATGTTAACTATTCCAATAGGTTGTAATGTAGAACTAGATGCCACTAATAAAACTGTTACTGTATTAAGTTAGTTTAGATATTTAAAATAGATAATAATTAGAAGCTCAAAGATATGTAATTAATTTGAAGATATTATCAATTTATACCGGTTTTTAAAATTTGTATATAGTTTTTTTTACTCAAATAAATTGTGTTAATTACCTATATAAAGAACCTCCTATTAATACATAAAATACTTATAAACAGATAGGAGGTTTAAGATGATTCAGAAAGTAATAATAAATATTATTTGTGATAATAACTCAGTAATTGGGGAACAGTTTGGTAATAGTGGTTACTCAGTGATAATAGAGTGTAAAACAACTAATAATAACGTTACAAAATATCTATTTGATACTGGGGTAAGTGCAGATGTTTTACAAAGAAACTTAACAGAGTTAAAGATAGACCTATCTGATGTAAAACATATAATTCTAAGCCATGGGCATTTCGATCACACTGGTGGATTAACTCATGCGTTAAAACAGTGCCATAAAGATGTAATTGTTTATTGTCACCCTGATACCTTAATCGAAAAAGTATTAAATCCAAATAAAGAAAATGAAATGTCTGTTGGTATAACAGCAACTAACGATATAGAAGAGTTAACTAAAAAATATAGTTTTATTACATCGGTAGATAAGTTTAATATAGATGAAAATATTTGGTTAACTGGGCAGATAGACAAAACTAATAACTTAGAAAAGATTTCAGGGCATCTACTATCTGTAGTTAAAAAAGTTAATCACTGTGAAGTTTTTGATAACATATCAGAAGATATTTCTTTGGTAATTAATATGGTTAACAATGAAAAAATTATAATCTGTGGCTGTTGTCATTCCGGTATAGTCAATACTACTGACCATGTAAAAAAGATATCTGACAATAATATAGTAGGCATTGTAGGTGGTTTACAACTTCATCAAGCATCAAAAGAGTTACTGTTATTTACAAACAGAGAACTTAATAAGTTACCATTAAAAATTATATACCCATTACACAGTTCTGGAGATCTTGGATTTAACAGTTTAAATGAAGAGATGCCAAAGATATGTAACAGTGGTGGGGTAGGTACTCAAATTAACATATAATTGACTTTAACAGGCTATAAGCGTATAAATATACGGTATTTATGATATTTTATACGCGGAGTTAGTATGAAACAGAAGTTAGTATTTATCGATGGGCAATTTGGAACTGTAGGTTTACAGATAAGAAATCGTCTAAAAAATAGAAAAGAGTTAAAACTGATTGAAATATCAGAATCACTAAAAAAAGATATCACCGAGAAAAAGAGAATATTAAACAGTGTAGATATCGTCTTTTTATGTCTACCAGATGAGGCATCTAAACAGTCTGTCTCTTTAATTACAAATATTGATGTTATTGTACTTGATGGTAGCACAGCTTTTAGAACAGACGCTGATTGGGTATATGGTATTCCTGAACTACATAAAAAACAGAGAGGTAACATTAAAAGATCTAAAAGGATATCAGTTCCGGGTTGTTATGCAACAGGATTTAATACTCTACTTCATCCTTTAGTAAAATCAAAAATATTAGATCCTGATTATCCAGTAACTTCCTATTCTATAACTGGTTATAGTGGAGGAGGAACTTCTATGATAAAGGAGTATGAAGAAAACAGTAATAACGATCTATACTCAGCTAGACCTAAAAACTTAGACCTTAATCATAAACATCTTCCTGAAATGCAGAAATATTCACTATTAAATAACAGACCAATTTTTACACCTATAGTTGGGAAGTTCTATAATGGTATGCTTGTATTTATTCCTATATATAAGAAACTTTTGTTAAATAAAAATATAGATCTAATAGACTTTTATACTACCTATTATAAAGACGAAAACTTTATTAATGTATTACAACATAAAGAAATTCAGGATATAAATTCCGACTTTATTTCACCCTTAGAATGTAACGGAACCAATAGATTGGATATTTTAACATTTGAAACAGAGGATCAAATTTTACTGGTAGCCAGATTAGATAACCTTGGTAAAGGTGCATCAGGAGCAGCTGTACAATGTCTAAATATAGTATTAGGTATTGATGAAGAAACTGGTTTGTAATTTGTAGTCATCATTTTATTAAATCCATAATTATCTCTTTTGAATCAACTGTTTTAGTAATAAACGATTTTACGGCTGGAGATACCGGATTAATCCTATATTGTATCTCTGTTGATATAGTCTCTTCATGGTTTTTAATTGAAATAAATTTACATCCCTCTGTATATAATCTTTTTATGCAGCCAGGAACTATAGATATTCCTAATTCAGATGCAACTTCAGTAATTACGGTTTGCATCGTTTTAGGTTGGCTTATAATGTTAGGTATAAAATTATGTTTTAAACACTCTGTAAATATTTTGTGGTAGATTACAGGAGCTTCAAACCTATCAAATAGTATGAATTCTTCTTCTGATAACAGATCTAAATCCAATTCATTATACCCTGCCATTGGATGAGATGATGAAACAACGATATATAATTTATCCATATATAACTCCTGGGAAGCTATATTAAGAATTAATTTTTCTGGTAAAGTCCTGGATATTCCTATATCTATGTCCTCGTTTTCAAAAGCTTCTATCTGTTCTTGAACTGACATTTCAAATAATCTAATGTTTACATCTGGATACTCTTTGGAATAAGTTCTTATTAACTCAGGTAAAAAAGTGAAACACGCAGAGCTTAAATATCCAATATTTATATTCCCTATCTGTCCCGATGCAGCTTTTTTAACATTATCTACTGCTCGGTTTTCCTGTTCTAAAATAACTAATGAATCTTTTAATAGAGATTGTCCTGCAGCTGTAACTTTAACTTCCCTGGTATTCCTCCATAACAGACTTACTCCAAGTTCTTCTTCTAAATCAGAGATGTGTCTACTAATAGCAGGTTGTACTGTATTTAGCTCTCTAGCTGCAGCTGAAAAGCTTTTTAATGTAGCAACACTAATAAAACTTCTTAATAATTTAATTTCCATGAATTATTTATACCATATTTGTATAAGTGTGATCAAATTATATTATTTCTAATATAAATGAAATCTTAGTATCATAACATTATTGGATAAAGGAGATGTTAAATGGAAGAAATTGATAGGGTATTAAATTTTATTGTAGAGATTGAGAAATTAAAAAATGTGCTTAGGAAATCTAAACCAGTAGGTTGTAACAGGTTTGAGAACTCAGCGGAACATAGTTGGCATGTTTGTTTATCGGCATTGATGTTAAAAGACTATGCCAATGAGGATATAAACATAGATCGAGTAATCAAGATGTTATTAATTCATGACTTAGGTGAAATTGATTCTGGGGATAAAATTATATATGAAAGTGAAACCCTAGATAATAAGGAAGTAGAAGCTAATGGTGTAAAAAGATTATTAAACATGTTACCAGAAGGCATGGCGGATATATATGTTCCTTTGTGGTATGAGTTTGAAGAGGGTAAAACTATAGATTCAAAGTATGCAAAAGCAATAGATAGGGTACCACCACTTTTTCATAATCTATTAGGTAATGGCCATACATGGAAGGAACATAACATTTCTAAAACTCAAGTTTATACTTTAAATGAAAGAATAAGTTTAGGCAGTAAGAAGTTATGGGAAGTTATTAAAGTTAAATTGGATTTAGGGGTTAAACAAGGTTTACTTAAGGATGAATAAAAATATAGCAAAACGAATCAATAGTGTATCTAAATTAGAGGGGAGCTACACATTAAGATCTGGTAGTAAAAGTAATACTTATTTCGATAAATATCAGTTTGAATCTAATCCAGAACTTCTAAAAGATATTGCCACTTTGATGTTACAGTTAATTCCAAAGGGTACAGATGTTTTAGCTGGCTTAGAAATGGGTGGTGTTCCATTAGTTACAATGTTAAGTCAGTTAACAAATCTACCATGTGCATTTATTAGAAAAAAAGCCAAAGACTATGGTACATGTAGGTATTCTGAAGGGACTAACTTATTAAATAAGAAAATCATAATCATAGAAGATGTAGTTTCTAGTGGGGGAGCTATTATTGATGCTGTTTTAAAACTACGAGCTGATGGTATTAAAGTAGATACAGCTATATGTGTTATTGATAGGGAAACAGGTGGCAAAGAGAAGCTTAAAGATATTGGAATTAACTTATTAAGTTTAATAAATAAAACTGAATTAGGCTGAACTTTTAAAGCCTAGATACAATGTATTGATTAATTGAAACTCTTTCTTCCAGGGATTTCAGTACTAAGGCTTTATGAAGTTCTGGAGGTACTCTTAATGTAAGATTTCCCTTGTATTTTCTAGCACTTAAAGGTTCTGGAATAGTCTCACCATCTTCTAACATCCATGAAATAGTTTCACTTACAACAATTTCTATCTCTTTTAATGCTTCTTGTGCTGTATTTCCATGGGTTAATAAAGATGGGAACTCTAGACATTTGGCTATATGGGTATTATCCTCCACTGACCATTCAATTCTATAAGTGTATTTTTCAACTAAATTATCCATTTATCTCCTCCATTTTCTTAATAGCTTTAATTACTGCTTTAACTTGGTAAATTTTAGCCATTTTTCCATCCTTTTGAATATTAATTCTTGGATCACCCTGCCATGGCATTTTAAAAATATGATGACTACCTCTAATTCTGGGCTCACCAAAGTATTTAATACTTATCTTGAGTAAGTCTTTTAATTTAACACTTTTTTTATGTTCTAATTCTTCGATAGTCACTTTAAATGATAGCGTATATGATAGCACAGGTCAATTTAATAGTTATAATATTAGTAAATATTTCTACCTAAAAGAAGTCTAATACTTTTTTAAACTTCCCTAAGTGAATTAACAACAAAAATAGACTAAATGGCTAGTATTAAAAAAAAAGAGTTGCAATAATCCAGACTCAACTGTACTATATAAGTATAACGGTGGTACGGAATGAGTGAACAAAAAGAATTAACAGTAGATTACAAATCCATTATTCCGGTATACGAGCAGATTAAACAGTTTTTTAAATTGCAAATATTAAACGGTCATAAATCTGCAGACGAAAAGATAACATCTGTTAGGGAGTTGGCAAGAACAATAATGGTTAACCAAAATACTATTGTAAAAGCCTATTACCAGTTAGAACAGGAAGGATTTATCTATTCAAAACCGGGACGTGGTTATTTTGTAAAAGAAGTAGTTAAAAACAGGGAGAGTGAAAAGCTGGAACTATTAAACTACATAACAAAGGATTACCTAGAAAAGGTAACAGAGATGGGCTTCTCGGTTGATGACGTATTAACCCTGATGAAAAAATTAAAATAAAAGGAGAGAGTGATGATTGAGAGTATATCCCCAGTAACACTTTGGTTAATTGTTGGAATAGTTTTCATTATTTTAGAGATGTTTTTACCAGGGTTTATTATTGGATTTTTTGGTATTGGAGCAATTATAACATGTCTAACTACACTAATAGGAATCACCCCTAATTTTACAAGTCAGATGATTACATTTTTTATAGTTTCTGTAGTACTTCTTTTACTATTCCAAAAGGTTTTAAAAAGGAAACTTTTTGGTATTAAAGAAGAGACTACAAACTTTAATATCCAAATTGGAAAAATTGTACCAGTAACAGAATTTATAGATCCTACGGAAGGCACTGGTAAAGTAAAATATCAGGGAGCAATCTGGAGTGCAAGTTCTGAAGATAAAATTGCACCAGGAGAAAAAGCAAGATTAGTAGGGTGTGACAATTTAACACTTATAGTTAAAAAAGGAAAAGAGGAGAAATAAAAATGATTTTAAATACAATAATTTTAGTAGTTTTAGGTTTACTTTTAATTTACATTATATTCAGTATTGTAAGAATTGTTCCAACACAAAAAGCATTTGTTGTAGAGAGACTAGGAAAATATAATAAAACCTTAGAAGCTGGGTTTAATGTACTTGCCCCTTTTATTGATAAAGTAGCTTACAAGCAGTCTTTAAAAGAGAGAGCAGTAGATGTTCCTCCCCAGACATGTATCACTAAGGATAATATCTCTGTATCCATTGATGGAATTCTATTTTATAGAATTGTAGACCCAGTAAAAGCAAGTTATGGAATAGATGACCACTCATTCGCTATTAACCAGATTGCCCAAACGACAATGAGATCAGAGATTGGTTCTATTGAGTTAGATGTTACATTTGAGTCTAGGGATAATATTAATAGTGCAATTGTAGCCGCAGTAGATGAAGCTTCTGATCCTTGGGGTATAAAAGTAACTAGGTATGAAATTAAAAATATCGAGACACCTAGAACAATTAGAGATGCAATGGAAAAACAGATGAGAGCAGAGCGAGAGAAACGTGAGCAGATTGCTCTATCTGAAGGTGATAAACTCGCTAAAATTAACCGTGCAGAGGGTATTAAAGAGGAAGCAATTAAAATTTCAGAAGGTGAAAGAATTAAAAGAGAAAACGAAGCAAGAGGTCAGGCTACAGCTATTCTAGAAATTGCAAAAGCGACTGCCTTAGGTATAGACGAAGTATCTAAAGCTGTTAACCAGCCAGGTGGTTCAGAAGCTCTTTCTATGAAGATTGCAGGAGATTGGTTTAAATCCTTCGAAAAGCTTGCTAAAGAGACAAATACAATGATAATCCCAACCAATATGACTGAAATTGCAAGTGTTTCAGCAGTATTAAAAAGTGCTTTAAACTTTACAAAACCACCAGTAGAATTAAAGAAATAATTAGACTTAATATCCCGGTAGTAATATCGGGATCTATTTAAAAAATAAAAGGAAATATAATGAAAAAAGTTATTTTAATGTTTTGTATAAGTACTCTATTTTTACTAACCGGTTGCAAAACTTCAGATATCAGCTATGAGGATGTAGATAAACCTGTATCTATGTTTTATAGATCTGAAAAAAATAACTTCCCTGGTTGTTTAATTTTAGTATCTTCAAATGGTAAGATCATATACAAAGAAGCATTTGGAATGCAGAATTTAGAAAACAATGTATTAGCATCTTCTGATACTACTTTTAGAATTGGATCAATAACTAAACAATTTACTTCAACTGCGGTTCTACTACTAAAAGAGCGTGGTCTGTTATCCTTAACTGATAAACTATCAAAGTATATTCCAGATTTTCCAAAGGCAGATGAAGTTTCCATATATCAACTATTAACCCACACCTCTGGTATAAAAAGTTATACAGATGAAGAAGATTTTGTTGAAAATGTAGTTAATTATATTTCAACTAGGGACCTTATTAATCAAATTAAAGAATCAGGATACGATTTTGAACCTGGTACTGAATTCAGATATAATAACTCTGGATATTTTATTCTTGGATACATAATAGAACTTATTTCTGGGGAAAGTTATGGTGATTTTTTAGAAAACAACATTTTTAAACCTCTTAAAATGAAAAATACAGGAGTATATAAAAAAGGTTTAGGTCTGCCTAACGAAGGTATAGGTTATTCATATAAAAGAGGTGAAATTAAAGAGGAGTTAAATTGGGATATGTCATATGCAGGAGGTGCTGGTAATCTATACTCAGATGTTTATGATCTTTATTTATGGAATGAAGCTCTGTTTAACGGTAAGGTTCTGTCTAAACAATCCTTAGACGAAGCTTTCTCACCAGCACTTTTACTTAATGGAGAAAATGCTTTAGAACACCCTATTTTTAATTATGGATTAGGTTGGGCTTTAAACTATTTATTTGACACTGATGTAGTAGAACATAGTGGAGTATTACATGGATTTACAGCATCTATTTCAAGAATGGTAGAAGAAGATATATCTATAATTATTTTAACCAATAAGAGTTACGACTCATTTGGAGTAAAAGTTGATATCTTAAAGACAAGAATAATGACTTCAATAATAACTAAACTAAAGCAAGAGTAGTTTGCTTTAGCACATAGGATCTTAAAATGAAAAAAACTATTATATTCATAATTTCAATATGCCTGCTTTTAGGCTGTACAAGAGATATAACAAAAAGTCTAACTAAGTCTCAGGATATTGTTATCACCAGCTCATTTGATTCCAAAAAAGATAATAAAATTAATTTAGTATTAGAAATTAAACAACCGGTAGACCACAAAAACCCTAACAGTGAGCTGTTTACGCAGGAGTTTTATCTATCACATAGGGGTTTTGATAGACCAGTCGTCGTCGTAACTGATGGTTATTCATCAACAAACAACTTTAATTATGAGGTAGCTGAAATACTAGATGCTAATTTAATAGTAATTAATCATCGATATTGCAATAATGCCCTACCAAATAACCCAGATTATAAATACCTAACAATAGAACAGGCTGCTGCTGATCATCACTCTATTGTAGAGCAATTTAAAGATATCTATAACAACTCTAAATGGATTTCTAGTGGAATAAGTAAAGGTGGTATGGCGGCTATTTATTTTAAAAGGTTTTACCCAAATGATGTTGATGTTGTTGTTCCACTTGTAGCACCTACATATATTGGGAATGAGGACAAAAGAGGTCAAGAATATTTTGAAGATGAAGTTAGAGTAGATAAAGTAAAACAAATAACTCAATTTCAAGAATATGTATTAGAGCACAGAGATGAAATATCTCCACTAATTAGTTCATTTATTCCTAGAAGTTATGATATACGGCAGAATTTAACTAATGATGAGATCTTAGAACTACTACTACGGAATTACTTTTTTAACTTTTGGAAAAATGGTGATGTTGAAAATAAGATTATACCAACAACTGAGGATTCACATAGATTAATGGTTAAATCCCTTATATTTGAAGTCGAGGGTGAACTTATGTCAACAAAAATTCCTGATGGTAAAGCAACTTATTATCTTGTTTCATCAATTGGGGGCTTTTATCTGGAGACAAAGGTAAACTATATATACGATCCAATAAAAATTGCCATGAAGTTATATGAATTTGATAATAAACCAGAATTTCAAAGTAGTATATTAGAGGATATAAATAGTTGGGTAATAGAAAATGGAAACAACATTATTTATGTTTATGCAGAAGAAGATCCATTTTCATATTATCAGTTTAATATAGGTGCAAAGACTAATGCTGTAAAGTTTATGGTGGAAAATGAAGCACATCTTTTTAGTTTGAAAAAGATGAACAATTATGAACTATTCATTGAAACTTTAATGGATAGAATTAACTAGACTCGTGACCGGGGTAAAGTCCCGGTAATTAGTTTAATAATCCTGGTCATAATATAATCTTAAGGATAGTTATTAATCCAACTATGGCTAATAGTATTAACACGATCCCTCTGAAATGATGATCTTTGATTTTTTTTGCCACAGTTATTCCTAACATTGAACCTATTAATATAGTTACTATATTGGCTCCCATGATTCCAGCCATTTGGGTAGTTAATAATCTATTAAATATAAAAACAAAAATAGTTATTATGTTTGTAATTGTTGCATAAATTGCTAAGTTCGCTCTAAATTCATTTTTATCATAACCTTCGTTACTTAAAAACAGTACAATTGGAGGGCCACTCATAGATAGACTTCCATTTAGTATTCCACTTATAAAACCAGTTAAACCATAGGACAGTTTCTGTCTTTTAAAATGTACTTTATATCCCTTAAACATAAATATAGAAGTTAAAATAATTAATATACCAATAATACCTTTTAGAATCTCAGGGTTTATGTTTTTTAATCCATAAACTCCAATTGGGATACCAATTATTCCACAAATAATCATAATCCATATACGTTTTAAATTAATATGTTTAATAGCCCATGATACAACAACAATATTATTAACCAAGCTATAACAAACGACCATAGGTACTACTGTTTTAACTGGAATTACAAAACTTAATAATGGCACAGCAATTAAAGAAAAACCAAATCCTACTGTTCCTTGTACAGTACTTGCAATAAGGACAATAACACAAGAAAATATAATACTTTCTATACCACTCATCTACACTTGCCTCCTTTTCATCAAGAACGAATTATATGTCAAAATAAGTGATATATACAATTAATTTATATAAATAAATTTAAATATGACATAACGGTGTCACAACCTTCTGTTAATCTTATTTTGTAAGGAGATAAATATGAAAATATTTTTAATTGTAGTAGTTTGTTTAGTTTTATTAGTTGGGTTGTTTTACATCTTCTCAGTAGTTACTGGTCCTAAAAAAAAGGATTTTGTAGAATTTATTGAACCAAGAATAATCGATAAACCTGATATGTTGGCTATAGTTGTAGATTTTGATGGTGACGCAGATAAAGTAATAAAAGAAGCATTTGGTCGAATGTTTAAAAAGTACTTCAGCTTAAAAGGTGTACCAAAAGGTGGTAAGCAACCTGCTCCGATAGCAAGATACAGTAACTTTGATAATGTTTCAGAACTATCACAGGAAGAGCTTAAAAAAATGGACTGGACCGGTTTTACAGCGATAAAAGTTCCATCAGGCACAGCAAGTTTTCAAGATGAGTATGTTCGTTTAGAAACTGTAGAGTATGGGAAGGTAGCAGAAATAGTTCATTTTGGATCATATGAGTCCGAAGTAGAAAATATTACAAAACTGAAAGAGTTTATTAAAAAATCAGGTTATGAAATATCAGGTCTCCACGAAGAGGAGTACATTGTAGGTCCAGGTCTAATATATAGATCTCCTAAAAGTTATATAACAATTATTCGATATCAGATAAAATAATTAAATGCGTATAGATAGAATGCTCTCTATTACTATTATTTTATTAGGTAGAGAGCGAGTTAGTGCTAAAGAGTTATCAAAAAGATTCGAAGTATCAAGTAGAACCATTTATAGGGATATCGAAGCTATTAATTTAGCTGGAATCCCAATTATATCCCTACAGGGTAGGGATGGAGGTTTTGGTATTATGGAAGGTTTTAAACTAGATAAACAGATATTTACCACAAGAGATATGGCCTCTATTTTATCTAGCTTAGAAGGTATAAACAGAGGTTTAGAGTCTAATGAAATTAAAAATGTTGTAGAAAAGCTACACTCTCTAATTCCTAATAATCAAAAAGAAGAAGTAACTAAAAGAGCTAGTAAATTATTAATTGATATTACTCCATGGGGAGACTCAGAAAAGAGAAAAAAGAGATACAAAGAGATAGATTTAGCAATAGAGAGACAAAAGGTACTAGAGATTAAATATATAAATCCTAATGGAGAAGAATCTATTAGAAATATTGAACCGATGACTCTCGTATATAAAAACTTCACCTGGTATATTTGGAGTTTCTGTCAAAAACGTAATGACTTTCGAATATTTAAAATGAATAGAATAATAGAACTTAAAACCTTAGATACTTCATTTATAAATAAGGGTGTAATATACAAAGAAAATAGTGATTATAAACTAGAACTAATAAATATAAAACTTAAAGCTGACCTATCTTTTAAGGGACAAGCTATAGAGAAGTTTGGTGTAGAATTTATTACTGAATATCCAACTTATTTAGAAATTAATACAACTTTTCCAGAAGGTGCATGGATTCATGAATTTATATTATCCCTTGGAAGTAGTGTCGAAGTTTTATACCCATTAGGATTACGTAATAAAATGATAAGTTTATTAAATAATATGAACAATCTATATAAGTAAAAAAATGTTCTCTGAAATTAATATAAATCACTTTCAGAGAAGACCTATACTGGATATTTTATTCAGGGTTTTTCATTTTTTTTATAGCTTTGTAAGCAAATGTCCCTGCGATTAGTAAAGTTAAAAACTCTGAGATTGGAAATGCTATCCACACTCCTGTTAAATTCCATATTCTACTTAATCCAAAAGAAATAGGTAATAAAAAGATGATCTGCCTTAAAAATGAGATTATTAAACTTATCTTTGCATTACCTAGAGGCATAAAAAATACTGTTAAAATGATTCCAGCTCCAGAGAAGACAAAACCAGAACTAATTATTCTTAGACACTGTATTCCTATCCCATACATTTCATCTGTGCTACTAAATAGTGTTAAAAGCTGCCTTGGAAACAGTTGAAAAAGAATCGTTCCAATACACATTATTATTGTAGCATAAATTGCACTATATTTTATTGCATCAAAAACTCTTTTATTGTTTTTTGCACCATAATTGAATCCAATAACTGGCATCATACCTTGGGTTAAACCAAAAATAGGCATGTAGATAAATGATTGTAATTTAAAATATGCACCAAAAACTGCTACTGAAGTTCCAGAAAATCCTGCTAGGATTAAGTTTATTACTGTTATCATAACTGATGCTAATAGCTGCATAAACATAGAAGGGATCGCAACTTTAAATATTTCGCTAGTTATTTTTTTACTAAAGTGAAACTTGGATATATTTAATTGAATACCATCTTTGTTTTTTAAAACCAAGGTTAATGCATATAACATTGCAACTAACTGGCCTATTACTGTAGCAATAGCTGCACCTACAACTCCAAGCTCTGGGAAAAAGAATAGTCCAAAAATTAGAAAGGGATCAAGAATTATGTTTATACAAGCACCTAAAAGTTGAATTTTCATAGAGCTTATCATATCTCCAGTTGCTCTTAAGATATTCATGCAAACTGCTGTTAATATGTTACCAAAAGAGAAGAACATAATTATCCTTGTATATTGTATTGCATATTCAAGAACAACTACGTCATCTGTAAACATTTTAAAAAATAACTGGGGAAGAAAAAATGAACTTATTGCTAACAAACTCCATATTAAAATACCAATAATTAAGCCGTGTTCAGCTGTATTTTCAGCTTCATCTTTATTTCCCTCTCCAAGTTTCCTGGACATAAATGAGTTTATACCAATTCCTAATCCAACAAAAATCGCGATAATAATCATCTGAATTGGGAATGCAAGTGATAGGGCAGTAAGAGCTTTCTCTGATATTCTAGCAACAAACATACTATCCACAATATTGTAAAGTGCCTGAACAATCATAGATATCATTGCTGGTAGGGACATTTGTATTATTAGCTTTTTTACATCCATATTAGCAAGTTTTTTCATATTTTCTTTCATTTTGTTTCCTCTTTTATATTAACAATATTATCCATAATATTGAGATATCTATTCTTATAAATGTACTTACTCGTTTTCTAAACAATAAATAATGACCTGATCTTTTGATCCATCAAAAAAGATATCTTTTATCCCAAACTCTGTAAATACAAAATTGTTTTTTTCAAGTACTCTCTTAGAACTAATATTTCTAGAAGCAACAGGAGCAATAATTTTTTTAAGTCCCATTTCATTAAAAGCTATATTTATTACTTCTTTAATAACAAATGTAGCGATTCCATTGCCTGTATATTGTGAATCGATAACATATGCTAAATTTGCTTTGCACTTACTTATTCCTGTTAAATCAATAATACCTACCATTTCTGACCTATCATCAATATCAATTAGTATTTTCCAGATTATACTTTTAGAACTATTAACTAATTTATTATAAAAGTTTTCAGTATCTTTTATAGATTTATGAGGTTCAATTGGGAGGAATTTTACAGTATCTACATTTGATAGTATTTTATTTAGATGAATAATATCTTTTTTATTAAATGATTCTAATCGTATTGTCATGTACTACCCTCAAATATAAGTTATACCATAAATAAGTCTAATACTTTATACAAAATTAAAATGCCTTCCAACTGAACTCTACATTAACCTTATCTGCTTCAGATAGTGCTAAATTAGTTGAGTGTGCAATTACTTCACATTGATCATAATCTGAATTAATTAATTTTACTTTTATTTCTATATGATGTCCTTGGAAACACGTCTCTATAACTTCTCCATTTAATTCACCATCTACATTAATATCTACATCTTCTGGTCTCACAAAACCTTCAATACTGTCTTTTGTTAAAATATTAACTTTACCAAGAAATGATGCAGTGTATTCAGATTTTGGTTTTGAATATACATCTATAGGAGTTCCTATTTGTTGTATGGCACCTTTATTCATTATTGCCAGTCTATCTGATAGATAATAAGCTTCATCTTTATGATGTGTAACAAACAGTGCAGTTATGTTTTTTGTTTTAATAATTCTTTTTACATCTTTTAATAGGGATTCTTTTAATAATACGTCTAAATTATTAAAAGGTTCATCTAATAATAGAATATCCGGATTCCCAGCTATAGCTCTAGCAAGGGCTACTCTCTGCATTTCTCCCCCAGATATTTGATGTGGGAAACGCTTTTCAAGGCCTTCAAGTTTACATAGATTTAATAACTCTTCTAATTCTTTTTTATCATTTTTTTTATCCATACCAAATAGTATGTTTTTCTCTACATTCATATGTGGAAATAGCGCTAGATCTTGGAATACTAGGCCTACAGATCTCTCTTCAGGTTGAATAAATGTCTTTTGGTCTGAAATAGTTTTATCCCCAAATATTATCTTTCCATCAGTAGGAGTTTCAAAACCTGCAATCATTCTTAAGACTGTTGTTTTTCCTGAACCACTGGAGCCTAAAATAGTAAAAATTTCACCTTTTTCAATATCAAGGCTTATATTATCTACCGCTCGATTATTTCCAAAAAATTTATTTATATTGTTAAGACTTAGCTTCACTGTTTTTCTCCGATAACCTGTTTAGTATATAGATTGGAATAACTCCGGTAATTATTAGAACAAGAGCTGGAACGGCTGATTCTGGTATCTGTTCATCTATTGCAAGTTCATATATTTTTGTTGCTAATGTATCAAAATTAAATGGTCTTAAAATCATTGTTAGTGGTAACTCTTTTAGCAGATCCACAAATAACAGTATAGAAGATACTAAAAAGCTTCTCTTTAATAGTGCAAGGTCCACTTGGAATAGGGTTTTTATTTTAGAAACTCCTAGGGATCTTGATGCCTCTCTATATTTTGAATTTATAGTAACGAGACCTGCATTAATAGGTCTGTATGCCACAGCCATAAACCTTATGTTGTATGCATAGATTAGTGCAAAAAATGTTCCACTGAATATCAATACATTTTGCATCATATCTATCTTTCCAAAAAGAACCATAATTCCTACAGCTATTACTGTTCCTGGTATTGCGTACCCAACTGTAATAAGATTAAAAACTTTTCTAAGCCAGTTAGGAAGTTTACTATTGTTTATTATTGCTGCAGTTGAGCTAAATATTAAGGAGACTACAACTGCTGTACCTGCTATTGTAAAACTATTTAATGTCAGTTTAAAAAATTCTAAGGATAAAATAGATTCATAGGATTTCATAAACCATGATATTAATTGAATAACAGGTATTAAAAATCCTAATAAAAAAGGGGTTAGGCAGAAACATAAAATAAATATACCTTTTAGCCCTTTTGCTTTAACTCTTTTTACAGGTCTAAGAACTCTGTTGGAGAAGTTAAACTTTCTATTTTTAAGGGCAATTTTCTCAGTTGTTATTGCAACTATTGCAAATATTAAAAGATAGGAAGAGAGTTTCATTGCTGCATTTAGATCTCCTAAGGAGAACCAAGCTCTAAATATACCAGTTTGAAATACCTGAACTCCAAAATAATTTACTACACCAAAATCATTTAATACTTCCATTAATACAAGAGAAGCTCCACCTAATATTGCTGGAATTGATATCGGAAGTATTACAGTAAAAAACCAGTTCCTTTTTCCTGATGAAATTGCAGGTTCTACATAACTTAATGCGTAGCTATTTAATGCATTTTTTACTGGGACATATATATAGGGGTATAATGTTATGGATATTATAAATATAGCTCCATTTAAATTCATAATGTCAAATATTTTCCATGTTCCTATCTGTATATTAAAAGTATTTCTAAAAAACGATTGTATAGGTCCTGTATAATCAAGTATTCCTGAATATACTATTGCTGCAACATATCCTGGAATAGCCATAGGAAGTATTAATAAAAAATCCAGAAGATTTCTTAAAGGAAAGTCGTATCTACTAATATAATATGCAGTTCCAATTCCTATAAAAAGAGTTACTCCTACAACTGAAAATGTTAATATTAATGTATCTTTTATATACGTTGGTAGAAGAACTGTTTTTATATGATCCCAGGTGGAACTTGTTGGCTCAAAAAGTGAGAGCACTACAATTCCACAGGGTATTAAGATTGTAAGTAGTAGAATAATAGAGACCAGGTTTTTAACAACCTGTGACTCTTTTTTATTTCCAGCCGGCTTCATCAAATACCTTAACTGCAGCTGTATTATTCTCTCCTAAAAGAGAAAGGTTAATTGTATCTTCTTTAAACTTACCCCAGCTATTTACTAGATCTGAAACCTTAGCGTTTGGATTTACTGGATACTCAAAGTTTCCTTTAGCAAATTTTTCCTGAGCTTCAACAGATAAAAGAAACTCTATTAAAAGTTCAGCATTTGCTCTATTTTTTCCATGTTTTGTAAGACCAGCTCCACTTATATTTATATGTGCACCTCTGCCTTCCTGGTTTGGAAAGAATATGCCCATCTGTTTACCAACTTTTACTTCTTCTTCAGAAGATGATGTTAGAAGTTTACCAAGATAATATGTATTTACGACTGCAACATCGGCAATTCCTGCAGCAATAGCTTTCATCTGATCCCTATCGTTACCTTTAGGCTCTCTTGCCATATTCTTAACCATGTTTTGAGCCCATATTTTAGCTTCCTCTTCACCATCAATTGCAATAATAGATGCTAGTAAACTTTGATTATATAAGTTTGAAGAAGACCTAATAACAACTCTACCTCTCCATTTATCATCTGTTAAAGCACTATATGTTGATAGCTCTTTAGGATCTACTTTATCTTTGTTATATGCGAAGACTCTTGCTCTTTTAGTTAATGCAAACCATTTGTTATCTGAATCTTTTAGGTGTTTTGGTACATTTTTTAATAAAGATGGAGAAATAGATGATAAAAGGTCCAACTCTTTTGCTTTATATAGTCTACCTGCATCTGCTGTTATTAAAATATCTGCAGGACTATTAACACCTTCGTTTTTTAGTCGTTCAATCAGTTGGTCAGCATCTGCTTTAACCACATTAACAACAATACCTGTTTCTTTAGTAAATTGCTCAAATAGTTGTTTATCAATGTCGTAATGTCTATGGGTATAAACATTAACCTCATTTTTATCTGTGTTACTTTCTTTTGCAGATTTTCCAAATAGAGTTACTGATAATAGTAACATTGATATTAATATAATTTTATTAGTCATAATGTCTCCTTAAGTAATATAGGCATAATATAGTTTATTAGTCTAAGCTAAGTCAATAAAGAAAACAAATATATTTTATGTTTCTAAATGTTTTATCGTATATTAGTATTTCACCTCAGTGATAAAATTGTAAATTCTCACTGAGGTGCATTGGAGACTAATTGTTAAGTAGATTTAATTTTTTCTAGTTCATTTAAAGCTTTATCGGAAAAATGGACGGTGTATTTTGTAGAATTCATACTACCTATATCTAGAGAAATGAACTTTAAATAATCTCCATCGATTAAATCATGTATAGATGAAAACTTAATATCTTCTTCTATCTCTTCAAATGGCTCTTTATTCAAGAGATCACTGTATTCCTTTGAATCGTACTTTTTCACTAGGTTTTCATTAAAACCTAAAAATTTATCAACTATTGTCATTGTATATCCTACACTTTTATATTTTTAATTATGGACATATTAACATAGATTTTGAAATATGAATATAAATTCATAAGTTATTTGTGACTAATCAAGTATGACAAAAGTCCAAATGATTTACTTTCAGTGATTAATTATCTAATATATCTTTGTGTAATAAATAGTTTTAACCAGTAAAAACCTGATTTTGGTCATAAATCATAAATAATAATGGAGATTTAACGTGAAAAATGCACTTGGTACGATTAATACATATAAAGAAGAACATAAAATTGAAGTAGATCATTTAATAAAAATATCTTTTGAACCTCTTAGAGAAATATATGTAATAAGCAACACCAACAGTGTTAAAACATTAGATTTCAAGACTTTAGTTTATCAGATAGAAGATATAATAGTTGGAACAATATCTTATTATTATGAGGATGATAAAGTTAGGATTTTTAGACTAGCAGTAGATCCTAGTTTTAGAGGAAGAGGTATAGCTAAATCACTACTGAATTATTTAGAAAAAAGTCTGATATCCACAAAATATAATAAAATAGGACTATATACAATTAAAGAAACTGGTAATGGAGAACTGTTTATTAAGTTTGGATTTAGAATCATATCTGAAGATATTGCAACCTTAGCGACTTCACCATTAGGTTATCCAGTTATCGAATTAGATATGGTAAAAAACAGATCTTTGGCAAGGTGATATAAAAAATAATAGTAATTATCGTCTAATGTTAGTAATATCAAAATAACAAGAAATCAATTATATAAAGGTTAACTAATGAACAAATATACTCTTATATCCGTTTTAGTATTATTATTTTTTATAATTGGATGCAAAAGATCTGAAGTAATGATTAATTCAGAACAAATTATCTCTTTAGATAAAGATATTATAGGTTGGAGACAATCTGATCTATTTAATGGTGCAGTATTAATGTCCCAAAATGATGAAATAATGTTTATGAAGACATATGGATATACTGATTATACTCATACTAAAAAATTAACACTACAATCTTCATTTAGACTGGCCTCTGTATCAAAGCAGTTTACAGCAGCAGGTATAATGATTTTGAAAGATAACAACAAATTGGATTTTGATGATGATATTACTAAATATTTACCAGAATTAAAATTAATTTATAAAGGTATAACAATACGAAATCTATTAAACCATACATCTGGACTTCAAGATTATGTAACTCTAGCTGAAAAACACAGAGGTGATATAGAAATTTTGACTATACCAGTTGTTCTTAATATGTTTAAAGAACATGGAACAAAATTAAGAGTTCCTCCAGGAAGTAAGTTTGAATATAGTAATACAGGATATATCTTTTTATCAGAAATAATTACTAGGGTTTCAGGTCTTTCATTTGAAGATTTTCTAAAAAAAGGAATATTTGAACCTCTAAATATGAAAAATAGTAGTGTCGTTAATTTATTATCTAAGGACAATGTACTTCCAAATAGAACTAAAGGATTTATTGGAGACTTAGATAATAGTTATCATTGGGCTGATGGTGTTTCAGGGGACGGAAGTGTCTTTTTAAGTATTGAAGATTTTTTACTATGGGAAAATGCAATTAGAGAAAACAGTATAATTTCAGAATCAAGTTGGAGTGAAGCTATCTCTCCAGTAACATTAAATAACGGTAAAACGTCTTATTATGGGTTTGGTTGGTTTCTTTCGGAAGATAGTAGTTTTATAGAACATGGAGGCTCTTGGCTTGGAGCTAGGACATATATAAAAATGGATCTAAAAAACAGAGGGTTAATAGTAGTATTAGACTCATCGTCCAACGATTATGTATTGCATCTTGCAGATCGAATGAAAAAAATATATAACTCATTATTAGAATAATAATAGAAAGTTAAAATACAAATAAATACTGCTATGTGATATACCAATTCTATAATTCTAAAGAGGTTTGGGGTAAGAGCTGGTAAAGGATATATGATTTGTAAATTATCTAAATAAATCTGCCAATAATTGACTTAATTCACTTATCTGATATGGTTTCTGAATGAATCCTGATAATCCAGCATCTTTCATCTCTTTAATGTTATCATCCTTTGTAAAACCGGATGAGATAATTATTTTACAATCTTTATCAATTTTTTTTATTTTAAAAAATGCTTCTTGACCACTAACTTTTGGCATTATCATATCCATGATTATTACATCAATTATATCAATATTTAATTTATAAACTTCTAAGGCTTCCTCTCCATCCATAGCAGTTATGATCGTATAACCTAAATCCTCAAGCATAGCTTTCCCAGTTACTCTTATTAATTCTTCATCATCTACAAGAAGTATGGTACCATGTCCCAATATGATGTGTTGTTCATTTTCAGCTAAGTATATATCACTCTCAGAACAGGGCAATTTGATGTGAAATGATGTTCCAGTACCTTCTTCACTATATGCATTTATTACACCATGATGATCCTTTATAGTCCCATAAACTACTGACAATCCTAAACCTGTTCCCTCCCCAAGTTTTTTTGTTGTATAAAATGGATCAAATATTTTGGTTATTTTCTCTGCTGGAATACCAAATCCTGTATCTTGGATTTCTATATCACAATACATTCCAGGAGTTATATCAAACTGTGATGCATTACAATAATTTTCATCTAGTATTATATCTTTGGTTGTAATTTTAATTTCTCCACCATCAGGCATTGCATGACTGGAATTAATTCCTAAGTTGAGTAAAATATTTTGCAACCCAGAACTATCACCAATAATATTAAAATATTTTGATTGCTTATTTACTATAATTCTTATTTTTTTATCAATTGTTCTATTAAAAATTTCAACTGTTTCATCAATTATTTCATGTATATTAAGTATCGAATAATTCAATTCGCCTTTCCGGCTGAATGCCAGTAGTTTAGATATTAAATCAGCAGCCCTTACAGATGCTTTCATAATCATATCAACAAGTGTCAATCCATGTTTATCAATTTTTCTTTTAGGATTTTTCAATAAGTGGACTGCGTTTAATATCCCAGTTAACATATTATTAAAATCATGTGCCATACCACCAGCAAGTTGTCCAATTGCATCCATTTTACTACTCTGATTTAACTCATCCATTAACTTATGTTTTTTAGTAACATCATCGATTCTAATTACAGCACCTTCTTTATCACTTTCCTGTAGTGGATAAATTGTAATATCAACAAATAAGTCATCATCCATTTCCACTTTAATATTCAGATCACTAATTATATCCCCGGTTTGAATACTTTCTATAATACGATTCATATCCAAGTTAAAATCAGGTAATAAAACATCCAAAATATTCCCTTTAGCATCTTCAGACGATATAGATGTTTTCTCTACCGCTGTTCTATTCCATAATGTAACAACTCCCGTTTTATCTATACCGGCAATTAAGGATGGCATAGAATCTAAAACTTCTGCCTGGTATTTTTTTAGATGTAATATATCAGCCTCGGATTTTTTCTGATTTTTAAGTGCATCATTTAGTTTGTATATATAAAATAAAATAATTATAGCCAGAGCCCAGCATGCAATAGTTATAAGAATCCTAAATAAAAGAGTGTCTCTAAATAGTGGGATAATATGAATTTTTATCGAATGACCTATTTCGTTCCAGATACCATCACTATTTGATGCTATTACTCTGAATATATAATCACCACCATCTAAATGTGTATAACTGGCATACCTTCGTTTACTAGATACCTCTATCCAATCCTTATCAAATCCTTCGAGTTTATATTTGTATTTGTTTTTTGATGGATTAGAATAATCTAAAGCGGCAAATTCAAATGAGAAAAAGTTGTCATCGTATTCCAACTCAATAAAATCCAGATTTGATGTAGAACCCAGACTTGTTACCTCTTTATTAAAAATTTTAAATGACGTAATAACCACAGGAGGAAGTACTTCATTTTCTTTTATACTATCTGGATAGAAATGAACCAGTCCATTAAAAGACCCAAAAAAGAGCTCTCCACTGTTTGTTTTTAAAGTTGAACTTCGGTTAAAGGGATTAATATCATAGTTTTTGAAACTATCTGCATATTCTGAATATACCGAAAGACCCCTCGATGTACTAATCCATAAGTTTCCATTGTCTTCTAACACTAGACCTGAAATGGAATCATCAACAAGTCCATTTTTTGTTGTATAAAAAGTCAGTTTACCGGTTGATATCTCTTTTTTTATAAGTTTAGTAGAAGTTCCAATCCATAAGTTATTATTTTGATCTTCTTTTATATCTGTAATTAATAGTCCTAAATATGAACCTGGATTTTCAGGATCTTCTAATGTCTGAGTAAAAGAGTCATTGTTAGAATTATATTTAAACATACCCCTAATACTGCCATGCCATATATTTTGTGAAGAGTCTTCGAAAATAGGGGAACTAAATGCTTCCTTTACTGGATAATGGATGAATAGTTTCGTATCATAAGAGTACCTTATCACTCCACTTAATTGGGTACCGATCCATACATTGTTTTTTGAATCAACCATTACAGATCTGATTATTTTTTCACTGAAAAACCGGGTAAAATCATCTGTTTTCCTATTATATCTATTTAATCCTGATACTGTTGCAATCCAAATATTCCGTTCCTGATCTTCTGCGATCATAGTTATAGAGTTATTAGATATACTTTTTGGATTATTTTGATTGGAAGTATAAATAGTATATTTATCATCCTCTGGATTATATCTATTTAGACCTCCGTTAGCCGTTCCAATCCACAACTCTCCAAATGAATCTTCAAATACTGATTTAACATCGTCATCACTAAGACTGTTTATGTCTTCCGGATTGTTTTTTATAAAAGAAAACCGTTCGTCCTTACTGTCATATCGGTTAAGTCCTGCGCCATATGTACCAGCCCAAAGAACCCCAGTACTGTCTTCAAATAGCCCCCAAACATCGTTGGAACTGATTGACTTGGAGTTTCCAATCTTCTTTTTATATGAGTTAAATTTATTGTTTTCAGAATTATATATGTTTAGACCTCCACCCCAGGTTGAGACCCATATAGTTCCCTCATTATCTTCTATAACACGGATGGCCGATTTATGACTAATACTTCCAGTATCATTTTCATCATAATTGAAATGTGAATAGTTTTCTGATGATTTATTATATCTATAAATACCATTACCAATTGTAGGCATCCAAATATCGCCATTTGAAGTTTCCGTAATACTTACACTTTGTGTCATATCGGTTAAATCAACAGTATAGTTACTGTTTTGTATATCATATCTATTTAATATTCCGATGAAAGTAGTGATCCATAATACATTATCATTATCTATTAATATTGCTCCAATTCTATCGGTACTAAGACTATTAATATCATCTGGATCATGTCTGAAGTGAGTAAAATTACCAGTTTTTTCATCCAGTCTATTTATACCTTTATCAATGGTGGATACCCAGATATTTCCATCAAGGTCTTCTGTAATACTGTATGTACTGTTACTAGATAGAGAGTTCTCATTATCCGGGTCATTAATATAAGGTAAAAAATTATCACTTTCTTCGTTATATAAAAATAATCCACCGTTAACAACAGCAATCCATAATCTATCACTACTATCAATAAAGACATCAACTGCAGGACCACTTCCTATTGAATTGGGAGAATCTTCATCGGGTAAATAATTTACAAAATCATAACCATCAAAACGGCTAATACCATTTCCAGTTCCTAACCAGATAAAACCTTTTGAATCCTGTACAATGTCGTAAACAACCAGATTTGATAGACCCTCATCTGCACCATAACTTTCAAAATTAATTTCTTTGGGAGCCGTATCAGCAAAAAGATCAGCCAATAAAAAAAATATTAGGATATATAACAGTGTTTTTTTTGTGTCCATCAGTAATATTATATAACAAAAATATTATAATTACGAATTAAGCTTGGTATGTCACTATCAGAATATAAAGATCCTGATTATTAACACTTCTTAACTGATATCCTATTACGGCCACTTTTTTTAGCTATATATAATTGATTATCGGCTATTGTAACCCAGTTTCCAAGGGTATCGTTTCTCTTTGGTACTCCAGTACATATACCACAACTTATTGTTATAGGGTTAATAATACCTTCATGTTTTATTAGTTCAACATTTTTTCTAATTCGTTCTGTAACAACAGTAGCTTCATCTAAATCAGTATTAGGCATTAATAGTAAAAACTCTTCTCCACCATATCTTGTAAGTAGGTCAGTTTCCCTAATATCATTTTGGAAACTATTAGCTAATTTTTTTAATACATTATCACCAACATCATGACCGTATAAATCATTCACATTTTTAAAAAAGTCTATATCAATCATTACAACAGATATACTGTTTTTACCTCTAATTGCCGCTTCAAATAATAATCGACCTTCAATTTGTAATCGATGTCTACTACCAAGCCCTGTTAATGCATCCTCCATTGCCATCTTATAAGCTTTTTCATGGGATAAAGCATTCTCTAATGCTATTGCAATATTGTCTCCTATAATTTCTGACAATTCTAAATGTCGTTTTGAAAAATGATTTTTTGTATAACCATCCAGGGTTAATAAGCCAACTATTTCCCCTCCAGATATCAATGGGATTCCTATCCACGATTCTATAGGTCGTTCTGCTCCTGGTCTGGAAAATGTTGGAAAATCTCTATGGATGTCATTTGATAATAAAGGTCTGTTATTTTGAAGTACATAGGTATTCATACTGCCTTTAATAGGATATTTGAATTTTAATTTTAATATAGCACTGTTGTCTTTAAAACCTACAGCACCAATTGGCCTAGAGTAACCATCCTTTAGAGTCTGAATAGTTGCTGTCTCATAGGGGATTAATTGGCTAATCTCAATTAAGATTTTACGCACGGTCTCTTTTAACTCTAAGGATGAACTAATAACCTTTACAATTTCTCCTATAGTTTCAAGTTCTTCAGATCTTTGTCTCTCTTCTTCGATACTTTTTCTAAGTTTTTGTTCAACCTCTTTTAAGTCAGAAATATCAAAATCACACCCGACAAAAATAACAGGTTTTCCATCTTCTGTTTTCTTTGCTATTTTACCTAATGAGTGTATCCATTTATATGAGTTGTCACTGTTTTTAAGTCTGTATATTTCATGAAAAAGGTCAAGTTTACCTAAGCGAATATTCTTTAAAGCATCAGTAACTCTTTTCCTATCATCTTGATGAATATAGGATAAGTAGGATTCTTCAATATCTTTTTTAGGGGTGAAGTTACTAGGTATAGCCTTCCACTCATTACTGAGTAGAAAATCTCCTGTTATATAATTGGAAATATATAATCCTAGACTAGCCAATGTTTCTAATACATCGGCATCATCCATTGAAAAACTCTCATATAGACTTTTTTCCATCAGTTTATTCTCCGTTCATATTCTATCATGAAAAAATTAATAACTAAATTATACTCTAAACAATATCCTAAAGTTTCAATAGAGAAGTTAAATCTTCACTATGTTTAACATTTGTTTTAAATAATCGTTCAATTGAAAATATATTCTCTTTAAGCTTAATAATCTGATTTTCCTGGTTATCTATAAGAGAAAAAGTGGATTCTAACATGGATTTAAAATCTTCAAGACTATGCTGAACATCATCATTAATATTTTTATTCGATTCAGAAAGTTCTTTTATCGTTGAACTATCTTTTATTAATGCTTTTATGGATTCTAGAAGTAGTGTTGTTTCAGAATACTGACCTTCGATATTCTCTCTGGTTTTATCCATTAGTTTTGAACTGTTTATTGCCTCATCAATAATTGTAAAAAGTCCATTTTCTACTTCTACAGATAATCTGGAAGTTTCTGAAATAGCAAGTTCCATAGCCTCCAACTTTAAACTACTAGCTTTTACCTGTGTCCGTGTTTGGGATGAGAGGTTCCTCACTTCATTTGCAACGACTGCGAATCCTTTGCCGGCTTCTCCTGCATGAGCAGACTCTATTGCTGCATTAACCGCAAGAAGGTCTGTTCTCTCTGAAATGTCCATAATTCCGGTTAGGACATCATTAATAACCTGTGCATGCTCCTGAATCGATTTTACGGCCTTTGTAGAGTTTGTAATTGTAGCTCTATTATCTTGGGCAATTTCACTAAGATATTTTGATTTTGTATGGGTATCAGTAATGTTATTCTGGTTATTCATCATTTTATTTGTAACACTAGATAATGTCTCTTCAATCTGATTGGCAAAAAGAGTCTGGTTTGTAACAGCTTCTAGGATTTCATTGATAGATTTTGATAGATCTATTTTAATCTTAGGAATAGTACTCTCAATATTTGTAACCTGGGACTTAATCTCTTCTGATACTTTTTTGTTAGCAGCACTATTCTCAACTATAATTTCACTGGATAGATCAATTTTTTCTTTTAGTAAATTACCAGAGTCCTTAAGACTTGAAGCTACCGATGTTATTCCCTTTATCATCTCTTGTTGGTCTTTGTTGATTTCCGCAATAGATTCTGCCTGTAATATACTCTTTTTAGCAATTGAATTTTGCTGATTAGATAAAATGATGAACATAGCAAGAATGTAAAAAAGAAATCCGTATGGAACCATATAAGCATCAGGAATAACATTGGAACTTACATAGACTAGGTCATGTATAATAAATCCAAGAAAAATTAAAAATGCTAATAAAAGTATCAATGTATCATTGTTTCTATTTTTTATAAATGAGACCACTGTTATGTAAAGTGTAGTCACTATTATAAAAGGGAAATAATATGATGTCATAAAGTTAAGTACTATATCTACTCCATGTCTGGAACTTTTAGTAAATACTAATATTGTAAGAATTATTGCAGGAATAATTGTCATAGTTAACAAACTTTTCCGGAACTTTTTAGTTTTTGTAAACTCCAATACAAAACTCAGAAGTGCTGAGTGCGCAAGTATAAAACCTAATACACTGGCTTTCATTATAGGTAGTTCATAACCAAAATCAGATGAAAGACTTATTTCTAGATAGGCCATAGTTACAGACATCGATAATAAAGAAAACAGTAAATACCGTCTGTCACTAATTACACTAGTAAAAAAAAGATAAATAAAATAGAGAGATATTAGAAAGCAAACTAAACTTATTCCCCTTATCAGATAAGAACTAAGAAAGTATATACCAAATTTATCTTTGGATATCTGTTTATAGGTTGAAATATGCATATTAACCAATGGGTTCATATAACCATGGGGGTAAATTTCAACTCTTATGTCATTATTTGATTTCTTTAATAGCTCAGGTGCTAATATGGTTTTAATAGAAGTAAATCCATTTGCAACGACCTTTTCTCCAATATCTCCAGAAATTGCTACTAGTTGGTTATTCAGATAAATCTTTATAGGATATGGTGTGAAGGGGAGGGATAGTCCTAAAACCTCATCTTTTAAATCCGAGGGGATATTAAATGTAGTTGCTAAAGTAACCATAGTATCAAAGTTACTTCTTTCTCCAGTAAACCTTTTATTATCCCAGGTATCCCAGCTGACCGTATTTTCTGATAAATATTTACCAGGAGAGAGTTCCGAATATTGAATTTTAAATGATCCGGAGAGTAAATTTTCACCCCAGATATTTTGAGCTATTAGTAAAATGCTTAGTACAATAATATATTTTTTCATGTATTTAATTATAGGTATTTATCAGATACCATCAAGTTTTTTAATGACATATGTCTCAAATATGCTAATATAATAAAAAATATGAAATCTCAATAATAGAAATAGGAGTATATATGATAACAAAAATACAAAATGATAAGGTTTCTATAGAGGTAAACTCGATAGGAGCTGAGCTATGGAGTTTAAAAAAGTCAGGAGATGATCTTGAATATCTTTGGCAAGGTGATGGAACATATTGGACAGGTAGATCTCCTGTTTTATTTCCAAATGTAGGTGCGGTAAAAGGTAATAAGATGAAGGTCGATGGTGTAGAATATCCACTTGGTAATCATGGTTTTCCAAGAAAAGCTGAATTTGAACTTATAGAAGGTACAGAAACTAAGTTAGTTTATAGCTATAAATCAAATGATGAATCATTAAAGATGTATCCATTTAGATTTGAACTAATATTGTCCTATTCTTTAAATGACAAAGGTGTAAGCATCGATTATACTGTTAAAAATCTTGATACAAAAGAGATCTATTTCCAGTTAGGAACACACCCAGGTTTTAATTGTCCTCTAGATTCAGAACTGAAATTCGATGATTATTACATAGAGTTTAACAAATCAGAAGATTCCCGTAGACTGTTTTTTGATCAGGATAATCTGACAATAACCAATAAAGATGAAGATGGGCTAAATGGTAATAAAATGCCTTTAAAACATGAAACATTTTATGAGGGTGCAGCAATATTCAAAGATATAAATTCAAATGAGATTGCATTAAAATCAGATAAAGGTAGCAGGTTTGTAAAACTTAGTTTTAATAAATTCCCAGCTTTAGGTGTATGGCAAAAACCTGATGCACCATATATCTGTTTAGAACCATGGCATGGAATTAGTGATGACGATAACTATACTGGTGATTTTAAAGATAAATCTATGATAATAACATTAGATAAAGCAAAAGAATACAATTGTGAAATGACAATTGAAATATAAAATATAACAAAATAGTTGTTACTGGGACTAACTCCTAGTAACAATTTTCATATCTTAACTATTATTTATTAGTTTAGATATGAAAGTGCTTAATTGAGACATATTATATGGTTTCTGGATATAGGAACTTAAACCATCAGTTAGCAATACTTCAATGTTTTCATCTATAACATATCCCGATGCAATTATAACTTTGCAATTTTCATCTATAGTTCTCATCTTATAAAATGCTTCCGAACCATTCATTTTAGGCATTGTCATATCCATTAATACTAAATCAATATCTGAAAAGGATTTTTTGAAAATATCTACAGCCTCCATACCATCTTTTGCCAATAAAATCTTATATCCCATATACTCAAAAAAACATTTTATAGTTGTTCTAATTATTTCTTCATCATCCACAACTAAAATCAGACCATTTCCCTCTAAAAAAGATTCATCTTTTTTGCTTTTATCAGACTCTTCGTAGGCCACTGGAAAAAAAAGTTTAAATAATGTTCCTGAACCAACATTGCTTTCTACTTCAATAAAACCATTTAATGCCCTAACTGTTCCATAAACTACAGATAAACCAAGCCCTGTTCCTTTTCCTTGCTCCTTAGTAGTATAAAAAGGATCAAATATACTGTTTATATGTTCCTTTGGAATACCGCATCCAGTATCTTTAATAGATAATTGATAATACTCCCCAGGTTCAATAGTAAAATTATCTGATTTTATATGTTTCTGTTCCATATTTATTTTTGTAATATTAAAAGTAATACTTCCACTACCTTTTATTGAGTGACTAGAATTGATTCCTATATTTATTAAGGCATTCTGTACTGTGGTTTTATCACCTTTAATATAACAGCTTTTAATATTGTTGTTTATTGAAATTGTGATCTTTTTGTCAATTGAGGACTTTAATAAATCTGCAGCATCATCAACTATTTCACATAGGTCAATAGTTTTAGTTTTATCAGAATCATTACTGCTGTATGTTAAAAGTTTGGCTGTTAAATCCTTTGCACGGTTTGATGCTTGAATTATAATATCAACATATTTTAAATATTTATCGTCTATTGTCATATCGGGTAGTTTTAAAAGTTGAGCGGCCCCATTGATACCAGTCAAAATATTATTAAAATCATGTGCTATTCCAGCTGCTAATACTCCAACAGATAACATCTTTTCGTTATGTGACAATATTTTTTCATTACGCTTTATTTCAGTCACATCATCAATACGGATAACAGCACCTTTTGTATTAATTTCATTTAGTGGATAAATTGTAATATCCTGGTAAACAATACTGTCATTTTTCATATAAGAATGTTTCTGTTCACTTATTATTTCACCACTTTTTATGCTCTCTGATATTGTAAAAACAACTGAAGATAAGTGTGGGAATATACAAGAAATTTTTTGTCCAATAATATTTTCCTTGGACTTATCGGCTTCTAGTATTGCCATATTATTACATAATATTATTTTACAGTCTGAATCTACAGAAACTATAATAGAAGGCATTGATTCAATGATACTAGATAGTTGGTTTTTAAGTAAAAGTAGAGCATCCCCTGCTTCGGTAAGTTTTGTAATATCAGTTATGATTATTCTAAATTGACCGTTATTCCCATCGACTTCTGGGCGAATGACACATTCTAATTGAGAATAAAAATACCCAGAGTCCTTCTTTTTCAGTCGGATCTTACTGGACTGTTTTTCACCCAACTTTGTTAATTGGTTATATTGTAAATAAAAAATATCTTGGTCTTCATCAAAAATAAAAGAAGTAAAATCGGACTCAATAATATCTTCCTTATCTATCCCAAACATTTCGCATGCTGTAATGTTAGATTCTATTATCTGTTTATTTTTATTTAGTGTTAAATATCCAACAGGGGCATAATCGTAAAGGTTTAAATATTTTTGTTTAGATTCTTCAAGTTCAATTTGAGTATTCCGAAGGTCCTCGTTTTGCATCTCCAGTTCAATTTGACTGGTATTCAATTCATGGATTAAATTATGAACTTCTTCCTGAGATAAGTCTGGTAAGTTCTTTGATTTTGGTTCATAAAAAGATTCTGCACGCCTCCGTAAATCTTCAAATTTGTCTTTCAATCATTACTCCTACTTGTTACCAAAAAACTCTCTATATTATTAAATATTAGAGATGTAACAAATGTTTTTGAATTATCATCATCAATAACAATAATAGAACCAGTTTTATTATATTCTAATTCCTTTATTTGTTTTGGAATTAGATTGATAGCACATTTACCTATTAATAATGAATTAGCAGGCTTACCAAAAGATTTTTTTGCTTGAATATTTACATATGAGAAAACATTATTAGTAATAATATAAACGATGTCAGTTGTTTGTTCAGACAAATAATTCCACATGACCTCATTCTCAGAAAGCTTGAGTAATGCATTTTTATAATTTGATATATTTTGAAAAGTAACAACAACACCATCAATGACATTATTAGTAGTTCTATAGGGACGGATTCGCATCTCATAAACACCACCTTTGTTATCTATAACTTCAGATTCATTATGGCCAAGATCCCTAAGTACTATTTTTGCACACTCCACTAATTTAACGTTTTTTAATGTTGTAGCAAAATGTTCTATCGGTCTTCCAATATCAGCTGATGTAAGGTGGAAAAAATCGGTTACTTTAGGTGTATAACGTCGGATATTAAGGTTTATATCAAGAAATATAGTCGCAATCTCTGTAGTATCAAGAAGGTTTTTAATATCATCATTTGCTTCAACTAACTCATCGATTCTAAATTGCAACTCTGTATTTACAGTTGTTGACTCCTCATTAAGAGATTGAAGTTCTTCTTTTGAAGTTTCAAGTTCTTCATTTGTGCTCTGTAACTCCTCATTTGTTGACTGAAGCTCCTCATTTGTTGATTTTAATTCCTCGTTAGAAGTTTCAAGTTCTTCAATTGTTGTTTGCAGATTTTCTTTTGTATATAAAAGCTCATCTTCAAGTCTTTTTACATCATTACCTTTTATTATAGAGTGTTCTTCGACAAAGACACTGTTTTTTTCTTTTTTATGATGTGAACCTTCATCAAAAATAATAAGCATTAATCCCCGACTATGGGTACTAAAATTTGGTAATGGTCTAACTATAAGTGTTACATCTACAAAACCTGTATAATCTTGTACTTCTAGCCCCTTTATAATTACTTCCTGACGACTTGTTGCCATTTTTTTGATACCTGAAATTAAACCAGCTTTTAATCCTGGTCTTGCCATCTCAAGAATATTTATACTTGTCTCACCTTCGGCTGGTTCAAGGAATTTTCCTATTCGACCATGGATATAAATTATGTCAGCAAGGTCGTTTATAACAACACATGTAGGTAGTTCACTTTTTGACAATATAGCTTTTAATAATTTAAGTGTATCAACCTCTTTTAGTGGTTTAAGGGGCTCAGACACTTCTTTCTGGGTGATAATTGACGAAGTACCAAAAGTTGGTAAATCTATTATAGGAAATCCTACTCTATTTGATGAAGACTTTTTAAAGATTTTCCACTTTTTATCTAAAATAGAAAATAATTTTGATGATTGTCCAATCGTTTCTGATGATCCTAAAAAGAGTATTCCATCATGATTTAAACTATAGTTAAATATTGGAAAGAGCTTTTTTTGAAGTTCTGCACCAAAATAAATAAGTAGATTACGGCATGACAATAGATCAAGTTTTGTAAATGGAGGATCTTTGATTAGGTTTTGTGGCGCAAATATAACCATTTCCCGGATATTTTGATTTATTCTATAATGATTTTCTTCATGAGTAAAAAACTTGCTTAATCGAACCTTAGAAATATCTTCAGATATAGAAACAGGATATATACCTGTTCTAGCCCTTTTTATGGCTTCCTCATCAAGGTCTGTCCCAAATATTTGTACTGAAAAATGACGCTCAACTAATTCCATATATTCCTGAAAAATAATAGCAATAGTATAAACTTCCTCTCCACTACTACAACCAGGAACCCATACTCGTATTTGATAATGTTCAGGTTTATCAGCAAGATATTCTGGAATAAATTTATTTTTTAATAGATCAAAAGCCTCAGGATCTCTGAAGAAGCTTGTAACACCAATTAGTAATTCTTTAAATAATATGTGTATCTCTCTTTCCGATTCCTGAAGATATTGAATATAACCATTAATATCCTCCATTTGGTGAACTTGCATTCGCCGTGCAATACGCCGGGTTATTGTATTTTTTTTATAAAATGAAAAATCATGTTTTGTAGATGTTCTTAATAACAAAAATATTTTCTGCATAGCATGTTCATATTTTGAATCATCTGAATTAAATTCTAATGTTTGTTTGTTCATTTTATATTTAACATATTTTAATAGCTGATTAGGCATGTCTTCAGGAGATAATATATAATCAGCCAGCTTAGTAGCAATAGCGCTCCTAGGCATACCATCATATTTTGCTGACTCTGCTGATTGTACCATGACCATCCCAAGTTCGGCTTTTACGGCTCTAATTCCCTGGGTTCCATCGGTACCTGTCCCTGAAAGAATAATACTTATTGCCATGCTCCCTTTGTCCATAGCCAATGACCTGAAAAAAATGTCGATTGGTAGGTTAGCACCATGGGGCTTAGTCATTTTTAATAATTGTAGTACTCCATTTAAAATTGACATCTCTTTATCAGGTGGAATAATATATACATGATTAGGTTTAACTATCATATGATCTTTTACCTGTAAAACCTGCATTTTTGTCTTTTTTTGTATTATTTCCGGAAGTATACTGTTATGACTTGGATCTAGATGGGATACAACAACACAAGCAATTCCTGAATCGCTGGGCATTTTACTAAAAAAAGCCTCTAAGGCTTCAAGACCACCTGCAGATGCTCCAATTCCAACCACGTAGAATTGATTGTCTATATTTTTCTCTTTCTTTACCACAGTGTCTCTCTTAAATTATTATATTTATATGCAATTATAAGCCTAAGTGCTTGGATTTACAACAATATTACCAATATCATAATAAATAAATCATGCTATTAATACCTGAATCGTTAAGTAATATTTTTCTCTTGAAAATAAAAATGTATTAAAAACATCTTCAATAGTAATAATCTCCCCTTTAATTGTTAATCCTCTTTCTGCGGCTTCATTTTTTAATTTAGTTATGCTATTTATAATATCTATATTTTCTGAAACTAGGGATGTATTGGAAAGATATGTGCCAGCCGGAATAGTTAAAGTTGGTAGATCCTTTAATTTATGTTTTTTATCTTTATTATGGGTTCCAAGCCATATTTGGTTATTATCCTTATGTATTGTATATAGATCATGGGTATACTCAAAAAGATTTAACTGATATTTTTCATATAGATCGTATAACTCTTTTATCGACGGGAATTTATTTGCTATTTTTGATAGTATATATACCTTTCTACTCTTATAGGATTTAATGATAAACTCTTGATTTTGTATTTTTAGAAACTCTTTTAAACTACTTTCCATTATTTTCTTTTTCTGAGATAACTGTTTTATTTCCATAGATAAATTCTTAATTGATGTGTTAATGAGTTCTTCATATTTATATCCCTCAGATCTGAAGAGCCTTTCCTTTATCATCACTAGAGGTAGATCTAACCCTTTTAACTGGTTGATTGCAACAAGTTGTAACATCTCTTCAAAATTATAGAGACGATAATTGTTTCCTTCTAATCGAGTAGGTGTAATAAGACCTTCTGCTTCATAAAATCGGATCTGGGATTTAGACATATCCATCATTTCCGCCATTTCACCAATGGTTAATAATGTTCTCATTTGTAAATCCTTGACATTAAAGTTACTTGAAGGTTTATCATAACATTATGAAACAAAGTAGACAATTAGATTTAGGGGTAACACCTATTAAGAAGGTGTTCTGGTCATATGCCATTCCATCTATTTTAGCGATGATAGCACAAAATACAGCAACATTGGTGGACTCCATTTTTATAGGTAGATTTGTAGGGCCTGAAGGATTATCAGCAGTCAGTCTATTTTTCCCTGCTGTTGGAATATTAATTGCTATAGGAGCTATGATCGCGATAGGTGCAACATCTTTAGCTGGTATCGATCTAGGTGCAGGTAGGATTGAAAAGAGTAATAATATATTTAATGTAACTGTTGTCAGTTTAACAGGAATTGGTCTGCTTTCTGCAATAATACTCTTTAATATAATGAAATTTGTACCTGGCTTAGTTGGAGCTACAGGTTTAACTGCCAAATACTTAATTGATTATGGATTACAACTAAGTGGATTTTTTCCATTTTTTCTTCTTAACTTCGCTTTTATGTTCTTCTTAAAACTAGATGGAAAACCTCATTATATGATTATATCTAGTATTTGCAGCACACTGATTAATATAACTTTAGACTATCTGTTTATTGTTAAATTTGGGTGGCTTTTAAGGGGAGCAGCTCTTGCTACAGGACTATCTCAGATAATTCCATGGATCATTTTATTTAGTGCAATAATAATAAAATCCAGATGGAAACTTGCTAGGCCTCATTTCCATTTTTTAGAAATTAAAAATATTATATTTAATGGCTCATCTGAGTTTTTAAGTAATATCGCTTACTCTCTCGCAGGTATGATTTTTAATATAATGATTCTTAAAAAAATAGGTGTAATGGGAGTGGCTGCATATGCTGTAGCACTACAGGTGGCTAACCTTGTTGGCTCTATAGCCTACGGATTTGGAGAGTCAAACCAAGCTGGGGTTAGTTATAATTATGGTGCAAAATTATTTAACAGAGTAGATGGCTTTAGGAAACAAACAATGCTTGTAACCTTTATTACGGGGTTAATATTAGCAGTAATATCTTTCTGGAAAGGGGAGTTCATCAGTTCACTATTTGTTACAGACCTAGAGACTATAAAAATGGCAACTTACATCTTAAAATTTTATTCATTTGCATTTATCTTCACAGGTTTAAATATTGCTATTGGAACATATTATACGGCAATTAACGATCCGGTAAGATCCGGAGGCATTACTCTATACAGGAGTTTTATAGGATTAATAATAGGGTTAGTGCTGTTTATTTGGTTATTTGGCAATAATGGTTTATGGATGGCAATTATCTTTTCAGAAGTAAGCAGCTTTATTATAGGTATAATAATGCTTAAAAAGAGTCCTCATGGAAACCCAATCAAAGAAACTGGTTTACAGATTCCGGTTTCCGTATTATCATAAATTATCAAAAGATGACCACCACTGATTATATATTGATCAAAGTATGTGGAAGTTAGAAATTAGCAGGGTAATAAATATGGATGTTAGAGATAAAAAATTAGTTGATGTAGTTTTAGAACTGTTCATGGATAATGGTGCTAAATTTAAGATGGAGGATGTGGCCTCCCAGATGGGGATAAGCAAAAAAACCATCTACAAGGAATATGGTAACAAAGAAGACTTAATTATCCTGGTTGTAAGTGCTATTTTTGAGGGCATAGAAAGTCAGCTACAAAAGATTCTTGAATCAAAAAAATATAACACTCTCCAGAAGCTTATTCATATAACCTGTACATTCCCAGATACAAAATTTGTCGATTACCATAAGGCTCTGATGCTGAAAGATGATTTCCCTAAACCCTATGCTATGTTTATCAGCTATATCGAGGATAACTGGACCCTTTCGAAGCAGCTCTTTGATCAGTGCATCAAGGAAGGGCTGATAAAACCAATTGATCACGGACTATA
Organism: Spirochaetaceae bacterium; assembly: GCA_051531975.1. Classification (GTDB taxonomy): domain Bacteria; phylum Spirochaetota; class Spirochaetia; order DSM-2461; family DSM-2461; genus Thiospirochaeta. The sequence continues at coordinate 424,929 of JAOPTT010000005.1, forward strand.
CCGTACCATGATCCTGGGAATCACAAAGCAGGTTCTTGTAATGAAAGATATCGATCAGGAAGAGCTTCTTGGTAGATGTGTGCGCCAGTTATTTGAGGGGTTCATTGTTTCGTAGACTGAGATTTAACATAAACTTAGTCACATTCATTAAAAAACCTATAAACACAATTAAGGAGAAACTTTTATGAATAAAAAGAATACAAACCTGATGAGAATTATTGCCTATGTAGTGATTCTACTACCGATTATTATGTTCCTATTGCTTGTAATTGGAAACCAATGGCTCTGGCCGGATATGAATAAAATTGTAGGCGAAGCAGTAGGTATTCAGGTGAACTGGATTCTGATAATCCTAGCTCTGATCTCTTTGGGTGGAATATATCTGCTGACTCTTTTATATAAAGTTATAGATTTTAACAGGAAAGGAATTATTAGACCTGTAAGGATTATACGTTTGATAATTCCAGTTCTCACAGCCCTGACATCAGTGGCTCTTTCCATGGTAATATTCGACGAGGCTGGGTCTTTGCTTTTCAGCAAACCTGTTAAGGATTACACTCTACCTCCCGTATTGCAATTGGCAGATGGAACGACCGTGGAGGATATCGCTGTTTGGGATGAAATCCGTAGAGATGAGATTATCAGTCTCTTTAATGAATATGTATATGGTCCCGTTCCTGGGAAACCAGAGAATATGAGGTTTGAAATACTTGATATCAAGCAAGATGCACTTGATGGAAAAGCTATTCGAAAGAATATTCGGGTATATTTCACTCCCGCTGAGACTGGGCCTTACATGGATCTCCTCATTTATCTACCAAAAAATACAACAGGACCAACCCCACTTTTCCTTGGGATGAATTTCTATGGTAATCACACCACAACACTAGAAACAGATATTCCTCTTTCAAAAGTCTGGGTACGTAACAAATCAAAGTACGGAATCAGACAAAACCTAGCAACGGAAGAAAGCAGGTCTGTCCGTGCAAACCGCTGGCCGGTATCAACTCTCATTGGGAAGGGATATGGCTTAGCAACTGTTTATTATGGAGATCTAGACCCTGATTTTGATGACGGATTTACTAATGGTATACACCCTCTTTTTGATGTGGAAACAGGGGCTATCAGCGCCTGGGCCTGGGGCCTTAGTAGAGCCATGGATTATTTCATGACCGACAGTGATATCGATGGGGAAATGGTAGCCCTTATGGGACATTCTCGACTTGGAAAAGCAGCTCTCTGGGCTGGTGCAAACGATCCACGTTTTGCCATGGTTATCGCAAATGAATCAGGCAGTATTGGGGCGGCTATCTCCAGGAGAAAGTATGGAGAGGACGTAGAGTATATAACTTCTACCTTCCCCCATTGGTTTATTCCCAGACTTCGGGATTTTGCTAACCGGGAAGAAGATTTGCCAGTAGACCAACACATGCTGCTCTCCCTAATTGCCCCTCGTCCACTTTATGTGGCCAGTGCGGCGAATGACAGATGGTCCGATCCAGAAGGGGAGTTCCTAGGACTGCTTAATACCCGAGAGGTTTATGAACTTTACGGTCTGAAACCTACCACCACGGATGAAATACCTGGAATAGAAAAACCAGTGGTGAATATAACAGGTTACCACATCAGGGAAGGCATCCATGATGTTACAGATTATGACTGGGAACAGTTTCTAAACTTTGCAGATATATACCTTAGTAGATAACCCAGTATTAATAAGTGTGATATTACTCTGATATATTATTCAAAAACTGGGCAGTTATATTAACACATCCTTCACAAGATAGAACCTTTTTCTTAAGAATTTCTTTGCAGTTTAAAGATCCTGCTTCTTCTTTGAAAGTTTCTTGGAAACTTCCTAATACCTCAGGACGTGCTTTTTCAAGAAGATATTCGGCTGCATAATAGGCTCCACATACTTTTCCTGGAGCTCTGCCATGACCATATTTTTTGAATTGTTTCAGATCTTTGTCACTCATTGGGGATATGTCATGATGAAATATATGTGAAATAGCTTCTGCACAGTTTAAACGCTTTTTTTTAGCTGAACCTACAAAAAGTTCTATGGAGTTTTTTATTTTTTTCATTATTGTCCTTAGACGGTAGTATACAACAACATGTAGAAAACGCAACTGGAATTAGCATCATATCTGATGTATTGGAGTTATAAAAATTCCCCGTAGGGAATATCTAAATAAATATTTATTTTAGTAATTCTAGTAACTTATCATACCGCTGGCGATTTAATCCAATATCGGAATAACCAACTCTTGAAGCTGAACGGAAATGTATAAGAGCTACTTCTTCATCAAAATAGAACTCAATATCATCGTTGTATTTCATTTTACTAGTCGTATTAACAGCATGAATATAATTTGACTCATCTTTTACTATACTGATATTTCCATAAACCTCTAGGGCCTTTTTAATCCACTCTTTTGATTGGTTTAAGTCTCCCTTAAATGGGATAGGATCTACCTTTTTTTCAGGATCATCACTTTGGGAGGATACTGCATTAGGGGATTTAGGCATAGGAGCTAGTTTCCCATCATTAACACCTAGATCAGCTGGAACCTTGTTGTTTTTTACTACCATAAATAGAGCCATAAGTACAATTATGACTACTATAACTATTAATACTTTCATCTAAAAACCTCTTTTTTCTGATTATTTTCTGCTTTATCAAGTATATCCCCTAGTTCATCCAGGAGACTTACAAATTTAATATACTGTTCCTTATTCATATTTATATAATCCATAAGAACTTCAGGAACATTTAAGGCTTTTTTCTTAAGCATTTTGCCATCACTTGTTATTTTTACCCAGATTCGTCTGTTATCTTCAGGATTTTTAACTCTGAAAAGATAACCAAGTGATTCGAGACGTTTTACAATTGGGGTTAAAGTCCCGGTTTTAAGATCCAAACGTTTTCCAAGTTCTTTAAAATCAATCTTTTCTTCCTCCCACATAACCATCATGGTTACATATTGGGGATAAGTTATATCCAGGGATGCCAATATAGGCTGGTAAATTCTGGTCATTGTCCGGGATGTTTTATACAGACGGAAACAGATCTGTTTATCTAACATTAGTGCGCCTTCAATCATATCTACTCCTACTTCCTAAACAATTTAACTATTGGATTATTAAGGATATTATCTATCATTACACTTTTACCTATTTTGGAGAAAACATCACTATAAGTAGGGTAGGGATGTATTACAGATGCCATTTTTGAAAAATTGATACCTCTAGTTTTTAGAAGCTGAACTTCTCCTATCATTTCACCTGCTCGGTCTGCTAATATAGAAACACCAAGGACTTTACCTTTTTTATCAAGAATAACCTTGATTTTCTCTATAGTCTCACCTCCGGTCATAGCACGGTCAAGTTGATTAAAGTCATAGTCATATATTCGTATGGAATCACCATGGGACTTTCTGGCTTCATTTTCTGTTTTACCAGCTCTTGCAAGTTCAGGTTCTGTAAAAGTCACCCATGCTACATGGTCATAGTTTATTTTACGGTTAATTGGCAAAATCGCATTCTGAGTAGCCAATATACCTTGTACATTGGCCATATGTGAAAACTGGTATGGCCCTACAACATCACCAATAGCATAGATCTTTTTAGATGTAGTCCTCATAGAAGTATTAACCTCTATTCCTTCTCTGTTATATTTAATTCCGGCATTATCTAGACCTAATCTGTCTATATTTGGTTTTCGTCCAATAGCAACAAGAAGAGAATTTGCTTCAACAATCTGCTCGGAACCATCTTTTTCATATTTAAGTGAAATTTTATCTCCAGATTTTGAAATCTTATTTGCTTTAGCACCTAAATGAAGTTTTATACCTTCACTGGATAGTTGTTTTTCTATGGAAAGAGAGAATTCCTTCTCTTCTCTGAATATTAGAACAGGCTTCATTTCTACTAGTTGAACATCTGTTCCTAGTCGCCTTATAGCCTGAGCCAACTCAATTCCTATTGGTCCTCCACCTAAAATTATTAGGCTTTTTGGAAGTCTCTCTAGTTCAAAAATATTTTCATTTGTAAGATATGGAACTGAATCTAACCCTTCAATAGCAGGAACGAATGCTGATGAACCTGTGGATATTATATATTTTTTACCTTTTATCTCTTTGTCTCCAACTACTAGTGTTGTTGGATCTTTAAAGCTTGCCTCACCCTGAAGATACTCAATTCCGGATTTTGTTAGTGCCTCTGGTGTTTCATGGGAATAGATGTTTTTCCTAACAGCATGAACATGATCCAGAGCATTTTTACTATCATAGGAATAATCTTTTATCTCTTTTCTAATAGTATGTATTTTTTTTGCCTCGTGTATCAGTGCTTTACTAGGAATGCAGCCTGACCATGTACACTCTCCACCAGGTCTGTTTTTATCAATTAACAGAACCTTTTTCCCAAAACCCGCTGCAGTAACAGCTGAAGTAATACCTCCGGAACCGGCACCAATAACAACAACATCATATAAATCCATTATTTTTATCCTTACAATTTTAATTGATCGCGCTAGATCAATCGTCTAAGATCAATATATCTTGGAAATTTTTTATTGTCAATATGATTTATAACTAATAATAACCATTATTACAGTTGTTAAGGGAATAATAGTATCTTACACTTAAATTATGAAGAAAATTAAAAGAGGCATAGACCTAAGAAGAAAAATATCATTTACCTTTTTATTATCCGTAATTATGTTCTTTATTGTTACTACCATACTTGTTTTTACTATAGTAGGTGTAGATTCAACGTATAAAAGTTTTATACGTACAATTATAGAAAAGGATTCAGTTATTGCAGAAATCAACATTGCAATGCTTGAATCTAGAAGATCAGAAAAGGATTTTCTACTACGACTGGATACTAAATATTCTGATAGGGTAGATACGAGTGTTGATTCAATTTTGGAATTGATAACAACTCTTAAGTCACTAAATACAGATATATATAATTTAGTAAAAGATGATGAAATATATAATAAATCAAAAGAGAGTGCAGATAATTTATTTAAATATATAACAGAGTACAGAAAATATTTTACTAGTGTAAAAGATCTAACCATAGAGAGGGGACTGGACCAGGATAGTAATATTAGAGGATCTTTTAGGGCTGCTGCCCACGATCTAGAAGGTATGATAGAAAGAATAAAGTCTCAGGATTCAATGGTTACTTATCTGCTAATTCGAAGAAATGAAAAAGATTACATTATTAGAGGGCTTTCAAAATATACAGATACAATTGCCTCCCTGATACAAAGACTATCACAAGAGATTAAAATAGGTAGCACAGGTGATGTTACAGACGAATTAAATAGTTTATCTATCTACTATGAAGATTTATTAAAACTAGTAGAAATAGATATTAAAATTGCGAATGACATAGAAATGTTAAGAGAAGCTGTGCATCAAATTGAACCAATTATATTGGAAGAGGAAGAAGATATACATCACCTTCTTGATAATGAAGGAAATAAACTTGATAAAAGTATACTTTCATATATTTTAACTGGAGTAATACTCTCTATTATCATGATTACACTAAATATTGTATTAGCTTTTATTATAATTAAATCAATTTCAAATCCTATAAATATAATAAGCCGCGATACTAGTGGTTTAGAAGAGGGTGATCTAACAACAAAAATAACATATGATAAAAAAGATGAACTTGGTCAAATTTCAAATATTATAAACATGGCTATAAGTTCCTTTAGAACACTTATAACAACAGCACAAAACTCATCACAAAAAAGTATTGAGTTAACTTCTGAAATATCTTTTTCTGCTAACCAGACTGCGGCATCCACAACTGAGATTACAGCAAATATAACATCAATTAATACTAAAACTCTCAGCTTAGAGAATCTTATCTCTAGTTCAGCGGAAAATACATCTCATATTAGAGATCTTACTAACGATTTTTATCAGCTTATACAAAATCAGGCTTCATCAGTTGAACAGTCAACAAGTGCAGTCGAGGAGATTACATCTACAATTAATAATGTTTCCCAGGTTGCAAGAGATAAAAGTGAACTTGCAAAAACTTTAAAACAGGTAACAGAAGAAGGGGAGAGGCAGATAAACTCAACTAATCAATTAATAAATGAGGTTTCATCTTTGGCAAAAGATATTATTAGTGTAACTGAAATCATAAATAATATTGCATCACAAACTAATTTATTGGCTATGAATGCGGCAATTGAAGCAGCCCATGCAGGAGATGCAGGTAAAGGGTTTGCTGTTGTTGCAGACGAAATAAGAAAGCTTGCAATTTCTTCAGCAGATAATGCTAGTAAGATTAATAGTTTATTAACTGAAGTTGATAAGAGAGTCTTCTCCGCATCGGAAGCTTCAGGCCACTCGATAAAATCATTTATGAGTATTAAAGATGAAGTATCAAGTTTTATTCATGCACTTTCAGATATTGTACTATCTATGGATGAAATGTCCCAGGGTTCAAAAGAGGTCCTAGATTCATCAATATTCCTTTCTAATTCTATGTCTGAGATATCAAATAAGACAGATACTATTGTAGAGAATGTAAATGAAGTATCAGAATCAATGACTCAAATTGGTAATCTGACCAGTGAAACAGTAAGTGGTATAAATGAGATAAACACAGCAATTAAGGATATAGATACTACAGTTTTAGATCTGAATGATAAATGTCTAATAAACCAGGATGTTATGAAAGAACTAGATACCAGTATTAATAAGTTTAAAATCTAGTTTGGAGTAATTCAATGAAAAATAGTGTTCAATGGTTTGAAATACCAACAATAGATCTTGATAGAGCCAAATCTTTTTATTCAAAAGTTTTTGATTTAGAATTTCAGTTTATAGAAATGTCTACTTCCCAAATGTATATGTTTGGTAATCCTGAGGAACCTGGATCATGTGGAGCTTTAATTTCTTCAAAAAATACCAAACCTAGTACAAATGGGGTAGTGATCTATTTTACTTGTAAAGATATCAATGAAAAATTAGATCTAATAAAACAAAACAGTGGGACTATTATTACTCCAAAAACAGATATTGGAGAATTTGGTGCATTTGCTCATGTCAACGATTCGGAAGGTAACAGGATAGGATTACACTCAGAAAATTAAAAATATGTTGCGTGAAATCTTCAACAATATTAAAAAACTTGTTAGTCATAGATTGACAAAGAACTTTTGATAGTACTATAGTTGTACATACAATAGTTGTATTATCAGGAGATATAAAATGAATGATTTAATTTATATAGGTGCTAGTAATAGTAAAAAATCGATTAATAGAGAGTTTGCAAAATATACTGCAAATAAAATCACAGGTTTAAATACCACTGAACTCAATCTGAATGATTATGAGGTTGCAATATATAGTGTTGATAGAGAAGAAGAGGGTGGAATCCCGGAAAAAATTAAAAACTTTATGCAAAAAATAGATGAGTCTAATGGATTGGTTATTTCATTGGCTGAACATAATGGAAATTATACTGTTGCATTTAAAAATATATTAGACTGGGCATCAAGAGCTGATAGGAATGTATGGAAAAATAAACCAATTTTTTTACTATCAACATCACCTGGTTCAAGTGGTGGGGGAAATGTATTAAATTTAGCAAAAGCAAGTTTCCCACATATGAATGGGATAGTAGAAGCTACTTTTAAGCTACCTTCATTTTATGATAATTTTTCAAATGAAATAGGAATTAAAGATAATCTACTAGAAAAAATATTCCAGAAAGAGTTTGATAAATTCAGGAGTGTATTAGAGGCTCAGTTATGAATAAAAAGAGCAGAGTATTTAAACCACTAATCTTAATGACAGTACCGGCAATTGTTGGAATGTTAATAACATTTATATTTCAACTTGCAGATACATATTTTATAGGGAAATTAGGAGTAGATAAGCTTGCTGCAATGAGTTTTTCATACCCGATTTACATATTATTTATTGGACTTTTTATGGGTATGTCCTCGGGAGTTGCATCAACAGTTGCAAAAGCACTTGGGGAAAAGAAAATATTAAAAGCAAAATACTTAACAGGAATATCAGTAATAATTTTTTTAATTATAGGTCTAGTTTTAGGTATTATTTGTCTTTATACAATAGATCCTCTTTTCAGAACTTTAGGAGCAAAGGGTGATACTCTAATATATCTAAAAGAATACATGGGAATACTATTTCCTGGGTTCTTTCTTTTAGTTGGAACTCTTATAGGAAATTCAGCTTTAATGGCTAAAGGAATTATGATAAGAACAACAATTATTATGGGTATAGGTGGAGTAATCAACATTATCCTTGATTATTTACTAATATTTGGTATTGGTGATATAACTGCAATGGGTATTAAAGGAGCTGCATTTGCAACTGTTTTTTCATGGTTGGTAACATTTGTATTGATGACCATTCTACTTGTAAGAGAACAGATGATTAGCTTAAGAGTATTTTCATCACTATCTAGGGTCAAAAGTAGAGTTATTGAGATATTCAGGATTGGTTTACCAGCAGTAGCAGCTCAGATATTAAATCCTATAGCAATATCTGTATTAACCAGAGTCATAGCTTTATCAGGAGAGGGTGCAATAGCATCATATGGGATAGTTACAAAAATAGAGAGCTTAGGTTTAACTGTAATTTTGGCTTTAAGCGTAATATTAACACCATTTATTGGAAGACTATACGGGGCAAAGGAAAATGAACATATTGAAAGAGTGATAGCATACTCAGGAAGAATTTCAGTTTATTGGAGTACTCTTTTGTTCATAACTTTAATCTTGTGGGGGAAAAATATAGTAAGTGGATTTACATCTGATGTTAGTGTAATTGAAACAAGTAGGTTATATTTCTATATCATTGGAATTTCATTACCAGCATTTGGTTTAACACATATAACAACATCACTATTTAATGGAGTTCAAAGACCAGATTTATCCCTAAGACTAACACTGGTAAAGTCTCTATTATTAACAATTCCATTAGGAATAGCAGGGTCATTCTTAGGTGTATATGGAGTCTTTGCTGGGATATCACTTGGAAATATAATTGGAGTACTTTATGCTAGAAAGTTATTAACTACGTGGTATATTAAAAACAGTTCAAATCTTCTTAATCATAATCCTGCTAAGGACTACATAGAGGATTTTAGAAGATTATTTAATTACATAAGGAGGAAGTAATGAATACAACATATTATGAAACAATTCATCAGATAATTAGAACCGGTCATTGGATTACTGACAGTTTAAATAAGCTCTTAAAAGATAAAGGTTCAACTGAGCCCCAGTATAATGTCCTCAGAATACTCCATACTTCCAAAGAGGATATTATTACTCTGGATTATATTAAAGAGGGCATGGTTCAACCAAGTAGTAATGTTACCAGAATAGTAGAGAAGCTACTAATTAAAGGTTACGTTACAAGAGAAGAGTGTCCAACAAATAGAAGAAAAAAGGACATAAAACTAACAACACAGGGAGTAATATATCTTAAAACTCTAGATGAAGTTGTTGAGTCGTTCCACAGTCCTATGTTTGATAAATTAAACTCTAATGAACTAAATAACCTAAAAGATTTAATTAAAAAATATAATAATTAAATCTTTCAGGGAACATTTTATGAAGTTGCGTTTATATGAAATTAATATCTCATATAAACTAATTTGTAGGTCGTAGAATCTTACAACCTACCCATTTCTGCAAAACTTCTGGAACTATAACTGAACCATCCTCTTGTTGGAACTGCTCTATAATAGCTGGTAAAAGTCTACTAGTTGCAAGCCCTGAACCATTTAGAGTATTAACAAATTCACTCTTTTTACTTCCTTCTCTTTTGAATCTAATATTACCTCGCCGTGCCTGATAATCAGTTCCATTTGAAACAGAAGATATCTCTTTGTAAATATTCATACTCGGTATCCATACTTCTAAATCCAGAGTTTTTGCCATTGACGCAGAACAATCCTTTGCCGCTAATTTACTTACTATATAGTGCAGACCTAAACCCTGAACAAGTTTTTCTGCTTTATCTAGTAACTCTTGTAGGCCAGCATTAGAATCTTCAGGTTTTGTAAAATGAAACATTTCTACCTTATTAAACTGATGCCCTCTAATCATACCTCTCTCTTCACTTCTATAACTACCTGCTTCCTGTCTGTAACAGGGAGAGTAGGCAAAAAGCTTTTTAGGAAGATCAGAATCTTTAAGAGTTTCATCTCTATAATAATTAACTAGTGCAGTTTCAGAGGTTGGTAATAAAAACTGTGTAGACTCTTTATCCCCATCATTTAATCTATAAACATCATCTGCAAACTTAGGAAATTGTCCTGCAACATAACCACATTCATTATTAAGAATATGTGGAGGCAATATAAACTCATAATCATCCATCAGATGAGAATCTATGCAGTAGTTTATTAACGCCCACTCAAGTCTTGCTCCAATACCTTTATATAGCCAAAACCCATTACCACCCATTTTTACACCTCTTTTATAGTCAATAAGACCAAGAGATTCCACCAGTTCCATATGTCCTCTAAATTTATACTCAAATATAGGCTTCTCTCCCCACTTTTTAATAACCTGGTTGTTTTCTTTATCTCCAGCAACTACATCATCTAATGGGATATTAGGTAGCTCTATAAGTATGTCATATATGAGGTTTTCAATTTTTTTAAGTTGTTTTTCAGAGTCTTTTATATTTAAAGAGAGGGATTTCATTTCATCCAATAAGTGTTTAACATTACTGCCGTTTTTTTTAAGTACTGGGATTTCCCCTGATACTATGTTTCTACGATTCTTCATTTCATCAACTTTAGTATCCAGATCTCTAAAATCTGTGTCTAAAGTTAATAACTCTGTAAAATCCAAATCATCTACCCTTTTAAGCAGAGCTTCTTTTACAGCTTCTGGATTCATTCTAATTTTCTTTAAATCTAACATAAAATCTCCTTTAAAATTTTGAGCAAAAAAAAGCCCCATCGTTTTCGATGGGGCTGTAATTAACAAATATGGTTTGATCTATTTTTTAATAAATACCGATTCTACCATTACCCCAGAAATAAATTCAGATGATGAGGAGGAGATGGATAAATTGTTCAAAAAGATATTTAAGATCATAAATTTAATATATAAAATATTATTATATCTGTCAATTAGTAATTAAGGACTTCACTTTATTAGGTTTCTAATCCACTTTTTACTTCTCATTCTCTTCATAGCCACAAATATTTTAAAAACCTCTTCGGTTATTATAAATATAAAAACCCAAGCTAAAGATAGTTTCCATACAAATGCAGCTAAAAATCCAAGAGGGATTCCTAAAAACCACTGGCAACTTACATCTAATTTCATTACAAACTTAGTATCTCCACCACTTCGTAATATTCCTACAATTATTATGATATTAACAGCCATAAATAACATTTTTACTAATAAAATAGTAAAAATAATACCAGTCATAACAATAGTTTCAGCGGGCATAGCTGTAAAAAATCCAAGATAAATAGGTTTACAAATTAACATTAAAATAAATATAGAAATGCTTAATAAAAATCCCATAAATAGTAATACTTTAGCCTCTTGCCAAACTTTTTCATACTTTTCTTCACCTAAAGAGTGGCCTAAGATAATACTTGTTCCAGTAGCCAAACCACGGTAAAAGGCGATCATAATAGATGAAACAGGTTCTATCATGGTCATAATTGCTAGCTCGTTACTTCCTATTCGACCGTAAATAATATAATAAACATATGTTCCACTAGCCCATGCTAATGCAGCAAAAGAGAGAGGAAGAGAGAGACTTAATAATTTTTTAATACCCTGGGGAGTCATCTGCTGTTTAAACTTAGTAATAGAAAGTCTAAAAGCGGAATTAAAAAACAGTGTTATAATTACAATTAATGTCGCTTCTAAAAGGCAACTAAATAGTGTTCCATAAGCAGCACCTTTTAAACCCATGGCTTTAAAACCAAAATGTCCAAAAATTAGCGTATAATTTAAAAAAACATTACTAATTACTCCAATAAAGCTAACTAGAGTACATTTTTTTACTTGTCCAGTACTGCTTAGACCAATATTAAAAGATAGGATTATAGATTGTAACATTAAGTTATTTGAAATTATTTTAAGATATTCCGAACCGTATCTAATTACCTCTGGGTCATTAGAAGATATGGCAATAATTTGGTTCGCAAATATTTTAATTAGTACTGATAAAATTATGGATATAGATAGGGATATCATTGCTGATAATAGAACATTCCGGGCAACACCATCTGCATCTTTTTTACCCCAGAACTGGGATATTAATATTCCTGAACCATTTGTTAATCCTAATAACATAATGAATAAAACAAAAAATGGTTTACCTGCTGCACCAACAGCAGCAATCTGGGTAACTCCTAGAGCTCCGATCATTATTGTATCTATAAGGTTCCTGGAAGAACTTAGTAGGTTTTGTAGAGTTACTGGTATTGCTATAGAAAAGATTCTATTAAAAAAATCTCTATTTGCCGTTTGTCTTAGTTTAGCGATCATAGATGAAGAATATAACAGTAAGAGTGTGCTCCAAGTCAATATAGATATAGGTTTTTATTTAAATATTTAGTTAGATGTCATCATTGACCAGCTAATATAAAGAAGGTAAAATTACTATATGAATATTAAATCTTTTGAAGAAAAAGTTGAATTCGTAAGAAAAAGTAGACTGGGGAATTATAAAGAAAGTTTAAGGCTTGAAGGTATGAATTCTTCTCTAAAACTCCATGGAAAGACTAGAGCTGAAATCATCTCATTCTACACAAATAAAAAATGATATCTAATAAATATGGCACCGATGAAGATCCATATTGTTACAAGAATACAGATGTTCTAATAAATAAGCTTGATATTAAATCTAATAAAATTCTAGAGAAAATTGAAGAAGAAATTACGATATTAGCTGCTGACGAAATTGAATTTTTAGCCCCACCATATAACTTAGAATATTGGATAAATATTCATAAATCACTTTTTGAAGATCTATATTCTTGGGCTGGGGAGTTTAGATCACTAAATATAACAAAGGGTTCAACAGTATTTTGTAATCCACTTTATATTGATAATGAACTTATTAGGATATTTAATAATTTAGAATGTAATAACTATTTTATGAGTTTATCATATACCGAACTCATTCCACAATTAGCAGAATTATATATTGAACTAAATGTTATACATCCATTTAGAGAAGGTAATGGACGTTCCCAGCGTATACTGTTTGATCATATAATTATAAATTGCGGATATAAGATGGATTGGTCACAGATTTCTAAAAATATATGGTTAGAAGCAAATATTAGTGGTGTAGAACTTAATTACAAACCAATGATTGAAATAGTAAAAAAAAGTCTAACTGAGTTTTAAAGTCTTACCTAGAGCAAATAGTTCTTCTGATAATGTATCTACCTTAAGTCTTATACCTTTTTTTAATCTTTTTTCTGTAATCTCTTAACTAAATAGTAGAGAGGAATCACTGGCAATAATAAAAGTCCACAAATTAACATTGCAAACGGAATAGAGATGAACTTTGCAATACTTCCTGTTATTGGTCCACCTATAATCTGACCAATAGAGTCAAATTGACTACTAACTGAAAATAGGGTAGCTCTTGTTTTTGAATCCTTTATGTTATGGTTAAACCATGCATTAAATAAAGGATAATTTACATTCTTTAAGATACCAATAATCCAGTAAAAGATTAAAGCTCCCCATAACCAATTTATATATCCAAAACTTATTAAAGAGAAAATTAGACATATAACTACTACGATTAATATTTTAGAAGTTTTAGTTTGATTAAACTTATCAACTTTCTTATTAATAAAACCAAGAATAATAAAACTTATTAGCTGTGTAATTGCCCGGATAATACCAAAAAAGATTATGGGGTTTCCTGTTCCAAAGTCTGGGATAATAAAGCTTCCTAAAATATGAGGTGTCCATAAACGATCATAACCTTCACTATATAATCCAAAGAAAAATCCAACTAACAGAAGAACTAATAGTATTGGTGCTGCTTTTATCTGTTTTAAAGAGCCTTTTAATGATTTATACATTAAATTAAACGAATTCCTATCAGAAAAATCTACTGGTTTAAAATCTGTCTCTTTCATTATTATAGGAAGAATTAGACCCATTATAATAAAAAGTACTCCACCAGCTATTATTGGTATTTGAATATTACCAATACCTAGATAAACACTTAAGGGAATAGCAATGAAACCACCAAGATTTGCTGCTCTAGCACCTTTAATAAATACATTTTGAACCTTTTCTTCCCCAACTTCATCTGCGATCCATGCTTCTGAAGCACCACTTATACAAGTAAAACCTAACCCCCATAATATTTTGCTTATAGCAATAAAAATGAAGTAGGGGAATAAACCCTCAATTAAAAATGCCACACCTGTAATTAAAATACCAATAATAATAGAAAACTTTCTACTTTTTAAGTCCGCAATTATCCCTGTAGGTATTTCAAAGATAAATACACTGGATTCCAAAATTGTACCTATAAAAACAAGTTGCAATGGTGATAATTTAACAACATTTACATGATAAATTAAATTTACAGTAAATATTAATGAAAATATAAATGAATTAAGAAATGAGAATGATATGTAAAGTTTTGAACTATCTATTTTATTCATGTTAACTCCAATTTTTAATGCAAGAACTTTAACTAATGTACTCTAATGAAGAAGACAAAACTTTGCTGAAAATGCTTTTATGTTCTAATATTAAAAATATAGTCATTTAATTGAGTCGTACAAAAAAAGTATAATTATCCATATAAGATCTATGATATAGTATTATAGAGAGGACATATCACCATGAAGATTGATAGATAATTAGACATTTTAATAGTGTTAATAAATATAATATTAGAGGAATTAGTATATGAGTGAATATGAGAAATGTTTAGAAGTTATGATTCAATTGTTTAAGAAAGATTTTATGTTTTCTTTTGCTACTGCTAAGGACAATATTCCATCTGTACGAATAGTAGATACATATTATTATGATGGAGCTTTCTGGATAGTTACATATTCAAAATCTAATAAAGTAAAAGAACTTGAGAGTAATGCAAATGCTGCATTATGTAAAAATCTCTACACCTTTAAAGGTAAAGCTTTTAATGTTGGACATCCATTAGAGGAGAAAAACAGTGAAATTAGAGAAAAACTTATTAAGGTTTATGAGTCATGGTATTTTTTACATAATAATGAAAAGGATAAAAATATGTGTTATGTAAAATTTGTTCCAGAGACAGGTTTCTTTTATAAAAATGGTACTGGATATAAGGCTAATTTTATTAATAAGGAAGTTGAATGTTTTCCATTTGAACCTCATGTCGAGGGTCTTGATTAATATCGTTTGATTTAAATTTCACCTCCCTAGAAGTTAGTTTATATAATTCCAAAATACAAAATAGTTCAATCGTGCAAAAAATATCAAGAAATTAAACTCATTTTCATATACCTTAGTATTTATAGGCAGAGGAGGTTGTATATGACGATTTATGAGCAAATTCAAAAAATTATAGATTACCTAGAAGATAATCTGTCAAGCCAACTAACCTGTGAAGAAGTAGCTGATGAAGCAAATATGTCTGTAAGAAGTTTGTATAACTATTTTTGGGCAATATCTGGTTTTAGTTACAAACAATATGTAATTAAGAGGCGTTTAACAAAGTCATTAGATTCTTTACAAAATCAAAACCTGTTGATAGTAGATGTAGCTTTTGAATCAGGGTATGAAACCCACGAATCATTTTCAAGGGCATTCAAAAATGAGTTTGGAGTATCTCCTGTTGATTTTAGAAAAAAACCTCAGATTTTTAAAGGAGTCAAAAAATTGGAAATAATAAATGAGATGCATATGGGTGTTGTTGTTAAAAGTTTAAAAGAAATGAAAGTAGTCGCTTTTGAGGGATTTGCACCGGAGCCGGAAGAGAAGGCTAAAGAAAAAATGGTAGAGTGGTTAAATAAAAGAGATTTACATAACAAACCCCACCGTATTTTTGGTTTTAATATCGATTTAGATGGTAAGGCTTTTAATGAACCTGAAAATGAAGGATATAAATTTCTTGTTACAATTTCTGATGAACTAGACTTAACAAAGGATAATATAAAGACTGAGGTTATCAATGCTGGAAATTTTGTAGTTACTGGTATTGAGGGAAACTTTGAGGTTGATCCAACAGGGAAATGGATTACTGAAGGATGGCAGAAACTTAAAAATATGATTAAACATAAAGGTTACAAAATTAAGCATCCTGGGAGATGGTTTGAAGAGGAGTTGGAACCTTCAAAACAGGGTAATTTAAGGCTCGATCTTTATTTAGAGATAGAGTAAAAAATAATAAACTAGGTAGTCCGATTGGAATATGGTATATACTATTTAAATCTCATATAAAGGGAGTGTAACATTTATGAGAATACCACATTATAGGGATGTAAAAAAAATAGTAAACAAGGGTAAAAGCCCTGATAGTTGGTATACAGGACTATACGGTGTATCTCCATATATGGCTTGTGAACATGGATGTCTATACTGTGATGCCCGAGCTGAAAGATATAATATCGAAGGTGATTTTGAGAAGGATATCGTAGTAAAAGGCAATACAATTGAACTATTAAAAAAGGAATTACCTAAACTTAGAGAGTATGGCACTATAACTCTTTCTTCAGGAATTAGCGATTCATATCAGCCTTTGGAGAATGAACTAAATATCACTAGAGAAGCTCTTAAACTAATAAGGGATGTTAAATACCCAGTAACCTTACTTACAAAATCAACGCTAGTTAAACGAGATCTAGATATATTTAAAGAGATAAAAAGTTATGCGGATATTCATGTTCACTTTACTTTAACCACTCTGGATGAAAATATTAACTCAATTTTTGAACCTAATGCTCCTAGTGTTTCAGAAAGGCTTGAGTCTATCAAGCTTTTAAAATCAAATGATATTGGTGTCGGTATATCAGCAATGCCTTTTCTTCCATTTATAACAGAAACAAAAGATAATATAATTGATTTATTAGATAAATTAAAAGAATTAGATGTAGATTTTTTAGTCCCTATGGTACTAGCTCTGCGCCCTGGTCGACTCAAAGAACTATATTTTGATGTTATAGCTAAACAATATCCACATTTATTAAAACAATACGAAGATTTATACTCAAACAATACAACTTATGGTGGACCAAGATATAATAATCACAATCTGTATAAAAACATAAGAGACTACATGGATGTAATAGGTCTCTCACAGAGATTACCTCTTAGATATTATAGAACACAACTTAATAACTATCACACCATAGAACTGCTATTAGACCATATGATGACACTTTATCGAAATAGGAATATTGATATTTCAAAGTTAAAAGAAGCTAATAAAAATTACATGGGATGGCTAAAGAGTGAAAGAAGTTATATTGCTAGAAGAAGAAATCTAAACTTTGATGAATTAGACAATAAACTAGATTCAATTCTGAGAAATGATGAATTTGATAAAATAATCAAAAACAGGAAACTCGCCCATTTTATGAAAGAGATTATGATAGATGGTGCAGACTATGATTATTGCACCCTTAAACTTAAATAAATACTGGACAACAAAGATCAAAAATGATTTGATAAGTTATTGAGCACTTTCAATAAGAAGGTAAAATTATGAAAAAGAGTATTACTAAAAAATAAAATCGGGTCGATTCTAAAATAAATTATCCACATCTATTTTCTGTTTCCACCTGAACAGATACAAATTAGATATCCAACTCACAAAATTAAACCTTATTAATATATCTAACAAATATGATAGTTCTTGTATTAAGATTAATTTATGTTTGCCTTAAATAATTTTATACATCGTATTAAATTCCACAACTGTCTTATAGTTTACTGAAATCACAAGACAGAACTAATTATTCTATTCCGAGGAGATTAATTTTGAGATCTAAAAATATTATAGACTTAGCTAATACAAAGATGGAAATTGACACTAGTAGTGTTCCCCAGTATGTTTCCAACGTATCAAGTATCGATTCATTTGATCTAGGATCAAAACTTCTGTTCTTTGACATTAGAGAATTGCCACCTGGTAACTTTTCTTGTCCATACCATTATCACTCTGATGAAGAGGAAGTATTTGTCGTAATTGAAGGAGAGGCATTATTACGACAAAATGATAAAAAAGAGCTTGTAAAAGAAGGTGATCTACTGTTTTTTAAAAGTGGGGAGGAGGGTGCTCATCAGTTATACAATCACACCGACTCCCCATTTAAATACCTTGATCTATCAACAAACCGTGATTATGGTTTCTGTGGATATCCAGATTCAAAAAAGATAAACATTGGTAATGGGCATATATATAAAGAAGATGACAAGGTTGGTTATTATGATGGAGAGAAGGACATTCCTGATTTCTGGAAATAAGATAACTTAAAAAATCTTAGTAGTTGAGGGCGGTATGTCTGCTCTCATTATTTCCATATAAATATGTACCTCAATATGCAATTTTATTGTAAAATATTTCAAATAAAGCTATTTAAAACATTTGGTAAAGTTAAAAGGACTTCTAATGATTCAATTAAAAAGAGCAACTGTGGAAGACGCAGATAAAATCCTAGATATTAACAAAAAAGCATTTAATGATGAAATGCAAACCGTTTTAGGACGTGATGGAGGTCCTCCAGGTTATGATAATTTGGAAGAGCATATAAAACTAATTAATGAGTTCAAAG
The DNA here is from genome assembly GCA_051531975.1 of Spirochaetaceae bacterium. Taxonomy (GTDB): domain Bacteria; phylum Spirochaetota; class Spirochaetia; order DSM-2461; family DSM-2461; genus Thiospirochaeta. The sequence continues at coordinate 443,736 of JAOPTT010000005.1, forward strand.
TATATATAGTTAAAGTTAATGAAATAATTATTGGAAGTTTTTTTCTTATTCCTCACTCTGTATCTCATTATAGTTTGGAAAGTTTTTGCATATATCCAGAATTCCAAAGTAAAGGTTATGGTCTAAAAACATTAAAACAAATGGAAAATATCCATCACGAAGTTCAAAAATGGAGTTTAGGTGCGTTTAAGAAAAGTATTCACATTCAGAAACTATATGAGAAGTTTGGTTTTATTAAAGTAGATGAGGATGAGTGGGAAATAAAATACGAAAAAAAAATTATTTCATAACCACTTAAGATATTAATTTCTATTACTCATATATAATCTTAGAATTATTGCTAATCAATCAATGTAATTATATGATAATAAAATAATTTACTGGAGAGACCCTATAATGAATGAACAAAAAGAGAATCCGTTTCTCAATCTATTATTTAATATAATTGTACCTTCTTTCATATTAATGAAGTTAAGTGATATTGAGTATCTTGGATCTACAAAAAGTCTGATATTGGCATTACTCTTCCCTTTAGTTTTTGGTTTATACAGTCTAATAAAGAATAAAAAAGTCAATTTTTTCTCGGTAGTTGGTCTTGTGAGTATAATTTTAACTGGATCGTTTTCCTTGTTAGCTCTTGATGTTAAATGGATTGTGATGAAAGAGGCTGGTATACCGTTTCTATTTGGTCTTTTTGTAATTATATCACTTAAAACTCCATTTCCTGTAGTGAAGAAATTATTACTTAATGACCAGATATTAAATATGGATATTATTAGCATAAAACTGTTAGAAACTAATAATACCAGTAAGTTTGATAAATGTATTACTATATCTACTTTTATGTTATCTGCATCATTTTTTATATCAAGCTTCTTAAATAGCTTCTTAGCAATAAAATTACTCAAAAGTCAGCCTGGTTCAAGTGCCTTCAATGAAGAATTGGGGTTAATGACAGCATATAGTTTTCCTGTAATTGCTGTCCCATCGATGATTATATTGGTACTTATTTTTGCCTATATTTTCAGATCCCTCAAGTTTTTAACTGGTTTAAAATCTAATGAGATACTGGCTGATGTGCTAGTAAAATAATTAGGAGCAGCAATGCACAAAGATCTAAATATAGATAATACATACTTATATCATTATTATGAAAATAGTAATGGAGCACTTAAAACTATCTCAGATATGAAGCTTAGTGAAGCGCAAAGTTTATTAAATGAATTAAGTCAAAATGAGGATTATTTTGCTGGAAAACGAGATAGAAATTATTTAACAATCCGATTGAAAATTGAAAAATATATTAGAAATAAATTTATAACATTAGGGGGGAATCCAATACTAGAATTTCCTCATTATTTTACTTTAGAAAAATCAGATTGGCTTAAAACATGGTATCCTAATCCTGCCTGTATTAAGATCCCACTTTCAGAAATTGACTCTCAATTAATTAGCTTCACATATGGGGATACTTTTCCTGCTTTTAGATATAAACAAAATAATCCTACAAGAGGAAAAATATTTACAACTGAAAATATTTTTGAGGCCATAGATAAATATGGTTTACCTCAAAGAGTTAATCCTAACGGAGACAATGGCCCCATAAGATATATTGAAGCACAATTATGGTATAATTTAAATGAATAGGTATCTTGGGAATTCTACTATTTGTATTAATTAGTATTGGAAGGACTATATTTTTTAAGCTTTTCATCAAACAAAAGATATAGCGAAGCATTTAATATGAAAAGTAAAATAGCATAGTAGTAACCATATCTTCTTGATATCCATGTGGATGCACCCCATGAGTTTCCTAAAACTATTGTTAAACAGATAAGTTTCGATAACTTTTCTGGTGAAATTAGAGTCAAGAAAGCAATTATTAATAGCCATATAAATGTTACAAGAAATATCCCAAGAATGTGGTGCCTCATTGCAAAATTTAGAACTGGGTTTATTTCATTTACTTTATCTAATGCCCTTATCCAATAATCTGTAGGTTGGTTTATAGTAGTAACGATTAAGTCTATACAGCATGCAATAAAGGCAGGTATAAAAATATATAATTTATATGCATTTTTCTTTAGCATTTATATCCTCTTAAGTTTATACAGTTAAATCTAATACCATGCATATTTCACCTTCACTAACTTCACCTGTAGCTTTAAATCCAACGGATTCATACAAACTACTACCAACCTTATTGTCTGGGTCATAGGATAAAACTAATGTATTGGCAGGACCTTGGGGAAATGATCTGATTAATTCTATAGCTTTAATAAGGGATTCACGGCCATAACCTTTCCCCTGAAATTTTTGATCTATCATAAACCGCCATATATCATAGGTATCTTCTTTCACATCATTATCTAGATCTTTATTAATTAAGGACATTAAAATAAAACCAACCATGACATCATCATTATAGATAGCATAGGGCATGGGTTTGCAAACATTATTATCTTTAGCAACATAAGCTATTGCAAGACTATTAACATTGGGTGCTACAAACTTACTACCTGCAACCCCTGGGTCAAGTTTTATACATTCTCTATAATTATCTAGAGTTATTTTTTCAAATCTTATCATTTAATTTTTACCTCTTTTTAGGTATAGTACTTTAAATAATCATTTAACTAAAACAGAATATTAAATACTTTGTTTAAATATTAGATAAAGTATTATAGACTCGTTGTAGGTTTTTAAGGGGAGTACAGTGATTAAAGCATCATGTTTGTGTAATAAAGTAAAAGTAGAAATTAATGGTGATTTTGTTATAATGACTAATTGTCACTGCTCCAAATGTAGAAAATTTACAGGATCAGCTTTTGGGACTTTAGCTTTATGTAAAAAAGAGGACTTTAAAATAGTTTCAGGTAAAGAATTTATATCTAACTATGAGATGTCAGATGATTTTACTAGAACATTTTGTAAATGTTGTGGATCTCCATTACCAGTTGAAGGGCATGTTGCATTTCAGGGGTTAGTAGCTATTCCTGCAGGTATATTAGATGATGATCCTAAAATAAAACCAAGTAAACATCTGTTTGTAGGATCAAAAGCACCCGGGTGGGATATTCATGATGACATAGAAAATAATGAGGAATGGTATCCTGGTTATAAAAAAGGGTGAATAAGATAACTATTCAAATGTAAAATTAGTAATATGGGTAATTGAATTTGGCTCAAAAACGAATCTAGGTGTGTTAGATAGTTTATAATCAACTAAAATACTTGAAATAATAACATCATTAATTTTCAATTCAACTAAATCACCTTCTCTAGCAACTTCTATATGGTAAGATGCTCCATTTAAAAATTTAAAATCAACATTAGTTTTTGTTAATGTATATCTATTATTAACTAATTTTGATAATCCCAAAGAGTCATTTTTTAGATCAAAACCAAAATTGATATTTGTTTTATTCTCTCTAAAATAAACAAAAAAACCTTTATCAAAATCTAATAGATCAAAACTAAATTTAAAATCATTATTAACTGGAAAGCTACTACTAGAATCTATAGAAGCTCCACCATCAGAAGTATTTGTAACTTTAACGGAGTTACTTAATGTTTCTAATATTAGTCTACTATCTTCTAAAAAAGAGAAATAATCACCTTTTTGACTAAAATATTTATTTTGATACATTTCAAAACCACGACTTCTTAAAACTTTAAGAAGTGATTTTGCATCCTCCCTATTATCAGATATTAGATGGGCAAATATTTCTTGAATTTGTTCAATATTTATCCCATAGGGAATAGCTTCTTCAATTAGTTTATACTTACCATATGATAATAAATTAGATATGATTGTCTTATCATTATATCCTATTAGATTTATATCTGCACCAGAATCAAGTATTGGTTTAACTGCCCAACGATATTCAGGGATTGTATATGCCATCTCTAAGATACTCCAGCCAGATGTAGTTTTAAAATCCAAACTGTTTACACGGTTAACGACTCTGATAAATTCGTCTTTTAAATCTCTACGCATTAGTGTATTTAGAATAGTATAGGCATTAACTCCTGATAATAATTGATCTGGAGTATTATCTAGATAATAATTTATATCTTCTTTGGAGCCATAATATCTTAGATAATAAAGTGGAGTTTTAACATCTTTAATACTTGTATGGTATTTATCCTTCGTATTGTCAAATAATAACCGAAAATAGGGGGCAAAGTTTTTAACTTCTTCATATTTTTCACTTAAAGATTGATAGGTTTTATTATGGGTTTTACGAAGATAGCTAAGTAGAGGGGTAATTCCATCTGATGTCCGATTATCTAGATTAGTTCCATATGATATTAAAAGGTTATATATTTCTAGGTGATTATCGTCATCTCTGGAGGTTACGAGATAAATAGGTGTCTGTTTATCGTCAAGCTTTTTATTAGGATCAGCCCAAAACTTCATAAGCTTTTCTATTATTTCTAATGTTGAATATCTAGCGGCAATATGGAGATTTGACCAATCTTTTTTCCCTATACTATTTATGTTTTTTACTTCTGGTATCAACAACATAGAAATATCATCTAAAGAATATCTTAAGGAGTATGCCAAAGGTTTATATCCCGATATATCTCCAAGATCTGGGTCTGCACCATAACTTAAAAGTAACTCTACACTCTTTGGATCATGATTTAGTATAGCTCTTGTTAGTGGAGTCGTACCATTCTTAAGCTTTTTGTTAGGATCTGCACCAGCCTCTAATAACATCTTTACAATATCATTTTCTTTATGAATAACTGCATAATAGAGAGATGTGGTTTTATTTCCTCCAGTGTTTGGGAGGTTTGGATTAAATCCTGAATCTAAAAGTAGTTTAACTGTTTTTTTATCTTTTTTTGTAACGGCATATGAAACATAGCTTAGACCACTACTTAATTGTATATCATGTATTTTATCGATTCTCTGTGTTAAAATAGATTCTACTTTATTAAATCTTTTATCTCCTATAGCTGTTTGTAACTCATAATCATCTATATAAAATGTCGTTAAGTTTTTACTTTTTCTTTCATAGTCAAATAACATTGCTACTTCTGGTGCTATATCGATGTTTGTAGGAAGTTTTGGAGGTTGAATCGTTAACTTAAATATTTCAGGGTCCTTAGAAACATCAAAAAACATTAAATCATTAGCTATATCTGGAAGGTCTTTTAGATCACTTTTACTCCAAATACGTCTATTAACAAGTAGCTGAACAGTTAGTGCTCTATTTCTGATACCATTTGATATTTTTTCACTATTATACCAAAGCATAGTTAAGCCAGCAATATAACTTGACCCCCAGTCTAACCAACTTATATCAAATTTAGACATCTCTAAAGCGACATCTTCTATAATATAATTAGCCTGATCCCTAGAGAGGTAGTCCATGGCAAAACCCCAACGAGTAAATATAGAAATCCTCTCTAATTCAAATAGATATACATCTCTATAAGATATAAAATCACGATTATTAAGAATAAAAACCATTTTTGTATAATCGTTTTGGGTAATTATACCAGTTTTAATCTCTGTCTCCCATGTTTCATATTGACGTAATTGGTCCAGATCATTTAATAGATGTTTTTTAGTTAATATTAAATTTAGGATATCAATATACCGTTCTCTCATACCTTCTAGTAATAGAGTATTTAACTGTTTCATATACTCGTCTTTAGTATATATGTCCCAAATACTGTGTAATACTCTCTCAGCAGCACTTAGTGAATCTTCTTTATTATTTTTAAGTTCTAGTGTGGCAAATAGGTTTCTATTGGAATATGAGAGTATATCAGAAGCAGAATAGCCAAAGGTTAGTAATGTGTTTAACTTCTCCTCTTGCCAATCTTCTAGTTGTCTATCAATTTTATTCTTTGAAATTATTTCTAAAAAGTCTACATCAGTCCGCTCTACTGAATCAATAATTTTATTTGTTTGGCATGATAACATTAATGTTAATAGTACTAATATAATTTTAAATTTCATGAGTTATACTATATCAATAATCTAAATAGTTAAAGAAATTAATAAATGCACTAACTCTCTTTTAGCCAAAGTGAAAATTTCTCTAATTCATCCCTATTATTAGTTAGCCATTTAACTGATTCTTCATTTGTCGACTGACTAATGTAATGACAAAATGTTTTTAAGTGCTCTGACTGTGCAATTTTATAAAAAAAGGGAACATAAAAATCCCAAGTAAATCCTCTGTTATCTTTTTTGATCTCACCTAAGATGTTAAATAGTGATTCACTATTATTAATAAAGTTATCATCGGTAGATTCAAGTATTCTAAATGATTCTAGGGCTAAATCTGCAGCTAAAAAGCCTGATTCTAACTGATTTGGATTAATTGTTATATTTGCATCCCCTGGTGTTTTCGTAAAATTACTAATAAGTCGATCGTAAGCTGTTTTAGATCTTGATGAATTGGGCTCTAAAAACAGAAAGTAATAAAGAGAGAGTATACTTTTTGCTTTCTGATTTGTTTCTGACATAATATATGATAAAAGATTATGGCTGCTGGCATGATTGTTATTAGTTCTTATTGCATTGTTAATAATTTCTTCTGCTTTTAAATAATCTTTAATTCTATAATAATTAATTCCTAGGTTATAATATAGGAGATAATGATCACCATACTGTTTTATTGCAGATTCAAATAGTTCTATTGATTCCTGAGTTCTTCCAAGATAATCTAGGCATGATCCTTTGTTTATTATTGCTGATAACAGATGTTTGTCATTCTTCTTAATAACCATTTCAGAATATTTTAATGCTTCACTATAGTCACCTTTATATAAATAAGTTAATGATATTTCGTACTGTACTAGGGAATTATCTGGTTCAATTTTTAATGCTTTTTTGTAATAATCAATTGCTTTATCATATTCACCAGCATCATGGGACTTTATTCCTTGATCAACATAGGAATCGACTTCTTCATTTGCAGTTAAGTTTACTAAAAATGTGGTAAACAGCATAATTAATAATATTTTTTTTACATTCATGCCAGTAGTATATATGTAAGTGTTACTTACGTAAAATATAAAAATAAAGAAGCACATAGACTCTAATTTTATCATTTCCTATCTTCCATAAATATACAATAAAATTTCACGCTTCAAAAATATATTTCTTGCCACTAATTGATATATGAATATAATATTTTTATATGATTCATCTTAGAATGTTTTACTATCTTGGAACGGGCATAATAACCTTTGGAATTTCTCTAATTATTATCTCTCTATTAAAAAAAGAAATACTTAACAAAATGAATATATCTTTTATTCTATTTTATGTTTTAAGTTCTATGCATTTAGTGTTAATTTTCTTCAATCTTTACTTCAGATACAATATTGAATCATCATTTAATCCAGACTTTATTCTGAAAATAGCCGTTATGATCAGTAGAATAAGGATCGTATTTTATATTGCTTTTGTCCATTCATTAAGTGGTTCAAATAAACATAAAATCCTTCATTATAGTATTCTCACTTTAGTAACAGTTGGTTCTATTATATCTTCAACAATTACAACATTGATTGCAGTAATATATTTCTTTATTTTCTTGGTTTATCTATTTGTCGAAAAGGATGAAATTAATAATAAAAATCATATATTAATAAAATATTTCTTAATAATATCCAGTATTACTTTAATACCATTTATTTTGGATCTTTTTGAAGAATTAGGTCTTTTTATGAATCTGCTAAATCTTGATTTTTTCCCATTTTGCCTAATTGCATTAGGAATAATATTTGTAGTTACAATTTTAAGAAATAATAAAATCACTAAATTGTCATACAAAATTGATAAAAAACTTGTTACAAATAGAGAGAGTGAAATAATTGAAAATATATTACAGGGTTTAACAAATAAAAATATAGCTGAAAAATTATTTATTTCTGAATCTACAGTAAAAAAACATATAAATAGTATTTTTAGAAAACTTCAAATTAAAAGTCGGTGGGAGCTATCTCAATTAGCTGATAAAACTTAGTTCTACTGTAGAACTCACCTAAAGTTCTATATTCTTTTTATATCAACCAACCATAAAATGATTCCATAAAGGAGTTAAAAATGAAAATATTATTAAAAACATGTATCTTGTTATTATTCATGATTAGTGGGATAGCATGTCAGACAAAATTAGAACATGGTACATTAATGGAATTAAACCGGAAAGGTGAGTGGGGGAGAGTTAAAGAGAAAAGTATTACAGTCATAGATGATAAAGATATTTATACGATAGCAGAAATATGTGAATTCTACTTTCATCTTATATATTCGGAAGTTAGATTAGGAGAAAAAAAGAGTGCTCAGCATCATATTAAAGAATTAGAAAAATATATAAGTAAAAATGGTTTACCAGATATTGTTTTGTGGATTGAAAATGAATTAGATAAATTGAAGATGGAACTACAAACTTAAGCATTAAACTGCATCACCTTGGTGTAGTTTAAATAATAGCCTTGTTTTACTTCTTGGCATTTGAAAATCCAAACATGGACATATGAAAGCATCCTTTTTAACATTTTCAATGTCATAGATAATTTTTATTCTAGCAATCTGATAATTTTACTTTTTTATAACCACCATTCTTTTTATCTTCTGGATGAGGTTCTATCCCTATTATGGTTATATCTAATTTATTGGGACCATAAACCCAAAATATTCTTCCAGCAGACGGTTTGTTATTCTCTAAATAAGATTGCCATACTTTTAGACCATATCGTTTACTTAAAGGTTCTATCTCATGTGATACAAGACCTGGATGTCTAGGATTTGAACTCAAGAAATTAAATGTTTTAATTAATTTGTTAAAAAGTTTTTCATCATTTTTATTTAATGTTTGGTTTCTCTTTTGATCCAATAAATTATTCCAATATTGTTCCATTTCTGGAATACCCATTCTTATTTTATAGTTCATTATTAAATTCAGATAGATCTATCGGATCTGATACATTATTTTCTTTTAAATTCTTTATTGAAGAATCCATCATTACTAATGTATTAGAAGAAATTGTTTGTGGGTCAATAAGAATTCTTGGTTGTAATTCTATTTTACCATCTTCAAATTCAATAACATGATAGTAATCATAGTTTGCACCTCTGACTGTAATTCTGTGTTTAGAATCTAATTTTGTATCATATTGTTTCAGTACTGAACTCATTCTACACTCCGTGTGGGATATCCCACTTTTATATTAATCCTTTATTAACAGATTAACAAGTCAAGAACTATGAATATGCACAAAAATAATTAACTTCCTAACCGTAGGTTTGTTATGAATTAGACCATATAATACCCGAATAACAATCAGAATCCTTCTGGAGCGAATAGGGCGCAGATACCGACCTAAGAGTCTATCTTCGTTCATTCGCTTGTTCTACCGCGTATTTATTATTGAATGCTCAGTAGTTATCACTCATTTAAAATCTCAACAACTAGATCTTCGATATCCCATAAAGAGGTAACGTGACTTGTATTAGTTAAAGTGATAATTAATTGATCTTTAGCCAAGTTCATATAAATTATTGAACGATATCCCCAAATAAAACCATTATGAAGTACAATTTCACCATTTTTATATATGAACCAACCATAGCCATAACTTTGGTTATTATTTATTTTAGTTTGGGTTTTAAACATTTCCTTTTTACTATATTCAGATAGAAAATTGGAATTAAGAGCATTGCTCCACTTGTATAAATCCTCTACAGTTGAAAAAATATCACCATATGCATACGACATAGATAAATTGCACTGACTTTCAACTTCAGAAAAAGAAAAATCTGTATATCCTAAAGCTGTATTCTCTTTAATGGGAAAATAATCATCTGTTCCCGTATTTGTCATGCCTAAAGGTTTGAATATTCTTGCTGATAGAAAATCTTTATAAGATAATCCACTGACTTTATCAATAATAAATCCAAGAATGGCATAATTGACATTACTGTATTCAAACTCAACCCCAGCTTTAGTTGATTCTGAATCCTTCTTAGGAAGTATCTTAAACAGATCATCAGTTGAATAATCAATTTTAGAAGAAGTGAAAAGTTTAAATAATTTCACATCACTGTAGTCATTTTCCCCAAGCTCTTGTAAAAACTGATCTGTTTTATAATTACTAGGAATTCCTGATGACATACTTAATAGATGATGTATTGTAATAACCTCTTCTGTTGGATAATCAATATATTTAGTAATTGGATCTGAAACATTTAATAAACCATCTTCTTGTAACAATAAAATACAAGCAGCAGTAAATTGTTTTGTAAGAGAACCAATCGGGAATTTTGTTTTAATTGTATTTAAAACATTCTGTTCTTTATTCGCATATCCATAAGCCCCCGAATAGTAGACCTCATCGCCTTTTGCAACAAGAATTACTCCATTAAATGGTTTATTTGCTAGTTCCTTTTCTATTTTTTCTTCTTTTGATGAACAACTTAGAAGTAAAATTGAAATGACTAATAGTAAGATAATTTTTTTCATATATAATCCTTTAAAAGAAAACTGATAGAGCTAGATTTATTGCTCCAGCTAAAATAAATCCTATGGCTCCAGGAATCTGAGAATTATTAAATTCCTCCATTTTACGGACCGATGTATCATTCATATCCTCATGAACACCATATAGTATGTCCTCTCTATGGTTGACAACACCTGACTGAAGTTTAAATATTCCAATAAAAACGATTACCAAGCCGATTATAAATCCATTAGAAAAAAAACTGCCATTTTTCTGATCTAAAGGAGTAAAAGAAAACAGATAAGTTATTGTTAATATAATTCCACTTGATAATAAACTAATAAAAAAAACTTTGATGAACTTTTTCATAATATACCTCTTTGTTAAATTTACCACTGTACTATTTCAGTATAACAGTTGGGGTTAATATGTCAACTATATTATTTAATCAAGTTTTGAGATAAATGTTGAACGTAGATCCTTATATATAATTTAATTATTTTAATTACTACCACATATTTTCTCATAGAAATTTATAAATAGTATTATTCTTTGTCCCAGTTGTTGACAAATGACCAGTGGTCTCTTAATATGCAAGAGACCACTGGTCATTATGAGGGAATATAAGTTGAAAAAGACTTAATAAGTTCCATTGAAATAATTATCAATGGAATAAGAGTGAATAATAAAAATGAAAAATAGACATATTAAGGAGAGTCGTATGGCACAACATACAGAAAAAACAATTAGGGTAAATGTCCCTGCATCAAAAATTTGGGATGTATTAAAGGACTTTAGTGGCGCTGAAAATTATTCAG
>JAOPTT010000006.1:0-629 GCA_051531975.1 Spirochaetaceae bacterium
GCTCACATCAATGCTGGTGCAAAGAAAGTAATTATTTCTGCTCCTTGTAAAGATGATACAAAAACTGTTGTAATTGGTGTTAACCATGAGACATTAACTGGTAAAGAGACTATTGTTTCTAACGCTAGTTGTACTACTAACTGTCTTGCACCTATGACACACGCTATTGATATGACTTACAAAGTAATCAGTGGTCTTATCTGTACTACACATGCTGCTACAGCTACACAAAACGTTGCTGATACATTTGGTGGTGGTAAAAACAGAGCTACATTAAACAACATTATTCCTGCAGGAACTGGTGCTGCTATTGCGGTAGGTAAAGTATTACCTCACTTAAATGGTAAATTAAACGGTACTGCTTTAAGAGTTCCAACTGATACAGGTTCTGTAGTTGAAGCTGTTTATGTTGTAGAAGGAACTGTTTCTTTAGATGACATGAAATCTGCAATTGCTGCAAACGTAGTTAAGATCAACGCTTCTACTCCTTTAGGTTTAGTTGCTACTTATGGTGATTACTATGAGTGTTCAAGAGACGCAGTTGGTGAATCATATACTTCTATGATTACTGACGTTGTTCAAGTTGTTGCTGCTGGTGACAATACATTAGTTAAATTAACTTCTTTCTA